>NZ_JBEPOL010000007.1:0-337110 GCF_040546795.1 Devosia sp. UYZn731
TAAGTCTCAAGGCTTGGGAGAGTAGGTCGCTGCAAGGTCTGCCAAAAACGTATGAGTCTCAAATACAATGTCGAAACAAGAAAACCCCCAGTCAGAAATGACTGGGGGTTTTTGCGTTTAAGGCCAAAGGCAACCCCGCGCGGACTGTGCAGTCACCCGCATCAAGCAGTTGACAGCCACTTCGCCCCACAAACACCCTTCTCGGCCATCGGCCATCGGCCATCGGCCATCGGCCATCGGCCATCGGCCATCGGCCATCGGCCATCGGCCATCGGCCATCGGCCATCGGCAGGAGTGCATCGCGAAGAGGGAGAGGGAAGAGGGCATCGACGGGAGGCGGGGGCGGAGACGAAAGAGGGAAGAGGCAAGAGGAAAGAGGGAAGGGTTTTTGCTTATGAACTTCGCCTCGGACCCCCGGGGCGGGTGGCGACTTGGTTGGTTCCAAGTGCCCAAAGGCGCAGAAGGAAAAAGTGACGCCGTCTACCTATCTGGATAGTTGAACCATTTTGGGCCCCTCTCGAATATCTCATCGCGATGCTGTTCTTAACGTCCGGCCACAACCGCACGTCCGTTGGGAATTCAACGCGCTTGAAACTGGCAAACAGTGCGCGCGTATCTTTTTCTGCCTTGTTGGCAATGAGTAAATCGCCATTGTTCTTCAGGCTGATCAGGCCTTCGTCCCATTGCTTATTCACATCTTTGCTCATGGGCAGAACGTTTTGGATAATGTCCGGCCCGCCGGCATGGCGCGGCCATATATGGCCGACGTCGGTCCCGTATCTAAGCCCACTCAAATCCGGGAAACTCCTGCGTGTAAAGGCACACTCGGGACCGTAGGCATCCATCATCTCGAAGCGGAGTTGGCGATCTTGGACTTTCACGAGCCTCCCGCGATAGATCGGCGCCTGAGCGAGTGGTTGAACTTCCTTTTCACCAAAACCGCTGGGTATTACCCCAATCGTCACCAGCCCTTCGTGCTCCTGTTCAGTGACAGGGCGAATAGGACGGGAGTAGGTGTGGAAGGGCATCTCCGCCATTCCCAGGGCGCGAAGCTCTCTCAGTGTCACTACGCGAGTGAGCGGTTGCTGGTTATGCAGCGGTAGCCAGTACTTACTCCTGTTCGAAGGATCAGGTATTGGATCTCCCATAGCTGCGGTTCCGAAATAGCCGGGGGTATCTTCGTCCCGTGAGGCAAACAGCAGGATATCGTGCCCCGCAGCCTCAAGCGCAGTTTGTAGGCTGAAACGCGGTAAATGGAGAGCGCCGCTATTGGTGTCGACTTGGTCTAGGCGAACATTGACGACGTACGAGACCATAGTGCCGCTCAGCTGATAGCACTCGATAATACGTAGCCAGCCGTTACAACCTCGCTAATGCGTCAGCCGACGGGTGGAAAAGCGTTATGATTGCCCTGCGCGACTGACAATCGCACACTCTGCCGAATTTTTGGAGATCGAGGGCGCGCTTCGGGTTAGCTGAGCAGGTTGCCGATATCCGCGCGCAGCACCGGCAGGAGTTCGGCTTCGAACCAGGTATTCTGCTTCAGCCAGCCGCTGTTTCGCCAAGAGGGATGCGGCAAAGGGATGGTTCGGTGAGGGCCTGGGCGGTGATAGATTTTCCGCCAGTCCTGCACGGTGCGCGTTAGCCCGCCGGACATGTCCGAGCGGTCAAGGTATCGGCGTTGCGCATATTGGCCGATAAGGAGCAGCAGTTCGATGTTCGGCAAATGCGCAAAGACGGCGTCATGCCAGGCCGGAGCGCATTCGCGGCGCGGCGGCAGGTCGCCGCCCTTGGCGTCGTTTCCCGGAAAGCAGAAGCCCATGGGAATGAGCGCGACTTTTTCAGAATCGTAGAAATCGGCCTCGCCGATGCCGAGCCAAGCTCGTAAACGATCGCCTGAGGCGTCGGTAAATGGACGGCCCGATGCGTGTACTCGCGCGCCCGGCGCCTGGCCGACAATGCAGATGCGCGCTTGGGGCGACGCCTGGATAACCGGGCGTGGCTCGTGCGGAAGCTTCTCTCCGAAGTGCGGTGTGTCGCGGCAGATGCGGCAGGCGCGGATGCTCGCCAGCAGCGCCGCAAATTCGGCGGCCTGCCCCAATACAGGCTCGGCAGGTGGCTCACTCATCGTGCGACTCTCATTGGAGTGTTCCGGGCGAGCAGAGCATGGTGGAAGCCCGCCGGAGAAGATAAAACTCTCATAACACCCTAGCCAACTGGAGAGCCCAAATGAGCCGTACCACTGAAGAGAAGCGGGCCGCGTTTCGGGCGCTGCATCGGGAGGGATGTTTTGTGCTGCCCAATCCGTGGGATGTGGGCAGCGCGCGCATGTTGCAGCATTTGGGGTTCAGTGCGCTGGCGTCGACCAGTAGCGGGTATGCCTGGACCACTGGACGGCCGGATTACGCCACGACGCGCGACGACGTGCTGGAGCATTTGCGGGCGATGAGCGCGGCGGTCGATCTGCCGGTCAATGCGGATTTTGAGGCGGGATTTTCGAACACGAGCGAAGGCGTGGCGGAGAATGTGAGGCTTGCCATTGCGACCGGGATCGCCGCTCTGTCGATCGAGGACCGCGATGTGGACAATGGCAGGCTTTATGATCTGTCGACGGCGCTTGAACGGCTCAAGGCGGCGCGGTTGGCGATCGACCAGTCTGGCGAGGATGTGCTGCTGGTTGCCCGCACCGAGGGACTGCTGATCGACGGGGATGCGTTGACGCCGGCCATCGACAAGCTGGTGGCATTTGCTGATGCGGGGGCCGATTGTCTCTATGCCCCCGGCGTCGCCAGCAAGGAGGCAATCGCCACCATGGTGCGGGCCGTGGCGCCCAAGCCGCTCAATGTGCTGGTCTGGGATCCGGGCTGGGCGGTAAGCGAGATGGCCGATCTTGGCGTGCGACGTTTGAGCGTGGGCGGCTCGCTGGCCTCGGTGGGTTGGGCGTCAACCATGGCGGCGGCCACCGCAATCAAGGGCGGGTCGTTCGAGCCATTGAGGCACGGCGCATCCGGGCTCAATGGCATCTTCGAGAAATTCTCGGACAGGCGCTGAGAGGAATGCCGTCGGCAGGGTGAAGCGCCGGGCGGATCGTTTCGCGCTGCGCTTCACCCCTTGAGAGGCGACCAGTCGGGATCGGTGCTCATCATCCATGGATAGGAGAAGGCGGCGAAGCGTTCGGCGACGTCCACGGCATTGGGCACGCGGCTAGCGACCGCGGCGACCAGCGCCTCGATCAACGCCAGGATCGCGGTATCGGAGGGCGGGTTGTATTCGTGGTATGCCTCGACGAAGAGCGACAAGTCGCCCACTGCGGCCAAGGGCGAGTTCAGGTGGTCGGTGATGGTCAGCACCGGGATGCCGTGGCGCTTGGCGTGGCGGGTGACGACCACGGTGTCGCGCATATAAAGCGAGAAGGCGATGGCGATCACCAGGTCGTCGGGGCCGAACTTGAACAACTGGCGGGCCGCGCCAACGGTGCCGCCGCCATTCTCGATGGTGCGGGCATTGCCGCCGGTCAGCTCGATCCCCACTGCCAGGATATTGGCGAGGCTGGCGGCATTTTCGAAGCCGACGATGAAGATGCGCTTGGCCTTGACGATCATCTCCACGGCCCGTTCGGTCTTGTCGGGCGTCAGCTTGGCGATGGTGGCTTCGATATTGGCGATGTCTTCGCGCAATGAGGCGATCATCACGTCCTGAGGGCTGGCGCCTTCGGCCAGCTTCTGCTTGAGCTTTTCCACCGGCGCGAACAGCTTTTCGAAGCCGCGGATCAGCTCGTTGCGGAAGTCCGCATAGCCGGAAAAGCCGATCGTGGTGGCGAAGCGGTTGGCTGTGGCCACCGAAACCCCCACCGTTTCCACGGCTTCATGGATGCTCATCCGAGCCAGTTGCAGGGGCTCGGCCAACACAAAATCGGCGAATTGGCGCAGGGCAGCCGACAGCTTGGGATAGTGCGTCGCGATGCGCTCGGCCACCAGAGTTTGTGCAGGAAGCCCATTTTTTGGGCGGTTGTAAATTTCTGCCAAAATCATCCTCATTGGCGGTTGAATGTATTGTTACATATGCTAACGTCATCTGTAACAAAAATAACATTGCCTGGGGGGAGGCGCCGTCAAGCATCGGCGAACGTCCTGTTTTCGCTGCCAAGGAGCGTAACCGCAAATGACGAAGCTGCCATCTTTTTCTCTGACGCGCCGGCAAATGTTGGTCAGTCTGGCCGGTACGGGCCTGGCCATGAGCATTCCGGGTTGGGCCGTCAGCCAGACCCTGACGCCCGTCACCACGGCGCTGGGCTGGATTCCGAATGCCGAATACGCGGGGCTATGGGTCGCCATCGAAAACGGCTATTTCGCCGAAGAGGGCATCGATATCCACTATACGCCGGGCGGCCCCAACGCGCCGGGGGTGCTGGTGTCGCTGTCGGCCGGCGATGCGCAATTTGCTGGCGGGGACTGGATTCCGTTTCTGGAAGCAGTGGGCAAGGGCAATGATTTCGTGGTGCTCGGCGCCGCTTTCCCGATCAGCCCTGCGGCGCTGATCTCGCTGGCCAAGCATCCGGTCAAGGAGCCCAAGGACCTCGTGGGCATCCGCATTCTCAATCAGATGCCGGCCGACAAGAACACCGTGGATTTCATCCTCAACAAGGCCGGCCTGCCGCTCGACTATACGCTGGTGCCGACCGGCTTTTCGCCTGAGCCGCTGGTCGCGGGCGATGGCGATGCCTATTTCGCCTTCGCCACCAACCAACCCATTACGCTCGAAAATATGGGTCTCAAGCGCGATACCGATTTCTTCGTCACCCTGATGGCGGATCTGGGCTATGCCACGCCGGCCGGCATCATCATCGCCGACAAGAAATACGTCGCCGAAAACCGTCCGCTCGTTGTGGGATACCTCAAGGCTCTGGTGCGGGGCTGGATTGAGAACGGCAAGGACCCCAAGGTTGCGGCCCAACTGATCGTCGACAAATACGGCGCCGATTTCGGCCTCGAACTGGCCCAGCAGATTCGCCAGAACGAGCTCGGCCAGCCGCTGATCCAGGCTGCCGGTGCGCCCGGCCCATTCTGGTTCGATCCGGCCGTGGTGCAGACCACGATCGCGGAAATCGCCAAGTCGGCGGGTATCACCACCATGCCGCCCACCGAGCAGATCGTCGATCTCGGGCCGCTGGAGGAAGCGCTTGCCGCGATCAAATAAGGGGTTTTGAAGGGGACTAGTCCCCTTCACCCCTGTCCTTTTTCCGCACACACTGGAATGCTTATGACGGTCCCGGCCATTCGGCTTGATCATGTCGGCAAAAGCTTTGCGCTGGATGGCGGCAAGCAGTTTACCGCCCTATCGAATATCGATCTTTCCATCGGCAAGGGCGAGTTTGTTGCCCTGCTCGGGCCGTCCGGGTGCGGCAAGAGCACAATCCTGCGGCTGGTGGCGGCGCTGGAAGCGCCCAGCAGCGGCAGTGTCAGTATCGAAGGTGCCGATCCGCAGGCGCTGAGCCGCTCGCATCGGCTGGGCGTCGCCTTCCAGGATCATGCCCTGCTGCCGTGGCTGGATGTGCGGGCTAACGTGGCACTGCCATTCCAGGTCGCCGGCAAGAAGGTCGACACCGAGCGGGTCGAGGAGTTGATCCGGCTGGTTGGTCTGTCGGGCTTCGAAAAAGCCCGCCCGCGGCAGCTCTCGGGCGGCATGCGCCAGCGTGCTTCGATTGCCCGCGCCTTGGCGCTGCAGCCCGAAGTGCTGCTGCTCGACGAGCCGTTCGGCGCGCTCGATGCGGTGACGCGGCGGCAGATGAACGTGGAGTTGCAGCGCATCTGGAGCGCCCAGCGGATCACGACGCTGCTGGTCACCCATTCTGTGGATGAGGCGCTGTTCTTGGCCGATCGTGTCATCGTCATGAGTGGCCGCCCGGGTCGCATTATCCGCGATATCACAGTGCCGTTCGAGCGACCGCGCAAGCCCTCGGTGACGCGGGACCCGGCGTTCCACCAATTGGTGGATGAGCTCACCCTGGCCCTGGAACCGGAGGGCGAGGCGGAATGACGGCGCGCTCCGACGGGTTGCAGCGCTTCATGCTCGGGCTGGTTGGGATCGGCCTGTTCCTTGGCATGTGGCAGGTTATCGGGCTCTATCGGCTGGCGGGCCTGACCTGGCCGCCGCTGACCGACGTTCTGGCCTTTGTCGCCGATCCATCCAAGCGAACGCTGTTCGCGCGGGCCATCACGGCCAGCTTTACCGCGGTCATCACCGGCTATGGGCTTGGCGTGGTCGCGGGGATTGCCCTGGCCATGCTGGGCCGCGTCGCCACAGTGCTCAAACCGGGCCTCGATCGGTTGATCGCGGTGATCCACGCCATTCCGCTGGTGGCGCTGGCGCCGCTGTTCATGGTCGCGGCAAATCGCGACGCGACGCCGGCTTCGATCTCGGCGCTGGGCGTATTCTACATGATCTATGTCGCTGCCACGTCGGGCCTCAATGCGGCATCGGCGGCGCATCGCGACGTCTTCACCGCCCTCGGCGCCAGCCCGGTCACCCGCTTCCTGCGCCTGGAATTGCCCGCGGCATTACCCGCCATCGTCTCGGGCATGAAGCTGGCCATCCCCGTCGCCTTTATCGGCGCCATCGTTGGCGAGTGGTTCGGCGCCTCGCGCGGGCTGGGCTTGCTGATGGTGTCGGCGATGCAGAATTTCCAGATACCGCTGCTGTGGAGCGCGGTGCTGATCGTGACCGCCTCGTCACTTGCGCTGTTCGGCCTGATGAGTCTCGTCGAACGCCTTACTTATGGACGCTATCAATGAGCGGCGTGATCAAGGGCTTCGGCAGTTTCCTGTCCAACTATTGGGGCGTCATCGCCATCCTCGTTTTGTGGGAGGCCTGGGTCAATATTTCGGGGCTCAACGCCATCGTGCTGCCCAGCCCGGCCAGCGTGTTCCTCGATCTGGCCTCCGCGCCCGGCCTCTACGCCGCCAATGCGGCGCAGACCTTTATCGTGGCGCTGCTCGGGCTGATCCTGGGCCTCGCCGGTGGCATCCTGCTGGCGCTGGCTGCCTGGGCATCGCGTCTGCTCAACGGGCTGTTGACCCCGCTGGGGCTGATCTTTTCCTGCGTGCCGGTGGTGGCGCTGATCCCGATCATTGCCCGCCTGCTGGGCTATGACATGCGCACCGAAGTCGCCATCGTCGCCATTGCGGCGTTTTTTCCAACATTCGTCTTTGTCGGCGCTGGCCTGCGTGCCCTGCCGCCGGGCAGCGACGATTTGTTCAAGGTGTTCGGCGCCAACCGCACCCAGCGCTTCCTGCGCCTGGTGTTGCCGGCCGCCGTGCCCAACCTGATGATCGCGCTGCGCCTCACCGCGCCCGAAGCGATCCTGGCGGCAATTCTGGCCGAACTGCTGATGGGTACGTCGGGGCTGGGCTTCATGTTCCGCGAGGCCTCGGGACGCTTCGCCATGGAGCGCGCCTTCGGCACCTCGATCATCGCCACTATCACCGCCGTGATCTGCTTCGGGCTGGTGATGGCCGCCGAACGGCGCGTCGCGGCGCGCTGGCAATAACCTCTTTAATCTCAGGAGCCATTCTCATGGTCAAAGTGCAGCAACCCCCCGATCCCTGGCAGCGGACTACGACCGAAAACGGCTTTGCTGCCGACGAGGTGATTTCGGCGCTGCAAAAATGCACGCGCCGCGGCATGACCGAAAACGTGCTGCTGCTGGGCTGGGAGATGTACATAACAAGCCCCGAAATGGAAGAAATGCTGTGGTCCCGCCTCTGCGTCATCGCGGTTGAGGATATCGGCTTCGGCAATCTCGACGCGCCGGTGCTGGTGGAAACGCTCTACCAGCAGCACAAGCGCTATCCCCGCCCAACCGGCGACCGCTTCCTGTTCGCCGTCCACGCCATTCGGGTGCTGACCGGCAGCAAGAAGGATCGCACCAGCGACGACATGACCAATTGGGCCAAGCGCGTGGTGGAACTGGGCGAACGCGTGGCGGAAATCCCCGATGTGGCGCTCGACATGCATACCCGCCGCGGCCAGGAAATGGGCCGCGACTATTACTTCTTCATGTCGGAGGCTTCCAAGGTGATCCCCGAGATCAACGACAAGGACCACAAATACCGCGACTGGATCATGGCGGCCCTGGCCGACGGGAAGCTGGTATGACGCCCACCCACAAGGTCTATATCGCCGGCCCCGAAGTGTTCCTGCCCAATGGCGGCGAGCAGATGGCGCTCAAGGGCAAGATGGCGCTGGAGCATGGGTTTTTCCCCAGCACCATGGCCGAAGACGCGCTCGATCCGACCGGCGTTACGCCGTTCGCCTTTGGCTGCCAGATCAGCGCGGCCAATGAGGCGATGATGCGCGATGCGGATCTCGTCATCGCCAACCTAACCCCGTTCCGCGGCATTTCCGCCGATATCGGCACTGCATTCGAAGTCGGCTTCATGTGCGCGCTACGCAAGCCGGCCTTCGGCTACACCAATACCACGCGCGGCTATTTCGAACGCCTGTCCGAAGATTTCTACCACGGCGCGACCCGCAAGGACGCCCAGGGCGTCATGCGTGGCCGCGATGGGCTGATGCTGGAAGACCACGGCATGGTCGATAACCTGATGCTCGATGGCGGCATCGAGGCGTTGGGCTGCGTGCTGGTCCAGCGCCAAGTATCGCCCGAGCGGCTGCTGCAGGATCTCGACGCGTTCCAGGAGTGCCTGCGCCTGGCGCGGGCGCATATGGACAGGATTAGCTAACGCGATCGGCTGGGGCAAAGTCAGAGAGACAAGCCCCGGTCGCCAATGCGATCCGGGGCTCAAGATGAAGGTGAGCATTGCCTTCGGCGGTTGGCCCGCCCGGCAGCGCAGGTATGCCACCTTCATTGCCGAAGACATTGACGACCTTACCGTTGGCGACAGCCTCGTTGTAGCGGTTGAGCGTGGCGGTATGGAGCGCCATGCCGGCCACCTTGGCGACGTCCAGCGCGCTGGACCGCACTCCATCCCATCTTTCAAGACCTAACACGCAGTCGCCAAAACCGGACATTCCGTAGAGATGGCAACGGCCTGCCCAATCGAGTACCGGCCTCGACATAACGGCCGCACGAAGCCCGTGCTGTCGAGCCCTGTGACTATTCCGGGCTATGTATCCCACGTGGCCGCTCGTGGGCCCACAAGGAGAAGCGCCCTGGTCAATGCCGCCCATGGACACCCGAACCTGATTTCGATATGAAGTTTTAGTTCAAGAATATCGTTTTGGTGAAAAAAAATGTCAGAAACGTTATCGATCACCTCGGCCGTTCTTGCCGCTGCAGATGACCAACGCCCCGCAATCGCTGATGCCTACCACCAAGCGTTCGGATTCACCGTAGATCGAAGCGAAGCCTATATCGATCAAGTGGGTATCGAGAATTTTCGGGTTCTGACCGTGGAAGGCCAGCTTGCGGCGGTCATGGCGGTAATCGATACGGCGCACTGGCTGGGTGGCAGGCCCGTGAGCGCCGTCAATATTGCTCATGTGGCGGTCAACCCGGCATGGCGTGGGTCCGGCGTGGCGGGGCGGTTTCTCGAGCAGGTCTGCGCAGAGGCTGCGGCAAAGGGCACTGGCCTGGCCACACTGTTTGCCTCCACGCGCCCCGTCTATCGCCGGGCCGGGTTTGCACTGGCGGGTCTTGAAATGGTCTATGAGGCGGACACATCCGCTCTGCCCAGGGCGCGCGACACCGGCTTTGTACGAATGAAGGGGGACGAGGCAATGGCCTCTATCTCCGCGCTCTATAAGCAGCACTGCGAGGAAGACGCTGGTCCGCTGCGTCGCAATCCAGCCCATTGGGCGAACCTGCTGGCCGGCGGTCCGTCGATCTACGTTAGCACCGCCGCCGATGCAGCAGGTTATCTGGTGCTCGACACGTCCAATTCGGAGTGCCTCGTGGTCCGCGATTGGGTGGCGCTCAATGGCAAGGCTGCGACGCATCTCCTGAGCCTGATTGGAACGTTTTCGTCCGTTTATCCGCGGGTGACCTGGCATGGCGCGCCGCAGGATGCCCTTGTCTTTGCCATGCCCGACAAGGGCTGGCGTCTGCTGCATCAGGAGGAATGGTTGGCGCGCGTGCTGGACCCGGTCAGGGCGATGCAGGAGCGCGGTTATTCCGCCGACGGTACGATTGGTATCGATCTCATGTCTCCGGCAGGAGACACCAGGCTGGCGATCGATGTTCGCGGTGGGCACGGGACCTGTAATCAACGCGACACTGACCTGCCGACCGTCCGAATGGCTCTAAGCGACTTTGGCACCCTGTTGACGGGCCATCGTTCCGCGCGATTTTTGCAACGCGCCGGTATATTAGCGGGTGACGCCACAGCGATAAGGTTGTGCGAGACCCTGTTTGCCGGACCTGCGCCCTGGGTCGGCGAGCACTTCTGACGGAGCCACCATGCAAAGCGCCCTCATTGCCAACATCCGCTCGGCGGCACCCAACATGACGCCGGCTTTGGCTCGTGTTGCCGACCATGTGCTGGGCAACGCCCAGGCAGTACTCTACCAGAGCATCACCGAACTGGCGGAGGAGGCCAGTTCGTCCGAAGCCAGCGTCATGCGCTTCTGCCGCGAGCTCGGCTTCACCGGGTTTCAGAATTTCAAACTGATGCTGGCGCAGGAACTCGCCACGCAGGGGCTGGCCAACACTCCTGTCACGGGCGCCGACTCCGTGCAGTCGCTGATCGAGACCGCCAAGATTGCGCTGGACGAGACTGAAAGGCTGCTCGACCGCTCGGTGCTGGCGACCGTCGCCGGCGAACTGCTGGCCGCCAAACAGATCGAGATTTTTGGCGTCGCCGCCTCCGCCATTACCGCTCAGTATCTCGAATACAAGCTGACGCGTCTCGGGCTGCGCGCGCGCGCCGTGGCTGACGCTCACCTTGCCACGATGATCGCGGCAACCTCCGATTCGACGTCGGTCCACATCCTGGTATCGAGTTCGGGCTCGACCATCGACACGGTGCGCGTCGCTGAACTGGCGCACAGCAGAGGCGCCCGGACGATCATCATCACCAACCGTTCCAAGAGCCCGCTGGCGGCGACCAGCGATCATGTGTTGCTCGCATCTTGGCCCGAAACACCGCTGACCGGTGGCGCATTTCCATCCAAGATCAGCCAACTGCTGATCGTTGATGCGCTGGTGGCTCATATCACCGCCGCCGATCCCGACCGGGTCGACATCATCAACGAGACAGCGAGCAGCGTCAGTGACCGCAACTTCTGATCGTGACGTCCTCGCCATCGATATCGGTGGCACCAAGATTGCGCTGGCCATCGTTTCGGGCGGGGTAGTGACACACAGGCTGCAGATGGCGACGCCACGCTCAGGGCGCGGGGCAGACATCGTCGAGGCCATCGCCAGCCAGGCTACACTTTTGCCCGTCACTCTCGCCGCCGGCGTGGCGACAACGGGCATTGTGGATGGCGGACAGCTGACGGCGCTCAATCCGTCCACTTTGCCAATCGAGGACCGGTTCCCACTGGTTGCGGCGCTGGAGGCGAGGCTGTCGCGACCCGTTCTGGCTATCAACGATGCTCAGGCTGCCGCCTGCGCTGAGTATCGACTGGGCGCGGGGCAGGGGGCCGAACGCATGGCGTTCATCACCGTGTCCACCGGTATTGGCGCCGGCATCGTGCTCGATGGTCGGTTGCAGTCTGGCAGTCGCGGCCTCGCCGGACATGTCGGGCACATGGTGAGCGATCCCAACGGCCCGGTCTGCGGCTGTGGTCGGCGCGGCTGCGTCGAGCGGCTGGCTTCCGGCAGCGCCATCGCGCTGCTGGCCAGCGAAATGTTGCGGCGCAACGTAGCAGCACCGGAGGTGTTCGCCGCGTCCGCCGCCGGTGACGATCGCTGTACGCAGCTGCTCGACCAGGCAGCTACAGCGCTAGCAGGCACTCTCTGCGACCTTGTGGCCAGCCTTGATCTCGAGCGGATCGTGCTTGGCGGCGGCGTCGGGCTTGCCGATGGGTTCCTGACCAGGCTGCAGGCTGCGGTTTCCCGGCAGCCGGTTATCTACCGCCGCCAGATCGTTCGCGCAGCAATGGGTGCCGATGCGGGGCTGATCGGTGTCGCCAGTCTGGTGAGTGACGGAAAATTTCATTGAAGAATTTTTATTGACGAAAATAGTCGTCCTTGTTAACGATGGGTCGCATAGGCTCAGGAGTTCGGATGACTATCTCCGCCCAAACGTTACGAGATCGGTTGCGCGGCCAGCTGGTGGTGTCGTGCCAAGCGGCTGCCGGCAGACCGCTCGATGCGACGCCCCACATCGTGGCGTTGGCACAGTCGGCGCTTCTTGGCGGCGCCAGGGCCGTGCGGATCGAAGGCATTGCCAATGTCCGTGGTGTCCGCGCCGCAATCGAGGTGCCGATCGTTGGCATCGTCAAGGCCCAGCATCCCGGTTTCGAGGCGTTCATCACCACCCAGGTCGACGAGGTCGATGCGCTGGCTGATGCCGGCGCCGATATCATCGCTTTCGACGCGACCGATCGGGCACGGCCGGTGCCAGTCGCCGATGTGGTGGCCGCCATCCTGCGGCGCGGTTGCGTCGCCATGGCCGATATCAGCACCATTGCCGAAGCCCGCATTGCCATTGCGGCTGGCGCCCATGTCGTCGGCACGACGTTGGCTGGTTACACCGATTATTCCGCCAAGCTCGCCGGCCCCGATTTTCCACTGATGACGGCGCTGGCCGCCGCACGGCTGCCCTTTGTTGCCGAGGGCCGTATCTGGGAGCCTGCCGAAGCAGCACATGCCATTGCCCTCGGCGCAGAATTCGTGGTCGTCGGCTCGGCGATCACTCGCCCCGACGACATTACCCGCCGCTATGCCGACGCCGTTGCCGCGGCTCAGCCTCGTTTTGGAGAAACCGCATGACCACTCAATTTCGCGTCGCCGTCATCGGAGCAGGCTTCATGGGCTCGATGCACGCCTCGATCTTTGCGCGCGAGCCACGCGCCAAACTAGTCGCCATTGTCGATTTTAATATCGAACTCGCCCGTTCGGTGGCAGCAAAGCTCGGTCCGGACGTGAAGGCATATGCCAGCCATGAGGACCTGCTGGCCAACGAAGAACTCGACCTCGTCAGTATCTGCACGCCGGACCATCTGCATTTGCAGCCAGCGCTCGATATCGCCGCCAAGGGCATCAACCTGTTTGTCGAAAAGCCGATCGCCTCCACCATCGAGGACGGCCACAAGATCGTCGATGCCTGTAAGGCGGCCGGTGTGAAGCTGGGCATCGGCTATCTGCTGCGCTTCGATCCGCGTTACTTCAAGGCGCGCGAACTCATCCAGTCTGGCAAGATCGGCACGCCGATCCACATCTATACCCGCCGCAACAGCGCGCGCACCGAAGGCCCCAAGCGCTATGGCGGCACCCTGCCGCTGGCGCTTCACGTCACCGTGCACGACGTCGATCTGGTGCTGTGGATGCTGGAGGGACAGACGCCGGTTTCCGTCTATGCCCAGCAGACCGATATCCTCCTTGGCGAGATCGGCACGCAGGACACTATTGCCGCCATGGTCCGCTTCTCGGGTGGCACGCTGGTGAACTTCGAGAGCGCCTGGTCGCTGCCGGCCGGGGCGCGTCACATGATCGATGCCCGCATGGAGCTGATCGGCACCGAGGGCTCGTTCGAAGTGCAGTGCGGCGATAGCGGCCTCTACTTTGCCGACAACCAGACATCGCGCGAGATTGATACCCAGCACTGGCCGATGTTCGGCGACACGGTGGGCGGCGATCTGCGCCAGCAATTGAGCAGCGTGCTCGAATGGCTCGATGGCAAACCTTCGCAGGTGGCCACGGGCGAGGAAGCACTGCGCTCCTTGGAATTGACGCGCGCCATGATCCGTTCCGCCGAGAGTGGGCTGGTGGAACGGCTCTAGCGTCGATCGCATGGCCCCGCGATAGCGGCGCCGCACAGGGAACGAAACAAAGGGAATGGACCAATGAAAAGACGCAATCTGATTATCCTGACCGCCGTGCTTGCCGCCTCGACGGCGCTGCCGGCCTTCGCACAGGATGCCGCCAAGCCATACGCCGGCACTCGCCTTGCGGTGCTGATGGAGGGTCATCCGACCACCGACGGCATTCAGGCGCTGCTGCCCGAATTCACCGCCGCCACCGGCATCGAGGTCGAACTCGAAGTCGTGCCGGAATCCGACATCACCGCCAAGATGCTGCTCGAATTCTCCTCGGGCTCGGGCCGCTATGACGTGGTGCAGAACAACATCATCTTCGTGCCGGGCTTCGTCAAAGCCGGCTATATCGAGCCGCTCGACGATCTCGCCGCAGCCGCGCCGCAATATCTCGACAAGGCCGATTTCGTGCCCGGCTATCTCAATACCAACGTGCTCGACGGCAAGCTTTATGGCCTGCCGGTCTATGGCGAGAGCACCTTCGTGATGTATCGCAAGGACCTGTTCGAGCAATACGGCATCGCCGTGCCCAAGAGCTTTGCCGATATCGAAGCCGCCGCCAAGACCATCAAGGAAAAGTCCAACGGCGAGATCACCGGCATCACCATGCGCGGCGCCCAGGGCATCCATAGCGTCTATGTCTGGGCCGGTTACCTCTGGGGCTTTGGCGGCGAGTTCGTCGATGCCGCGGGCAAGTCGGCATTGGCCACGCCGGAAGCTGCAGCCTCGCTCGATGCGTTCGCTCGCGTCCTCAAGGACTACGGCCCGGTCGGTGTCGCCAACTTCGGTTGGGAAGAGAACCGCGTCCTGTTCCAGCAGGGCAAGGCCGGCATCACGCTCGATGCCACGGTCAATGGCGCCTTCAACGAAGACCCGGCCGTTTCCTCGGTCGTCGGCAAGGTCGGCTACATCCCGGTGCCGGTCGAAACCACCGCACCCAAGGGCGGCTCGTCCTCGCTCGCCGTGCACAGCCTTTACGTGGCGTCGGCCTCGGCCAATAAGGAAGCTGCCTGGCTGTTTGCCTCCTGGGCCACCGCCAAGGAGCAGCAGATCAAGTCGCTCGCGCTCGCTCCCAACTCTGGCGTCACCTCGCAGGCGGCCCTCAACTCCGATGAGTTCAATAGCCGCTATGGTGCGTTCAAGGACGCGATGATCGCCTCGATCAACCAGGGCAATCCGCAATACCTGCCGACGGTGCCCGCGGCCAACGAGATCATCAACAATGCCGGCATTGCCGTGTCCAAGGTGCTCGCCGGAACGGCCAGTGCCACCGATGCCCTGGCCGAGGCCGATGCCGCCAACGCTGCTGCACTCGCACGTTGAGTGCCAGCGACCCCGTCGCGTTCAACCTCCCGCGCGACGGGGTCTCCCTTTAAGGATTTGCTATGACCAAGGACGTAACGACGCTGTTCTACCGCCCGGTCATGGTGTTCATGGGCGCTGTCTCCGTGGTGATCACGGTCTATGTGCTCTGGCTGACGATGCAGAACATCTCGCTGCTGCGTCCGGGCGCAGAAAAGTTTGTCGGCTTCGATAATTACATCCGTCTGCTGTTGGATATGCGCGGGCTCTCCGCTCTGGGTCGTACCGTGATGTTCACGATCGCCGCGACCGCCATCGAGCTGGTGCTGGGGCTGGCCATCGCACTGCTGCTCGATCGCGAATTTGCCGGCAAGCGCGTCGTTCGTGCGCTGATCCTGGTGCCCATCGTGATGACGCCGGTCGTTGTTGGCCTCACCTGGCGGTTCATGTTCGATCCCTCCAGCGGAATGGCCAATTACCTGATCTCGCTCATCGGGTTCGGTCCAGTCGACTGGCTGGGCAGCCCCAATGTGGCGATCTTCTCGCTGCTCATTGCCGATATCTGGCAATGGACGCCATTCGTCGTGCTGCTGACCATGGCCTCGCTCGAATCGCTGCCCGGTGATCCGCAGAATGCTGCCCGTGTCGATGGCGCCCGCGAATGGCAGGTCCTGTGGTTCATCACCATGCCCATGATGCAGCGGGCGCTGCTCATCGTCGGGGTGATCCGCGCCATCGACAGCATCAAGGCGTTCGATCTGTTTTACATCATGACGCGCGGTGGGCCGGCGCTTTCGACCGAAACGCTGAACCTCTACGGCTACATCGCCGCCTTCACCAATTTCGACATTTCCTACGCGTTGACCATCGCCATGGTGCTGACCATCCTGACCAATGTCGCGCTGCTGGCCGTCTACCGCCTCGCCTTCCGCCCGCAAAAGAGTGGATGAGACCTATGCGCAAGATCATCTTTTACGCCGTCATTATTGTCCTGGTCGTCGTCGTCCTGTTCCCCCTCTATTGGGTCTTCGTGACGTCGATCAAGTCGATCCGCGACGCCTTCGCCATGCCGCCGGTTTGGCTATTCGAGGCCACCTGGGAAAACTATTCCAAGGTGCTGAGCAACGGCGTATTCCTGCGCGCTTTCGTCAACTCCATCATCGTTTCGTTCACTGCATCCATCATAGCGGTGGCCATCGGGGCGCTGGCCGCCTATGGCCTGGTGCAGCAGGGCGACGCAGCCAAGCAGAGCAACGAAAAGTTCGTGCTGAGCATGCGCATCGCGCCACCGCTGATCTTCGTCATTCCCACCTATTTCCTCGCGTCCCAACTCAAGCTGCTCAACAATCACTGGCTGCTGATCGCGGTCTACGCCTTCATCAATATTCCCTTCGCCATCTCCATGCTGATGACCTTCTTCGAGGACATCCCGCGCGAGCTTCGCGATGCCGCCAAGGTCGACGGTGCGCGCGAGTTCACCATTTTCCGCGAGGTGTTTTTGCCGGTGGCCAAGGGCGGGATCATCGCCACGCTGATCATGTGCGTGCTGTTCACCTGGAACGAGTTCTTCATCGCGCTGGTGCTGACCGGCCGCGATACGCAGACCCTGCCCGTCAGCATCACCTCCTTCCTCACCTTCCAGGGCGTGCAATGGGGACCGCTCACCGCGGCCGCAACCCTCGTCATGCTGCCCATGCTGGTTTTGGGCATGCTGGTGCAGGGCCAGATCGTTCGCGGCATGTCGCTCGGCAGCATCAAGGGATAACGCCAATGGCCAATTTCGCGCTCCAGCTCAAGAACATCACCAAGGCCTATGGCGAGACGCCGGTGCTCAAGGGCATCAATGTCGATGCGGAGGAGGGCGAGTTCGTCGTCCTGCTCGGACCATCAGGCTGCGGCAAGTCGACTTTGCTTCACGCTATTGCCGGACTTCATCCGATCGATAGCGGTGACATCATCATCGAGGGGAAGTCGGTGGCCGGCATGCCGACGCGCGACCGCGACGTGGCCATGGTGTTCCAATCCTACGCGCTCTATCCCAACATGACCGTGGCGCAGAACATTGGCTTCCCTCTGCGCATGCGGAAGATGCCGGCGAGCGAAATCGCCATCCGCGTGGCCGAGGTGGCAAAGTTGCTGCAGATCGAACCACTGTTGCAGCGCCGCCCGCGCGAGCTGTCGGGCGGCCAACGGCAGCGCGTCGCTATCGGCCGCGCCCTGGTACGCGACCCCAAGGTTTTCCTCTTCGACGAGCCGCTCAGTAACCTCGACGCAACCCTGCGCGTCGAGACCCGCTCGGAGATCAAGAGGCTGCATGCCCAGCTTGGCAAGACCATGATCTATGTGACCCACGACCAGATCGAAGCGATGACCCTCGCCACCAAGATCGTGGTGATGAACAAGGGCGACATCCAGCAGATCGGCACGCCGCACGAAGTGTATCACCGCCCGGCAAACCTGTTCGTGGCCCGCTTCGTCGGCTCGCCGACCATGCAGATGTTCGCTGGCACATTGGCATCAAATGCTAGCGGTGTCGTATTCGACGATGGCAAAGGGTGGAGTGTACCGGTGCCGAATGCCGATAATACTGCGGTCGGCAAATCTGTGTTTCTGGGCCTGCGACCCGAGCACATTGCCTTGGCTCCCGCCGGTAGCGGGGAGATGGCTACAGTCGACGCGGTGGAACCCACGGGCCCTGAAGACAACGTCGTGCTGACCATTCGCGGACAGAAAGCTATCGCTCGTTTTCCCACCGGTAGCGTCGAGGCCAATACCAGCGTTGCAGTTATGCTCGATCTCGCCAAGGCGTCCTTGTTCGCGGCCGACAGTGGCCTGCGCTTGAACTAGGGGCCCTCCATGGAGATCGTCGTAAGGCCCACGGCTGAGGCCGCCGCCACCTATGCGCATGATTTGCTGGTGGAACACGTGCGGCGACAGCCGACCACGGTGCTGGGCTTGCCCACCGGAGCAACGCCGCTTCCGGTTTACGCCCGTCTCGTGCAGAGCCATAGGACCGCCCTGTTCAGCATGCAGTCGGTCACCACCTTCAATCTCGATGAGTATTACGGCCTTGGTCTCAAACACCCGGCCTCATATACCGCCTATATGAGCCGCGCGCTCTTTGACCATGTCGACTGCCCGGCCTCTCAGCGCCACATCCCCAACGGGCTGGCAGCGGACGCGCAGCAGGAAGCCGCAGACTACGAAGCTTTGATCGCCGCTGCGGGTGGCATCGACTTCATGTTGCTCGGCATAGGCCGCAACGGGCATATCGGGTTTAACGAGCCTGGCTCGGATTTTGCCTCGCGTACCCGTCTCGTTGATCTGACCCCATCGACGCTCGCGGCCAACGCGCCATTCTTCGCGGACGGGGAAACGCAGCCGAAGCAGGCGATCTCCATGGGCATCGGAACGATCCTTCAAGCCAGGCGTATCGTCGTGCTCGCGACCGGCGCCTCGAAGGCGGAGGCCGTTCGGCAGTCGCTGGAGAAACCTGCAAAGACAGCGGTCCCGGCCTCAGCACTCCATCTGGCTCGGGACGTAACCTTTGTGCTTGATCAAGCATGTGCCGGTATTTGATGCGGCTGTTGAGAGCGGCACCCCTGGTGCCCACCAGTATTCGAGCTATCAGAAACAGGCAGACAGCCCTGGCAAGCGTTATCCAACGAACAGGCGAGACCCGTCGGATATGGAATAGCGGTCGGAACCGGGCTCTATCGACCTGGCGATGGACAGCGAGCCCACGGGTGTGTTGCCAAAGCCTCGCTGACCGGTATCCTGCGCGGTACCGGCGGATCGGTCTATTTCCTCAAACGGCAGGACCTGACCGTCGGCTCTGAGACTGTCACGGTGCAATTGCGTGATCCCGTTACCGGCATGATTTCGTCGCGACGCACCCTGAGCCGCGGGCAGGACTACGAGATCGACTATCTGCAGGGCATAGTCATTCTCAAGGCTCCGCTCAATTCCACCGCGCGTCGGGCCGTGTCGTGCGCGATGGCGCGCTGGGCGATCGGGAAGTGCATCTCGCGGTGCAGTACGAATATACCCCCACGTTGGACGCCGTTGAAGGCTACGCGCTGGGCGGCCGCGCCGAGGCCTGGCTCTCCCATCATGTCGCCGTGGGTGTTACGGGCATTGCGGAAACCACTGGCCTTGCCGATCAGCGGTTGATCGGAGCCGACCTGACGTTACGCATGACCGAGACGACATTTCTCGAGGCCGAACTCGCCCAGAGCAGGGGGGTGGGTTTTGGGCAATGGGTATCGACAGACGGCGGCCTGACCTTCGTCAATCAGCCGGACACCGGTAGCAACATCCAATCCGCGATGGCCTATCATCTGAAGGGCCAGATCGACCTGGCCGACGTGAGTGGGGGCCAAATCGCCGGGCAGGTCGGCGCCTTCTACGACACCAAGCAGGCCGGTTTTGCCACCACGGACCAACAAACAACGATCGATCAGGTGGTGTGGGGCACATTCGCCAAGCTTGACCTGACCGAGGCACCACGGTGTCGGCACGCTATGAGGGGCTAACCAAGGGCGACGGGCAGCGGCGCGAGGAAGCATCGGCGGAGGTGAGCTATGAGTTCGCCCCGCAATGGAGCATCGCGGCGGGTCTTTTGCATGTCAACTCGACCTCGCCACGGGGCGGCGGATCAGACAGCGGTTTTCGCACCGATGGTGGCCTGGAGCTGACCTATCGTGCAGACGACGATACCAAGCTCTACGCCTTTGCCCAGGCAACACTGGCGCGGTCGGGTACCGAGGCAACTCCATTGAGGGAGACAGTTGGCGGCAAATGGTTAAACTGACAAAATACACTGTTATCGCATATACCGGCGTACACGAGGTACGGCAGGAGGCCGAAGCGCATATGACCACTGCCGAATCTCCGGAGAATGCGGCTGAGTTGATATTGCACGAGCGCCTGATTCGGTTCGGTCGCGTGCGCGATTTGCGAGCCAAAGTCATAGTTCACGACCTGAGCGACGGGGCCGAAACCATCCTGCTGTACCGGCCCGCCAAACCTGCCTAAAATTACAGGGCAGGCGCATCTTGCGCTGGCGGTAGTTGGACAGCCCAATTCCGAGAGGGTTTTGGGCCCACGGAAATCTCCTGGCTGAGCTAGACGCGATGGTCTGGGGCAATATCCTTTCAACGGACGACCTAGCCGCCGGCAGTACCGACATTTTCGATTTCAAAACCTAGAGAACCATCCCGGTCTTGCCCAGGTCATAGCGCTGACGCCGCGGCTGCGTCCGATACGTCGGGTAGAGCCCCTTTTTGAGCAGGCTGGCAGCGGTACGATGCGCTTGAGGCGGGTGGCATCTTTTTTGGCGGCCAAAGCTGACCGGCAGCTTTGCCAAGGCGGGCGGAACGGCCGGAAAGGGGTCGAAGGCGCAGTCGGCTACGCGCCCCATTCCGGCCGCTAGTCAGCCTTCGGCGGAGTCCTAAAAGCGGACCGTCACCTATGTGAACAGCTAGTCTGCAACGGGTGGCAAGCGGTATGTCTACTTTCGTCGCTCTAGATGAGCACAGCGGACACCCCGCTTTACTTTCGCGTGAGCCATCAAGCCCTCATCAGGCGTTCGGACCTTGCGAAAAGAAGCGGAGTGACGCCGCGTCAAGGTCGTCTAGGAGCGAAGTTCTTCGCGACGATCCTGGTCACATGCTGTAGGACTGTCGCGGCCGTCCTACGGCATTCGGCTTCAGGTAGCATTCGGATGAACTTGGTGAACCTATCGACGAACATCACATCGGAACTGCTCATCGCCGAGCGCGAAATCCTGACGCGCGTGGCAGTGGGCGGCCCGTTGAAAGACGTCATGCGCGACATCATTTTAATGGTGGAGAAACCGTCGCGTGGCGAGATGCTGGCGTCGATCCTGATGATGACGGAGGACGGCGCGAACCTGGTGGAGGGCGCGGCACCCAGCCTGCCCGACGCCTACAACGCTGCAATCGATGGCATCCCGGTCGGCCATGGTGTCGGCTCATGCGGGACTGCCGCGTTCACCGGCGATCCGGTGATCGTGACGGACATCGCCACCGACCCGTTATGGGCCGACTACAAGGACATAGCGTTGGCTCATGGCCTTCGTGCATGCTGGTCGATGCCGATCCGTGCATCGGACGGCACCATCCTGGGCACGTTCGCCAACTACTATCGTCAGCCCAAAGAGCCGACCGAGCGCGACCTCGAAGTCATCGGCATGGTAACGCGCACGGCCGCCATCGCTATCGAGCGTCATCGCAACGAACTGGTGCGTGGACGGGCCGAGGAACAGCGCGAGCTGCTTGCGCGTGAGCTCAATCACCGCGTCAAGAACCTCTTCACCCTGGTGAATGCGCTGCTGGCAACGAGTGTCCGCGCCGAGATCAGCGTGAAGGATTATTCGGTGGCGGTCCGTGGCCGTCTGGACGCTTTGCACCGCGCCCACGAGTTGGTACAGCCGGGTCTCTCACCAGAGGCGTCATCGGATTCCGCCATACCGCTCAAGACGGTCCTAACCGATCTTCTGGCGCCATATGTCGATGAGGGCGACAAATTTATGCTGGCCGGCTCCGACGATCTGCAGATTTCATCAAGGGCGACCACCAACATCGCCCTTGTCCTCCACGAGCTTGCGACGAACGCCGCAAAGTACGGAGCGCTCAGCCATCCTGACGGTAAGCTGTTGATTTCCTGGAGCTCCGTCGAAGACTTGCAGATCGAGTGGAGCGAACGCGGCGGGCCCGTGCCTGCAGCGCCGACCCGGGTAGGTTTCGGATCCAAGCTGATAAACCGGGTCGTCGAAGGGCAATTGCGCGGCACGATCAACTATCGCTGGGAGCCGCACGGGCTTGATATCATGATCCAGCTGCCGCTCAAGTCGGTGCAGTAGTCCGTGGGCCGCTATACTAGGGTCGGCTTCCCCTTGAGCCGGTGAAGCTAGTAAACCTCGGCGCAGGTCAATCGCACTCACCAGGGCGTAAGATTACCGTACCCGCTGCCACGCAGCAGGTCTGTTGAAGGGCAACTTTCAGGATGCGAAAGCAGGGCGTGAGTGACCGGCTTGGGGTGGGATAGGGACGTCCGCTTTCGATTGCGGACTGGCGGCTATCCAGCCTCTAGCGGCAGTAAGCGCCACAAGCGGTCATTGGGTCGTTGGAAAACTGATTGCACGGCCGGACTGGCAGTGCAAACTCAGGTGGGTAAGGTCTGACTTGGGGGGCGCCACATGTTCGGCAGAGTCTTGCGACTTGGCCTGACGATCAACTGGATGCAGGTCGTGCCCATCCTCTTGTGCACTGCCCTGGCCGCCGCTTTGCCAGTTGGCGTACCGGTGCTTCTGGGCCGCATTATCGACGCAGCGCTACGCGGGGCGCAGCTGGTCGAGTTGCTTCCACTACTGAGTTTTGTGGCAGCCCTCGCTGGGGCCGCCGCACTTGCCGAGGTGCTGGCCAACACCCTTGGGTCTCGCGTCGGCTATGGCCTTTCTTGGCAGCTGGCACGACGGCTCTACGGCCAACTTCTGCGCATGCCGCTGTTGAGCTATGCAACCATCAATCCCGGGGTGTTGAACAGCCGCCTGACTAACGACATGCGCATGGTGGATCCGCTGTTTACCGCCGTCCCGCTGGCCACGGTCCACGGCTGGGTCGGACTGGCCGCCGTTGGGATCGCACTGGCCATCATCAACCCCTGGTTCCTCGCCGCCTTTACGCTTGTCCCGCTTGCCCTCATGGCAGTGCGCTTTGCCGAAGGGCGCATCAACGCCACGATCAAGGATTCCTACGAGATCAACGCGGCCGTCGCCTCGCAGATAGAGAGCACCACCAGCGGCGACGCCGTGAGTCTTGTCCGGCAGGCGCGCGCAACCGGCACGGAGGAAGCCCGCTTCGCCGAGCTCGCCGACAGATCCGTCGCGCTGGCGGTGCGCATGGACAACTGGCGGGCCGTGATCAATGTCGCCTATCGGCTGTGCTTCGATCTCATCACCGTGCTGTTTCTCGGCATCGGCGTACTCTTGGCCTCGACCGGACAAATCTCGATCGGTAGCATCATCTCGGCACTGTTCTTTGTCGGCCTCGTGCGCCAGCCGCTGGGGGAGGTTGTGGGACAGCGCTATCCTATGATCCGGGCCGGGATGGGGCTGGATCGTATAGAGGCCGTGCTGCTGTCGAGGAACACCGGTCTACCAACGGTGGTGGCGGCGGCGCGCGCGACAGACCCGGCGCCCTCCGCGGAAGTTCTCACATTTGAGAGCGTGAGCTACACCTATCCAGGCCGCGACGCCCTGGCGGTCAAAACGCTCTCCGATGTCGCGGGCGCCAGTTTCGGGATGACCGGGTTTCTGGCCGCAGTCTCGCTGACCCGGCTGGATGAGGCGGTGGGCACGAATGGAGCAGACCTGCCCTTGCCCATCCTCAACGACATTTCGTTCTGCGTGCGGCGGGGTGAAACCGTAGCTATTGCCGGACATTCCGGATCGGGCAAATCAACCATCATCAGCCTCGCCTGCGGCTCAATCCGACCCTCGGACGGGCGCATACGGGTCGAGGGCCTCGATGCGGGCGAGCTGGCGGAAGAGGATGTTTGGCGCGGCGTCTCGCTCGTCAGCCAAGACGTCTACTTGCGCGATGCGACGCTGCGCGACAACCTGCGCTATGGCCTCGAGGATGCGACGGACGACCGGCTCACCGATGCCATGCATCAAGCCGGGCTGGGCGAGATGTTGAGGCAGTTACCCGACGGGCTTGGCACCATGGTCGGGCAACGCGGCAAGCGCTTCTCCGGTGGGGAGAGGCAACGCATCGCTATCGCCCGCGCCGTGCTGCGTGATCGGCCGCTGCTCATTCTCGACGAGGCTACCTCGCATCTCGATGCCGAGCGCGAGGAAGGCATCCTCGATGCCATTGACGCCATCGCCGCCAACCGGGCAGTGCTGGTGGTGGCGCACCGGACCTCCGCCATCGAGCGTGCAAACCGTGTAGTGATGATCGAGCATGGCAGTGTGGTTGAGCGCGGTACGCACGCGGAGCTGATCGCCGCTGGCGGTCGCTACGCCGCAATGCATCGGGCCAATTTGACGAGCTGAGAGTCCGCTTCTACGAGAAGCGGCCATCGCGTGAGCGGAGCGCCAATGGCCGGAACCGATCGCTTACGGTCGGCATCGGTGTGGGTTTCTGCCAGTCTGCTTTTGGTCGGAAGATCAGGGTCGTGCGAGGCCAGCCGGGCCGTTTCTTAATGCCCAGGCTAAGTCCGTGCGATTCTGCGTTAACCGGAAAATGGGTTAGCATGCTGATGGTACATGATTTTTATTTTGGCCCCCGCCCCAAACTCATTTCATACGGCCGCTTTCACCAAGCAATGAAAAGACTCATTGACGGACATGCCGGTTCGGGCGTATTTCCCGCCTCAGGACATCTTGCCCTAACGCAAGACGCATAGACCTGGGAGGGTCGCTGAATATGGCTGATATGCCCCATACCGCACCGGCGGTGAAACCGGATAATCCAAATTTTTCTTCGGGCCCGTGTGCCAAGCGTCCAGGCTGGACGGTTGAGGCGCTTGCTGGCGCATTGGTGGGTCGTTCGCACCGCTCCAAGCCGGGCAAGGCTCGCATTCAGCGCGCAATCGATCTGACGCGCGAATTGCTGGAAGTGCCGGCGGATTACCGCATCGGCATCGTGCCCGCTTCCGATACAGGCGCCGTCGAAATGGCGCTGTGGAGCATGCTGGGCGAGCGCGGCGTCGATATGCTGGCCTGGGAAAGTTTTGGCGAGGGCTGGGTCACCGATGTGGCCAAGCAGCTCAAGCTGGATGACGTGCGCATCATCAAGGCCGGCTATGGCGAATTGCCGGACCTCAGCCAGGTCGATACCGACCGCGACGTGGTGTTTACCTGGAACGGCACGACGTCCGGCGTGCGCGTGCCGAACGCCGACTGGATCAAGGCCGACCGCAAGGGCCTGACGATCTGCGACGCGACCTCGGCGGCGTTCGCCCAGAAGCTGGAATTCGACAAGCTCGATGTCGTGACCTTCTCCTGGCAGAAGGCGCTGGGCGGGGAAGCCGCCCATGGCGTGCTGATCCTGAGCCCCCGTGCCGTCGAACGGCTCGAATCTTTTAAGCCCGACCGGCCGCTGCCCAAGATTTTCCGCCTGACCAAAGGTGGCAAGTTGCTGCAGGAAGTGTTCGAAGCCGCGACCATCAACACGCCATCGATGATCTGCATCGAGGACGCCGTGGACGCCATGGAATGGGGCCTCCGCGAAGGCGGGCTAAAGGGCCTGCAGGGTCGTGCTGATGCCAATTTCAAGGTACTGGCCGATTGGGTTGCCGTAACCCCATGGGTCGAATTCCTGGCCAAGGACGCGGCGTATCGTTCCAACACTTCGGTGTGTTTCTCGATCGTCGATCCGGCGGTGACGGCGCTCGACGCCGACAAGCAGGCAGCGTTCGCCAAGGCGATCGTGTCGCGGCTCGACAAGGCCGGCGTGGCCTATGACATCGGCGCCTATAAGGATGCTCCCTCGGGCCTGCGCATCTGGGCCGGCTCGACGATCGAGGCGGCATCGCTGGCCGCGCTGACGCCGTGGCTGGATTACGCATTCGCCGAAGAGAAGGCCGCGCTGGCGAAAGCCGCGGCTTAGCAACGAGCACCCCCACCCAACCTCCCCCTGATAGGGGGAGGGGCTGATCGAGTATCTGGCACAATTCAGCCAGATACGCGGAGCCATTCCTTCCCCTTCCAAGGGGAGGCTAGGTGGGGGTGCCTTCCACAAACCCAGTTCATATGGAGGGCGCCATGCCCAAGGTTCTCGTTTCCGACAAGCTCAGCCCCACCGCCGTCCAGATCTTCAAGGATAATGGCGTCGAGGTGGATTACCTGCCCGATCTGGGCAAGGACAAGGAAAAGCTGCTCGAAGTCATCGGGCAATATGATGGCCTCGCCATCCGCTCGGCCTCCAAGATCACCGAGAAGATCATCGCCGCGGCGACCAATCTCAAGGTGATCGGTCGGGCCGGTATCGGTGTCGACAATGTCGATATCCCGGCTGCTACCGCCAAGGGCATCATCGTGATGAATACGCCGTTCGGCAATTCCATCACCACGGCCGAGCACGCCATTTCCCTGATGATGGCGCTGGCCCGCCAGCTGCCCGAGGCCGACGCATCGACCCGTGCCGGCAAGTGGGAAAAGAACCGCTTCATGGGCGTGGAAGTCACCAACAAGACGCTGGGTCTGATCGGCGCCGGCAATATCGGCTCGATCGTGGCCGACCGGGCGCAGGGCCTGCGCATGAAGGTCATCGCCTTCGATCCGTTCCTGACCCCGGAACGCGCCCAGACGCTGGGTGTCGAAAAGGTCGAACTGGATGACCTGCTGGCGCGCGCCGATTTCATCACCCTGCATACGCCGTTGATCGAGGCGACCCGCAACATCATCAGCGCCGAGGCTCTGGCCAAGACCAAGAAGGGCGTGCGTATCATCAATTGCGCCCGTGGCGGCCTGATCGATGAAGCTGCGCTCTACGATGCGCTGAAGTCCGGCCATGTTGCCGGCGCGGCGCTCGACGTGTTCCTCGAAGAGCCGGCCCAGAACAACCCGCTGTTCGAGCTGCCCAACGTCATCTGCACGCCCCATCTGGGCGCGGCCACGACCGAAGCGCAGGAGAATGTCGCGCTGCAGGTGGCCGAGCAGATTTCGGCCTACCTGATGAGCGGCGAAATCACCAACGCGCTGAACTTCCCGTCCATCTCGGCCGAAGAAGCGCCGATCCTGACGCCGTTCATCAAGCTGGCCGAGGTGCTCGGCTCGTTCGCGGGCCAGCTCACCGAAACGGCGATCAAGGGCATTCGCATCGAGTTCGAGGGTAATGTGGCGGCGATGAACACCCGTCCCATGGTAGCGGCGGCGCTCAATGGCGTGCTCAAGCCGATGATGGGCGAGGTCAACATGGTTTCGGCCCCGCAGATCGCCAAGGATCGCGGCATCAATGTCGAGGTCATCACCCGCGAGCAGCAGGGCGCCTACGAGAACTATATCCGCCTGACGGTGATGACCGAGCTGCAGGAACGTGGCGTCGCCGGCACCGTGTTTGCCAATGGCAAGCCGCGCGTCATCCAGGTCAAGGGCATCAACATGGAGGCCGAACTGACGCCCTCCATGCTCTACGTGACCAACGAGGACAAGCCTGGCCATATCGGCCGCTTGGGCACGCTGTTGGGCAAGCTCGGCATCAATATCGCCAACTTCAATTTGGGCCGTGTCGAGGTCGGGCAAGACGCTATCGCGCTGGTCTCGATCGATGGCACGCTGACCGAGCCGCAACTGGCCGAAATCGCCGCGCTGGAAGGTGTCAAGCAAGCCCGCGCACTGAAGTTCTAAGCGTTACGCATGATTGTTACGGCCGGCGCCTCAGGCGCCGGTCTTTTTTATGGCCGCCGTGCCGACCATTCCGCCAGCACGATGCCGCCGATGATGATGGCGGCGGAGAGGTAGTGGTAGAGTTCCAGGTGTTCGCCGATGATCAGCACCGAGAGCAGGGTGCCAAAAACCGGGATCAGGTTGTGGCTGGGGGCGGCGCGGTTGGCGCCGAGCAGTTCGACGCCGCGGGCATAAAAGACCTGGCTGAACATGGACGGGAAAATCATCACATAGGCAAGGACGCCCCAAACCATGGGTGAGGCATGGGCGAGATTGGCGAACTGGCCCAATCCGCCGCCGAACAGTTGCAGGGTGATCAGCCCGGTCACCGCCGCCCCGGCGAAGGCGACGCCGAGAAAGCTCATCAGGTGCACGTCGGGGCGATATTTCAGCGCCAGCGTATAGATGGTGTAGGTCAGGCACGCGACGATCACATAGGCGTCGCCGATATTGATATCGAGCGTCAGCAGGCGGGCCGGGTCGCCATGGGTGGCAGTGAGAATCACTCCGCTGATGGCGATCAGCACGCCGGCGACCTGCAAGGCGCGGGCGCGAACCCGGAAAACAATGAAATTGGCGCCGAGAATCATCATCGGCAGGGCGGCCTGCTCGATCGATGAATTGACCACGGTGGTGGTCTTGAGCCCCACATACAAAAACACATTGAACAGCGCATAGCCGATGGCGCCATAGGCCATCAGCAGCGGCCAATAGCGGCGCACCACCGGCCAATCCTGCCGCAAATGCGGCCAGGCGAAGGGCAGGATGACCGCAAACGCGCCCAGGCAGCGAGTTGCCAGCAGCAGGAACGGGTCGATTTCGCCGATCACCAGCTTGGCCGCAACGCCATTGCCGCCCCAGAATAATGGGGCCAGGATCAGCATCAGGTAGGGCTGATCGAGCAGCCGGGCGGTTATGCCGCGATTTTGGATGGCCACCGGCTTTGTCATCGTCGCTCGGGTGATGTAAGGACAGTCGGACTTAGCAGTTATTCGGCCGCGATCAAATGTCCTGAGCGGTCGAAGCAGTGATGGTGACGGCTTATCCGCCAAGCGGCCCGCAGGGGTCGGGGCGGCGCGGGCGTGCCGATCTTGAGGAATTAAGCGCATGGCAAATGTGGTTGTCGTCGGCTCGCAGTGGGGCGACGAGGGCAAGGGCAAGATCGTGGACTGGCTATCGGAGCGCGCCGACGTCGTCGTGCGCTTCCATGGCGGTCACAATGCCGGCCACACCCTGGTTATCGACGGGGTGAGCTACAAGCTGGCGCTGCTGCCCTCGGGGCTGGTGCAGGGCAAATTCTCGGTCATCGGCAATGGCGTGGTGGTCGATCCGCACCATTTCGTGATCGAGCTGGCCAAGCTGCGCGCGCAGGGCGTCGATATCACGCCCGAACTGCTGCGCATTGCCGACAATGCACCGCTGATCCTGTCGCTGCATCGCGAACTCGATTCGATCCGTGAGGACTCCAATGCGGGTCTGAAGATCGGCACCACCAAGCGCGGCATCGGGCCGGCCTACGAGGACAAGGTGGGTCGCCGTGCGATCCGCCTGATCGACCTCAGCGAGCCCGAGACGCTGATGCCCAAGATCGAGCGGCTGCTGCTGCACCACAATGCGCTGCGACGCGGCATGGGGCTGGTCGAGATCAATGCCGATGCGATCTACGAGGAACTGAGCTCGGTCGCCGACCAGATCCTGCCGTTCATGGACCAGGTCTGGCGCATTCTCGACGAAAAACGCAAGGCGGGCGCCCGTATCCTGTTCGAGGGCGCGCAGGGCGCCTTGCTGGACAATGACCACGGCACCTATCCGTTCGTCACCTCGTCCAACACTGTTGCCGGGCAGGCGGCGGCCGGTTCGGGCCTTGGCCCAACGGCAATTGGCTATGTGCTGGGTATCACCAAAGCCTACACGACCCGCGTCGGCGAGGGCCCGTTCCCGTGCGAGCTCGATGACGAAGTCGGCCGCCATCTGGCCAGCGTCGGCAAAGAAGTGGGCGTCAATACCGGGCGGCCCCGCCGTTGCGGCTGGTTCGATGCGGTGCTGGTGCGCCAGACCGTGCGCACGTCGGGCATTTCGGGCATCGCGCTGACCAAGCTGGACGTGCTGGACGGGCTCAAGGAGATCAAGGTGTGCGTCGGGTACGAACTCGATGGATCACGGATTGATTATTTGCCTGCCTCAATGGGGGCACAAGCGCGCGTTAAGCCGATTTACGAGGTGCTGGAAGGCTGGTCCGAAACGACCGCCGGAGCGCGCAGTTGGGCCGAACTTCCCGCGCAGGCGGTCAAGTATGTGCGCTATATTGAAGAGCTGATCGGGGCGCCGGTCGCCATGCTGTCGACGAGCCCGGAACGGCTGGATACCATTCTGGTGCATGACCCATTCCAAGATTGAGATTTTTTGTTACAAGATAGCCGCAATTGTGAGTAGCAAGTAACCTATGGCGGACTACAAAGAGCTGTTGCGCCGGGCAATCTCGGCGCTGCCGGAGAATAATGGGGCTGCACGACGTGCGGTTTACGAGAAGGCGCGCACGGCCCTTGTCGGGCAATTGCGCGCCATCACGCCGCCATTGCCGGCGCGCGATATCACCCAGCACCGGCTGCAGCTCGAAGATTGCATCCGCCAGGTGGAGCAGGAAGCCAGCGAGGCCGTGATCTCGCTGAGCCGCGATATCAACCTGAGCGCGCGTCCCCCGGCGCCTGAAGCGGTTGCACCAGTGGCGGCGCCGAGTGTGGCGCAAGCGGCGCCTGTCGCAGCGCCGCCACCGCCGCCCAAAGCAGTTGAGCCGCCCAAGCCCGTAGAAGCGCCGAAGCCCGTCGAGATATCCCAGCCCGTCGAACCCCCCAAGGCGGCGGGCAGCATCGAAGATATCATCAACCAGGCGGCCGCCTCGGCTTCGGCCAGCGTTGTCAGCATCACCGCCAAGCCGGCCGAACCGAAGCCCGAGGTTCGTGACGAGCGTCCTCTACCCTCGATCGTGGCGCGCGCGGAAGCCGCCAAGAGCGGGCCGACCTCATCGATTTCCAGCGGCGTCGCCCGGCAGGCCGATAGCCCGCTGAAGGCGCCGAGCTTCACGCCGCGTCGCGAGCCAACACCCCTGGCGGCCAATTCGTCCGAAACCGTACGCGTCACCTCGCGCATGGAGCCGAGCCTGGGCAACCAAGCCCTGGCGCGCCAGCAGGTTGCCATGCCGCTGGCAGTGGTCGATGCACCGCCAGTCGAGGCTGCACTGTCGGCCGTCCGCGAAGTCGAAGTCGAGCCCGATCCACGCGAGGCCGAGGGCGCCATCGAGCGCGCCATCGAAACGCTGGATCGCGAGGCGCGCGGCGAAGTCACCGCGCCCCTGGCAGACCCGCAGGCCAAGCCGTCCGGCACGACTGCCCGCAACGGCACTGTCGAAGCCGATGACGACGCCAGCGACGTGAGTTTTGCCGCTGCGCCTTCGGGCGGGCGGAGTGGCGCAGGGCTGACGATTTTCCTCGTGGTGTTCGTGCTGCTGCTGGCCGGTGTGGGCGGTGGGGGCTTCTGGGCCTGGCGCGAGGGATATGTCGATCTCGACCAGATGTTCGGTCGCGCCACCACGACGCCACAGGTCGCCGAAGTGGCGCCACCGGCCGACACGACCGCGCCGACGCTGGATACCAATGAAGCGCCGGCCCCCGCCGCCGACAATGCCGCCGGTCCGGGCAATACCGCGACCACCGGCGGCACCGATGTGCCGACGACGGCGCTGGAGGGCCTCGAGATCCAGGACCGCCTGGAGCCTACACCCACGCCAGTGGTGCCTAGTGCCAACCAGACCGCCTTGCCGCAATTGGGCGGCGACGAGGTCAAGGGCGAAGAGCGCCTGCCTGACGAACAGACCACCCCGGCGCCGAGCACCGACCTGACGGCGTCGGTCGATCCGGCAGTGCTGGCGGGCAGCCAATCGCTGCTGTTGGAAGCCTCGCCTGATGGGCGCACCGGCGCCGTGCCGTTCTCGGGCACGATCGACTGGACCGAAGGCGTCGACGAAGTCGGACTGCCGACGCTGGTCGGCAAGGCCAATATTCCGGCGCGCAATCTGGGTATCTCGATGACCATTCGCAAGAATGCCGATCCGAGCCTGCCGGCGAGCCATTTGATGGAAGTGGATTTCAGCGTCAACGACACCTTCGTGGGCGGCACCATTGCGGGCCTGCCGGGCGTGTTGCTGAAAAACGAGGAACTGGTGCCCGGCACGCCGCTGGTGGGTGCATCGGCACGGGTGGTGGGCAATTCGTTCCTCTTCGCCCTCAGCGCTTCGCCCGCCGACGCGGCAACCAATACCGACCTGCTCGAACACCGCAAATGGATGGACCTGGCCGTTATCTACGGCACCGGACGCAATGCCATCATCACGCTTGAGAAAGACGACGCCGCACAGGCGCTGTTCGACAAGGTGTTCACGGCCTGGGCCAAGCCCGCATCTTAGCCTCAGCTGAACTTCGACCGGTCTTGGAGTTCAACTACTTCCGTCAGCCGGTAATCGGCCAAACGATAGCGCCGGCTGGCGAGGGCGGCGACGTCGTCCTGGTGGTGGCTGACGAGGATCGTGTGCCATTTCTGCCGTTCGGTCAGCGTCTTGACCAAAGCCCGGATCGTTTGCCGCGTCTCGTCGTCGAGCGCCGAAAAGGGTTCATCCAGCAGCAGCACGGGACGGTTCCGCAGGAGCGTGCGAGCAAGCGCGACGCGCTGTTTCTGGCCGCCGGATAACGTGGCGGCGCGTTGCGGGCCGATATCTTGCAGGCTGACTTCCGCAAGCGCCTGCGCGACACGCTGGTCGACGATCGCCCGTGGCGTATGAGCGGGCAGGCCCAGCGCCACATTGTGGGCGGCGCTCAAATGCTCGAACAGGCTTTCCGATTGCAGCAGCAGCGAAACCGGGCGGCGTTCGGGCGGCAGTGGCAACAGGTCTGTGCCGTCTAGGGCCAACGTGCCGGAGGCGGGCGCGAGGAAACCGGCCAGCTGGTCAAGCAGGGTAGATTTGCCCGAGCCGCTGGCGCCCGAAATCGCGGTGATCTGGCCTGGCCCAGCTTCGAATGAAAAATCATACGGCGTGGTCTGGCCGGGATAAGCGAAGGTCAGGGCTTCAGCGCGCAACATGGGCGAGCCTTTCGAACAATTTGGGCAGGGCGACGAAGGCGACGATGGTGCCAACCAGCAGGATCGCGGCGATGGCGGCGGCGTCATTGCCCCGATAGGCGCCGAGCGCGCGGAACATCAGCAGCGGCAGGGTCTGGAAATCCTGGGTGCCGAACAGGGCGATAACGCCCAGGTCGCCGAGCGAAAAACAGAAGGCCAGCGCCAGCGCCACCCCGATATCGCGGCCAAGCAGCGGATATTCCACCAGCGCGAATTGCCGCCAGCCGGAGAGGCCCAGCGAGCGGATCAGCTTGCCGCGACTGCGGGCAATCGCATCGAGCGGTGGGCCGAGCGTTGCCACGGCGAACGGTAGCGACAACATGGCATTGCCGAGGATGACCACATAGGGCGCCGCAATGGCGGGAGCAACGCCCAGATTGCGGACGGCGAGGAAGAAGCCAAGGGACAGCACCACGGCGGGGACCGCCAGGTAGGCATAGCTGGGGATGCCGAGTGCCGTGCGCGTGGCGCCATTGCCCGTAGCGCTACGGCCCAGGGTCAGGATGAGGGCGAGCGCCAGAGTCAGCAGGGCGGAGACGCTACCGATGATCAGGCTGGCGGCGGTGGCGTGCCAGAAACTGGCAGTGGCGATCACTGGGGGGATGCCGGGGCCGAAGCCGCCGATCAGTACCGTCATCAGGGGCAGCACGAAGCCGAGCGTGCAAAGGATCAGCACCACGGTTTGCAAAGTGCGGGCGGCGAGCGGATCGCGCCAGCTTGGGGCGATTGAAGCGCCCAAGCTCGTGGGCACCGGCGCCAAGGCCGAGGCACCCAGGATGACGATGGAGCAGACCCCGATCTGGGTCAGGGCCAGCATGACGGCGCCCTGCAGGTCAAAATCCTGGCGCACGGCGGCGTAGATGGCGACTTCCAGGGTCTGGTTGGCCGGGCCGCCGCCAAGCAGCAGCACGATCGGGAAGCTGGTGAAGGCGAGGAGGAAGATGATCGCACTGAGACCGGGGATGGTGCCGGCCATGGCGGGCCAGTCAATGATGGCGAAGCGTTGGCGGGCGCTCAGCGCCAGGCTCTGGCCGGTCTTGAGGCGCGGTTGCGGGATGGCATCGAGCCGCGCCAACAGGATACGGGCAGCGAAGGCGCCATCGAGGATGACATGGGCGAACAGGATGCCGGAAAGCCCGAAGGCGGGGTTGCCGATATTGTGGCCGGTTAGCGCTTCGGCCGCCTGGTTGATCCAGCCATTGCGGCCCCAGATGGTGAGCAGGCCGAAGGCGACCACCATGCCGGGCGTGACGATGGCCGAGGAAAACAGCCCCACCACCAGATCACGACCGGGGAAGCGCAGGCGATTGAGGCTCCAGGCCAGCGCAATGCCGACGACGAGCGAGAGCACCGTGGTGAGGCCCGCCTGGATGCTGGTCATGCGCACGAGGTGGGGGATGTCGATGCGCGAGGCGGTGCTGGAGGCGCCGGTGGCGGTGGTGAAGATGGAATAGAGCACCACGGCGATCAGCGCCGCGATGGCGAGCGCTAGCAGGGTTGCTGCCACGACGCGGAAGGGGCGTGGGGGGAGGGCGGTCATCGTAATCCCCGATGCAGCAACACGTGCGGAACGACACCCTCCCCCGTGCGGGGAGGGTTGGGGAGGGGGGTGGTTTGTCCCGGGACTATCGTGGCTGCGCACACCCCCTCCCAACCTCCCCCGTCAAGGGGGAGGTGCCGCTCCGCATTTGCGGCGAGAGATGGGCCGACCCGGGAGGTGCCGTACATCACCCTACTGAATCGCCTTCAGCATCTCGTCGATCCACTCTTTGGAATGGGCCGCGATGTCCTCGTCGCTCAGATGCAGGGTCTTGGCCGGCTGCGGCATGGACGCAAAGGCCGGGTTGAGATCGGCGCCAAGGTCCACGACCGGGAACATCCAGTTGGTATCGGGGATCAGCTTCTGGCCGGGGACGGACGAGAGGTAGGCGAGGAACTGCTTGGCCAATTCCAGGTGCTTGGACGACTTCAGCACGCCCGCGACTTCGATCTGGGCGTAGTGGCCCTCGGTGAACAGCGCGGCGTGGATGGTGTCGTCATGCTCGGAGACGATGTGATAGGCGGGCGAGGTGGTGTAGCTCAGCGCCATATCGGCTTCGCCCTTGAGGAACAGGTCGTAGCTTTCGCTCCACTCGCGCGTTACCGTCAGAATATGGGGCTTGAGGCCCTTCCAGATTTCGGCGGCGCGGTCGCCATAGGCGGCCTTGACCCACAGCACCAGCCCCAGCCCCGGCGTGGCCGAGCGCGGATCCTGGATGGCGATCTTGAAGCTGTCTGGCAGCGCGATCAGTTCTTCGAACGACTTTGGCGGCGTCTTGACCGTGTCGCTGTCATAGACGAAGGCGAAATGGGCATAGTCGAACGGCACGAATTGCTTGTCGGTCCAGGCATCGGGCAGGGCGAGGCCGGATAGATCCAGACCATGATCGGCAAACAGGCCAGTCGCGCGGGCTTCCCCGGCAATGGACGTATCGAGCCCCACGATCAGGTCGGCCGGCGTGGTGTCGCCCTCGAGCTGGACGCGGCGCAGCGTGCCGATGGAGCTATCGGCCGCGACCCAGTTGACGGTGCAGCCGCAGGTGGCCTCGAAGCCCGCCTTGAGGCCGGGGCCGGGGCCCCATTCGGCGGCAAAGCCATCATAGGTATAGATCGTCAACACCGGCGCCTCTTGGGCGATGGCGGGGGCGGCAAGCAGTCCGGTTAGGACCGCAAGCGCCAGACGGGTGAATTTGACCACGGGTCATTCCCTTCAAGGTTTGCGGTCATGTGAGAAGGGAATATGTCAATGGCGCAGGCGCGAGAAGGCACCCCTTGCCATCTCGAACTTCCTCCGCCAGCATGACCTGGTTCAGGTTCAATGGGTAACTCTCAGCCCCGGATTTCTCCGGAACACCCCAGCGAGACGCCCCACACTTAATGAGTGCTTTGTGACAGTGCAAGAGACTTCCGTGGCCGCAACGGACGGGTTGCCTTTGGTCTTCGAGGGCCCAATCGCCATTGTGGGCGGGGGGAATGTCGACCCATCCCTGCTGCGCGCGCTGGCCAGAACCGGCGTCATGCTGGTGGGCGCCGACGGCGGCGGCGACGCGATTGGCGAGGCCGGGCTCGTGCCGGCGGCGATTATCGGCGACCTTGATTCGCTCTCGGATCGCGCTGCCTGGGAAAGCCGCACGCGGGTCATCCACATCCCCGAACAGATCACCACTGACTTCCAGAAGGCGATTTATTCGACCAAGGCGCCGGTGACGCTGGCGCTGGGTATGACCGGCAAGCGGCTCGACCACACGCTGGCAGCGCTGAGCGCGGTGCTGCAATTCGCCCCGGAGCGCAAGCTGATGCTGGTTGACGAGGTAGACGTGGCTTTTGCCGCGGTGGGCCCGTTCGGCTTCGAGGCCGCGGCCGGTGAGCGGGTATCGATCCATCCGCTGGTGCGGGTCGGGTTCGTGCGCTCGACGGGGCTGTTTTATCCGCTGGATGGGCTGGTGCTGGAGCCGGGCGGGTTGATCGGCACGTCCAATGCGGCGACAGGCGGGCGCGTGGAGATCGAGCCGGGGGATGATACGCCATGGCTGCTGATCCTGGGTAGGGAACGGTTGTGGGATTTACTGGGGGAGTTGGGCTGATGCTCGCAAAAACGGCTCCGTCTTGCTCCGGCCGCGTCATCCTGCTTTCATCGCGCCCATGACCCAGAGCGCAGCCGAAGTCGAGACACACCGCGCCATTTCGGCGGTCTGGAAAATCGAGCAGCCCCGGCTGATCGCCGGGCTGACGCGGGTGGTGCGCGATATTTCCACGGCCGAGGAGTTGGCGCAGGATGCGCTGGTGATCGCGCTCAAGACCTGGCCGCAATCGGGTGTTCCCAACAACCCGGGCGCCTGGCTCATGCAGGCCGCCAAGCGCCGTGCCATCGACATGTTCCGCCACCGCAAGATGGCCGCCGAAAAGCTGGTCGATGTCGGCCACGGTATCGAGACCGACACGCCCGACCACATCGAGCAACTGCACGAGGCGCTGGACGACGATGTCGGCGACGACCTGCTGCGGCTGATCTTCACTTCCTGCCATCCGGTGCTGCCGCCCGAGTCGCGCGTCGCGCTGACCCTGCGGCTGCTGGGTGGCCTCACCACCGAGGAAATCGCCCGCGCCTTCCTCGTCGCCGAACCGACGATCGGCCAGCGTATCGTCCGCGCCAAGCGCACCATTGCGGAGGCCGGCGTGCCGTTCGAAGTGCCACGTGGTGCCGAGCGCGCCGAGCGGCTCGCCTCGGTGCTGGGCGTGGTTTACCTGATTTTCAACGAGGGCTATTCGGCCACCGCGGGCAGCGACTGGATGCGTCCGCAGCTTTGCGACGAAGCCCTGCGCCTCGGGCGCGTGCTGGCGCGACTGACGCCCGAAGAACCCGAAGTGCACGCGCTGGTGGCCCTGATGGAAATCCAGGCCTCGCGCACGCAAGCCCGCACCGATGCCCAAGGCGAGCCGGTGTTGCTGCTCGATCAGGACCGCTCGCGCTGGGACCAGCTTCTTATTCGCCGTGGCCTTGCGGCACTTGGGGAAGCCGAGCGGCTTGGCGGCGCCGAAGGGCCTTATGCTATCCAGGCCGCCATTGCCGCCTGTCATGCGCGCGCCACCAAGGGCCAGGATACCGATTGGCCGCGCATCGCCGCGCTCTATGGCAGGCTGGCCGAAGTGACGCCCTCGCCGGTGATCGAGCTCAACCGCGCGGTGGCAATTTCGATGGCCGAAGGGCCTGGGCCGGCTCTGGCGCTGATCGATGCGATCAAGGACGAGCCGGCGCTCAAGAGCTATCATTTCCTGCCGGTCGTGCGCGGCGATCTCTTGGAAAAGCTGGGCCGACGTGCCGAGGCCAAAGCCGAATTCGAGAAGGCCGCTAGCCTGACGCACAACGAGCGCGAGCAGGCGTTTTTGCGCACGCGGGCGGAATTGCTGGCGGATTAGGTGCCGGTGGAATTGAATTGCTGTCCACTCATTCTCTCCCGTCCACCGGCCTTCCCGCGGGCTTGACCCGCGGGCCTCTCGCCCCATGTGCCGTGTTGAGGTCGGCCTGCGGGTTAAGCGGGAATGGCGGTAGGTGGTATGGAGTGTCGAGCCGAGGGCGAATCCTAGGCCGCTTCGAACTTGGATTCCAAAATCGCGCGATCAAACGGCTTCATCATGTAGTCGCTGGCGCCGGCACGAAGCGCCATGGCGATGGCACCAATGTCATTCTCGACCGTGCAATAGACGATGCGGGGCTTGTCGCCGCCCACATAGGCGCGCAGCAGCTTGAGGAATTCCAGCCCGCTCATGATGGGCATGTTCCAGTCGAGCAGGATCGCGTCCGGCATTTCCTGGCGGCACTTGTCGAAGGCTTCCTGGCCGTCTTCGGCCTCGTCGACGATGTAATCCATGTCCTCCATGATGCGCCGTGCCACGGTGCGGACGACGGTGGAGTCATCGACGATGAGGCAGGATTTCATGGGCATGACTTTCGGCAGAGGCGGACGCTTGGTGATTATGCCCCGCCACTGCCTACGGAAAGGTTAGCGTTACCGCTGCAATAGAGCCGGTATTCGTATTTCCCCGATCAGGTCTGAACCTAGGCTGAGCCCTCAGTTGACGGTTTCGGCGACCACCACAGCCTTGGGCACGGCGGTCAGGTAGAACATTTCGTTCTCGATGCCGATGGTGATGTCCATGTCGGTCATGCGCGCCAGCAGCCCGGTGTAGAACGGCTGGATGCCGCGTGCATCGACCGAGCCTTCTTCGGGCATGCCCGACAGCAGGCCAACGCAACCGGCGGGGATCAGCGTCTTCTGGCGCTTTTCCGGATCGCTCTTGGAGGTAAACTCGAACTTCTCATTGCCGGCATCGCCCGTGATGCTGGCCGTTACCTGGCCGCCGCGCGGCACCGACATGGCGGCGATGAGCAGCATGTTCATGAACAGCTTGGCCTTATGCTTGGGCATCAGGATCAGCGGCACATTCCATTCGAGGTCGGCTTTTTCGATCTCGAACAGGATGCGCGCCACGCGTTCGCATTCGCGCGTGTCGATATCGGTGCCTGCCGTCGAGGAGGCCCCATAGGCGAGGCGGGCGAATTCGAGCTTGGCGCGGCTCTGCTTGGCGGCGCTGGCGATCAGGTCGCGCGCCCCTTCGCTCATGTCGCCCTGGCTCGGATCGGCCAGAACTTCGAGCCCATTGCCGATCGCCCCGATCGGGTTGATCAGGTCGTGACAGACCCGGGAGCACAACATGGCCGCGAGATCGGTTGCCTTGAGCTCGATGATATCGGCCATCTATGCAGTCTCCGTAAGAGCGCGCGCCGAGGGACGCGCGGGAATCAGTGACACCGACATTAGAGCCTCATCGGTAAAAATAGACCTATTTTTATGGCCCCGGGCGGCGATACGCGCAAATTGCCGCGAGACTGCCGGCGCTACTGTCGGACCAATACCTTGGCCAAAGCCGGCCAGTTCTTTTCGGCCTTGGTGGCTGCCTCCGCAGGCGCCATTAGGAAGGCCTCGCGATTGCCGGCTGAGTAGAACATGTAGAGGCGCTGCTCATAGACCGCATAAATGCTCGGATCGGCATCGGAGACGAAGCCGCGCGCCACGCTCATGGCGCCATGGCCGCCGAACTGCGGCGCATAGATTTCGGGCGCGCGGGCGAACACGTCGCGATTGGCGGCGTTGGCGAAATGCCAGGGCACGCCGCTCCAGGTGAACTCGTAATCGCCGCGGCCCAGCAGTGGTGCGGGCTCGGTGAAATAGGAGACCGGGTCCATGCCGTCGATGGCGATACCGGTCAGCGGATCGGTGATGATCGTGGTGACGATGGACTGCGCCTGGGCGGTCCCGGCCGTGCTCAATAACGGCAGAACAAAGGCAAGCATGGTTAAGATTTGTTTAGAGGTTTGCTTCATGATTGCCAGCAATGATCGGTGCGCGCGTCCGACCCGCAAGCTACAAGCCAAAGCTTAAGGTCCTCGTAAACACCGCGTTGCCCCCGGAGGACAATCATGCTCAAGCGCCTAGCTCTCGTTCTTGCCATGCTGACGGCGATCCTTTTTCCGGTGCCCGCAGCCTTCGCCCAGGGGTCGCTCGGCGATACCTATTCGGGTGAGGAACTGGTCAATACCGGCAGCGCCTTTTTCGGCTCGGTAGCCCAAGGCCTGGCCTCGCTGATCGAACGCTCGGTGAGCCAGTTCGGCCTGCCCAATGGCTATATCCTGGGTGAAGATGCCGGTGGCGCCCTGTTTGCCGGCGCCCGCTATGGCCAAGGCACGCTTTACACCCGAAATGCCGGCGAAATCCCGGTGTTCTGGCAGGGCCCGAGCCTCGGCTTCGATGTCGGCGGCGATGGCTCCAAGTCGATGATGCTGGTCTACAACCTCTCTAACATCCAGGACGTCTATGGCCGCTTCGCCGGCGTCGATGGCTCGGCCTATATCATCGGCGGGCTGGGCATGACGGTGATCAAGAACCGCAATATCGTGCTGGTGCCGATCCGCTCGGGCGTCGGCGCGCGCCTGGGCTTCAATGTGGGCTATCTCAAATTCACCCAGGAGCCGACCTGGAACCCGTTCTAGCTGGCGCAAACCACACGATTTGATCGTAAAAGTGCCGTAGCGGGGCCAATGGTCCCGGCTCTATCGTGACGGGCTCGCGCAAACGCGTTAGGAATGTTGGGCGGTGAGGATGGCGCCTTTGCGCCATTGCTGCCAGATAGGGTTTACCCGCAAGGGCGTGGCGGCTCCGGAGTTCGGTCGATGGGCATCGAGAACATCATGTATTTCGCGCTCGGCCTGCTCGCTGCGGGCCTGTTGGCGCTGATCATCATGCCCGCCGTATGGCGACGTGCCGTGCGACTGACCAAGCGCCGCATCGAGGCGGCGACGCCCATCACCATGGCGGAGTTCCGCGCCGACAAGGACCAGTTGCGCGCCGAATTCGCGCTCAGCACCCGCAAGCTGGAAATGACCATCGAGGCGCTGCGCAAGCGGATGGCCGAGCAGATCACCGATGTCGACCGCAAACGCGCCGACCTGGGGGCGCTCAAGGCCGAACGCGACCAACACGGGGCCGTCGTGGGCGAATTGGAGGCCCGCGAAGCCGAAATCCGCGCCCGCTTGTCGGAGCTGGAGCGCGATAATACTGATTTGGCGCAGCGATTGCGGATGCGCGAGCGCGAACTGTCGGCTCGCAATGAAGAACTCGAAACCATGCGCGGCGGCGCCGGCTCCAAGAAGGCCACTGCCGACAGCCTGATCGCCGCCGAAGCGCGTCTCGCCAGCGCTGAGACCCGCCTCAACGCCATTCTGGCCGAAACCGGCGAGGCGACCGAGAAGGCCGGGGGCCAGGCCAACCAATTGCTGGCTGACAAGCTCAGCCTCGACGACGAACTCGAAGTCCTGCGCACCAAGGTGGCAGGCGTCGAATCCACGCTCCTGGCCGATTGGGACACCGATCGCATGGACGAGGCCAAGCTGCGCGATCGCCTCAATGAGATCGCCGCCAATGTCAGCCGGCTGGTCTATGCCAGCGAAAGCGAAAAGCCCGTGGTGGCGGGGCCCGAGGAAAGCCTGTTCGACCGCGTCCAACGCTTCGCCGCCGATGGCAAGACAACCGAGGAACTGCCCAAGCCACCCCCGCCGGGAAAGCGCAAAGGCGGCAGCGTTACAGATCGCATGGCCGCGCTCCGCGAGATTCAGGGGCGCTAGGTCTTTCGGATTTAGCCTAAAACCATCCCACCCACGGACCCTCCCGCGGCGCTAAGTCTTTCGGATTTAGTGCGACCCTCCCATCCACCGATCTTCCCGCGGGCTTGACCCGCGGGCCTCCATCAGAATGGTACAGGGGCCAATGGCCTGCGGGTCAAGCCCGCGGGAAGAGTGGTGGTGGGGGGAGCTAAAGCGCCATACGAAGCTTACTGCATGAAGGCATGAAGCTTGCATGATGCTTCCTACTTCGCCCCGATCACCACGGTGCGCGTCAATTCCCCGGTCTTCTGATCGAACAGCGCCAGCGTCACCGCACCACCAATCCGATACGTCACGTTGACGGTCCCATCCGCCACCACGGCCGAAATCACCTCGGCTCCAGCCGGCATAGCCACGCTCGCTGCGACCTCGGGCAGCGGGCTGTCGCGCATTACGCGATAGACAAGCGCGAAACCAATCGCGATAAAGCCCAGCAACAGGATGCCGATCGATATTCCGAACGAGCGGCGCGCCTTTTTCAGGATGGCCTTCGCCTCGGGCGACAGTGGGGCATCCGCGTCTGGCCCGTTTGGCCCGGAATTTTGAGGATCGCTCATGCAGGACCTACCCATTGAGGAAATCGATGGTGATGAAGTCGAAGTCGTCGTCGATGCCGAACAGGCTGGCGGACGGCTCGATGCTGTCCTCGCCAAGGCCCACGACGTTCTCAGCCGCAGCCGCCTCAAGGAGTTGATCCTCACCGGCGCCGTGGCCATCGACGGCGTTGTCGTCAGCGAGCCCAAATATCGCGTCAAGGCCGGAGAGACAATCACTCTTATCGCCCCGCCCCCAGAAGATGCCGAGCCCAAAGGCGAGGATATCCCGCTGGACATCCTTTACGAGGACGACCAGCTCATCGTCATCAACAAGCCGGTCGGCATGGTGGTCCACCCCGCGCCCGGCAGTCCCAATGGCACGCTGGTCAATGCGCTGATCTTCCATTGCGGGGAAAGCCTGCAGGGTATCGGCGGCGTCAAGCGCCCGGGCATCGTGCATCGGCTCGATCGCGATACGTCGGGCGTAATGGTGGCCGCCAAAACCGACCTCGCCCATCAGCACCTGTCTGCCCAGTTCGCCGATCACGGCCGCACCGGCCCGCTGCACCGCGCCTATATCGCCTTCGTCTGGGGCACCACCGAGACTGGCAAGGGCACCATCGAGGCCCCGCTTGGTCGCGACCAGAACAATCGCCTCAAGCAGACTGTACGCAAGGACGGCCGCGAGGCGATCACGCATTACGCCGTCGAAGCCCGTTTCGGCGGCGAAGGCTGGGACATTACCCGCATTCAATGCCAGCTCGAGACCGGGCGCACCCACCAGATCCGCGTCCACATGGCCTATATCGGCCACCCCCTGGTCTCCGATCTGGTCTACGCCCCCGGCTACGCCACCAAGATCAACCGCCTGCCGCCCGAAGTCGCCGGCCCCATCGTCGCCCTCGGCCGCCAGGCCCTCCACGCCGCCGAACTCGGCTTCGAGCACCCGACGACGGGGGAGGAAATGATGTTCGAGGCCCCATTGCCGCCGGACCTGGAGGCGCTGGAGGAAGCGCTGGAGGATTTCGACAAGGCGTTCGCGCGGTAGCCCCTCATCCGCCCTTCGGGCACCTTCTCCCACGAGGGGAGAAGGGATGGAGCCGAAAGTTCTCAGTCGTCACCCTTCTCCCCTTGTGGGAGAAGGTGGCGCGTAGCGCCGGATGAGGGCCTTGGCGAGGTTGCAACCTTATCCAATTTGTAACGTTGGTTGTGGTTCGGCAGCCCTTACAATTGCCGGATTGCTGCATACATATAAGATCGTTTCGCCCCCTGTGCCGCTCTCGGACAGGCGCGAGACATTCCGCCCGCGGAATGCGGGGGAGCCAGAAAGGGGTGCGTTTAATGGCCCAGACTAATCTACCCGTCCTATCCGCCGAAGGCGGTCTCAGCCGCTATCTGCAAGAAATCCGCAAGTTCCCGATGTTGGAACCCAACGAAGAATTCATGCTGGCCAAGCGCTACAAGGAGCACGCCGATCCGGGCGCTGCCCAGCGCCTGATCACGTCTCATCTCCGCCTTGTGGCAAAAATTGCCATGGGCTATCGCGGCTATGGCCTGCCCATTTCCGAAGTGATTTCGGAAGGCAATGTGGGCCTGATGCATGCTGTCAAACGCTTCGAGCCAGACAAGGGCTTCCGCCTCGCTACCTATGCGATGTGGTGGATTCGTGCCGCGATCCAGGAATATGTCCTGCGCTCGTGGTCTCTGGTCAAGATCGGCACCACCGCCGCGCAAAAGCGCCTGTTCTTCAACCTGCGCAAGGTTAAGGGCCAGATCGCTGCGCTCGACGATGGCAATCTGCATCCCGACCAGATCGCGCAGATCGCCACCACGCTCAACGTGACGGCCGAGGAAGTCGTGTCGATGAACGCCCGCCTGTCGGGCGATGCCTCGCTCAACTCGCCGATGCGCGCCGACGAAGGCTCGTCCGAATGGCAGGATTGGTTGGTCGATGATACGCCGAGCGCCGAAACGCGCTTGGGCGACAGCGAAGAATATAACGAGCGCATGGGGCTGCTGAACGGCGCCATGGAAGTGCTCAATGAACGCGAACGGGCCATCTTCCAGGCGCGCCGCCTGCAGGATAATCCGTCGACGCTCGAAGAGCTGGCTCAGCAATACGACGTCAGCCGCGAGCGTATCCGCCAGATCGAAGTGCGCGCCTTTGAAAAGGTGCAGGATGCCGTCAAGGACGCCGCCCGCCACCAGGCCGGCGCCGACGCTTAAGCGATCCCCCGAGAAATGCTAAAGGCCGCCCCACCCGGCGGCCTTTTTGTTTGTGCGGAGCGGGCTACCGCGTGACCGGCTTTTCATTGGCGTCGCGCCAGGCCTGTTCGGCGTCCAGGTGTTCCTTGCTGACGCTGTCCGAAGGAAAATCGGCGGCTTCGAAGACCTGGCGCAGTTCGACGCTCTCGCCGTTGCGGAAGGGAATGCGTTTGCACCATTCCAGCGCTTCAGCCTTGTCCTTGACTTGAATCAGCCAGAAGCCAGCGAGCAATTCCTTGGTTTCGGCGAAGGGGCCATCCGTGACGAGGGGCTTGCCGTGCTCGAATGTGACCCGGTTCCCCTTGCTCGACGCCTGAACGCCCTCGCCTGCCAGCATGATACCGGCGTCAATCATCTGTTCGTTGAAACGGCCCATCTCGGCGAGTTCTTGGGACGTCGGTAATACCCCAGCTTCGCTAGCGGCGGTGGCTTTGACTATGATCATGAAGCGCATCGGAATATCTCCTGTGGTTGGACTACATGCCCATGAAGGATTTGGGGGTCTCGCCCTGGAGGAACGGTTCGATCAGGCGAAACAGCAGATCGGGCTGGTTGATGACGGCTGTGTGCGAGGTGGCAGGCAAAATCGCGAGGCGTGAGGCGGCCAGCGGCGTGCCCATATCGCCCATCACGCCGCCGCCGAGCAGCTTGAAAAATGCCACTTCGTGCTCAAGCGTGACGACATCGCTATCGCCGGCGATGACCAGTACCGGGCTCTTGATGGTCTTCACGCCGGCCTCCCATGCCAGTGGTTCGTGTTCGAGCGCGATCATCTTGTCGACGAATGCGGGAAAGCCATCCGGATTGACGGCCAGCTTCTTCCAGGCGGTCTCCATGGGCGTGCCAATGAACATCTCTGGCTTCATCTGCGGAATGAAGGCCGTATAGGCCGGCTGCATGCCGGACATGTCGTAGCCGGCCGAGGCGCTGATCAGTTGATCCACCTTTTCGGGATGGCGGATGGTGAGCTGGATGGCGGCGCCCGCGCCCATGGAATAGCCGAACACGTCGGCCTTTTCGATATGCAGGGCGTCCATCAGGCCGGCGACGTCATCGGCGAGGTTCTCATAGGTGATGGGGCGATCGATATCCTCGGTGCGGCCGTGGCCCTGGAATTCCATGGCGATAACCTTGTGGGTTTTGGCCAGCATGGGGATAATCTCGCCCATGTCGGGGATCGCCATGTAGGCGCCCGGCAGCACGATCAGCGGGTCACCTTCGCCGCTGATCTCGTAATAGATGTTCATGCCGTTGACGGGGACGGTTTCGGCATGGGCCACGCCGGCTGCCAGCAGGCTGGCGGCGGCGGCGAGTGGGGCGATGAGCTTGCGCATCTGGGGTTCCTCGGATTGCGGCGCCACTCTAGTGACGCTTCTGGCAACACGACGAACCACGTTCTGTCGTTTCGACAGCGTCGGGGAAAAATCGAACCGCAAAAACCAGAACCCCGCGCAGGGGAGGCTGCACGGGGTTCGGTGTGACGTTAGCGGTGAGCCTCGGCCTCAAAGCGCTCCACTGGAGCGATTTGCCCTAACGGGGCGGCGCGATGTTATGCGATCTCGGAATATTCCTGCTCGTCGGGTTCGCGCAGCACGTAGCCGCGGCCCCAGACGGTTTCGATGTAGTTCTTGCCGCCGGTGGCGACGCTGAGCTTCTTGCGCAGCTTGCAGATGAACACGTCGATGATCTTGAGTTCGGGTTCGTCCATGCCACCATAGAGGTGGTTGAGGAACATTTCCTTGGTCAGGGTCGTACCCTTGCGGAGCGAGAGCAGCTCCAGCATCTGGTATTCCTTGCCGGTGAGGTGCACGCGCTGGGTCATCACTTCGACGGTCTTGGTGTCGAGGTTGACGGTCAGCTCGCCGGTCGAGATGACCGACTGGGCGTGGCCCTTGGAGCGACGAACGATGGCGTGGATGCGGGCCACGAGTTCGTCTTTATGGAAGGGCTTGGTCATGTAGTCGTCGGCGCCGAAGCCCAGACCGCGAACCTTGTCCTCAATGCCCGCCAGGCCTGACAGGATCAGGATGGGCGTCTGCACCTTGGCGACACGCAGGGTGCGAAGCACCTCGTAGCCGCTCATGTCGGGCAGGTTGAGATCGAGAAGGATAATGTCGTAATCGTAAAGCTTGCCGAGATCGACGCCTTCTTCACCCAGATCGGTGGTGTAGACGTTGAAGCTCTCCGATTTCAGCATCAGTTCGATGCTTTGCGCTGTCGCGCTGTCGTCCTCAATAAGGAGTACCCGCATTATATTCCCCTTGTCATTCGTTCCTGCTGGAACAGCGAAGCTGGTGGCCTGACCCCTGCTTCACTCCAAACCCTACTGGATATGACTGAACCCTAAGCCCTAATAGTTAACAAAGTTTAATTCGGTTGAGCAATACGCAAAGTCAGGTAAGATGAATTAAGTTTAAGTCATTGAAATTTAACGGTTAATTCTCTTCATTTTTCTTAAGAAAATGGTTTAAGTCGAGCCTTTAAGCGACTCTCGGGACTCATGGTATTGCTGGTGGCTGGGGGGTAGAGCGGGTGGCGGCGCGAAACGCACCACAGACGGCTCCAAATGTCTCATTAACGCTTTTTGCTTAACGATCGGTTACTATCCGATTCGGTTCATAAGACGAATCGAGACTGTGGGGTTCACCATGAAGGCGCTGACTTCGGCGATCGACGCGATCGACGATGTGGAGGTTTTTGGCCGGGTCAAATCCGTTCAGGGCCTGCTCATCGAGATCGTCGGGCCGGTGCGCGAGTTGCGGGTGGGCGGACGGGTGGCGATCGAAACCACCAATGGGGCGGAACTCGCCTCCGAAATCATCGGTTTCAAGGATGGGCATGCGCTGTGCCTGCCGTTCGGGCAGCTCTCGGGCGTACGGCTGGGCTGCAAGGCGGTGTTCCAGCGCAATGACGGGGCGGCCTATCCGTCCGAAAGCTGGCTGGGGCGCATCGTCAATGCCAATGGCGAGCCGATCGACGGCAAGGGTCCATTGCCGCGTGGCGCGACGCCCTATCCGTTGCGACAGAATCCGCTATTGGCGCATGACCGGGTGCGTGTCGGCGATCCGCTCGACCTGGGCGTGCGCTGCCTCAATACCTTTACTACCGTCTGCGAGGGACAACGCCTCGGCATCTTTGCCGGTTCGGGCGTCGGTAAGTCCGTGCTTATGAGTATGCTGGCGCGCAATACCAATGTGGACGTGGCGGTGATCGGGTTGATCGGCGAGCGCGGCCGCGAGGTGCAGGAGTTCGTCCAGGAATATCTCGGCGAAATCGGCATCCAGCACGCCGTCGTCGTCGTTGCCACCTCGGACGAGGCGGCGCTGATGCGGCGGCAGGCGGCGTACATGACATTGGCGCTGTCCGAGTTCTTCCGTGACCAGGGCAAGCGCGTCCTCTGCATGATGGACAGCCTGACACGCTTCGCCATGGCGCAGCGCGAGATCGGTCTCGCCATCGGCGAACCCCCCACCGCCAAGGGCTATCCGCCCACCGTGTTCACAGAATTGCCACGTTTATTGGAGCGGGCGGGCCCGGGGACGGTAAATTCGGGCTCTGTTACCGGACTATTTACCGTTTTGGTCGAAGGTGATGATCACAATGAGCCCATTGCCGATGCCGTTCGCGGTATTCTCGATGGGCATATCGTGATGGAGCGCGGAATTGCCGAGCGGGGACGTTACCCCGCCGTCAATGTGCTAAGGTCCATATCGCGCACCATGCCAGGGTGCGTTCCGGTCAATTTTCGACCGGTCCTGGCCAAGGCGCGCGAGCTCATGTCGATTTATTCCGACATGGAGGAGCTGATCCGGCTGGGGGCATACCGGAAAGGGTCAGATCCGAAAGTGGACCGCGCGATTGCCGTCTACCCGGCACTCGAGGCTTTTTTGAGCCAGGAGCGGGAAGAGACGACGACGCTGGCCGAGGGCTATAAGCAGCTCGAGGCGATTGTCGAGGCGGCAAGTGCGACGGTTTGATGGGGCGGTGTTCGCGCCCCGGAACTGACTTGGTGTGTAAGGAGTACGGGTCGTGAAATCGCGCAGCGAGAGCCTCATCAGGCTCAAGAAGTTCCAGGTGGACGAAAAGCGGCGTCAGGTCGCCCAGATCGAAATGATGGTCAACGACTTCGTCCGCATGGCGGGCGAACTGGATCAGCAGATCGAAATCGAGCAGACCAAGACCGGCATTTCCGATGTCGCCCATTTTGCCTATTCGACCTTCGCCAAGGCAGCTCTGGCGCGGCGCGACAACCTGATCGCCTCCGCCAACGACATGCGCGAAAAGCTGGAAACGGCTCAGGACGCTCTGGCCGAAGCCATCGAGGACCTCAAGAAGGTCGAACTGCTGGACCAGCGCGAACATCAGCGCGAAGCCGTCGAGCAGCTCAAGGTCGAGCAAGCCGAATACGACGAAATCGGCCGGCTCCGGTTCCGCAGCCAGTAAACGATTTCGGATCGACGCTTAAGGCCCGCATGAGCGGGCCTTTTCGTTTGGGGGAGGCGCAAATACGGCGCAAATAGAGAGGCGTTCTGAAAACCAGCCCGGTGTTTTGCACCGCAAGCCACACACCTACCGGCCTTCCCGCGGACTTGATCCGCGGGCCTCTCGCCGCTTGTGCCGTGTTGAGAGCGGCCCGCGGGTCAAGCCCGCGGGAAGGCCTGTGGATGGTGCGCCATCCGGCACGGTTTCCAACCTGCCCCGGCCCAACGTTACGGCGTAATCACCATCCGCTGGTTAGCCCGATCCGCCGCATAAGTCGCCGGGTCGTACGGCACCTGCGCTTCGAGCTGCCCACGGCTGGCATTGATGAACAGATAGCGCGTACCGCTGGTGTCGGCGGAGAAGCTGAGCTTGTCAAAACCCACGGCGACCGGCTTGGCGCCAAGCCCCAGGAAGCCGCCGACATCGACCACGAGCGCATCAATGCCGCCCTGGGGGGTCAGCACCACATCGCTGATGCTGCCGATAGGCTCGTCATCGATTCCATAAACGCCCGTACCGCGCAGTTCGTCGGCGGTCAGGGTGCTGCCGTCGAAGTCGGTCAGTCCGGTACGGTCCACCGGGATGCTGATCACCGGACGGTCGGGCTGGTCTGTGGTCTCGTCCGGATCGGCCGGCGCTGCATTGGGGTCGCCGGGGGCCATCTGCTCTTGTTCCTGTTCGGGCGTCATCGCGGGGCCTTTGGCCTCCTCGCTGTCGGTCCAGATGAAGGCCGGTGCGGCGGTCAGTTCTTCGGCGGTGGTATCGAGTACCCAACGGCGGCTGCCGTCTTGACGCTCGGCCCATTCGAGCTGGGCGAAATCGATAGCCACATCCTTGGTGCCGATGCCCAGAAAGCCGCCCACGCCGATGACCACGGCCGAAATGCCCTGGCCGGAGGTCACCACCATGTCACTGATGGTGCCGATCTCCTTGGCGTCGTCGGCAACGCTGGAATAAACCTTCTGACCCAAGAGCCGCGTCACCAGCGTGTCCTGGCCGTGGGTCGAATAGCCCTCGGAGAGAATGGTCGGCGGCGTCAGCCCGCTTTGTTCCAGCTCGCTGGGAGCGGCGGCAGGCGGCGCTGCCTGCTGGGCCAAGGCGGGAGCGGCGAGCAGCAGCACGAAGGCGGGCAGGGCAAGCAGTGCGTGACGCATGGAAAGGTTCCTTGATGGGCGAAGGCCGACCCCGAAGGGCCGGCCTCGTTGCTTGGCTGCCGTCAGGATTACTTGACGGCTGGAGCGGGCGTCGTGGTATCGGCAGGCGCCATGGCGCCGGCAGGAGCAGTCGTATCGGCCGGGGCGGTATTGGCATCGGCCGGCTCATCTTTCTGCCAGACGAAGTCAGGGGCCGCAGTCAGGGCATCCTTGGTGGTGGGAACAACCCAGCGCTCGGTATTGTCGGCGGCGACCGTGAATTCAAGCAGGTTGAACGGTACGGCAACAGACTTCTCGCCAATGCCGAGGAAGCCGCCGACACCCACGACAACGCCAGAGATCATGCCATCCTTGCTGAAGATGAGATCGGTGACTTTGCCGATGTCTTCGGCGTCATCGCCGGTCGAGGAATAGATCGACTGATCGATCAACTCGGATGCCAGGTTGTCGCTATCAACGGCAACGTAACCCGCGGACATATCCCAAGGCGTGTCGGTGTGGGTGGTTTCCATGGCGCCGGACTCTACCGCAGCGCCAGGAGCCGCAGGTTCCATTGGAGCAGCGGGAGCCGCAGGGGCATCCATCGGTGCGGGGGCTGCCGACGCAGGTGCGGCGTCCTGGGCGATAACGCCCGCGGTCAGCAGCACTGAGATTGCGGTAGTGGTCAGAAGGGTGCGGATCATAGTAAGCTCCGTAGGTTCATTGTTAAGATGAACGGGCGGTGCGGCGCAAAACTTTCCGGTAGCGTGCCGCATCGCCCATTGCTTCGACAACGTGACATCGGCGGCAATCGTTCCCCGCTGCGACGTCCTGTCCCAAAGCGACAGAAATTGAAAAGGCCGGCCCTCGTAAATCGAGGCCGGCCCTTTCCGCCTCCCAGGCGGTTATCGTTTTTTGTTCTCGAAACTAGCAGCGATATGCGCGCACGGCTCCTGACATAGGCCACAATAGCGGAGCGATGACGACAGCACACGCGCTGCCGCCGTTCAGCGTTAAGCGGTTGCTAACTGGTTAACGCAACCGATCAGATATCGTAAGTCCGCATGGCGCGGTGGGGCATGCCGGCATCGTCGAAAATATCGCCGAAGGCCACGAAGCCGAGCTTTTCATACATGCCCAGCTTGTCGGTCTGGGCGGTCAGGTAGATCCTTTCCTGGCCGTTGTCGCGGGCGAAGGCCATGGCCGCCTGCATCATCGCCTTGGCGACGCCGCGGCCGCGAAAGCGCTGGCGTACCGCCACGCGGCCGATCTTGGCATGCTCGGGCAGATCGACAATGCGCAGCGTGCCCACCACCTCGCCCTCGGTGATGGCAACGAAGTGTGTGGCGGTGGCGTCGTACTCGTCGTGTTCAAGTTCCTCGGGCACGTTCTGCTCCCACACGAACACCTCGCGCCGCACGTTGAAGGCGGCATTGCACAGGCTGGAAAAGGCGGGGACGCGCAGAATCGTAACGTCGGAGGTCATTGGGCAACTCGATGGTCAGGTGGGGTCTTTGTCGTAGACGATTACGCCGGCCGGGAGCTGAACCCATGGATGGCGGCGACAGTCGTAGACCGAATCCTGGGGCGGGGGAAAGCTCGGATCGGCAAATGCGCCCACGGCGACAGCCACGAACCTGTCCTCATAGCCTTCCTCTGTATGAAACACCGTGCTGCCGCAGACTGGACAGAAGCGAAACCGGAACCTGGCGCCGTGATCGCCGGTTCGCACATATTCGGTCGCGGTGCCGGTTACCTTATAGGGTGTGGAAAAGCCCGCCAGCGCCGCAAAGACGCTGCCAGTGCGGCGCTGGCAGGCTAGGCAGTGGCACACGCCAACGCCACCCGGCTCGCCTTCCACTTCAATGGACAACTGGCCGCAGCTACAGCTCGCGGTTCTGGAAGCCATGGCGCACCTCGCAATAAATCCTTATCGGGGCAATCTATCGCCGCCCCTTAGCATGCACCAGACCATGCACAAACCCCAGCTTTTCGATCACCGCGGGCGTGAGGATGAACGGGTAGGCGTCGGGCAGGCCCATGGTGCGGTTGAGATTATTGAGCAGGGACGCCAGAGGCACCCAGTGAGCGACGATGGGCTCGATGCCGGCCGCGCCGAAAGGGTCGAAATCGAGCCGGACGGCGTGGCTGCCATCGTCATCGACGCGGGGCGTAGCGCGAACGCCGAAATCGGCGGCCATTTCCACGGTGTCGGTGATGTGCAGGTAATGCGCCCAGGTTTCGGCGAAATCCTCCCAGGGATGGGCGGTGGCATAGGCGCTGATATGGGTCTGCGGCCAGCCCACGGGGGCGCCATTGGCATAGTAGTTCTGCAGCGCGATGCCGTAATCCTGCCGCTCGTCGCCGAACAGGGCACGGCAGCGATCGACATCGGGACCGTCGGCGACCAGCAAATCCCAATAATGATGGCCGATCTCGTGACGGAAATGGCCGAGCAGGGTGCGGTAGGGCTCGCCCATCGCGGTTCGCCGAGCCTCGCGGGTGGCGTCGTCGGCTTCAGCCAGCGCAATGGTGATGACGCCGCCCTCATGGCCGGTCATCACCGGCTGCGCCGCGACCGGGAGGTCGGCGAGGAAACGGAAGCTGAGGCCATGCGCCGGATCCTCGGCACGGGTGTGCAGCGGCAGCCTGAGGCGCAGCAGGGAATAGAACAGGCGCTTTTTGGCGCGCTCGATGATCTGCCAGCGGTTCAAATTGAGCAGCGCATCGACGGCCGGAATGGTCTCGTTATGGCGGCAGGCGGCGCAGTAGATTTCCCCGCCCGGAATGGCGGGGATCAGCCAGTTACAGGCGCCGAACTGCGCATTGGCGCAGAACACGAAAGACTCGTCATGGATGGCCGGGCTGGACCATAGACCGCCGTCCTCGACTAGCGACACAAGCGCATTGCGCTCTGGCACATAGCCGAGTTGGTGCCCGCAGCGCTCGCACAGCGTGTTCTCGAAATAGACGGTATTGCCGCAATGGTCGCAGGCGAAAAGTTTCATGATTGGCCCCGGTCTGTGCTGCGATAATGGCTGGGCGCGGGGCTGGTTCCAAGCCGCATTGCGCGATCACCTCCCCTGGTACGGGCACCATTGTGTGCCGCCTTGCCGGGCCACGGTGCCTCGCCTAGTCTCCGCGCCAAACTGGAGACTCCCCCCATGACCGATCTGTCCGCTTTCCCGATCACCAAGCGCTGGCCGGCGCAGAACCCCGATATCCTGCAGCTCTATTCGACGCCAACACCCAACGGGGTCAAGGTCTCGATCATGCTCGAGGAAATTGGGCTGCCCTACGAGGCCCATTCGATCAATATCGGTCAGAACGAGACCTGGGGCCCCGAATATCTGTCGCTCAACCCCAACGGCAAGATTCCGGCGATCATCGACCCGAACGGGCCGGGCGGCAAGCCGCTGGGCCTGTTCGAGTCGGGCGCTATCCTCCTCTATCTAGCCGAGAAAACCGGCAAGCTGCTGCCCACCGATCCGGCTGCGCGCTACGAGGTCATCCAGTGGGTGATGTTCCAGATGGCGGCCGTCGGCCCGATGTTCGGGCAGCTCGGCTTCTTCCACAAGTTCGCCGGCAAGGAATTCGAGGACAAGCGCCCGTTCGAGCGCTATCGCGCCGAAAGCGAGCGGCTGCTCAAGGTGCTGGAAACGCGCCTGACCGGCCGGCAGTTCATCATGGGCGACGAGTACACCATCGCCGATATCGCGCTGATCGGCTGGGTTCGCAACATCAACGGCTTCTACGAGGCCGGCGAGATCACCAAATATAACGAGCTTACCGCCGTGCCCGCCTGGGTCGAGCGCCTGCTGGCGCGGCCGGCGGTTGCACGGGGCCTGAACATCCCCGCACGGGCATAAAACCGGGCGGTCAGGCCATCACCAAATGGTCCTCGACATGGCGGAGCGCCATGTCGAGTGCCAGTTCCAGCGGTCGCGTGGTCCGCGTCGTCTTGGCCAGGAGCAGGCCGCCCTGGATGGCGCTCAGGACGGCGGTGGCGATATCGGGCACATTGGCGCCCGGCCGCAGCGCATCTCGGGTACTGAGGCGGTCCAAGCCCTCGGCGATCTGGGCCTCCCACGACTCAAAGCTGCCAGCCAGAATGGTGCGAGCCAATTCGGAATGGTCGGCCAATTCATTGGCGAGGGAGCCGATCGGGCAACCGCCCTTGCCTCCGACGGCATTGTTCATGTCCACCATGCTGTTGCGCCACCGGCGCAAGTCGGCCAGCGAATCCAGTGTCACCATCAACGATCGTTGCGCGGCCAGCACGCGGCTCGTCTGCAGGGTGATGACCTCGCGGATCAGCGCGTCCTTGTCGGCAAAGTAATGATAAAGCTGGGATTTGCTGACCGTGCTGGCCGCCATGACGTCATCGAGACTGGTGCCGCCGACGCCGTGGGCGCCGATGAGGTCCGCTGCCGTCGCGATAATGCGCGCCCTGGTGGCGGCGCCGCGCGCGGTCAAATGGATGGGTGCTGAGGGAGCGATCACGGTCATGTCAGTACGATAGCGCAATTGGACTTGACAGTCCAATTCATCCGGAGATTTATGGACCGATTAGTCCAATCTTGAGGATGCGCCCGGTGCCACTGCTTCAAAACGGCCAAATGTTTCCCTATCTCGAAATCCCTGCCATTGGCGGCGGGACGCTCAAATTGCCCGGAGCGCTTGCGGGTGAGTTCGGCGTCGTGCTGATCTATCGCGGCGCCTGGTGCCCTTATTGCAATGCGCAACTGGCGTCCTTCGGGCGTGCGGCCGAAAAATTTGCCGAGAACGGCATCAAGGTTGCAGCCTTCTCGGTCGATGACGAGACGACGACCGCTGCACTGGTCGCCAAGCACGGGCTGACCTTTCCGGTCGGACACAGTGCCAATGTGGATTTGGTTGCAGCCGCCACCGGCGCCTATACCAATGCGGACCCGCGATATCTGCAAACGACCGGCTTCGTACTGGCTCCCAATGGCGCGGTGGTAAACGCCGTCTATTCCAGCGCGGCGATCGGACGGCTGGTGCCCGATGACGTGCTCGGCCTGGTTGCCTATGCCAAGGGGCATGCCTGACGGATTGGAGGCGGGTGGCTGAGAATGCCATCCGCCAATCGCTTCAGCCGAGGAGGGTTTCCGCGATTGCCAGGAATTGCCGGGCGCTGGCGTGCTCGCCCAGTTGCAGCAGAAGCAGCCCTGTGGAGACGCGTTCGATAAATCCCCATTGCCAGATCGCCTCGGCGGAGACCTGGGTGCGGGTGGCGAGGTGGCGGGCGTGGCTGCGGGCGATGTCATGGGCATGCCGGCCACCCACCCCCTCGTCCCAGGCGCGCAGCAGCACGCCGAGGTCATAGGCCGGTTCGATCGCGATGCCATCGGGGTCGATAAACTTGAAGCGATCCTTGCCGGGGACAGCGAGGATATTGGCCGGATGCGGGTCGCCATGGGCCAGCACTGCATGCTCGCGCCGGTAGCTGGCAGCGCGGTCGCGGCAATAGAGCAGGGCCTTGTCGATAAGGGCCGACGAGCACGGTTGCCCCGTTTCGTTCCATAGCCGGACGATGTCGCTGCCCAGCGCGTTGGCCTTGTCGGCACCGGTGGGAAATGTCATGCCGGCCGGCACCAGCATCCAGGCCTCGAGCAGGGTGGCGCAGACAATGTTGACCTGGTGCTCATAGGACAGGCCACTCGTCTCAAGCCGGGCGCCAAGGTGTTCCAGCAGCATGGCCCGGCGCGGCGCATGGTGGCGCAGCAGTGTGACATAGCCCTTGCCCGCAGCGGCGTGCAGCACATCCACCTCATGACGATGCGCCGCCGTGGCCGGGGTGCTAACCTTGACCACGACGCTCTCGCCGCGTGAGGTCCTCGCCTCGGCGACGAAGGCGGCGCTGCCCCCGTCGAGGGGGGGGCCGATGGTCAGGTTCCAGTCGTGTTCGAGGCTGGCCAGAGTGCTGTCGAGCGATGAGAGCCACGCAAGGCCCTCGCTGCCTTCGGACACCGCCCGGCGGCGGACGAGATCGGGGACCGGGAAGGTCTTGCCGCTCATCTCACACGCTGCCGATGGTCTTCAGTCGGATACGCGGATGCACTTCGTTCTGGCTCATCACCACGGTCTGTGGCCGGAACCGCTCGACGATGGCGCGGACATGCGGGCGGATCGAGGGCGAGGTGATCAGTACCGGCAGCTCGCCCATCTGGGCGGCGCGCTCATAGCCCTGCTGTACGCCGACGATGAACTGCTGCAGGCGCGAGGGCGCCATGGCGAGATGGCGGTTGTCGCCGTCGCCCACCATCGCCTCGGCGAAATCGCGCTCCCATTGCGGCGACAGCGTCAGCAGCGGCAGGTTACCGTCCGGACCCAGATTGGAGGCGCAGAGTTGCCGCGCCAGGCGCGAGCGGACATGCTCGGCGATCACCTGGGTCGAGCGGCCCGGCCCGGCGATTTCGGCGACGCCTTCGAGAATAGTCGACAGGTCGCGGATCGAAATGCGCTCGTTGAGCAGGGCCTGCAGCACACGCTGGATGCCCGACACCGAGATCATGCCGGGAACGATGTCCTCGACCAGCTTTTGCTGTTCCTTGGGCAGGCCCGAGAGCAGCGATTGCACATTGGCGTAGCTCAGGAGGTCCGCCACATTGGCCTTGAGCACTTCGGTCAGGTGCGTCGAGATCACCGTCGACGGATCGATGATCGACAGGCCCCGCAGTTCGGCCTCGTCGCGCAGAGCTGGCTCGATCCAGGTCGCAGGCAGGCCGAAGGTGGGCTCGGTGGTGTGGTGGCCCGGCAGGTTGATCTCGCGGCCCATGGGGTCCATCACCATCAACTGGTTGGCCCAGATCTGGCCGTGGCCGGCCTCGACCTCCTTGATGCGCACCTTATAGTCGTTGGGCTCGAGCTGCATGTTGTCCAGGATACGCACCGGCGGCATGATGAAGCCGAGTTCCATGGCGAGCTGGCGGCGCAGCGCCTTGATCTGCTCGGTCAGGCGATCGGAGCCGTTCTCGTCTTCCTTGACCAGACCCAGCAGGCCATAGCCGAGTTCGAGCTTGAGCTCGTCGATCTTGAGGCTGTCGGTGATCGGCTGTTCGCTGGGGCCGGAACTGGCGGAAGCCGGGTTGGCGGTCAGTGCGGCGAGGGCGGCCTCGGCCAGTTTCTTGTCCTTGCCGGCCATGGAGCGCCAGGCCAGATAGCCGACGACGCCCGCAATGCCGATAAAGGGAATGATCGGCATGCCGGGCAGGAAAGCCAGCAGCACCATGACGGCCGAGGACATGCCCAGCGCCTTGGGATAGCCGGTGAACTGGGCGGTCAGCGCCTTGTCGGCCGACCCGGTCACGCCGGACTTGGACACCAGGATACCGGCTGCAGTGGAGACGATCAGCGCCGGAATCTGCGAGACCAGGCCATCGCCGATGGTCAGCAAAGTATAGACGTTGCCGGCTTCCTGGAAGGTCAGGCCCTCCTGCATCACGCCGATGATCATGCCGGCGATGACGTTGATGAAGGTGATGATCAGGCCCGCAATGGCGTCGCCGCGCACGAACTTGCTGGCACCGTCCATGTTACCGAAGAAGGCGCTTTCGCCTTCGAGTTCGGCGCGGCGGGCCTTGGCGGTGGTTTCGTCGATCAGGCCGGCGCTCAGATCGGCGTCGATGGCCATCTGCTTGCCGGGCATGGCATCCAGGTTGAAGCGCGCCGCCACTTCGGCGATACGGCCCGAGCCCTTGGTGATGACGATGAAGTTGACGATCACCAGGATCGCGAACACCACCACGCCGATGATGAAATTGCCGCGGGTGATGAAATTGCCGAAAGCCTCGATGACGTGGCCGGCGGCGCTGGTGCCGTTGTGGCCTTCGCTCAAGATCAGGCGGGTGGTGGCGAGGTTCAGGCCCAGCCGCAGCATGGTGGCGATCAGCAGCACCGTGGGAAAGGACGAAAATTCCAGCGGCTTCTGGATGAACAGGGCCGTCATCAGGATCATGACGGAAAAGACGATCGAAATGGCCAGCAGCCCATCGAGCAGCACCGGCGGCATCGGCAGGATGAGGATGACGATGATCGCCATCACACAGGTGGCGAGCGCTATGTCGCCCGAGCGGACAATGTTGAAAACCGAGTTGAAGCTCGGAATCTTGAAGGCCGGGCCGGGAATTTTGCCGCTGGGAACGATGTCGGTCATGCAGGTGGGTGTCCGACTGAGAGTTCGTGGTGGGTGGAGAGAACCCCCTCCCTAGCCCTCCCCGCAAGGGGAAGGGTGGGGCCGGTGGATGTGGAGAAATCGTGCCCAGCGCTCGATGTCACCCTCCCCCTTGCGGGGAGGGCCAGGGAGGGGGTCTGCCGGGCAAAGTTAGGCACTACGCGACCCGCTGTTCGCCGGGGCCGGGCACATAGGTGCCTTCGTCCGAATACTGGTTGAGCTTGTTGCGGAGGGTCCGGATCGAGATGCCCAGGATGGTGGCTGCATGGGTGCGGTTGCCCAGCGTGTGGCTGACCGTATCCAGGATCAGGTCGCGCTCGACATCGGCCACGGTGCGGCCAACCAGGGCTTGCGACATGGTCTCGGCGGTGTGGGTGAGCTGCGAGGACAGCGTATGGGCCTGCGCCGCCTCGGCCAGCCCGGTGCCGTCCGGCATCAGGATGGCGTCGGGGCCGATGACATCGCCCGAGGACAACAGCACGGCGCGGTGCAGCGTATTCTCCAGCTCGCGCACATTGCCCGGCCAGGGCGCATGCAGCAGCGCATCACGGGCAGCCGGGGACAGCGAGCGCGGCGGCAGGCCATTGGCCTTGGAATACTTGGCAACGAAGTGTTCCGACAGCGCCGCGATGTCGCCCGGACGGTCGCGCAGTGGCGGCAGCTTGAGGTTGACGACGTTGAGGCGGAACAGCAGGTCTTCGCGGAAGGTGCCGCCACGGACCGCATCGTTGAGATTGCGGTTGGAGGTAGCAAGAATGCGGATATCCACCGGCACGGGCTTGGCCCCGCCGACGCGGTCGATCAGGCGTTCCTGGATGGCGCGCAGCAGCTTGGCCTGCAGGCGGAAATCCATTTCGGAGATTTCGTCCAGCAGCAGCGTGCCGCCATTGGCTTCCTCGAACTTGCCGATGCGGCGGGCGACGGCGCCTGTGAAGGCACCCTTTTCATGGCCGAACAGCTCGCTTTCGAGCAACGCCTCGGGAATGGCGGCGCAGTTAATCGAAATGAACGGCTTGTTGGCGCGCTTGGACCGCGAATGCACGTATTTGGCGATGACTTCCTTGCCGGTGCCGCTCTCGCCGGTGATCAGGATCGAGGCGTCTGAGCCGGCAATCTGGTCGGCCATGCGCACGACGCGCTCCATGGCGGGGTCGCGGAACAGGAAATCGGTGGCGTCGCGGGCGACGGCGGCGATCACGGCGGCGATCAGCTCGGCATCGGGCGGCAGCGGGATATATTCCTTGGCGCCGGCACGGATGGCGTTGACGGCCGCGGCGGCATTGGTCTCGACGCCACAGGCGACGAGGGGAATGGAGATGCGTTCGGCTTCCAGGCCCGCGATCAGGCCGGCAATGTCCATCATGACATCGACCAGCAGCAGATCGGCACCACGCCCGGCGCGCAAGGACGCCAGCGCGATTTCGATGGATGGGGCGTGGGCAACCTTGGCGCCGCCCTGCATGGCGAGCTTGGTGGCCTCGCTGAGTTGGCCTTCGAGGGCTCCGACGATCAATAGTCTCATAACGGCTCCTCCTATTGCGGCTTGATGATCTCGGTCATCGTGACGCCGAGCCGGTTTTCCACCAGCACGATTTCTCCGCGCGCCACCAGGCGATCATTGATGAATATCTCGACGGCTTCCCCCACTTGGCGGTCGAGTTCGATAATGGTGCCGGTATCCAGCTTCAGCAGTTGGGACACCGGCATCTTGGTGCGGCCGAGGACGACCGAAATGCGCACCGGCACGTCGAAGACGGCTTCGAGATCGGCGGCAGTGCGTTCGATATAGCCGCCGCTGAATTCACCGCCGGCGGCGGGCGCGTTCATTTCCTCGAAGCTTGTCGGGTCGGCGGTGGTGATATCGTCGTCGGGAACATCAGCACTCATGGGTGTTCGTCCTCTTGGCTTTGGCCGCTACGGGCGGCGAGGTAGGCTGAAATCTTGGAATCGATCTGCTTTGAGATCGCATTGATGTCGCGTACGAGGCCCCCTTCGACCCATTCGAGCCGGCCATCGCCGAGCCGGATATCGGGGTCGCCGAGCACCACCAAGCGACCCGCAAAGCCCGAACTGGACATGTGGCCGGTGGCGATATCGCGCACGCTGTCGGCGATGTCGGGATTGCAGCGGATGACCAGATGAGGGACGTGCTCGAGGCTGGCCATGCATTCGGCGATCAGCGCGTCGAGTTCGACCGCCGGATAGCGGGCCAGCAGGTGCATGGCGAGCTTACGGCCGATGCTGGCGGCCAGTTCGACCGACTCGCGCAGGTTGGCCGCATTGGCATCATCGAGCGAAGCGACCATTTCGGCGGTTCGGGCGGCCAGCGCCGTAGCTGCGGTCGCCATGGTCTGGGCCGAATAAGCGGTCGCATTGCGCTCGCCGGCGGCCATGCCTTCGGCATAGGCCTCTTCGCGGGCCTGGGCCATCAATTGGGCAACCAGGTCCTCGGGCACCATGGGCTGGTGCACCAGCTTGGGCGCGGCCGGGCGGCTGGCAAGGTCGAGATCGAAGGTGAAGCGGGCGGGCTGTGCCATAGCTTAGGCCACCATCTGATCGTCGGACTTGGATTTCATGATGACGATCTCGCCCTTGGCGGCGAGGTCCTTGGCGGTCGAGACCATGCGGCCCTGCGCCTCGTCGACATCCTTGAGGCGCACCGCGCCCATGGCCTCCATATCGTCTTTGAGCAGCTTGGCCGAGCGTGCCGACATATTGGCGAAGAAGAAATCCTTGACCGCCTCGTTGGCGCCTTTGAGGGCGAGGGCCAGTTCCTTTTTTTCCATGCGCTGCAGCAGCGTCTGGATGGCGGAGGGTTCGAGCCGGCCCAAATCCTCGAAGGTGAACATCAGCGCCTTGATGCGCTCGGCATCCTCGCGATTGTTCTCTTCCAGCGTCGTCAGGAACCGCGCTTCGGTCTGGCGATCGAAGGAGTTGAAGATTTCGGCCATCTGTTCGTGGCTGTCGCGGCGCGTGGTGTGGCTGAGTGTCGACATGAATTCGATACGCAGCGTGCTCTCGATCTTTTCCAGGATTTCCTTCTGGATCGGATCGAGCCCCAGCATGCGCTGGACCACGTCCATGGCCAGCTCTTCGGGCAGCACGGCCAGCACCTTGCTGGCATGCTCGGTGGCAATCTTGGACAGCACCACGGCGATGGTCTGGGGATATTCGTTCTTGAGGTAGGTGGCGAGCACGTCTTCGGGCACGTGGGAGAGCTTTTCCCACATGTCGCGGCCGGCCGGGCCACGGATTTCGGCCATGATGGAATCCACCCGCTCGGGCGGCAGGAACGACAGCAGCAGGCGCTCGGTGCTGTCGGAATTGCCCGCCAGGTTGCCGTTGGAGGAAATCACCGTGACGAACTCGATCATCAGGCTATCGAGCATTTCCTGGGTGATAGGGCCCAGGGTCACCATGGCGCGCGACAGCGCCTTGATCTCGAGTTCGTCGAGTTCGGCGAAAATGGGCTTGCCGTATTCGGGGCCGAGCGCCAGCAGCAGGGCGGCCGCCTTTTCATCGCCAGTGAGGACGCGCTGCTTGGCGTCGCCACCCAGCACGAGCTGGCCTGACGGCTTGGCGGTTTCGAGAGCGTTGCCGGATTGGGATACAAGAGCCATGGTTACGCTGCGTTACTCAGCCAGCCACGCACGATCAATGCGGCCTGCTTGGGGTTTTCCTCGACCAGCGTACCGACGGTACGAAGGGTATTGAGCTGGGCTTCGCCCATCGACTTGGCATTGGCGACCCAGGCGGGGGTCTTGTCGCGCGGCTCGTCGTCGAAGCTCTCGACCGGCACCAGATGGCCACCGGCGGTCAGCATGGCCTGACCACCCAGCTCGGCGCCCGAGGGCAAAGCCAGCGGCTCGATCTTTTCGCTGGCCAGCGCCTTCTTGAGCAGCGGGCGCATCACGAAGAACACCAGGGCCAGCGCGATCAAGAGGGTCACGGCCATCTGGGCGCCGTTCATGATGTCATCGCGGGTGAAGTCGAAGAGACCGGATTTGGCGTCGGTACCGTCGCCGGCCACTGCGGGCCGATCGGCGAACTGCATGTTGACCACTTCGACACTGTCGCCACGCGCTTCGGAGTAGCCGACTGCCGAGCGGACGAGAGTCAGAAGCTGGGCGATTTCGTCGGGGGTGCGCGGCGTATAGACCGGGTTGCCCGAGGCATCGGTGGAATAGACGCCATCGACCACCACGGCGACCGACAGGCGCTTGATATTGCCCGCTTCGGTGACGGCGGTTTCGGTCTTCTTGGAAATCTCGTAATTGACGACTTCCTGCGAGCTCGTGCCCTTTTCGGTGGCGCCGGCAGCGGCCGGGGTGGCGCTGGCGCCGGGCAGCTCGTTAGCGACGCTGACCTGGCCATCGGTGCCATTGGCGAGGTTTTCGCTTTCGCTGGTCTGGGTCGAACGCACCACCTGGCTTTCGGGATCGAAGGATTCCGAGGTGACGGTGGAGCGGTTGAAATCGATCTCGGCGGTGACCTCGACGCGGGCCCGGCCGGCGCCGACCACATTGGCCAGCATGTCCTCGACACGGGTGCGGACGCGGGTTTCGTAGCCGAGGGTCTTTTCGGCGGCCTCGCCGGACAGCGCGCCGGTCTCGCCGTCTTCGGTGCCCGAGGCGAGCAGCGTGCCGGCATCGTCGACGATGGAAACGCGGTTGGGGCTCATGCTCTCGATGGCGGAAGCCACGAGATGCTGGATGGCGCGAATTTCGCCGGCCGACAATTCCCCGCGCACGCCGACCACGATGGAGGCTGATGGCTCCTTGGTGGTGCGGCTGAACAGCTGGCGCTCGGGCAGCACCAGATGCACACGGGTGCTTTTGATGCGGGCCAGCGAGCCGATGGTGCGGGCCAGTTCGCCCTCAAGCGCGCGGACATTGTTGATGTTCTGCACGAAGCTGGTGGCGCCCAGCGTACCCTGCTGGTCGAAAATCTCGTATCCAACCTGGCCCTTGGTGGGCAGGCCCGAGCCGGCCAGGTTCATGCGCAGCGTGGTGATCTGGTCGCGCGGCACCAAAATGGTGTCGCCTTCGCCGCGCAGTTCGAACGGCACATTGAGGGTTTGCAATTCGGTGACGATGGCCGAAGAATCTTCGAGCGACAGGCCGGTGTAGAGCGGGGCCAAAGTGGGCGTGGAGGCCCGCATCACCAGAAAGCCGAAGAAACCGAGCATGAGGGCTGCTACAACGGCCATGGCGGCGAGCCGGGGCAGGCCGATGCGGTTGATGAGATTGGTTATATTTTCCAAGCCGAATACTCGATTCCGAACAGACGTTTTCGACGCGAATGCGCAAATCCGCCGTTAGGCAAAAATTACCTAGTGAATGGTAAACATTGTCTTAACGTTCTGTCGCAGTTTGCAAATTCCGGCAAAAACTGCCGGGTAGAGTGAGAGAAAGATGAACATATGACGTTGCGAGTGCTGGGCCGCGTGACCTCGATCAATGTGCGCAAGGTTTTGTGGGCATTGGGCGAGATCGGGCTGGCCTATGAGCGCGAGGATTGGGGCCTGCCCGTGCGCGACCCGAACGTTCCGGAATATCTGGCGCTCAACCCAAACGGGCAGGTGCCCGTCATTCTGGACGGCGATTTCGTGCTCTGGGAAAGCAATGCAATCCTGCTCTATCTGGCCGAGCTTTACGGGCAGGAGACTCTGTGGATCGCCGCGCCCCATATGCGGGCCCGGGTCTATCAATGGCTGGGCTGGCAGGCCACCGAACTCAATCCGCCCTGGGGCTACGCGGTCAACGCGCTGGTCCGCCACACGCCGGGCTATGACGACCAGGCCAAGATTGCCGACTCGATCGCCAAATGGGGCATCAAGATGCAGCTATTGGAGGCGCATCTGGCCCAGGGCGAGGGTTTTGTCGCCGGACCGGCATTCACGCTGGCCGATATCGCCATCGGCCTGTCGGTGCACCGCTGGTTCCTGACGCCGTTCGACAAGACGATCGTACTGCCCGCGGTGACGGAATATTACGAGCGGGTGAGGGAGCGGAAGGCGGGGAAAGCCTGGATGGGGGCAGGGACGCCCTGAGCGGAATTTTGCCTGCCCGCGGGCCCGGCTGGAAAATGGCTTCCCCATCCACCCTCCTTCCCGCGGGCTTGACCCGCGGGCCACTGTCAGCCGGCGCTGAATGTGGTGTGTGGGAGAGAGGCCCGCGGGAAGAACAGGGGGGTGGCTTGGAACGATCATGCCCCAAAACAGCAAAACCCGCCCAGGCGTTCTGCCAGGGCGGGTTTTGAATTTCTGGGATGAGCCTTTGGCTCAGCCTTCTCGATAGTGCTGGATCCAGGTGGTGCGCAAACCGGCAAGACCGTGCTTGTCGATGGCAGCCTGCCAGTTGAGAAATTCATCGACGCTCAATGTGTAGCGAGCGCAGGCCTCTTCGAGGCTGAGCAGCCCGCCGCGCACAGCAGCGACGACTTCGGCTTTTCGTCGAATGACCCACCGCCGAGTATTCTTCGGGGGCAAATCTGCGATCGTGAGCGGACTTCCGTCCGGCCCGATAACGTACTTAACGCGAGGTCGCATTTGTACGGTCATTTTACTCTCTACTCAACCTGACCATATAGGCTGAAGACTACGGCACTGCCCTTAAAATTCGACTAAGGGGAAACTTACAACAGGTTAAGAATGATCTGGGATTTCAGAGGGATGAATCGGGGACATGGAGGCGTGGATGGCCGCGCCGCCTAAGAAGCCGCCTCAATGATTGTGAAGCGTCACCCCCACCTAGCCTCCCCTGGTAGGGAGGAATTCCCTCCACTCGCACCTTCGATCGCGCCTAGCCACCGGCCGAACCCCTCCCCCTGCCAGAGGGAGGTTGGGTGGGAGTACAAAGCCACGATCCAGGCTTAGTCAGCCCAACAAAAAAGGCGCCCCGCAGGGCGCCTTGTGGTTAACGGCCGTGTCCGGCTCAGCTGGCTGGTGGCGCCGCGGTCGGAACCTTGACGGCGGTGACGTCCGATAGGCGGATTTTGGAGGAGCCGACGGTCAGGATCGGCTCGGCGCCAGAGAAGTCCACGGCCGTCACGACACCCACGGTGGAGGTGTTGACGGCAACGTTGGCGCCGTTCAGGTTCTTGCCGTCGATGGTGATGGTATAGACGCCGTCCGGCTTGGTCTGGCCGTCCGAGCCGACGCCGTCCCACAGGAAGTTGCCGGGGCCGGCATTGAGCGAACCGCTCTCCGAATAGACCACCTGGCCCGCCGCGTTCTTGATGGTGACCTTGGCATCGGAGGCATTGGCGGCCGCGTTGTAGGCCCAGGAGGCGCCGCCGGCCTTGAGTGTAGCGGTGGTGCCCGAGGCCGTTACTTCCTTGCCGATGTAGGAGACGGCATCAGTCTTGTTCGCGCTCTGGCTCGCGTTCATCAACGCCTCAAGATAGGTGTTGGACTTGAGCTGCTGTTCGACGCCGGTGAACTGCACCAATTGCTGGGTGAACTGGTTGGTATCCATCGGATCCAGCGGGTTCTGGTTTTTCAGCTGGGTGGTCAGGATGTTCAGGAACGTGTCGAAATTGTCGGCGATGCCGGCGCGCGACGCGACCGCTGGTGCGTTGGGATTGGTGCCGCTGCTGCCGGCGAGGGGACTGACTGCCATGGTGTGCTCCTAGGCGATAATGTTGACGCCGCTTGCCGACAGGCTCGCGCGGTAGAGGTTGATCTGAGGCGCCGGCGCCTCATCGGCTTCGGCCATGCTGTCGCCGCCGAAAGCCGGCTGGTTCCCGCCGCGGTCCTGGCCCTGCTGGCTGCCGGCGAAGGGGTTCTGCTTCAGCGAAAATTCGAGATTGGTTTTGGAACTGTCGAGGCCGGCCTGCTGCAAGGCCTTTTCCAGCCCGCGCTGGTCGCGCTGCATCAGGTCGAGCGTTTCGGCCTTTTCCACGGTGAGGCGGGCGGTAACCTGGCCGGTGCGGTCGATATCGAGCCGCACGTCGATCTTGCCCAGCTCGGGCGGATCGAGCCGCATCTGGAAGCGCGAATTGCCGTCATTGACCTGTCGCACCAGTTCGAACGCGATCTGGGGCAGGTTGAGCTGCTGCTGGCTGGTCTGGTAGCCGGCGATCACCGGACGCGGACCGGGCGTCGCCTCGATGCGCGTTGCGGTGTGGATGGTGGTTGGTACGGTGGTGACGTCGGGCGCCGTATCGGCGGCCTTGGCGCTGGCGGCCACGACGGCGTCGAGCTTGGCGTCCTTGAGCTTGCCACGCTGATCCTGAGCTTGGGCAGTGTCCGCATCGGCCTTGACCACCGGATCGATGGTCTTCGTTGAGACCGGCGTGGCCGAAGTGTCGGGCGCGTCCGTCGCCGCGGTTGCATCCGTTGGCTTGCCGGCCAAGGTTGGCTCGGTGATTTCGAGCTTGGGCGCCGTGAACACCTGCGCGGTGCTGGCTGCCGCGATGGTGGCGGCGGCGGGCTTGAGCAGGCGATCGAGAGCGGCCTGCAGTTCAGGCCCGAGTGGGGCCTTGTCATCATTGCCCGCCATGGCGTCGAGGTCGACGGCGCCGCCGCTAAGACCCTTGAGCAAGGCCGCGAGTTTGTCGCCGATTGCCTTGAGCTGGTCGGCTGCGGCCACATCGGTGGCGGCGGTTTTGGTGGCGTCGGCCAGGACGCCCTGGGTCAGGGGAGCCAGCGTGGCGATCAACTGATCTTCCGGCGTGGCGCCGGGCGCCAGGGGCTTGGCCGCCATCGCGGCCAAGTCGTCCATGCTAGGCAGATCGTCGAGCGACAGGCCCAAGGCACCCGCCAGGGCTTCGAGGCTCTTGTTGAGCTTGGCCAGATCGTCGGCCGAGGGCACCTGCCCGTTCTGCGCGGCGGCGCGCAAGGCGGTCAGGCCGTCGATGATCCCGGCCAGCAGGGTCTGGGGCGATACTGGCTGCTGGATCGGCACCACCGCGTCGATGGGTACCGCGACAGGGTCTGGGGTTTCGTCGGGCTTTTCACCAGTGCCGCCATCCTGGCCGAGAGCCAGGTCGACCAAGCCTCCGGCGGCAAGCGCCACCGTGGCGGTCTTGGCCGGCTCGTTGGTTGCCTCGGCCGGCGCGCCGTCGCCAAGCAGCGCCGCGAAGGCGTCCTTGGGGGCAGCGCTGGCCTGCGCATTGAGGCCTTTGACGGTGACCCCGGGATTGGCGGCGGTGGAAACGGTGAGATGACTTGCCACGATAGCGGCCTTTACTGAGACTAATCCAAACCAGACAATGCAAGCGCCTTGCCAAGTCGGGTGGTCTTAAAAATTTGGTTCATTATCAGCGGCTTGTCGCAAGGTTGCGCACTAGGCGCGGCCGCCGAGCAGCCCGGACGCGGCAGCAAATGTTGGCCTTGCGGCAAAAGCTGCCGGGTGGTTGCGGGGGCAGGGCGAAAGGCGTAAAAGCGCCGCCACAGCTATCCGCTGGCCCTTGAACCCAACCGGATACATATAGGAAAATGTTGAACTCGCTTGATATTGCCAAGCGTCCCGAAGACACGCGCGTCGTCGTCGCGATGTCGGGGGGCGTGGATTCCTCGGTCGTCGCGGGCCTGCTCGCCCGCCAGGGCTATGACGTGGTGGGGGTGACGCTCCAGCTTTACGATCATGGCGAAGCCACGTTCCGCAAGGGCGCCTGCTGCGCCGGGCAGGACATCCACGACGCGCGCCGCGTCGCCGCCACTTTGGGCATTCCCCACTACGTGCTTGACTATGAAGAGCGCTTCAAGAAGGCCGTGATGCAGCCCTTCGCCAATGCGTATCAGCAGGGCGAAACCCCGGTGCCGTGCATTGCGTGCAATCAGTCGGTCAAGTTCGTCGACCTGATGGCCGTGGCACAGGACCTTGGCGCCGACGCGCTGGCCACCGGCCACTACGTGCAATCCAAGCTTGGCGAGGACGGTCGTCGCCAACTGTTCCGACCGGTCGATGCCGAGCGCGACCAGACCTATTTCCTGTTCGCCACCACACAGCCGCAACTCGATTACCTGCGCTTCCCGCTGGGCGGCATGGGCAAGGCCGAAGTGCGCGAACTGGCGCGTGAAATGGGCCTTGAAATCGCCGAAAAGCACGACAGCCAGGACATCTGCTTCGTGCCTCAGGGCAAGTATGCCGACATCATCCGCAAGATGCATCCCGAGGCGGTGGCAACCGGCGAGATCGTGCATCTGGATGGCCGCGTGCTCGGCACCCATGAAGGCATCGTCAATTACACCATCGGCCAGCGCAAGGGCCTGGGCGTGGCGGCCGCCGAGCCGCTCTACGTCATCAAGCTCGAGCACAAGACCGGCCGCGTCATCGTCGGCCCGCGCGAGGCGCTCAAGACCCACACCGTGCGCCTGCGCGATGTGAACTGGCTGGGCGGCACGCCGCTGGCGGAACTATCCTCCGGCAATGGCGCACCGCTGGAGGTCAAGGTGCGCTCCACCCGTGGTCCGCAGCCCGCCGTGATCCAGCAGCGCGACGGCGACGTGTTCGTCACGCTGGTCTCGGGCGAATACGGCATCTCCCCCGGCCAGGCCTGCGTGTTCTACGCCGATGACAGTGGTACATCCGAAGTCTGGGGCGGCGGATTTATTGCCGAAGCCGTGCCACAGGTGTTCGCGGCTTAGACTGGCTCACGCGCTTTCCACACCCACTGTCCTTCCCGCGGGCCACTCGCCATTTGCGCCATGCTGACAAAGGGCAGCGGATCAGGTCCGCGGGAAGGGCAGCGGGTCGGATTAGTTTAGGGCGTTGCCACAGGCGCCGCCGCCGGCACTTCCTGCCCCGGCATCGGCTTGGGCAGCGGGATCGCATCTTCCGGCGCGATGTGTTCCTGTGCCTCCGTCCGGTCGTAATAGCCCCACATGCCGAAGTTCGACACCAGCGTGGCGCCGATGGTGATGATCCCCAGCACGATGAAAATCAGCAGGACGAGGCGATTGCTGTTCAGGGGGCTCATGGCAGTGCCTCAATAATTCTTTGGAATGCACCCAAGGAATGGGTGAGCCATGGCGTCTTAGCACTATAAGGGACGCCAAGTTAAGGCCAGCAGAGTGTATGCCGAGGTGATGGGACTGTCCGCCGCACCACCGATCGCCGACGCCGCGACACAGGTTCGGGCGCTGGTGGCGCGTGCGCAAAAGGGCGACAGCGAGGCCTTCGCCGCCTTGATCGAGGCCCATTATGACCTGATCTACCGCACGGCCTATAAATGGAGCGGCCACCGCAGTGACGCCGAAGACATAGCCCAGGACGTCTGCGTTAAACTTGGCAGCGTCATCAAGAGTTTCGACGGCCGTTCGGCGTTCGGAAGCTGGCTCTACCGGATCACGCTGAACGCTGTGCGCGACATGCAGCGGGCGCGCGGCCGGGCCAATCGGGGCAATGACGCGCTGGCGGAAGTGAGCCCCGAGGACACGCCGCCCGACCAGGAAGAGGCGGCCACCAGTCGCCAGCTCTGGGACGCGGTGCGCCGCCTGCCGGAACAGCAGCGCGATGCGGTCCTCTTGGTTTATGCCGAAGAGCTGAGCCATGCGGCGGCGGGCGAAATCATGGGCTGCAAGGAAGCCACCGTCTCCTGGCACATTCACGAGGCGAAAAAGACCCTGAGGGGTTTGTTATGAGCGATGACATGAATGACGGCTTCAAATCGCTGAAGGACATCCAGGCACCGGCCGCGTCCGACGCCGCGAAAAAACGCGCGCTGGCGGCCAGCATGATGGCCTTCGAAGCCGCTAAAACCGAAACCGCAAAAAATAATGCAACCGCACCCCAAGGAGTTCGCCGGCCCAGCCGTCTCAGTTCCATCATCACTTCCTTGAAAGGGAAATCGATCATGGACATGCGTCTCCCCATCGGCACCGCCGCGATTGCTCTGCTGCTGCTGCCGCTCGGCTACCAGCTCTACAATTCGACATCGATGAGCCCGGCCGACCGCGTGCCGGTCGATACGACGGCGCAAGGCGTAGTGCCGCCCAAAGTGACCCCGCCGCCGACCACGATGCCGGTCAATCCCAACCTTGATCTGCGCCCGCCGTTGGCTGCCGAGACTGATCCGGCGGCGCCGACGCCAGCCACCAAGGACGAGAGCGAGCCCAGCAAGGGCGCTGATCCGGTCGTCGCCGCGCCGGTAGTTCCGCAAGTAGAGCCGGCAAAGCCGGCACAGTCGCCTACGGTCCAACCCCAGCCTGAGCCGTTGGCCCAGGACAGCGCTGCCGCGCCCGCAGCGGCCGATATGCTGGCCAATGAGAGCGCCATGGCGCCGCCGCCACCAGCCCCAATCGAGAGTGCGGCGACCAGCCGGCTACAGACCCGGGCCGCCCCGAGTGCAGGCATCATCGCGCCAGAGGGCGATTTCTACGCCGTGCCCGCGCCGATGAGCTCGGCGACCGAACCGAGCGGCGACGAGTTCACCCAATTCGATGAATCGCGCCTCAAGGTGGTGGCGAGCGAGCCGGTTTCGACCTTCTCGATCGATGTCGATACCGCCAGCTATTCCTATGTCCGCTCCGTGCTGGACGACGGCTACGTGCCCGAGCCCGACGCCGTGCGGCTTGAAGAGCTGATCAACTATTTCCCCTACGACTACGCCCCGGCCGATAGCGCCGCGGTGCCGTTCAAGCCCACCATGGCGGTGTTCCCCACCCCCTGGAACCCCAAGACACAGCTGCTCCATATCGGCATCAAGGGCTATGTGCCGCCCGCGGGCGAGGACAAGCCGAGTAACCTCGTCTTCCTCATCGACACCTCCGGCTCGATGGACGAACCCAACAAGCTGCCGCTGCTAAAGCGCGCCTTCGCCCTTCTGGTCGACCAGCTTTCGGCCAAGGATACGGTCTCGATCGTGGCGTATGCGGGTTCGGCCGGCGTGGTGCTGGAGCCGACCAAGGCCGACGACAAGGCCAAGATTCTGGCGGCGCTGGATAACCTGGCGGCGGGCGGCAGCACGGCCGGCGCCGAAGGCATCGAGCTCGCCTACAAGCTGGCCGAACAGGCCAAGGTGGCCGATGGCACCAACCGGGTGATCCTGGCCACCGACGGCGATTTCAACGTCGGCATCGACAACCCCGATGATCTCGAAACCTTCATCAAATCCAAGCGCGATAAGGGCGTCACCCTCTCGGTACTTGGCTTCGGGCGCGGCAATCTCGATGACGCGACGATGCAGGCGCTGGCCCAGAACGGCAATGGCAATGCGGCCTATATCGATAACTTCCGCGAAGCCCAGAAGGTGCTGGTGGAGGAGGGCGGCTCGACGCTGGACATGATCGCCAAGGACGTCAAAATCCAGGTCGAATTCAATCCGGCCATGGTCTCCGAATACCGCCTGATCGGCTACGAAACCCGCGCCCTCAACCGCGAGGATTTCAACAACGACGCGGTCGACGCCGGCGATATCGGCGCCGGCCACACCGTCACCGCGATCTACGAGATCACCCCGGCCGGCTCGGACGCCAATCTGGTCGATCCGCTGCGCTACGACACCAAGCCGGCCGCAGACCCGGCGGCGGTGGCGACCACCAATGCCCCCACCGAACTTGCCTTCCTCAAGATGCGTTACAAGCTGCCGAACGAGGATGTCAGCCAGTTGCTCGAAGTGCCGGTCACGCCCAGCGTGGTCTATGGCAATATCGATGCGGTCAGCCCCGACATGAAGTTCGCCGCCGCCGTGGCCGCCTTCGGGCAGAAGCTCAAGGGCTCCAATTACGGTGGTGCGATGAGCTGGAGCGATATCGCCATGCTGGCCCAGACCGGCCGTGGTGCCGACACGAGCGGCTATCGTGCCGAATTCATGGGGCTCATCAAGACGGCGTCGCTGCTGAAGCCCGATACGGCCACGCAGGCCAAGCCGAATACACCAGCCGCCCCATAAGCCTAGGCCAGCCGCCCGTCGCAAACATCAACAGGCCCTCGGTTCGAACCGGGGGCCTTCGCGTTACTTGTCAGGCCGACGCAGCGAACGCAGGAAATCGTCCACCACGATGTGGAGCATGCCGCCTGTTGATTTGGCCTCATACATGCACTGGTCGGCGCGGTTGAGCAGGGTCTCGGCCGTATCGGTCTTGATGTCGAGGCATGCCGTGCCGATAGCGGCGCCGATGTTCAGGCGCCGCCCTTCCAGGTCCATCGGCGTGAAGACGGCTTCCATCATGCGCTGAAACGCCGGAAATGCCGCCGCCAGGTTTTCCTGGGGAATAGGCAGCACGACGATGAACTCGTCCCCACCCAGCCGCGCCACGAAATCGCCGGCGCGGCAGCCGTCCCGCAGGCGTTGAGCCACGGTCTGGAGCACCTTGTCGCCAATGGCATGGCCCAACGTGTCGTTGATGCGCTTGAAGCTGTTGAGGTCGATGAAGGCCAGCATCAGCGCCGTCCTCGAATGGTCCTCCTGGGCGATGCAGCCAGCGATATAGTCGTCATAGGCGGAGCGGTTCGGCAGGCCGGTCAGCGCGTCGGTGCGTGCCGCCTTGATGAGGGCCTGGTCGAGTTCGCGCTGCAGGCTGGCCCGCGCGGAGATGTCGATCAGGATCTCGATGTCATAGGAGCGGTCGCCCACCTCGGTGCGCTGCGCCGAGATCAGGGTTGGAATGACCGTGCCGTCGGCCCGCTTGATGTCGACTTCCTGGGACTGATAGGCGCCCTCCACATCGAGCAGCCGCCGGCGCTCGTCGCGGGCCGGACTGTTGATGGCGGCTCCCGACGTGGTCAGTTCCCGGTCACGGATATCGTCCCATTTGAGCCCGGTCAGCTTCAGATAGGCGTCGTTTACCCTGACATAGCGCGAATTGGTGCGGTCGCTGGTGGTGATGGTCATCGCCACGGGGGCGAACTCGAACATGCGCATCAGCATGTCCGACAAAACTTGCGGGGAGATCTGATCGTCGTTTGGCATAGGCTGAAAACTTCTTGGACCAACCGGCGGAAACATCGATCTACCGGCCGGAAACGCTAATTATCGGTGAAAGAACGGCAATTGGCCGCCGGGAGTTTCCCGACGGCCACAGTTTGCAACGATCTTTTCCAGCAGTCTAGTCGAGCGGCTTGAGGTTAGCCTCGATGCTGGCGCGCCTGCTCTCCAAAAACGGCGGCAGCGACAGCTTTTCACCCAGGCTCTCCATCGGCTCGTCGGCCGCGAAGCCGGGGACGTCGGTGGCGATTTCGAACAGGATGCCATTGGGCTCGCGGAAGTAGAGCGAGGTGAAATAGAACCGTTCGACCTCCCCGCTCGAGCGCAGTCCGGCCTGGCCGACACGCGCGATCCACTGGCGCAGGCTATCCTGGTCCGGCGTGCGGAAGGCGACGTGATGCACCCCGCCAGCACCCGGGCGTGCGGCCGGCTGGGTAGGATCGACCACAACATGGACCTCGGCACCGGGGCCGCCTTCGCCCATCTCGAACACATGGGTTTCACCCAGTGTGCTGGTTGCCGGATAGGTGCGCACCTTGCGCATGTTCATCACCTGGGTCAGCACCGCCTCGGTGCGCTCCAGAGCCGGCACCGCCAGGGTAATCGGACCGAGGCCAATGATCTGCTTGTCAGCCGGCACCGGGGACTTGGCCCAGGGAATGACCGTATTGACCCCATCGGTGACCATACGGAAGCGCTGGCCCTCGAAATCCTCGAAGTCGAGCGACAGATGGCCGACCCGCTCCTTGATGGCGCTGGTGCCCACATTGTTGCTCTGCAGGTGGTTCTTCCACCAAGTCAGGGTGTCCTCGCTATCGACGCGCAGGCCGGTGCGGCTGACGGTGTGGTTGCCGCGTTTTTCGCGGGCAGCGTCGAAATCGAAAAAGGTCAGGTCGGCGCCCGGCGAGGCAACGCCATCGCCATAGAACAGGTGATAGGCCTCGGTCTGGTCCTGGTTCACCGTCTTCTTGATGAGCCGCATGCCCAAGGTCTGGGTATAAAATTTGAGGTTCCTGGGGGCATCAGCGGTGACGGCGGTGAGGTGATGGATGCCTGAGAGTTGCAAGGTCATGTCGGTCTCCTGAATTGGCGCTTGGCTTCGTTGCCCAAGATGTAGGGTAACGGCGCCGGTAGCAGAAGCAGGCTAATTGCAACGAGCTGTTGCTGATTGCTGAACGCTCGCGCTCGTGGTTGCTATCGCGGGTGCTTCCAAAGACTCGCGGTCACCCCGGCGCCGGCCGAGGCCGCAAGTTGGCGGTGATAGTCACATGGTCTAGCGGCATGCAGCACGATCTCAAGATGTGCCCGCTTTCGCCGGGGTGACATTCGTGGTTTCGGCAACTTTGGAGTCTTCCTCATCACAATCCGCCGACACGTGTCATTTTGCAATGCGGGCGGCGTTGACTCGCGCTATGACTATAGCGAACAAACCAGGAACTGCCATGGCCGCCCTCACGCTTCGCCGGAAACTGGCCGTGCTGTCTGATGCCGCGAAATACGATGCGTCCTGCGCTTCGAGCGGCACGGAGAAGCGCGATAGCCGCCAGAGCGGTGGCATCGGTTCGACCGAGGGCAGCGGCATCTGCCACTCCTACGCGCCGGACGGGCGCTGCATTTCGTTGCTCAAAATCCTGCTGACCAATTTCTGCGTTTACGATTGCGTCTATTGCGTCAATCGCTCGTCCTCCAATGTCGAGCGCGCCCGCTTCAGCGTCGAGGAAGTGGTCCGGCTGACGCTGGATTTCTACAAGCGCAACTATATCGAGGGCCTGTTCCTGTCCTCGGGCATCATCCGCTCGCCCGATTATACGATGGAGGAACTCGTCCGCGTCGCCCGCAGCCTGCGGCAGGACCACGCCTTTGGCGGCTATATCCATCTCAAGGTCATTCCCAACGCCGCCCCGGAGATCCTTGCGGAAGCCGGCCGCTGGGCCGACCGGCTCTCCACCAATATCGAAATGCCCACCGATGTGGGGCTCGAAACCTTCGCGCCGGAAAAACGCCCCGGTGAAATCCGCACCGCCATGGCCAATATCCGCGGCAAGCTGGTCGAGGCCAAGCCGGACAAAAAGGCCAAGGCGCAGCCCGCCAAGTTCGCACCCGCCGGCCAATCGACGCAGATGATCGTCGGAGCCGACAAGGCCGACGACAATGCGGTCCTGACCCGGGCCGCAGGCCTCTATTCTGGCTACAAGCTGCGCCGCGTCTACTATTCGGCGTTTTCGCCCATCCCCGACAGCAGCGCCCGCCTGCCGCTCAAGCCGCCGCCGCTGATGCGCGAACATCGCCTCTACCAAGCCGACTGGCTGATCCGCTTCTACGGCTTCGACGTGCCCGAAATTGTTTCCGGTGGCAGCGACGGTCTGCTCGATCTCGCCATCGATCCAAAATTGGCCTGGGCGCTGACGCAGCGCCACAAGTTTCCTGTCAACATCAACCGCGCCGACAGGGAGATGCTGCTGCGCGTTCCGGGCCTCGGCACGCGCAGCGTCGAGCGCATCATCGCCACGCGCCGTCATCACAGTCTGCGGCTAGACGACCTGGCGCGCATCGCCGGTTCCATCGATAAAGTCCGTCCCTTCGTTGAAACCGTCGATTGGACGCCGGGCGGGTTGACCGACGATCACAAACTGCGCTCCAAGCTCGAACCGCAGCCGGAACAGTTGAGCCTGTTCTGATGCGAACCGTCATCCTGCAATCGCTGAACGATTTTGACGAATGGCGTGGCCAGGCGCGTGAATTGTTGCGTGGAGGGGTGCCGCCCGAAGCGGTGATCTGGCGCGATCCGAAGTCCGAGCCCGGCCTGTTCGAGCAGACCGAACAAGAAATCCAGCATGCTGCTAAAAATCACCCCGTCGGCGCCGTCCCGCCAGCCTTCATGGCGCTGGCACGCACTGCAGTATGTCACTCCGATCCAGAGCGATTTGACCTGCTTTACCGTCTGCTTTGGCAGCTGCAAGCCGACCGCGGCATTATCGAGGTCGCCTCGCACCCCGATATCGTCCGGCTGACCCGGATGGAAAGTGCCGTCCGGCGCGAAAGCCACAAGATGAAAGCCTTCATTCGGTTCAAGTCGATTGTCGATGATTCAGGCCTCGAACGGTTCGCCGCCTGGTTCGAGCCTGATCACTATGTGCTTGAAATGACTGCGCCATTTTTCGAGCGCCGCTTCACCGGTATGATGTGGGCCATCGTCACCCCCTATCGTTCCGCCTATTGGGATGGCGAATCCCTGGCCTTCGGCGACGGTGGCACCAAGGCGGATGTGCCGCCCGATGATGCCGTCGAGGAGGATTGGAAAACCTACTTCGCCTCCATCTTCAACCCCGCCCGTCTCAAGGTGGCGATGATGAAATCGGAAATGGCGGTCAAATACTGGCGCAACCTGCCCGAAGCCGTGCTCATTACCCCTCTGATCCGGGGCGCCAGACAAGCGGAGCAAGCCATGATCGAACGCACAGCCAGCCAGCCTCCATCGCACCACCTCAAACGCGCTGAGCGGCAAGTTATTGATACAGAAGCGCAATCCGAAATCTCCAATCTCGCCGACGCCCGTGCCGCAGTGCAAGGCTGCCAGCGCTGTCCACTGTATGAGCACGCCACGCAGGCGGTGTTTGGCGAAGGCCCCGAGAATGCCGACATTATGTTCGTCGGCGAACAGCCGGGCGACCAGGAGGATCTGGCCGGCAAACCCTTCATCGGCCCGGCCGGTAAAGTGTTCGATGCGGCGGTGGAGAAAGTCGGTATCGACCGCTCCCGTGTCTACGTCACCAACGCCGTCAAACACTTCAAATTCGAGCCGCGCGGCAAGAGGCGCATTCACCAGCGCCCGGACGCAGGGGAGGTAACTGCCTGTAAATTCTGGCTTAATCTGGAGCGGGCCTTCGTCAAACCCAAGGTGATCGTGGCCCTCGGCGCCACAGCCGCAACCAGCCTTCTGGGCAAGGCCGCGACAATATCCAAGCTGCGCGGCGTGCCGATCGCCATGGACGATGGCACAGTCCTGTTCGTCACCAACCACCCCTCCTACCTGCTGCGCATCCCGGATCGAAACCTGGCTGCTGCGGAGCAGGCAAAATTTGAGCAGGACCTAGCCCTCGTGCGTGATCACTGGCATACCTTAAACAATTGAACAGGCCACGCCTTGCGCTTGACAGTGCTGCATCACAAATTTAAGAAGTCGGCGCGCACTCTAGGCGCTCGACCGTTCGGCTTGCCGAAACAGGTTCCTGGAGCGGAGTAGCTCAGTTGGTTAGAGCAGCGGAATCATAATCCGTGTGTCCCCAGTTCAAATCTGGGCTTCGCTACCAAAAATTACTGATGTAAATCAGCGGCTTATACAGTGGCCACCCTTCGCAAGTAGGGTGGCCATGTCGCATTCATGTTGCGTTGAAATTCCACGCATTTTCACTCAGTCTGAACAGGGCAGGGCGAGTCGACGCGACATGAAACGCAACATTTTTGGGCGGAGCAGGAGCTTGCTAGGTCCGCCGGCATGCGCAACAGTGGCCCCCAAACTTGGGGAGGATCGTATGAGAATAGTATTTGCCGCCGTCGTGATGTTCAGCTTCGTCGGACACGCAGCCGCCGAGACTGCCACACCGGCGTCAAGGAAGCTTACGGACGGCCGCAAATGTCCGTGGAGTCGAACAAGGCCAAGTCGGTTACCGAGTTCCGCAACGATATGGAACTGGCCTGCTACACCGGGAAATAGGGCATCTCCTCAACGCAAAAATAGCCCCCAGCCGCTCGAGCGACTGAGGGCGTCCGTGGGAAGGGTGTGATAACAACCGACGGGGTGCGCTAACAATGTCGACGTGCGCCTTAACGCAGCATGAATTCACTTCATTTTCGCCGCCGAGCGGATCACCTCGTCCCGCAGTCGGTCCACGCCCTCCCCCAGGCTCTCCACCTGCTCGGCAAGCCGATCGGTGGCGCGGGCATGCTGGCGGGCAATGACGTTGCTTTCTGTCACCGCCATCGTCAGGCCTTCTACAGCGGCCGTGGCATGGTTCAGGGCCGTAGGGTCGACAATAACCGCGGCAACCTGTGCAGCGCCCGCGCTTGCGGCTGGAGCGCCCGCCCTGCCCTGCATGAAACCAAATCGATTGATGGCAAATATTATCGCCAGGGTGACGCCCAAGGCTATCAGTGCGACGGGCGGCAAATCAGTGGGGAGCATGGCTTTCTCCGGCGTCGTGGGCGGCGCGATAGACGTTCAGAAGCTCCACCACAGCGAATACCGGGTATATGGCCAACCACGTCGAGACGATGCCGGACTGCCAATAGCAATAGGTGATGCCGACGAAGAGGCAGCAGCCCAGGCTCGCCGATACTGAGCGGATCCACGGCGTTACGTTCTTGCGGGCGCCGTTGACGATCAGACCCCCGATCCGAAGGAAGCCCAGGCCGACCATGATCCAGCCGACGACCGCCTCATCACGGAAGATGGCGCGGAAACCCGACCATGCCGGCTGGTCGAATATATTGGGGTTCATCACCAGCACGGCGCCCCATAGGGCGGTGACGGTGGCCAGCATCCATTCGGTCATGCGCGGGCCGAACCGGTGCTGGATGCGTATCCATAGGCCCGGTCCGGCCTGCGAGGCTTCGCGGTACAGCATCACTCGTTCCTTCCCCGAAGGATGTCTTGGATGGACCATGGGTTGCGCTTGCGCCGCGGAGGTGGCGCAAGGTGCTCCTCGTAGTCCTCGATGGGGACCGCAGGAGGCTTGCCAGCGCCATGGTCGCGCCAGCCTTGCCGGTAGGCGCCCAGTGTCAGGATGGCCAGCCCTGCCCCGGCTATCCCCTGCCACCCGAAGGTTTTCCATGCCCACCCGAGCAACAGCCCGGCGATGATGACCCACACCCAGGCCGGGACGATGCCGAAGGCGAAATTCCAAACCCAGTCCATCATTTCGGGTTCACCCTCTTGGAGACGAAGGTGAAGGCGATCACCAGCGCGGCAATGACGAACACGACGCCCAAGGCCCACTGAACCGGGCCGTTGCCGCTGGCGATACCAGCAGCGCCAGTCAGCAGCCCGCCGCCGGCCGCGATGGTTTCGGGGGTTGCCCACTTCGGCGCCTGGGCAGTGGCGTCGACGGTGCTGGTCGACACAAATGCGCCCTTGGCCCAAAGGCCCGCTTCGGCGGCTCGGCGGTTCACCAGGCCGTCCATGACCTTGCCATCATTCTTGTTCCAGCGAGCGAGCTGGGCAGGCACAGCGGCATAGTCGCCTGCGTTCAGTTTCTTGAGCAGCGTCGAGTTGGAAAAGCCGGGCTTCTGCCCGCCCATCCCAACGTTGTCGGCGAAAAGTACCAGCGCGCCGAACTGGTTATCCGTCACTGGCACCTTGATGAGGGCTTCCACTTTTGCGGCGGTTTCGCGGAGCCGCATAATCAGTAGCCTTTCGGCTTCCGGCTCCTTGATCGTATCGCCCTTGCGCACAGCGCGGCCGGCGATGACCGTTTGGCCATACCCGATCGTCCAGGGCGTTCCGTCGCGAGATCCGGGATCGGGGTACGCGGTTGCGCGGAATCCCTCCCACTGTTTGGCAAGCGCAAGCGTCTCCGCGTTGACTGTGCGAGTCATGGGTAACTCCATTGATGTTGGTGCGTTGTCCTCGCTCAATCAGCGAGGTGATGACGTGGCTGGACGGCTCATACTGGTCTACGAGGACGAAGCCGATTTTCTGAAAGAGGCGATCGAGACCTGGCACACGTTGAACAGGGGCAACCTGTCAGACGAGGCCTATGCCAAGCGGGGGGCTCGGTTCAATTTGATCCGGCATCTGGACGGGAAATATACCGAGGCGGAGCGGCAGGAGATCGCCCGGGTGGCGCTCGGACTGCTGGATTGAGTGGACTGGCCGGGGCGAAATCTGCTTAAAGGGACGAATGCATAAATTCTTCCGTCTCTCAGTCTACAAGGACCGCTTGTTGGGTGGCCTTGCGAAACACCTGCGCCCTTACCTCGCACGAACCCCATTGATCTGGGGCGACGCGGGACGGCTGAAAATAGGTCGAAACGTACAGTTGGTCGATGCGATCATAAACCTGCGGTCAGGGACTGTGACGATTGATGATGATGCGTTCTTGGGTCATGGCGTGATGCTGCTAACCGGAAAGCACCCGATGAGGAAAAGCCGACAGGGGCGGCATCGCAACATACCGACCGAAGGGCGCGACATCATCATCCGCTACGGCGCGTGGGTCGCTAGTGGCGCAATCGTGGTCGGTCCGTGCGACATTGGCGAAAACGCCGTCATCGGCGCTGGCAGCGTGGTTACAGGCAACATACCGGCCGGGGCTCTTTATGCGGGCAATCCAGGCCAACTGATCCGTATTCTGGACATCGAGGACGAAGCACAATGACCATTTTAAAGTCGGTTCTGGCCGCGCCCTTCGCCTTGGTTGGCGGTGCTATTATGCTCGTAGGCGGCAGTCTCGTTGTCGTGGGCGGCGCTTTCTTAGCGATAGCGGTTGGCTTGGTGGGCGATGACCACCACCTGATTACCATCACGCGCAAGCCAAAGCTTTTTGTTCGGGATTAGGCGTATTTGACCAAGGCGTGCAGTGTCTTGCCGTCGAATTTCGCCAAGAACGGCGGTCGCGAGCTATAGTAGGACGTATACCAAGGGCATTCCTCGAACACGTCTTGGGCTCCGTCACCCCAGGCGTAATTTTTAAACTCGATCCGCTCGCCGCCGTAGAGCGTCTTTTCTTCCCGGTTGCAGCAATACAGCCAAGCCCGGTTAGACTTTACGATCTCAAAATATTGGTCCACGATTTGCTGCGTCATCTCCTGAAACGACGCGATGTTCACGAAAAGTCCGATGCCTGCATCCTTTACAATTTCCGCCCGGTTGGCCGAGACCATTACCAGCTGAATCGCATCGTTCCGCAGGGCCGCGTCCAATTCATCGCGTGTCTTGGCAACGGCCATTTGTTCAGCGCTGACCACACCAGACCGCACGAGTGGCGAAACGTCGGCAATAAGAACCTCTGGCAAGTTGATCGAGATGAGTTTCTGTGTCGGCAAGGACATTCGCAGCCAGAGGCCCGCAAAGTTTGCCTGTCCGTCCCCAACCACGCAGGTTATCGGCACCGGTGACAGGCGTTGATGCAAAAATCGGATTGCGAAGACGTGGAGCAGGCTGTTTTGGTTCAGTACCCGGCCCTGCGCTTGGCACCAGTCGCGCATTTGGTTGTATTCCTCGGTCGAGAAAATGTCCCGTTGGCCGAAATACAATCCCCGCTGAGCCGCCCAATGCCACGCCCCCGCCATCCCTCCGGACTGCTTAAGCACCCCGAAGCCATCGCCTTTTTCTGCGTGGTATTTCCAGTGGGAGGACTTCACGGCTTGTGCCGCTTCAAGGTCGCCTGCGAGGCTGTCAATGAGGTTTTGCATGGGCTCAAACTATGAGGCGTCGGACTTGATTTCAAGACTGCTTGTCTGGGGTTCTAGCCGCCCTCGACGGCCCAAAGCGCAGCATCACTGACATCGGGCGGCAGCGGCTCCATGGCCTCGATCTCGTTTGACCGAGACCGCAGCCGCTCGATCTCAACCCAGGCAGCCATGGCGACGCCCTGACGCTGCTGCAACTGTGGCGGCCAAGCGGCCGGATCTGTGCCGTATTCCATCATCGCCGCTTGACCGGTGGCCAGGGTGTTGCGCTGCTCGTCCTCGGACATGATGCCGAGGATGCGCCGGCGGCACTCCGCTTTAATCGCGAGAGATGGGTTGATCGCCAGGGTCTGGGGGTCGCGCAGATATCCGTCGGCCATGATCGTCAGCTCCAATAAATGTAAACGTCATGCAACTCGACGTTCTTGTTGTTTAGGGTCTTGAAGCGCCAGCGCGGGGCCGTGCCGGAGGGCTGGCTGGAGACGCTGGTTTCGGCCGCCTCCACCACGCGAATGCCTGCTGTGGGCGACGGCGAGGTGAATAGCTCCGTCAGCGTCATCGTCGACCAGGTCGTGCCGCCATCGCGGCTGCATTCAAGCGTGTAATCGGTTCCCGCAGCAGCCGCGTCAACTTCTCTGACGCGGATCAATGCTTTCATCTTGGTCGGAACGCTAGCAGCAGTAAAACTGGCAGATCGAACAGTTAGATTGTTAGGGGCGCTGGAGTCGAAAAACTGCGCCTCTGCCACATAGGCCTCATTGGCACCGCCAGAGATTACTTCAATCCAGTTATAGCGATAGGCTCCGGGGGTCACTCCTGTCAGGATGGAATGAAGTGTATTTGAACCCACAGCGGCAGCAACTGAAGCAGTCGTATATAGGATAGTGCCGCCATAACCACTGCCATCCCACGCGGTCGGGGCCGAATTAGAGCCCTTGAGCCTGATGGTGACCGTAGCTCCGACGGCCTCAAACCCAACAACATTGGTGGGAGACCAAACCTTAAAGCCCGTCAAGGTACGCGTGTTCCCAGAACCCCAGTCCTTGCCCAAATGGCCGCGACCACTGCTCGATGGTCCGCGCGCTGAAGCCGTATACGCGTCGGCGGTGACACTATTAAAAGCGCCAGCAAGCCCCCCCTGGAACGTCATATCGCCGATGGCGGTGCCTGTTGCCTGTGCTATTTGCGACTGGCTGGCAGTGGCTTTCAGCAGCCCAGTGGCGCTGGTATCGAGGTTGGTCGCACCGGCGACATCGACATATGTAAGAGCATCGAACGTGTCGGCCACTCGGTTGCCTGCAGGGCCGAGAAATAGCGCCAAATTTGCGTTATCCGCCACCTGCAGGGCGAGCTGGGAGACAGTCAATTCGAGTTCTGCAAGGGATATGGCAGCCCATGTGCCGTCCGCCCTAAGGAACTTGAGCGCCGCCGCTTCCCCCGCAGCGGGCGCCGGAACCAACCCCTTCGTTCCACCCGATCCAGCATCCCCCACCATAGCGTCCAGTGCCGCTGTGGCCTGCGCAGTGGTCAGAAACTTGATCAGCTTGCCGGTGGTGCCATCTGCAGCGGCAAGCCGCCCATCTACCGCGACGGCTGGCCCCACCACATCGCCGGTTCCCGTGCCGTCCGTCCCCTTGCGCGCGACGAGTTGCCACCAGGCATTGCTGATTGTGGGGAGAGTGGGGGGCGCGTTGCCGGTGCTCGGGATCAGAGCGCGCCAGGACGAACCATTATCCTGAACGCCATCATCTACTGCATAAGTGGTGACGGGATTATAGTTCCCCCGCCAGGTTAAGCCGCGGCTACCCTGGGGACCTGGATCGCCTTCGTCGCCTTTTGGCCCTGAATACGGTGCCGGGTCCGTCCAGTTTCCATAAGCGCCGGATGCTTTGGAATAGATCGCCGAGCTGCCGTCGCCAATATTGGAAACCAGCACGCGGTAGTTTGACCGCAGCGGGTTATCTGCGCTTTCGAGCGCGAGCCGAGCAGCGGTATCATCGACCTGGATATCGAAGTATGCACTCACCTGTCCGAGCTGTTCGAGCACGAGCCTTGTTTGAGCCGTGCTGCGCTCGATAATGCCGACATAGCGGATCTCGTAGGCATCGGCAGTGAGCGCAGTTCCCGGCCATGGGGCAGCGAGCGTCAAGGTCCCGTTGGCTTCAACGCTGGCAACGCGCTGCGGCGGCACAAGGGGCTGCGCCAGGTCGCAGAACAGATCGCCGGCCATGATGGCATCACTGCCCCATAGCGTGCCGGCGCCCGTCACGGTCGCGGAGCCGTTCGCCACCGAGGCTGTCCCGGTGTCGTACCAAGTCGGAAGGGTCATGAGGGAACCTGCTGAAAAGAGGAAACTAACTGCGCCGCCCGAAGCGGCCGTTGACCACCAGCGAGTAGGTGGACGCGTAATTGGTGGGGTCGGAATAACCGACCTGCGCCGAACCGCCATACCGCGAGGCATTGGCATAGGCGCGGGCATTCGGGCCGCCGCTGATGCTGCCGCTGAACGATTGAGTGCCCTGAACCAGACTGCTCCACCAAACCGGAATCGCCGCCCCGCTTGGCGCATTGTTCTCGGCCCCCTGGTGTAGGTTGCCCGGCGAGCTGGACACCGACGGATAGTCCAGCGGCACTTCACCAGACGTGGTGAAATTCCCCGCCGCTGGCCCCACGGAATGTTGCAGCAAGGCGACCAGGTTGCCGCCAACGATATCGACCGTGAGCCCCCGCGTGATGCCGACTGTCATTTCCACCAGCATCGATCCCGTCAGCTGAATGGCCACGCCTTGTGGGATCACTGGAGCGATCGGCGTTCCAAGCCAGGTGTGCGAGGGCGCAGCAGTCCGGACCAGCGTGGCCTGCCCGATGAAGAGATCGGCACCGGCGGGCGCCGCCCCCAATATAATGGTGTTGCCCCATTCCTGCGGCCTGGCGCCAACCAGAGGCCGAGCCTCCCGATGCGCGAGGAAGTTATCGCCGACCGCGCGCTGAATGGTCCCGAGCCACTGATAGAGTGGCACCTTATTGGCGTCGGGAAAGCCGATGCTGGTGCTGAACGACTGCGCCCCGGTCAGGAACTGCAGCAGGGTGCCGCCCGTGGTCGCTACGCGGCGGGAGCCATAGTCGATGACGATGCGACCACCCTCGATGCTGAAGCCGTTCACGGCGCCTGCACCTGAATTTGTGGATCGCCTGTAAACGATCCATTGTAGTTGCCCGCCGGCCCGAAGTTCGGCCCGCCAAATCCGAACGATAACTTGAAGGCTGCCGGCACCACGTCGCGGATCGTCCCATCGGGCTGCACCGAGCGGAACGTGCCGTTGGCGAGATCGATCGTCCGGCCAAGCGGGAAGCCGAACGGCGAGCCCCCGGCGACGATCTGCAGGTAGCGTCGGTTGGAGCTGAACTTACCCCGTGCCATGGTGGTGATCCCGGTGACCGGGTCGAACTCGAACAGCACACTGCCGACTGGCGCCGGCGGTCGCTTCAGGACGATGACCGTGTAGGTGACATTGACCGCCGCCAGAACGCTCGAGGTCTGGATGCCGGTCTCATAAATCCTGATCTCGGTCGCCGTCGCATAAGCTGTGACGCATCGGGCACGGCCGTCCAAGGCGTTGTACTGCACCGGGTAGCCCGGATGCAGCGTCTGTGTGCCCACCACCACGAGAAAGTCCGGGACGTAAGGCAAGCCGTGAGCCAGCAGGGAGCGATCTTGCGTGTATCCCCCATAGACCAGTTGGCTGTTGATCGTGGCGGCATCCGGCGCGCCGGAACCGGCCGGGATCGCCGTGTGGGTGATCAGCACGTCGGTCGGTCCGACCGCGACCTCCATCGGGTCGTAATCAGAGTGGTAGTAGAGGCTCGGCAGGTTAGCCGCAGGACTGTTCAACGGCGCATTGCGCGCCGAGTTCGGGTCGAACGGATCGCCCGCCAGCGTCGGCTCGGTGTAGAGCGCGATGCGCGCGGTGATGGGGTCAAACATCAGCACGTCGTCGCTCATGACGTTGCAATCCTTACTGCGCCTGTGACCCAATTGATCATCACGGCCCCGTTCGTCGATTGCTGCACCCCGTTTTCGTCCAGCATGACGATCGGCACGCCGGCCGACGTATAGTTGACCACCTGGCCAGCCATCATGCCGATCCGCGTGGGCTGTAGCGGATCAATCGGCACATCGAGGAAGAACGTCGCCGCCCGGAAAACACCGTCATTGACCGCAGCTTGTAGGACATATCGCGCCGAGTAACCGGCTGGGCCGGCTTCCACCTTCCAGCGAACGTTGACCGCAGCGTCATTCCCACCCATGGCCGCATACAGGCTTTCCAGCTTCTGCGCGATCGCCCCGCCCGGCCCCAGGGCGACCTCGATCACCTCGGTGAAGCTGGCCTCCAGCCCTTCGAGCTGCACCGTGATTTCGCGGAACAGGGTTTCCCGCTTGGTGTAGTTCTCGCGGTCGACCTCCTCGAGCAATGTGCCGAGCTGCTTGAACTGTTCGATCAACTGGCGGGGCTTGATACCCATCTGGTTGAGAACGTCCTGCGCGAGATTGGACAGGTCGAGGGCGATATCGCTGGCGCCAAGCTTGACGTTCGGCGTGGTGACGGCAAGCCAGCCACTCCATTCTGCAGCCGGAGGCCCGACGAAGATGCCGCGCACAAAACAGAGCACATTCGGCGGAAACTGCCCCTGCAGCATCCAGCGCCAAGGGTCTGCATAGGGCTGGGAGTCGCTGTCGAATATCAGCGGACCATCATCAGCGCCTACCCGTACCTGTACGCGAACGCGCTCGACACCCGGAACGCCAGAAGCCGATCGCACTTCGATCGTTGGGCGCCTGCTCGCGCCGTCTTCGTCGACCACCACAGCGGGGAACACCTGCCAGCCCTGCATGGGCATTGGCTTAGGCCCAACCAGTTGTAGCGGGCCGTCAATGACGGGCGTGTAGTCTGCCTCTTGATCCCAGGCATAGTCGGACGGGTCAACTTCGGTCAGATCCACGATCACGTCGAGGTTGGATTTGTAGACCAGCCCGTCAACGCGGAAGAGCTTATCGACATAGCCGTTGCGCGCAGAGGTCCAACGCACCACGTCGCCGGCCTCGATCTGGCGGAACTCCGGCCCCAGCACGAACGTGTGCCGGCGCGCGCGCAGCGCCTCGAGCAGAGACCAAAGCATCAGGCGCTGCGCCTGCCCGGCATAGGGCACCAGGTCAAGCGAGACCGATGCCATCAGCCGGCGGTTGCCCGCCAGCGGCTCAAGGTCGGGGCGCAGCAGCGGCGGCGCCTTCTTGGCGTTCCAACCCTCGGCGGGGTTCGGATAGGTAGCATCGACGCCATTCACCGTATCCGCGAGGCCGAGGAACGGGCTGAAGCTCTGTTCTTCGGTGGAGAGAATATCGCCGTCAGTGAAGGCCATCACCGGGGCACCCGGTGGGCCGACGAATATCTTGTACGCGCTGCCGCTTTCGACCAGTCGCGCGTTCGCCGCGGTCAACAGGGCCTCGACCGTCGTCGCAACCTGGGCGCCGACCTGCACTTCGCCGCCGGCGCGATAGGTCGGCTCCATACCGCCGGGACCGGAGATCGTGGCCCGCGCGGCCGCGATGCCAGCTATCCACGATGCGGACGGCAGGCGCGCGGCTGTGGTGCCCTGCATACCGTACAGCCATTGCCCGGCGTACCGGACGCCCCGAAGGACATTGTAGAGGTGCACAATCGGCAGGAAGTCGCCATCGCCGCCCCAGGTCGCAGGATTGTCCCACCGGTGCGCGCCAGCGCCGCCGGCCGTGCTGTCCTTCGATACGTCGTACCAGCGCACCCCGTTAGTAACGAACTTGAAGTCCGGGATGCCCTGAAACAGCGGCTTGTCGCCCTCGTCATTGCGCTCTGGCGCCCGAGCGAACGCCACCACATAGGGAATGCCACGGCCGACACGCGCGGCTCCATATGGCCGGGATGGATCGCTGCCAAAGGTGGCGACAAGCAGCGGATCGGCAGCAGTCTGGGTGCCGTCATAGAACTTGAACCAGAGATAATCCCGGCCACCCTTGCGATACTCAGCGACGGGCCAGCCATAGCTGGCATTGGCCTCGCCTTTTAGCAGGGTGCAATCAACGCCATCGACGATTGGGTAGAGCAGTTCGCGGACGGGCAGATCGCCGATCGCTATCACGCGCGCCGACATCGTGCCGCCGGCGCCGAAGGTGCCGTGCCAGGCCAGTGAGCCGGCGGTGCAGTTCCAGCCCAGGTTGATCGAACGCGGCACGTCCTCGCCCGCCTGCAGCTTGCCTTGGACGCCAAACTTGGCTGGCTCCGGCTCGCCCTGCATGGACTTGCTGAGTAGGCTGAAGGCGATGCCAGTGGCCACCTGAAGCCCGGCCGCCGTCAGCCCAGCGAGGAACGTCCCGGCGCCGAAGATGGCAGCGCCGATTGAGGAGAAGACTGGCATGTGACGGGAGCCTCTTGGCTAGGCGCTCGCGAGGCGCTTCAGGTAGTGCGTCTCGGTTTTGATGTAGCCGCGCCGCTCATAAATGCGGCCGGCTCGGGGATTGGCTTCCATCGCGGCCATGCCGGCGAATGTGGCATTGCGGCTGTCTGCCCACACCTCGAAAGCATCGAGCATGTCGGAAGCGGCGAGGCCGCGGTGTTTAGGGTCGATCCACCAGCCGAAGTCGCGCGCAAATGAGATATCGGCCATCGGCGACGGCGCCACATAGGCGAGCAGGAACCCCTGCACGCTGCCGCCAGGAGCGAAGACGATGCAGGTCCGATCCGGCATTGCCAGTGCCTGCCTGAATAGCGCATCGGCGTGCGGCGCGCTGAAGGTCCATGGCAACTCGCCCGCTAAGTGCGCATCGAAACTGAGTGAGATCACGCGGATCCGATCTTCGGGCTTGGCCAGCCGCACATCAGAAGATGCCAAGAAAACCTCCCCAGCCGAACAGGCCCTTGGGCTTAGCTGTCTCGACCTTGTTCTGGCCGACTGCGCCCCAATAGTGATCCCAGTCGCCGCATACCGCCGCGTCCCGGAAGAAGTCATCACCGGGCGCGCGAACCTGCTGATCGGCATGGCTGCGGGTGGCAGGGTTGGAGCGCAGCAGCTCCTGGGTGCCGCTGGCGCATGTCAGGATGGCCGCGCCATCTTCGTTCTCGGTCGGCGTGCGGATTTCGATCTGGTCGATGAAGCCAACAAAAATCGGCTCGGCCGGATCGACCAGCTTGCGGCTATCGGGATCGAGCAGGCCGGTGTGAACCTCGATGCGCGCCTGCTTGCAGTCATAGAGGCGAATGGCCTCCTGGACCTTCTCATGCAGTTGCGACATGGTGACGGTGACGCGTTCGACACTCACCCCGACGATTGAGGGAATGTCGCTGATCTGGATCAGCGAGCCAGAGCCATAGAAGTCACGAGACACCGCAGCGCCCGTTTCGGGGTCGATCACGAGCGCACTGACATTGGCGAGGTCCGACCAAAACCCGACATTGACAGTTTCTCCGGTCACGCGGTCTCGCGCCACGATCCAGAGAAAGTCGCGCGGCAGCAATCGCCGGGCCGCCAGGGCGGTCACGGTGTTGGCAGAATAGGATTTCATTGAATTCTATCCTCGCGATTCAGTCGCGCTGAACGAGATGCTGCCACGCCCCGTCCGGGGATCGGCCGAGGCGGACAGCGAGCCGGGATCGATGGTCATCAGGCACCAGGGTTTGCTGATAATCACCGGCTGGCCTGTGACGGTGCCCGGCCATAGGTGGGGCGCGATTGTGAAGACGCCGGTCGGATTGCCGCTGGCGGCCTCCTGCATGCGATACAGGCTGGAGCCGATGCGCATCATGTCGCCGATCGAGAGGCTGATCCCCGCCAGCCCTGCAACACGCACGGTCTGATCGTCGTCGCCGATGGCATTGAGCGTGCCAGCGGGCAGCAGGCCGGCACCGGGATGCTTGATCGGACGGCAGCGGCTCGACTGGTAAGCCGTGAACGTCATCTGGCTGATCATGGCTTGCTCGATGCGCGCCCGCAAAGCGTCCAGCGTATTCGATGACAGGGTCTTGCTCTGCCATTGGCCGCGCCAGATCGGCTGGCCAAAGTCTTTCACCCGCGTGCGGCCGGAAGCATGCCGGGATTGCTCCTGGCGCGCCATCAGCGCGAAGTCGGTCGACCAGCCCGGAAACCCGGTGAGCAGGTCCAGCGGTTCGGTCAGGGCCATAAGCTCACTTCCACTTCCGGCCTTGGGTGCGCACGATCTGCTTCACCCTGCCTTCGAACTCGGATTGCTGCTTGGCCAGCACCACCGCCATGCGGTCGATTGCTGCCGGGTTCGCGCCCGGCATGCTGATAACCGGGGCGAATGGAAAGGACATCGCGCCGGCTCCTGCCGTCGATATCGTAGGCATCTTGGGCAACGCTGGCATCTTCCCGACAACGCCGCCATCCGCAAAGCCCGGTAGCCGACGCATTGCATCGACCGCAGCAGCTCCGCCATGCCGAGCGACATCGCGCTGCGACCAGACCACTTCCCCTTTGTGCACCACGCCGGCAGGCTGGTTCCTGCCACCGGGGCCGGTATAGCCGCCGTCCGCGAAGCCCAGCGCCTTGCCGATCAATCCGAACGGGCTGGAGCCCTGCCCAGTACCGAACAGCCCGCTGAGGCCGAGATCGATCAGCTTACTGCCGAGCTGGTTGAATACATTCCCCAGCGCCTCGGCCGCAGACTTGCCCTCGACGAGGTCGTCGATGAAGCCACGCGCGGCGCTGCGGCCGGTGTCGAACCAATCCTGCATGGACTGTTTTACGTTGTCCTGGGCTTCGGCCAGCTTGGCCGCCTCGACCGTCGCATTAGCGTATCCAAGCGCAAGCTCGGCGATAGCGGCCTTACGGTCTGGGGTCAGGGCGAGCCCAGCCTTCGTGGCATCGTTTTCCAGCTGCTGCTGGGTGTGCAGCTTGGTGAGCGCAAACCCGTAGTCATTGACCAAGGGGTTGAGTGCGGCCTGTGCAGCGGTCTCCTCACGCAGTTGAGTCGTGCGGCGTGCCTGCTCGTCGAGATCATCCTTAAAGTTTTGACCAGGTGTCTTCTTGCCTTTTGCGCCACCCGCAACGGGGTAGTCTTCAATTGATTTCTGTCCGCCAGTCGGTGGGGGAAGCCTCTTGGCGCCCCTGCCTTCCTGACCAGCGAAGGTTGGCTGAGTATTGGGAAGCGCAGCCCCATTGGTGGCGAGCAGGGCGTCATTAGCAGCGTCTCGAAGGGCGATGAACGTGTTGACAAGAATCGACACGTTGCCAATCACGCGGTCAAACTTCGGGTCGGCAGTGCCCATAGCCATGATGGCGGCTTTTGCCGTCTCAGCGTTGCCGCGACCGGCGGCCAACTGCGAAATCAGGTCGTTAAAGGCCGCGGCCACTTCCGATGAGAAAACACCGGCGTTGGCACGGGCAAACCCTTCTAGAGCCTCTTGCGCTGTGCCTGCTCGCGAAGCGGCGATGTTGGCCTCCGCATTGAGGTCAGTCATCGCATCTTTCACCGCGGCGATGGCGCCGGCGATGCGCTCGATGTCGCGGGCATCGCCGGCGAACCGCTTGGCCCCTTCTTCGAAGAAGTCGCTCAGCAACTTGTCAAACGAGGGGCTGTTCGCGATCTCTTCGATCTTGCGTCCGACTAGGTCGAGCAATCCAGCAAATCTCTGTCCGGACTCTGTGGAATCGTTGAATTTGCCTGCTGCATCTATCAGAACGTTCTGCAACCGAATGAACGCTTGCGAAACTGTTAGCTCAGCGCCGGCCACCTTCTCCGTCAAAATGCCGGAACCAGCCTCAAAAGCGGCAAAGAACGCTGCTGAGGATAGTTTTCCGTCGATCACTAAGGCGCGCAGTTTGGAAACCGAGCCGCCGGCCTCCTTAAGTCCAGCCGCGACGGCTTGGAGGATTGGCAGAGCACCCTCCTGGACAGAGTTGAATTCTTCGGCGCGCACCGTGCCTGAACTGAGCAACTGCGATAATTGCAGCAGCGCACCTGACGATTGCTCGGCTGACGCGCCATTCACGCGCAGCGCTACTGACACGTTCTCGGTGAACCTCAGCAGATCAGCGGAGGATGCTTTCAGGTCTTTTTGCGAGAGCGTCGCCCGCCCATAGAGTTGGGCCAATGCCTCAATTGGAGCGGCATTTCGTTGCGCGCTGGCAAACAGGCTATCGTACACTTTCGAGAGGCTTTCCCCCTCCAACCCGGCCACTTTCAGGCTGTTTTGTACACGAGTTGAACTGTCGATTAATAGCTGCGCACCGCGAAGGGCGGCGGCGCCTGCGAACGCTTTGCCGATAAGCGCCCCCGCATTCATGAAGCTCTGGCCGACCCTAACCTGAGTTTTCGCGAACCGATCCTCAATGCGTTTTGCGGTCGTATTGGTCTGCCCAAGAGCCCGCTGCATGGCGCGCTCATATTTGACGATGGTCGCATCGAGGGAGACAACCAGACGCTCGACATCAGTCGCCATAATGACCTACAGATTTCGCTCCAAGCTGGAGGCTCGGATGGCTTTAGAACAATCGAGGCGCTATTGCCCCGAAGACGATCGGATGGTTCTCGCGGAGAAACCCGCGACTAATCACTTGATCCACCTGGTGCTGACAATTTTCACGGGTGGCCTTTGGGGCATCATCTGGATCTTGATCGCTATGAATAATGCGGCAAACAAGTATCGCTGCCCCTCGTGCGGGTCCGTCACTAAACGGAATCCGCCACGTGGTTGGAAGCCCAGGGCGAGGCGTCGGCAGGAAGAAGACTTCTTCGAGGATTAGTTTGTGGCGAAGGTGACCAGACCATTGGGTACTGGATCGTCGTCTTCCCACCAGTAAGTCTGGGTCGTCAGCACTCGCGCCCCGCCACCGTCCCGATCGATCCAGTCGAACAGCTCGTCGGCCTCACTCGTCGAGAGCTTGTTGCCTTCCTTGGGCGTGTTCGCGGCGATGAAGCCGTTCAGCGCCGAGAAGAACTGCCACATGCTCATGGTGTTGACTTGCTGGGGCGTGAACCCCATTGCGGCGCCTTGCCCGTAGATCGAGGCTATTCGGAATTTTCCGTGGGGGAGGTCATCGAGCTTTTGTCCTTCGCCTCCCCCTCGACTTCCCCCGGTTCTTCATCGGGCGCTCCTTGCAACGCAATGCCCAGAATGCCGCGAGCCATCATGACGTTTTCCAGTGGTGGCCGGCTCTCGACATAATCGCGGATCAGTTTCAGTGCCTTTTCAGGCGCCGTGCCGCCGCCGATCAGCCCCAGGCGCATGATCTGGGAGATGTCCTGCACCTTCCATTGGCCGTCGATCAGCCGATGCAGGATCACCATGGGGCCGGCGTCGCACTGCTCCTGCAGCTCGATCAATTCGCCCCAGGCCAAACGGAATCTGTAGTCCCCGTCTGCCCAAGGCAGGGTGATGGATGCGTCTCGCCCCATCAGACGGTCGCGGCCGAAGTCCGGACCATTTCGCCGTCGGACTGCATCGAGACATTGTTGGTGACTCGGCCGCCGTTGGCGCCGCCCATCTCTGCGCTCTCGACCTGCATATAGCCGGTCCAGGTCCATGTGGTGGTGGGGAATTCCATCTCGATCTTCACCGGCACGCTGTCCACGCTTTCGACGGCATCCATCCACGTTTCGACGCTGGCCTGGGCCAGAACGCCTTCGCCCGTGACCGACATGCTGAGCGAGGTGGCGTCGCGGCCGATCCAGTCGACCTTATCGGGATCGTCGCAGTCGGGGATGCTGACCTCCTCGAGGTTCTTGCTGATGGTGATCGACTTCGACGTGAAGCCGCACGGCGCAGCATAGACGATCGGCCCAGAGCCGCTGCCGAGAAGCACACGGACCTTGCCGCCTTTGGTCGTTACAGGCTTGGCCATGCGGCCCTCCTAAGAAAATGGCCGCCCAATGGCGGCCGGGTTGATCAGGCTATTTCCACCGTTGCGGTGAACTGCACCACGCCATGCGAAATGGCGGGATTGGGATCGTCGATGATGCGCACCATCTCGCATTGCAGCGAGACCAACGCATTGACCGCCAAAGGCAGGTCGACGTCGTGGAGCGCCTTTTTGACGGCGCCAGAAATCTTGCGGCACTGGGTCGAGCCGTAAGCCTCGTCAGGCCCATTCGTCCAAATATCGAACTGGACCGTGATCTCTTCGCCATCGACGCAATCGAAGTCATCGGGCACCGACGTGCTGGGCCCGACCGAAATGTATGGGAATGGCACGGCAGGGCCGCCTTCTTGGCGCTCGGGAACCCGGTCATAGATCCGGTCGGCGACAAGCGCCGCGACAGCAGCATCAGCCTTGAGGAGCACGATCGCCGCGGTCAGAAGTTCGAGGCTGGCGTCCATGTGTCAGCCTCCGGCTGCGGCGCGCTTGGCCGATTTGGTGATTGCTCGCGTGACCCGCGCCTTCGCTCGCTTCCGACCAGCGCGCCAGCTTGGGAAGAAGAAAGGGCGGGCCGGGGTGCCGGGATTGTCAGATCCGGCATAGAGACCGCCGTTGACATGTGCCGAGGTGCCGAACTCCACCCACCGGGCGTAGAAGGCCTTATCGTCGCCGGCATAGATCGTGATGCGCAGGTTGCCAGTCGCGGGGCCTTTGACCTGTCCGAGGGTGATGGAGCCCTTCGGCGCATCACCCCAAGTCCAGCCGATGCTCTCACGAAGGTCGCCGTGATCGACGGCCACAAGAGATTTTGCGAGATCGACAATCTCGGCGGCGCTCTTCTCCATCGCCAAGCTGATTTCTTGCCGGGCCAGTTCGGGCAAGCGCCTCAGCTTCTTCCTTAGGCGATCGAGCCCAAGCACCTTGGTGGCCATCAGCTCGGGCGCCCCTCTTCGGCGAGGAACTCCAGCCAGTGGTTGGCGCCATCTGGATCGGCGGGCGGCGATACGATGTTAAGCACGCGGTTCGCGTTGCGCGCATCGACGACCTGCCACGCGGTCGTGATGTCGAGCATGTGTTTCGCCCAGCGTATCGTCACGATGTACGGCTGGCGACCGCCGAGACGGGCCGCCGTGACCGCCTCGCCGCCGGTGCGGGGGCGCATGCCGGCCGCAACGGTGTGAACAGTGGCGAAGGCACCAGCGCCGGGGATCACGCCGCCCATGCCGTCGTTGCCGTCGCCACGGGCCTGGAAGTGCAACCGCTCGCGCAGCGCGCCACGGCGACGGAAGCTATCAGCCATTGGCCTTGACGGCCTTCGCTGGCTCGACGTCCTTGGAGACCACCTCGGCCGCCTTTGCCGCAACAGCAGCATCAGCGCAGGCCTGGGTCACCGGGCCCTCCCAGCCGGCCTTGTAGCCGACGGTAGACTGACTGGACGGCTTGAAGTCGTAGTCCTTGGAGAAACGAACCTTGATGGCCATGGCGGCCTCCTATGCGAGGGTTGGAGTGCGGAGACGCCAGAGCAGCGCCGCCACGGGGTTCTTGGCGTTCAGGGTGCCTCCAGCAAGTCCGGAGAGGGCCGCCTGGGCGGCTTCGCTCTCGTCGTCGAGCAGATACCCCACGAGCATGATGACGGCGGCCGTGACGCGTCCGGGTACGGTGTCAGCGGTCCATGCCGGATCTGGCTTGGGCTGTACGAAATCGAGGACGATGTTCTCGGCCTGGGCGATCTTGAGCGTGATGTCTGCCGTGCGCTCGTCGTCGGCGAATGGCGCATCACCGACCAGATCGAGCCGCAGCGCGCCATTCACCTGGGCAACCGTAACCCAGGCCATCAGCCCACCTTGACGGGATGAACCGCCTTCAGTTCGCCGTCCTTGCCTGGCTTGCCGTCGCGGCCGCGCTTCACCGAAAGACGCCAGCCGTCGCCGCCATCCGGCTTGTCGGCGTTGTCATCCTTCTGGCTGATCCAGAACGAGCCGGCCCAGGTGACGCCGTCACCCTTGGCATAGCCCTCAGCCTTGGCCTCCACCCAGACGCCGCGGTCGATCACCACCGGCATCGTGATCGGGAATTCCTTCACGGTGTCGCCCTTGGCGAAGCGCAGCGTCATCGTGCGCTCGCCATCGTGCTCTACGGTCAGATCATCGAAGCCCAGGCCGTCCTTGCCCGTGGCATCAACACCATCCTTACCGACGACCACACCCAGACTCTTGGTTGAACCGTCGGAGTGGGTCAGTACCAGCGCGCCATCGCGGTCGATAATCGCCGACGTTACCGACACGGGCACGCCTCGCTGCTCGATCGCGTCAACCCGGCGAACTGCGTCGGCGACCGCTTTATCGACGTACTGCTTGACCGCGGCAAACCCACGGTCGAATGCATCTTGAAAGCTCATCAGGCGGCCTCACTGACGGCGAAGAGCCGTTCCGCAGTACTTGGGTCGATCTTTGGCTCTTCTGCCGCTGGCGGGCTCGGTTCGGGCGTTGCGGAGGCTTTCCCGAACGGATCGTCGCCGGCATCGCGCTTGGCCAAGGCTTCCAGCGAATAATTCTGCTGTTGCAGGTAGACCGTATTGCCGCCCACGGTCGGCTCCAGGCCGAGGCGATGGCGCTGCTCGTCGATCTTCATCACGCCAGCGCCTTCCTTCACCACCTTCATCAGGGCGGTGCTGTCCATGCGCAGCAGGTTGTCGAGGTCCAGTTCGGTCCCGTATTTCGCGCCGATGCCGAGTCCTTCATCGAGGCAAAGCTCGATGTCCTCGATCAGCCGCTGGAGCGCCTGGGAATAATACTCGACGCCGAGCGCCTCGACGTTATTGCTGCTCGGGATTGCGCCGATGCCGACCTTGTAGGCCGGCACGTGGAACACGCTGCAGATCACCTCAACGGTCCATTTGAGTTGCTCGATCAGCTGGGCCTCGACCGACGTCATCGCCATGCGCTCGAACTTGAGCCCATCGCCCAGCACAGCGACTTTTTTGGCGTTGTCGCCCGTGTAGTTGGTTTCCCAGTGCTCTTTCAGCCGCTGGGCCGTGGCATCCTCGATGGCGCTAGGGGCGCTCAGAATGCCAGGCGTAATGCCGCCGTTCTGGTACGTCCGGGTCAGCGTGCTCTGGATGGAGAGGCCCTGCGTCGCCGTTAGACCACAGGCCATCAACGGCGACGTGCCCACCAGGGGATGGTAGATGCAATTGAAGCGGTCGTGGATGATCTCGCGCGCCGGGACGATCACCTGGCTCTCAATGCCGGCCACGTTGTCCGCGTTGAGCTGGTAGAACACGTCCCCGTTGTCCGCCACTAGCGGAAAGGTGAGGTTCGGGTCGAGCACGTGCAGGGTCGTGACGATGCCGCGGTCGTCGCGGCCCTTCAGGATGTAAGCGTTGCCGCGCCCCAATTTCGACAGCACCCACGATTCGAGAAACTGGATACGGGTCTGGTGCCGGTTCGGCTTGCGCAGCACAGGAGAGAAGGCGGGGTTCTCGGTCTCTTTCCAGATGCCGGTTGCGCCCTTTTCCACCAGCTTGATACGTAGCTTGGCGATGTCCGAAGCGATGAGCGTCATGCAGGCATAAACCGCATGGTAGCTCATCACGTCTTCATGCTTGATCTCGATGTTGCGCTGCCATGCGCCAGTGAAGCTTTCCATCACCGCGCGCCACCAGCCGCCTCGATCATCCGGGCGCGCCAAGTTGGCAACGGCCTTCTGGCGGGTAATTTCCAGCCCAAAGGCGCGCATTAGCTATTTGCCTTCCGGCGTTCGGCTTCGAGCTCGATCGCGGCAACAGCATCGGCCTTGGACTTGATAGGCTCGCCGCTGCAGCCCTTGGCCAGCGCGCGAAGATCGGCCCAAGCGAGTTCGCGCCAACCGTCGGGAATGGGGACGAGATTTTTGCCCGCTTCGGTCTGCAGAGCCGCGACGTCATACCCAAGCTTGTCGAAGATGCGTGCATATCGCCGATCCGACGACTTCAACGCTCGGTTGAGATAGCCTTGATGCTTCATTGCGGGAATCCTCATGGGAATGCCGGCCGCACTGCTGCGCGACCGGAGGATTTCGGGGTAGATCAGCCGCCGTAGTTGGACTGGTCGATGTACTGCACGGCGCCGGGGCGGCGCTTGGTCCAGTTGATGAAGCGCTCGGCACGGATGCCGACAAGGTTCATCTGCCACAGCGAGACCATGACAGTGGCCGCGACCGGGGGATTGGTCGGGGCGCTGTCCATTTGCAGGGAAGCCTGGTTGCTGGCATCGAGCAGGGTCTCGCCGTCGTCAGCGAGCATGATCTCCGAGGCCTTAGCCAGGATGATGCGTGCACCTTCGTCGCCGACTGCGACGTTTGCCGGAACGCCTTCGGACAGCACAACCGGCAGACCGAAGAAGCGACCACCAGCGTCGCCATTGATCTGGATGTCAGGGAATTCGCGCTGGCCGAGCGGATTGAGCATCAGGGCGAGTGCCAGGGCCTGCATCTCGGTCATGATCCAGACTGCACCGGCAAGCGACAGATTGGCGGCGACGAACTTACCCATCAGGGCCCGGACGTCAGCCCGCACGGCGTCGGCGTCGGTGCCGCTGGCAATGACAGGCGTCACGCCGTTGGTGATCGAGGCAGGCTTCACGCCAGGGGTACCGGCATTCAGGGGATCGACGAAATCCTTGTCCATGGTCTGGACAATGGTGTCGATCAGATCCTGGCGCACGATGGCTTCGGCCGACGGGTCGGAGAAGCGCACCAGTTCGTCAGTCATCACGACGATGCCGGCCAGCTTGGTAACGCCCAAGCTGATCTGGTCGAAGGCCAGCGCCGATACCGGCTTAGGAGCGCCTTCACCCACCCACGACGCCGAGGAACCGCCGGTCTGGCGCGGCACCTTGATGTTGAACGGCACGCGGCGAAGGCCGGGAATGCGCCCGATGATGGTCGCCGGGCGCAGCAGTTCGGCGAACTCGGAGGCCATGTTGGTATATTCCACCAGGGGCTTTGCCCAAGCAGCGTCCGTCGTGGTGCCGGCGGCGACCGCTGCCTTCAGGACAGCCGAGACTTCAGGCGTCTGGTCGTCCCAGCGCTTGGCGATCTCCGCCGACTGCATCAGGTTGCCCTTGCCGGCCATGAGGGCCATGGCGAAGCGGGTAAATGCGGTACCCTTCGCGACGGCGTCCTTGATCGGTACGGCGGGAAGCCCCGAACGCACTGCAGCGGCGGCGGCGTCCGTCTGGACATGGGCGGCATTGACGGGGCGGGCGGAGGCAGCCTGGGCGCGCTCCAGAGAGCGGAAGCGTTTCAGGTCGGCGTCGATGGCCTCGACTTCGCCGGAGAGCGTGTCGAACTCTTCCTGCTCAGCCGCGTCGGTGGTGCGACCGCCTTCGCCGCCCTTCTGCATGATTTCCGCCATGCGGGTGGCTTTGGTCAGGCGCGTAGTTTCAAGAGCAGTGATCTGCTCGGCAGTGGTCTTCATTTCAGTGGCCTCCTTGGGCCTCAGGTTTACGGAATTGGATTTCCCCGAGGCGCCGGGGGCGGTCTTCGTCGGACGCTCGATATCGCCGGTCGCGGCGGGAGCGTTCGTGTCGAAACTCTTGATGACCGACATCGCCTTGGACGTGTCGGTGATGAGGGCCTGGGCGTTCGCGGGGATCGTCACCGCGCTCAGCTCGTAGACCTCGGTCTTGATGAACCTGATGCCGCCTTCGTCCATGAAGGCGTATTCGACGGCGCGGAAGCCGATTGACACGGCGCGCACCAGGCCGGCCGTGATCGACTGCCAGGCCTCTTCGATGCGGTCGCGCAAAACGCCCGCTTCCTCGATCGTGGGGAGTTCGGCGATGAAGCCGATCCCGTCTTTGGTGGGCTTATCGAACTTCACCGTGCCGATCGGCTTGTCGTGCTGGTGCTGCCACAGCAGCGGCAGCGGGTTTTTGAACGAGACACCCAGCGGCTCGATGATATCGCCGACCCGATCGACGCCGGGCGTGGTAGCGATGCCGCGAATCGTGCGCGTGTTTTCGTCGACCGCTTTCACGGTCAGGACTGAGTAAGCTCGGTTCATTGGGGTATCCCCTCAGGGTCAGACGAAGATCATCTGGTATTGCTTGGCGCTATGGGCGACAGGATTGCGGCTCATCACCGACACCGCGTTGAACAGCGCCATAGCAGGGTCAATCTTTGCCTCGCCGGCATGGAGCTTCGTGGCTCGGATGCCGGTGGCCGTGTTCTCGATCTTCAGGTTCGGCACGCACCAGGCCATTAATGGCCCACCGCAATGCAGCAGCGTCCCACCAGCGAGCTTCCGTTCGGTGGTCTTGATGGAGCTCATCAGCCAACCGCCCTGGGCGACGCCGATCAGCAGGCCCAATTCCTCGGTGACGTCGATGGCCGACAGTGCGTCGACGATCTCACCGATGTTCGCCGGGTCGGCCGCAACGGGCCCCAATAGGTTCCTGAGCTTGATCCGCTCGACGATATCCACCAGCGCGGCGACGTCTCCGCCCGGCTCCTTGAGGATCGTCAATTCGCCGGCCAGTTCGAAATCGAGCAGTTTCGGCGCGATAGCCTTGCGCAGCGTCAGCACGGATCGCTGGCACCAGGCATGCGACCAGGACAGCCACCTCTTGGTGCGAACAACACGCTTCTCGCCTTCCAGGGTCGTGTAATGGACCTCGGTCTCTTTGGCCTCACGGCCGAGCAGTGTCAGCCCGACAAGATCGTCCAAGCCGCCGCCGTCGAGGCCGGGCACCACGATCTCGCATCGGTCGAGCAGCGCATCGAGCGCGGCCCAATGGTCGAGCGCACCGAGGTCCGGGTCTAGAGCGTCTTCCCAGTATGGGGCCCCGACCCACCCCTCATCCGACAGCGCCATGCCGATCTGGACATTGAGGTGCTGCGATGCCCAGCGCCGCTCCTCTTCCTTGCTCTTCTCCACGGCCGCGGCATAGCCAGCAATCATGGTGTCGAGGTGCAGGGACTTGCCAAGGTTCGGCATGACCTGGGGCCAATTCGCAGGATCAGCCCAGGCCTTGTCTTTCGACCTCTGCAGCGCTTCCGAAAACTCATAGAGGATCGGCAGCATGCGAGCGTTCTTGACCTTGCCGTCGCGCACAGCACGGGCATAGGTCAGTTCGGCCTTGAACACGCCAGCGGGTGGCTCGTCGCTCTGGGTCGTGATGATCAGCAGGAAGCTGTTCTTCTTCGACTCCAGCGCGCCGCGAATCTGGCCCAGCACGCGGGCCGCATAGTGGATCGAGCCCATGATGTGGAGCTCGTCGATCAGCACCCCGATCGGCTTTGAGCCGGTCATGACCTTCATCGAGAAGGTCTTCACCTTCACGAAGGCCTTGGTCACCCGATCCCGGATCGTCTTCCGGTGCTCGATGACGTGGAACCGCTTCTGCAAATACCCATCGGGATCGGCGTCGATCATGCCGGCGGCCTGCTGGAACGCCAGGTCAGCGATCTCCTGCGTCGGACCGATAAATAGGAACTCGCCGCGGGGCACCTTGTTTTCAAGCAGCGCGGTGATCATTAGGCCGCCGCCATTCGTGGTCTTCGAATTTTTCTTGCCCACCAGGCAGAAGACCTCGGGGACATGCCGAACGCCTTCGTCATCGAGGGACCCGAAGATCACCCGCACGATGTCGCGGAACCAGTCAGCACCGGCCACCGCGAATGACGGCTGGTCAGCGATATCGGGAATCCGCAACTTGTTGAAGATGCGAACCGCCTTCTCGGCCTTTTCGGTGAACAGCGGCAGCGTCGGGATAATCGACTTCCCCGCAGCCAGACGCTCTGCCCAATCCGGGCAGGCGAAGTCCCAGTCTGCTACTGCAGCACCGTCCCCCAATCGGAGCCCTCCGGCGCTTCCTGCGCGTCAATGTCGGCCTGTTCCTTCTTGCCGCGGGCGGGAACCCTGCCCTCCTTCTTCGGCTTCGGCGGAATAGCCCCGGCCAGCTCGAGGAACTTGTTCTGCGCCGGAACGCTGCCGCCAATGGCGGAGCGGTACCGAGCCATCATCACCTCGGCCGTTTTCTTCGCCACGGCGCATTCCATCTCCACGGAAAAATGCTTCACCAAGGTTTCGACGTGGATATCCATCGCCTCAGCAATGGCTTCCTTCGTCATCCCTTGCGCTCTCAGGACTTGCACCTTGTCGCGGGCATCGTCGGTGGGGACGTATTCAGGCCGCCCCCGACCGCTTTTTCCGGTAGCCATGGCTTGTATTTCATCCAATCACGAAAAAAATCTCTGCATGAGATCGCCGCGGGTCCGGGAAAGCGGCCCTTTCGGACCTTTCGACCACCCCCCCCCGGTCATCTCGGGAAGCTGCCCTGGGCCATTGCCATCCACATGGCCACGGCCAGCGTCAGGAGGCATAGCGCACAGGCCAGCAGAGCAATCCCAGCAGCGATCTCGACGAGATCGGTGTATGACCACCAGTCTGCCCAACGATCGCGCCAGGTCGGCTCGGGCCGTCCACGATTGAGGATGTCTTCTAGCCTCGGACACTGCTTGGCATTTGGGACGCGCAAGGTCAGCTGCCCTGCGCCTTGAAGCCGATAGACCGGTCGGAGATGTCGGCGCTTCTCACGCTGAACGTTCCATCGCGCACGCTCCGTTGCACGTCGGTCAGTGGTTCCTCTGCCTTAGGCAACTGCGATGTCTTGAGCAGTGCGGCGTGAAGGCCCGCATCGAGCACCATCACTTCGGCACGCACGCCAAGGCGAGTGATGGTAGCCCTGGCTGCATCCCTGATGGCCACCGCGTGGTGTTGCGACAGAGCGTGGCTTGAGGTGATGACGAGCACGTCGCCATCTTCGAGCTTCAGCTTTTCGGCTTCCGCCATGTTTTCGTTCAGCTTGACGATGAGGCTATCGATATCCGCCATCTGACTTCTCCATGGATTGCGCCTCGCTGTCGTGCCACTCCTTGGACACGGCCTCGAGGTTATTGATGTCCCAGAACAGGCGCTCTTCGCCCTTGTGCGGCACCTTGTGGTGGACGACCGGGCTGTTCGACGCCGGCGCCTTGCCGGTCAGCATGATGCCGGTGTGCTGGCACTGGTAGAGATCGCGCACCAGCACATCCTCACGCAAGCGCTGCCACCGCGATGAGTGATACCAGCCGCGGACCGTGGCATCGGGGCTGTAGCGCTTGTCGCGAATGGCGCGCGTGGTTGAGAGGCGCGGCTTGGCTACGCCGATGCGGTTGCCGAGCGTCTTCAATTTCGAGCCACAACCATCGGCTGGCAAATATGGGGCCGAGCCAGGGAGTCCGAAGTGTTAAACATGTGGTCAAACCCCTTGCCCAGAAAGGAGATCATCGAATGCTAAAACTTACGCTTCGCCTGATGGGCGCCGCGCTGCTGTTCGTCGCCGACCAACTGCCGTAAATGATGCGGCCCTCGGACTGTGGCGGGGTCCGAGGGCTTCTGGGTCTCCTGGGCTTTCGCTCAGGGTCTCTAGCTGACGTGGTTCTGGATGATGGGCTTTGATACCCCACCCGCTTGGCGGGTGTCGAACTGCACATTGCAGACCGTTTGAGGTCCGTCTTGCGCAGTTCTGGATGATGTCGAAGAGATAGCTTACTCGCTAAGTGGGTGGCAATGAGGGGGGGAGAGTCGGCGCGTTTCCGGGCTTTTCGCCTCTTTACTTCACCATGCCCCACATCTTTGCCAGATCATCAAGTGCATCCCGAAGATTATCGGCCGTCGTATTTCGCACCCGCTCTACGTTCGTAATATCGGAAAATGATAGACCTTGGCCGGCGACCTTGATGACCAAGTCATAATTTCGCTGTCCAAGAATATCGCGGCAGGCGCGCAGGACTTTGCCTGCATCCAGTTGCCGTTCGCTGATCGGGTCCCGAGCGCCGCCTCCGTCTACGTGTTGGCGGGCATAGTCCATGGCGCCTACGGTGCCGCCACATGCCTCCCAGGTGGCCCTGAAGCGATCGGCGGCTCTCTTCTGCGCCTCGTCGAGCTTGCCACGGGCGAACAGCGTCTCGACGGCGCTCTCGCGCAGGTTCTTCACGACCTTGATCCGCTTCGGGTTTGTGGTGCTCTCGGCGTGGTCGGCCGTGAAGTGCGGGTTGTCCACTTCGCCGACGGCGAGATCGGCCTTAGATTTGAATTTGGGCCTCATTCGGCATCCTCAGTTTCTTGGACTGTTTCGTCACGATCACCGGGCTGTGGGACTGTTTCGTCACGATCACCCTTCTTCCTTATGATCTTAGAAGGGTGGCCGTGACGTATCTGTCCCAGCTTGCGATCCCTGAACCACGCCGATCGGGACTTGCCTTCGGCAAGCCACGGCTTTGTGGCCTCGAATGATTGGGAGCGGGGCTTGACCCCGCGCTCCACCCGAAGCTTTGCGGATCGACGACGCGCCGCCTCCCGGCGTCGATCATCTGGGGATTGATCACATGCGTCGACCAGTCTCCGGATGCCGTGCTCCTGACGCTCAGCGGCTGTGAGCTGGATCATTTCTCCGATCACGGCCGAGCTGAACGATAGGACGCCGGCCGCCCTGGCGGCGGCGACTTCGCGCACAACCGGCTCCAAGATGGCATCGGGGATGTTGATGCCGATCCTAGTGCAGTGCCGTGTCACCGACACCAGGTTGACGGCGGTATCGACGCGCGCCGCGACATAGCAGGCCGCTCTGGCCCAACCATCGAGGCTGCCCATTGCCAGCTTCTCGCGGAGCCTGGCCCGGCACACGCGTGTGAGGTATCGGCGTAGCTCGAGGCCCATTACTTCCTCAACGCTGTAACGGGGGCGGCCTGAGCCGAACCCGGGAGCTTCATCGCGCACGGGACACCCCCTGCGCTCCGATGCCCGCCCAGCGCTTTTCAAGGATGCGCTGGCGCAGACTCTGCCGGTCGGGCTTCACTGCCGCCAGCATGCGCCGCTCGGCCGCCCGCATGGCCTCGAACCCGCCGACGGCGAATAGGTCCGTCCCGATCATCCAGACCAGTTGGCGGTCGTCTTCATTGGTGGATCGCTCCAGGCGAGAGAGCGCCGCGTCGAGTTGATCGTCGAGCCGCAGGGCTGGGTCACCTCGGCGCGCAGTCTCGACCTCGAATATCCTGACCAGCAAGCGAACGGCAAGGTCGCCGGCTTGCTCGGATGGTATGGCCCAGAGCTGTTCAAGTTCGGAGGCCAGTTGCTCGTTCTTCAGAGTGCGGACGGACGTGGCCAGCAGCTCGACCTGCTGCCGAAACAGGGTCAGCGGCTGAGCGTAGAATGGACTGATAGGCCCGAGGGGTTTGCGGGTGGCGACGGCGTTCACGGCCCCACTCCGAACAAGATGATTACCGCGGCGAAGTCGATGACGAGGCCGGTGAGGATGGCCCAGCCCAAGGTGATGAGGCGTTTTTTCATGCTGCTTCTCCCTCGAAGAAGGCCATCAGCTTGCGCCGGGAGGCCACCCACTGGCCCCTGGATTTGCCAGGGGTCTTGATATTGCGGGCGGGGATTAGACCCTTCTCCAGTAGGTAGAAGGTCTGCTGTCGGGACTTCCCGATGAGGGCGCCGATATCTTCGGCGCCCCAGATGAGGTCGAGAGTTTCGGGCTCAGACATTGGCGCCTCCCTTGCAAAGGCGTCTCGCGTCCGCATTGTTGGCGTCGTCGATAGCGCTGGACAGTTCATCCAGTTTGGCGATGGCGGCCTCGAGTGTCGCCACGGCGCCGTACCGATCATTGGCGTGGTCATGGTCATAGCTGCTGGACAACAAGGCGGTGACGGTGGTTCGGACCAGCCCCGCCGCGCGGTCGACGTCTTCCGTTCGGTCAAGCAACAGGCCGACGAGGTTCGCGCAAACGTCCAACCGCTCGGCGGGGGTAAGATCAATGGCCATCAGACGTCTCCTTTAGTTCGAAGCAGGCGAGGAAGTCGCGGCGCAATCCTTCAGCCCGCCTCTCAACCTCGTGGCAGAGAAACGAATGGATGTTGGCGTCCTCATAGGACTGGTAGTGGCACGAGTAGGTGCCGTCGGGGTTACGCTCCCCGGTGGTGTTTGCCACCTCCATCCGCACGGAGAGAACCGCCAGATAGTGGAGCTCGTGGACTGCCGTTTCGAGGCCTTTGAAGGCGGCGATCTGGTCAACCATTCGCGCCTCCCTTGGCGGCGGCGCGTGCATCCTCGATGGCGTCTTGCGCCAAGTGAATGCAGTTGCGAACGTCGTCGGCAATGAACTGCAGGGCGTCCCGCTGGTCCTCTGGTATCAGGTCGCAGTGAGCCATCATGAACAGAGCCGTGCAGCGTGTGGCGGCACTGGTAAGTTGATCATGGACGTTGATGAGACGGTTTTCGGTAGAAGCGGGCTCGACCGTGCGGGCATCCCCGCGCTGGGCGTTCACTTCGCACCCCCTTCGCCGGCCGTGCCCGGGAATTGGATCACCGTTTGGCTGGAGTGCTTGGCCAAGTGCTGGTCGATCAGAGCGCGGCCGCGATCCTTGAGCCAGGCAGCGACGGCCGTCTTGCGCCAGATGCGGCAGCGTCGGCCGAATGGGTCACGCGAGCTGTCGCCCCAGCGATCGGTTTCGCAACAGAAGTCGTCCAGGGAGCGGCCGACAAGCGCATTGAGAGCCCGCTGTTCCGCCACATTGGATGGAATGTTCGCGATCCGGTGAACCCGCTTCATATCCGCCCAGTGGGAGGGCACAAACACATCGTTGGCATTGGCGGCCTGGAGGGCCCTGATGATGTCCGTGCTGACGCGGATCAGTTCATCTTGGCGAGCCGCGAGGTGATCGACGGTGTGGATGATGCGTTTCTCGCGCAGAAACTGGTTCCACAGCTTTTCCTGCAGATAAGCATCGAGGTCGCTCAGAGGAGTCGTGACCTGGGTCTTAAGATGCCCGTGGAGGCCACCGACCTTGCTCTCAGTCACTTCGTGCAGGCGCGCCAGCGCAGTTTCAATGTGCAGCAAAGCTGAGCCCGGCGACACCGCAGCGTCGCGCCCTTCCATATGAGCGCGGACGACGTCGTTGCACCACATGTGGAACTCTGGGGAGAGATACTTGGCGTAGGCGAGGCCTATCTGCCAGTGAGCCCAAGTGCCGGGGGCCTTGCCCCCCACCTGCGCCTTGATCAAAGCAGTGTCGGATTTTCCGATAGTGATCTCAACGTGCTCGATGAAAGTTTTCGAGGACGGGAGGTCACGCCACTTGGCTGGCGTCTGCTGCGGATCGCCGCCGGCCGCCTTCCACATGTCCGTCAGCGACAGCATTTCCGCCTTCTCGCGGATCGTCTGGCCCTGGTAGGTGAGTGCTTGGCTGGTCATTCGCCCTGCTCCCCACCCTTGGCGCGGATGGCGCCGTTGATGATCTCGGCATCGATGGTGCGCTCGACAGAAGCCCACCAGGCCTCATCCTGTTCACGCCCCATGATGTCTTCGACTTCGAAGATCACCTCGGCGGGGACGTCGCGGTAGTCGTCGATCAGGACATCGGTGTAGCTCTTGCCTTGCTGAATCCCAGCGCGGCATGCTTCCACTATGGTGAGCACGACCTGCTTGCGCAGTTCTTCTCTAGAATTTTTGGCGTGTGGACCCACAGCGCCCGAAGTGTTACCTTCAGTCGTCATCTGATTTTCCGATCAATGATGTGTTGAGATTTGCCACTCTGATAAGCGGCGGTCATTCAGGCCGGGGTAGCTGCTGATACAGCCGCCTCGGCTTTTTCGTTTTCAGGCAGAGCTCGCTCGAGCAGGACGATGATCTGGCTGTTCATGGATCGGCGCTCGGTAATCGCTGCAGCCTTCACTCGGTCAGCAAGCGGTGTCGGCATGCGGACCTGGCCTCGATATTCAGTCTCGGCAGTAGTATTGCTATCGCGCAATATAAATCTCCTATCCCGGTAAAAGTTTATGCCACACCGTGTGGCGTCGTTAACTGTGTGGCATAGGTGTGGCATTGTGGTCAAGCGGATTGTGTGTCACTCGTGTGGCATGGCAAGAGAAGACCCACATTTCCGTTTAAGAATTCCCGAAACGCTCCTGAAACAGATTCAGGAGGCGGCGTCGGCAAGCCGCCGTAGCGCTACGGCGGAAATTGTGGAGCGACTGGAGCAATCGCTCGCGCTCGCCAACCTCATCGAAAACTATAAGCATGCGGAAGAGCGGCTCCTGGAGCAGGTCAAAACCGAGCGAGAGCTCCGAAAGCAGGTCACCCTGCTTGAAGATCAGATCGCGCTGCTGAAGGCCCAGGCCGAACAGGGTCACCCGATTGTCCAAGATTCCAACGAACGCGTCGGACTGGCCAGCCAAATCATATCCACTTTCGAGAAAATCTTCGGATCGAAACAGGACATGGGCGCCGTTCTTGCCTCGCTAGAAAATGCGCAGCAAAAGCTGGAACAGATCAAGGCGGGACATGACCCGGAGGATGCTTCAACCGTGAAGCCTAAGCCTAAGCCGAAGTCCAAGCGCGAGCAGACCAGCCAAGTGGCGAACGACGATCCAGTTATCACCACCCAAGGCGGTATACCTCAGAACCCGTTTGCAGCCCCATCGGAGCCCTCCGACGCCCCTAGGCCGAAGTCGTCGCGCAATGTCAGGCTGGCGGACGAATGAGCGTCCGCAAGCGCCCCACGCCCCGCAAGGATGGCACATTCCCTTGGGTGGTCGACTATGTCGATGTTGCCGGCAAGCGACGGCTCAAGACGTTCGACAAAAAGAAGGATGCCGATGCCTTCGCGGCCAGGTCATCGGTCGAGGTGTCGGACGGGGTGCACGTGGCGGACAGCGCTTCGATCACCATCGAAGAGGCCGGCAAGAACTGGATTGCGACCTGCAAGGCCAACGGACTGGAGCGTACCAGCATTGAGCCCTACGAGACCCACCTAAAGCTCCATATCGTGCCGCTGATCGGCAAAGCGCTGGTGTCCCGTATGTCGGTGCCGTCGATCCGCGACTTTGAGGACAAGCTGCGCGCAAAGGGACTGTCGCAGGCAATGATCAGGCGGGTGGTGGGGAGCGTTGGAGCGCTGATCGGCGACGCGCAGGAGCGCGGCCAGGCCATGCACAATCCGGTGCGAGAAATGCGCGGGCGTCGCAAGGGCAAAGAGCGCAGGCTGGAGCAGCGCCACAAGGGCAAGCTCAAGGTCGGGGTGGACATACCCACCAGAGACGAGGCCAAGGCCTTCCTGGGCGCTCTACAGGGGCGATGGCGCCCACTCCTGATGACGGCGCTGTTCTGCGGCCTGCGCTCGTCGGAACTGCGCGGATTGGCTTGGGCAGATATCGACCTCGAGCGACGAGAATTGCACGTCCGCCAGCGCGCCGATCGGTTCAACGACATCGGATCTCCGAAATCGGCAGCCGGTGACCGCACCGTGCCTATTCCGGCTATGCTGGCGAACACGCTGAAGGAATGGAAGCTGGCATGCCCCAAGAGCGAGCTGGGCCTGGCCTTCCCGAACGGGACGGGGAAGCCAGAGGCGCATGCGAACATCATCAATCGCGGATTGGTGCCGGCGATGATCGCGGCCGGCGTCACGGTGGAGGGGATGAAAAGGGGGAAGCCTGCGGTGGTGGCCAGGTATTCGGGCTTGCACTCGCTGCGGCATTGGTTCGCGTCCTGGTGCATCAACCCGGTGTCGCGGGGTGGCATGGGGCTATCGCCGCAAGAGGTTCAGGACAGGGTAGGGCACTCGTCTATCTCGACCACATTGGACGTCTACGGGCACCTATTTCCGGTCGATGATACCACCGCCGCGGTAGACGCCGCTGAGCGCTCGCTGCTGAGCTGAACGCGACATGGATGCAACAAAAGCGCTGAGACCCCAGCAAACCCGGGCCTTAACTGGGGAATCATAATCCGTGTGTCCCCAGTTCAAATCTGGGCTTCGCTACCATTCAAAACCCCCGGGAAACCGGGGGTTTTTTGTTTCTCCCAAGGCTTGTCAATTGTCTCGCGCGCGAGGCTAGTGGCAATCGGTGTTTGGCCGGTAGGGTCAACGCGGGCCGGGGTCATCGCGCGACATAATCGGGGCGATAGAGGTTCGACAGGCTCGCTAAGCGACGTCACGACCTTTATGTTGCCGTCAAGATTTCCCGGAACATTGTTGCGTTTTTTACCGCGTAGCCGTTGAAATCGTTATTGAAGTAAATCCACACATGCTTCGCTTGGACTTGGTGGATGCGGCGTGCCCAGTCTACCAATTCGTCATGGCTGTAATCATGGCGGTACCACCGGTCGACGCCATGAAAGCGAATATAGATATCATCGGCGGTCTTCACCACGGCGTCCGGCAAACGTGGCCCGCTGCAAGAGCAAAAGATGGCCCCGGCTTTTCTAAATGCGGCGTAGACCTCGTCATTCCACCAGCTGGCGTGGCGAAACTCGATCACGTTGCGCCGCTGAGGATCGAGTTGTTCCAAAATGTCCCGCAAACGCGCCGGCGAATAGTGATAGCTTGGCGGTAGCTGGAACAAGAAGCAGCCCATCAGCGGCCCCAGCAGGTCGGCTATGTAGCCAAAATCCCTTATCAGCGTCTTGGTGCCTTCAAACTTCTTGATATGGGTTACCAACTCCGATGCCTTCACCGTGTAGACCATTTCCCGGCCTTCGGCCTGTTTGCGCCAGGATTCTACCGTCCCCAATGTGGGCCACGAGTAAAACGGCGCATTTAGCTCCACAGTACTGAAATGGCTCGCATAATGAGCAAACCACTCCTTGGTGGGCATTTGGGTCGGGTAAAAGCTGCCTTTTAAATGCCAGTAAAACCAGCCGGAGCATCCGATGTTCAGCGCTGGCGGTTTTGAGGCTTGGGCTCCATTTCCGGCCTTTTGCGCGAGCAGGCGGGCTTCGTGCATTTTGCCGGCCCGCAGAAGCGTGATCTGGCGCTGCTTGATGCGCCTTTCCGCCTTTTTAGCCCGGCGCTCCACAATTGTCGGGGATGCTGTTTCGATCATTCACGTCAACAAATCAGGCTGCCAATAGTTCAGCATAGGGCTGCCTAATTATGCGGATCAGAGGTCGGAAAATCGACTGTGGGTGGCCTCACCCCTGTCAGCAGGATGGACTCCTGATCAGTTTGCCACGAGCGTCCGTATCGAGTCCGAAATCTCAATAAGCCGATAGGGCTTGGAAAAGAACATACTGCCATCCGGCAGGTCCGTGATCTCGACGACTCTGTGGCCCGAGGTGACGATAATCCTCACAGGCGGCCATCTATCACGAACCGCGGCCGACAATCTCAACCCGTCCATGCTGCCGGGCATGTCGATGTCGGTGAACATGATCTGGATCGCTGGATTGGCCTGCAAAATCTCGATTGCCTCGTCGGCATTACCCGCTTCGAAAACCTCGAACCCATCATCGGCCAGGTGGTCAGCAATAGCCAACCGAACCAACGGTTCGTCTTCGACAACGAGCACCACAATCCTCGCAAACATAAGCGCCCCCGGCTATTATATTACGGTCAGCGACGCCGACTGACGACGGCTAACGCCTGACGATTGCTCCCGATCCATGCCATCTCATCACAAAGCGATGGCAACCGTTTCTGTGGACGGATGCTGCCGTTGCAGCGGCAGCGCTGGACGCTTGCGGTTCCGGGCCGGCGCCTCTTCTCAAGTCAAAGCGCAAGCGCATTTCTCACATCGACTTGGTAGATCGATGCGTTCGTCCGCATATTCAATTGGCGAAGACGGCTGCAGTTAAGGGCGCTACCTGGGGGCATCCGTTTTTTAACCGCTTCGGTAAGATGCCCCCGAGCGTGCCTCGCGGGCGATGATCGCGCCATCGCGATATGGCCACAGAATCGCGCCCTCAGGAGCGTGATGGCGCGACAGGTAGCACCTCAAATTGATATCGGTTACACGTGATCCACACGTCGCGGAAGGAACCAGACTCCTATGGCTAAACGCAAGCAAACCGTAGCCAGCACCGGTGTCGCCGGCCTCGATGAAGTTCTCCGCGGCGGATTGCCGGCGTCCAATCTTTACATTCTGCAAGGTGCCCCCGGTTCCGGCAAAACCACCGCGGCGCTCCAATTCCTTCGGGCGGGCGTCGAGCTGGGGGAAAGCTGCATCTATGTCAGTCTTTCCCAAACTGCGGCGGAACTCGAAGCAATTGCAGTGTCCCACGGCTGGAGCCTTGACGGGATCAGGGTTGAGGAGCTGTCGGCCTCGGATGCGATAAATGGCGCCGCGGATCAAACCATATTCCAGACTGCCGAGTTGCGCCTTGATGAGACGCGCAAAGCCATCGAGAACGCCATCGAGGAGCACAAGCCACGTCGGTTGGTCTATGACTCGCTGCTTGAAATTCGACTGATTACTGGCGACAGCCCACGATTTCGGCGTGAGCTTCTGGGCTTTAAAGCGTTCCTCGCGCAACGCAATGTCGTAGCGCTGTTGCTGGACACGCAAACCTCGGGAGCCGAGCGGAGCGGAGAGGAAGTGGAGGGCATCGCCCACGGCGTTATCCGGTTTGATAAGTCACTTGAGGAATATGGCGCGGTCCGGCGGCGTGTCGAAGTCAGCAAGATGCGCGGCGTGCCGATAGCCGATGGGTATCACGACATGGCCATCCGGGAAGGGCAGGGCGTGGTTGTTTTCCCCCGGATCATACCGGGCGCAGCGACGGAAGACGCAAAACCCCACCTGATCAAGTCTGGGGTTGCCGAGCTGGACGAGATGTTCGGCGGTGGCCAGGAAGCCGGAACGGTCACGCTGGTGATCGGCCAATCGGGAACCGGGAAGTCCACCATGGCGTCGCTCTATGCCACAGCTGCCCTCAAGCGGGGCGAGAGCGTAGCGCTGTTTTTGTTCGAGGAGCGGCTTGAGACCTTCTTCCGCCGCTCTGAGGGTCTTGGCATGGACTTGCGCCAGTTTCACAAAGACGGTCAGCTGATTATCAGTGATTTCAATCCCAACGAAATTTCTCCTGGCGAGTTTGCGCAGATCGTGCAGCAGGTCGTCGTGAGGGAGAAAATCCGTGTCGTCGTCATCGACAGCTTCACAGGCTATCTCAATTCCCTGCCACACCGCGAAAAAGCCGTGCGCGACATTCAATCGCTGCTGAAGTACCTGGCACGGTCGGGGGTGTTGACCATGCTGATCGTCGCTCAGCATGGCTTACTTGGCCAGAATGTCGGCATCGATGTGGATGTGAGCTTCCTTGGCGACACGGTTCTGCTGCTCCGGATTGCCGAACATGAAGGCCGCCTCAGGCGGAATATCGCCGTCGTTAAGAAGCGCCACGGGCCGCACGATCTCGATGTTCGAGAACTGCTGATTCAAAGCGGGGGAATTTCCGTCGTCTCTTATAACCCCTTGCCAGAGACGTGACCGCGCGTATGCAAGTTGAAGAGAGTGACCTCGATTGGGTGCTCATCCTGGCTCCATATCGACGCGACGGCGCATACTTGGAGGCGCTGCTGGTTGAACACGGCCTGCCCGTCCAGCAAGCCTTGGACGCGGAAGCCTTTGTAGCCTGCATCACGGATTCGCCCGGCGTAGTGGTGGTTACCCACGAGGCCCTCACGCCAGATGTGATCGAGGCTGTTTCCGTGCATCTGGTCGCGCAAGCGCATTGGTCTGAGTTGCCGATCGTGGTCTTGTTGGATCGATCAGTTCCGCACGCTCGCATTCGCTCTCAGCTCGAAAAGATTTGGCCCGGCGCGCGTCAGATTTACTACCAGCGACCGGTAGCAGGCCTTGAACTCATCAGCGGAATCCAGTCGGCGCTCGCTATCCGGCGTCGTCAAAAAGAGGTGCGTGATCATATCGATAAGGAGGTCGAGTTCCGCCTCGAACTTAACCACCGGGTCAAAAACATTCTCGCCAGCGTCTCATCAATTTTCCAAATGACGCGCCGCGGAGCCCATTCGGTCGATGAGCTTGCGGAGGATTTTGAGGGGCGCTTGAATGCCTTAGCCAATGTTCATTCGGCCGTCTTCCAAGCCGGAGGTGACGCCGTATCGTTGGCGACGGTCATCGACCTTACCGTGTTGCCGTACCGGACAGAGGGCGAGGGCCGGCTCGGTGTTCATGGCCCCGATATTACAATCACTGGCGAGGCCGGAACGACCTTGGCTCTGTGTCTGCACGAATTGGCTACCAACGCCATCAAATATGGAGCTATGTCTCAAGTTGCCGGGAAGGTCCTGCTAACCTGGGAAGTAACCAGCGATACTGAGCCGGTGTTTACGATGGAGTGGCAGGAAAGCGGCGGTCCTCCGGTGTCGGCTCCGACCAGGGTCGGTTACGGAACACGATACATCCGCTCGGCCCTGGCGACCTTGTTCGGCGAGCCTCCTGTCATGAGCTATGCGGCAGAAGGCTTTCGCTGCACTGTCAGCGGTCCGCTCCAGAGAATTTCGCCCGATGACCGGCCGGAGCGTCCAATTTTGTGAATGGGTTTCCCAACCTTGACGGCCTGGTGGCGGCAACGGACCACCTGCCAGGTCCGGGCCGGCGCGCAACATCGATCACCTGCTCCTGATGACCCCTGCGACGCGGCAATACTCGGCTCTATAAAGGCGTCGCGTCGTCATCAGCTAGAACAGCTCTCTCAAGCGCGGTTTTAAGGTCCTGCGAACCGAACGGTTTTCCGAGCAGCTCAAACCGCCCTTTGTGTTCGGTGGGCATTTCGGCATAGCCCGTCGCGACGATGATCTTAATATGGCCCCATCTCGCCGCGACGGTTGAGGCAAGCTCTCCCCCATTCATCTTCGGCATGGCGTAGTCGGTGACCAGGATATCAATCTTCTGGCTCTCCAGGATCGCCAAAGCTTCCTTCCCGGACGTCGCATCAAACACCTGGTGCCCCAGATCTTCCGCCATAGTTACGGTGTTGAGCAATACCAGAGCGTCGTCATCGACAACGAGAATGCGCTTGGCGGCGAATTCTTCTTCTACGGGCACGGGCGAGGTGCGTGCCGTTGTTGCAGCCGCCTCATCGGCGGCGAACGGCAACCACAGCTCCGCGGTGGTGCCACGGCCCTTCTTGCTAGAGAGGATAAACTTGCCGCCCGATTGCTCGGCGAGCCCATGGACCATCGACAAGCCCAGGCCGGTGCCCTTGCCAACACCCTTGGTCGTGAAGAACGGCTCCGTCGCCTTTGCCAGCGTGGCCTCGTCCATGCCTTCGCCCTGATCGGCGACCGAAAGGACCACATAGCTTCCCGGCTTGATCCTCGCGTCACCGCCCTCGCTGACAGTCTTGGCTGTCGCGCTTATCACGATCGATCCGCCCGCCGGCATTGCGTCACGCGCATTAACTGCAAGATTGAGTAGAGCGGACTCGAGCTGTGCCTTGTCAGTGCGCACCCTGGGAACCGAGAGGGGAAGCCGTGTGGTCACAAAGACGGAGGGGCCAAGCGATCGCTCCAGAATATCGCCCATGTCGCGGACTGCTTCTAGGACGTCAACGGCCCCCATGGTCAATTCCTGACGACGTGCGAAGGCAAGCATGCGTTGCGTGAGGGCCGCACCACGTTGAGCGCCCTGGATGGCGTTCTCGACAAACGGAGAAATCTTGGGATCGTACGAAAGCCGCTTGCTGACGATTTCCAGGCTGCCGAGCACTGCCATCAGAAGGTTATTGAAGTCGTGCGCGACCCCGCCGGTCAGTTGCCCGATGGCCTCCATCTTTTGGGCCTGGAATAGTGCCTCCCGCGCGCTTTCGAGCTGGGCCTGGGCCTCGCGACGCTCGGTGTTGTCGCGGGTGACCTTGGCAAAACCAACCAGCTCGCCCTGCTCGTCGCGAATAGCGTCGATCACGACATGCGCCCAAAATCGGCTGCCGTCCTTGCGCAGGCGCCAACCTTCGCGTTCGACGCTGCCTTTTTCTCGGGCAATATCGAGATTTTTGCCTGGCTCCCCGTTGAGACGCTCCTCGTCGGTGTAGAACCGAGAAAAGTGCTGGCCGATGATTTCGGCTTCCTCGTAGCCTTTGATGCGCTGGGCGCCAGCGTTCCAACTGGCGACCTTGCCTTCGGGATCAAGCATATAGAGCGCGTAGTCGGTAACGCCTTTGACCAGCCGCCGGAATTGTTCCTCGCTGACGCGCAGAGCGTCATGCTGTGCCTTGCGTTCGGTCAGGTCGCGTGTGATTTTCGCGAACCCGACCAATCTCCCATTACTGTCCAGGATGCGGTCGATAACGACGTTTGCCCAAAAGCGGCGGCCGTCCTTTCGCACCCGCCACCCCTCTTCTTCAAAACGACCCTCTTGGGCAGCACGCGCTAAGTTGCGCTGCGGCATGCCGGCAAGACGATCCTCTTCGGTATAGAAGCGAGCGAAGTTCTGACCGATGATTTCGTCGGCGGTATAGCCCTTGAAGCGTTGAGCACCGGCGTTCCAATTAATGACCGTGCCGTCGGGTTCAAGCATGTAGATGGCATAGTCGCTGATCGACTCGACAAGCAGCCGATACCGGCCGTCCGCAGTTGCAGACGCCTCAAAAGGATCGGATCGTTGCATAAATTACCCCTAGCGCGAAGTGAAGGCGACGCCCTTCGCAACCCGAAGGAACGGCAATCGGTCTAGATGGTTCCAACAAAAGGCAAATGACCCCAGATGCGAGCATTTTGCTCGTTTTATGCCTGAAATGACACTTAGGTTTGCCTGCCGCGCTGTGATTATCCTTGTTCGTGATCAGGCCCAGCGCCTTGAGCCCGGGCCTCGCGGCTCAATCGACACCTGATTGGCACCCCTGCTAGAACAGTCCCATATGCCGCTGCAGCGCCGCGGTGAAATGTGCCTGCAGCGCCGCTTCTGCAGCATTGGCGTCGCGGACCCTACAAGCCTGGATGATCTCCATGTGCTCGCGGAGTGAACGCAGCACCAGCGGCGGGGTAATCTTGCGTTCGAGGCGCACCAGCCGCAGGTAGTGGTGCATCCGTTTGTAGCTGCCATCTATCAACGGATTTTGCAGCGCACCGATGATGGCGTCATGCAGCTCGGATTCCAGCACTTCCATGGTTTCGTTCGTGTAGGCACTGAGGCCATGGTCCTCGATATGGCGCATCAGGGCTGCATGGCTGGTGGCCAGAGCATCCAGTGCGGCTTCGTCTGCGGTTTCGGCAAAGACGCGCACCGCGGCGCGCTCGATGATCGTGCGGAACTGGTAGGTCGATTTGGTCAGCTCCAGCCCCGGCTTGACAAACTGGATTCCGGAGCGCGGCAGGATTTTTAGCACGCCCTCGGCTTCCAGCACCCGCAATGCATCGCGCAGCGGCGCAACGGGCACGCCGAGCAACTCCACCAGTTCGGTCTGCGATACGAATGCGCCCGCAGGCAGCCGCCGATCGAACAGGTGCGCCAGGATGCGCTCATAAGCCAGATCGCTCAACCGGCCGGCATGGATCGGCCCGCTTGCCGGAACGGCCAAGTGACGTTCACCCACTTGCGAAGACCTCTTCGGTTCTATATTACGCTCGTCGTCTGATAGATCAGACAGAGCAATTAGTCGATCAGAACGTTGTATCATGCAAATCGCCGATTTCAGACTCACTCGATTCCAGTTTGCGCGCGATCGCGTGATCGGCGATAGCCAGGTCCGCGCCGACGACGCGAATTTGGCTGCCCTCGAGCTGGTTACCGACACCGGCGCGGTCGGTCTGGGTTTCGTACAGACCCTGTTTTTCCCGCTGCCCGATGTCGCCGAAATCGAACGCGTGTTTCGCAGCGAAGTCTGGCCCGGGCTGGAAGGGCAGGCGCCGGCCGCCTTGGCCCACCGTGTCGGCAGGCCGCGCGGCGGCAAGCAGCGAGCCCTTACGCTGCCATTCCATGAGGCGCTGCAGGTTGCGCTCTGGGATCTTGCGGCCAAGCAGGTCGATCTGCCGTTGCACAAGCTGCTCGGATCCTCGCGTGACCAGGTTCGTGCCTATGCCTCGGGACTGGACTATCACCTGACCGACGACGAATTCGTCGACCTCTTCGGCCATGCCGACGCGATCGGCTACCCGGCTTTCAAGATCAAGGTCGGTAATCCCGATTTTGAATGGGACCTGCATCGGCTGAACCTTTTGACCCGCACCGTCCGCAAGGACGCCAAGATCATGATCGACGCCAACGAGGCCTGGGGCGCCAAGGAAGCGCTGATGAAGCTCGAGACGATCCGCAAGGCCGGGTACGAGCTGCTCTGGGTCGAGGACCCGATCCTGCGCAACGATCATGACGGTCTGCGTCTGCTGCGCCAATCCGCGCCCTGGACCATGATCAATTCGGGCGAGTATCTGGACGCCAATGGCAAGCGCCTGCTGATGGAGGCGGGCGGCACTGACATTCTCAACGTGCATGGTCAGGTGACTGATGTCATGCGCGTTGGATGGCTTGCCGCCGATCGCGGCATTCCGGTCTCGCTGGGTAATACCTTCCTCGAAACCGGCGTGCATATGGCCGCCGCACTGCCCGAGGTCGAGTGGCTCGAATATTCATTCCAGAATTTCGATCATCTGGTCGATGAGCCGATCCGCATCGAAAATGGCGTGGCCTATGCGCCGGATCGCCCCGGGCATGGCCTGGTGCTGAGCGAAACTGCCCGCCGTGACTGGTCGCGGCCCAATCTGTTGCCGCGCGATCAGCTCGGCGAAGCCCCATTCAATCCGCGCACCAGAGGACAACAGCGCGCGGCCTGAAGTTTCGAGCAAATTACACTCCAGGGAGGAGCAACATGAATCTTCTGCGCACCACGGTAGCGCTCTCGGCGATCTTCGTCGCCGGCGCCGCCTTCGCCCAGGATGCCACCGGCATCACCGTCTGGGCCGACGCCAACCGCCAGCCGGCCGTCGAGGCGTTCATCGCCGCCCATCCGGAAGTTCCGGTCAATCTCGTCGTGGATGATGGCTCATCGGGTGCCTCGGGCACCTTCCAGACCAAGATCAGCCTCGCCGACCAAGCCGGCGAAGGCTGGCCGGACGTGGTGTTCTCGACCCAGAACAACGATGCCGCCTGGGCCACCAAAGAGACCAATGGCGTGCAGCCGTTCGCGCAGGTGCTGAACGAGGGCTTCCTCGGTGACGATTTCCTGAAAGGCTTCACCCCCGGCGCCCTCGATCCGGTCACCGTCGACGGCAAGGTCTATGGCCTGCGCAATGACCTCGCGCCGGTGCTGTTCTGGTATAACAAGACGCTGCTCGATGGTTTCGGCTATACAGCCCCGACCACGTGGGAGGAATACCAGGCGCTGGGCGATAAGCTCGCCGCCGACCATCCGGGCTACTTCCTCGGCGGCATCGGCGATGCGTTCGAAGGCCCCTATATCTACTACTGGAGCGGCCAGGCGCCGATCTTCCAGCTCGAGGGCGATACCTTCAAGTCGAACACCACCGATCCCAAAGCGGTGAAGGTCTCTAACCTGATCGACCATATGGTGGCCAATAAGTCGCTGACGCTCGACAGCGTGTTCGGCGCCAGCTTTGTCGCCACCGCCGCCAACCTCGTCGCCATCCCGGGCCCGGCCTGGTATGCCGGCGCACTGTTCCAGAACCCGGGCGGCGTCAACGCCAAGGCCGGCGACTGGGTCGCGGCGCCCCCGCTGTACTGGGAGGACGGCGAGAAGGTCACGGGTAACGTGGGCGGCGGCGTCTGGTATGCTTCGAGCCACACCACCAACCCTGAGGCGGTCAAGACCTTCCTCCAGTTCATCGTCTCCGACCCCAAGGTCGCGGGCACTGGCGGCCTGCCGGCTTACCAGGCTGCGGCCGATGCGTGGCTTGACGGCCAGGCAGCGAGCGGTTTCTACGCCGGCGACTTCAAGGCGGCGATCAACACTGCGGCGTCGAGCGTGTGGAATGGCTGGGGCTACCCCAATTTCTCGCCTGAAACCTCGTGGGCCAAGATCATCACGCCGGGCCTCGTCGCAGGCAAGACGATGACGGACCTGTCGTCCGATTGGCAGCAGGAAATGAAGAACGAGGCGCAGGTCGTCGGCTACACAGTCGAATAACCTGCGATATTGGAGGTCTGACGACGTGACCACGCTTGACCAACCGACTGCCCGCTCGACCACGAGCGGGCGGCCGGCCAAGGCCGGCCGCCACAGCATCGAGCGTGCGCAGGGGCGGATGGGTGCCGCGTTCGTCAGCCTTTATACCCTGTTCCTGTTGGCATTCGGCGTGTTGCCGATGCTCTATGCCATCTATCTCGCCTTCACCAAGAAGGGCGCGTTTGTCGGCGTCGACAATTTCCTCAAGGTGTTTAGGGACTACCGGTTCTGGCCGGCGGTCGAGCATGTCGGCATTTTCCTCGTCGTCTGGCTCGTCATGCTGGTGGTTCTGGTCGTGCTGCTGTCGCTGCTGGTCCACTCGATCGGTATCCGCTGGCTATCCACCGGCACCCGGTTCCTGTTTTATATTCCCGGCGCGCTCGCCGGCGCATCCAGTGTCATGCTCTGGCTCTTCGTGCTCGATCCCACCGTCAGCCCGGTGGGCTTCATGCTGCGGGCCTTCGGGTCAACCTCGCTGGTCGACGCGGTGCAGGTCGATCGGCTCCCGTTCGTCCTGGCCGTCATCGCCTTCTGGACCGGCGCTGGTGGCTGGATCGTGGTCATGTACGGCGCCCTCAACAATATCCCCAAGGACGTGATCGAGGCGGCGCGCGTCGATGGTGCCCGTCCCATCCGCATCGCCTGGTCGATCCAGATTCCGCTGATGCGCAAGTGGATCGCCTATATGGTGATCATGTCGTTTGCCGCGGGCACGCAGCTATTTGTCGAGCCTCGGGTGCTCTCGCAGGCGAGCCGAGGCGTTGTCGGGCAGGACTATTCGCTCAACCAGCTGGCCTTCCTCTACGCCTTCAAACAGTCGGACTTCAACGGCTCGGCGGCCATCTCGCTGATGCTGCTGGTGGTGGCGCTGGTCCTTTCCGTCTACTTCGTCTTCAAGGGTGGCTTGTTTGAGCGCGTCTGATTTTTCCATGGATGGGGCTGTTGGCCGCATGACGCCGGGCCGGTGGCTGGGCCGCGCCTTCGCGATCCTGATCCTCATCGTCTTCGTGCTGTTCTTCATCGTGCCGCTGGTCTGGCTCGTCCTGGCCCCGACCAAGACCGACCGGCAGCTGCTCCTGGAAATGCCCTTTGCCTTCGGCAGCTTCGAAACACTTGCCGCCAACTGGACGACGCTCGTCACGTTTCAGAAGGGGCTGATCTGGACCTGGATTGGCAACTCGGCCTTCTACTGCCTCGCAGCGTTGGCGATCACGCTGATCATCTCGATCCCGGCAGGCTACGCCATGGCGCTGACTGAGTTCCGCGGACGCCGCACGCTGCTGGCCGCGACCTTGATCGTGATGCTGGTGCCCTCAACCGCGCTGGTGCTGCCGATCTTTCTCGAACTCAGCGCCGTGAAGCTGATCGGCAACCCGCTGGCGGCGATCCTGCCCTTTTCGTTCTTCCCGTTCGGCGTCTATCTGACCTACATCTACTTCTCGACCGCCATCTCCCGCGACCTGTTGGACGCGGCGCGTGTCGATGGGGCCAATGAGTTTCAGGTGTTCACCAAGATCGCCATGCCGCTCGCCACACCGGTGATCGCATTGGTCGGCTTCTTCAATTTCACCGGCAACTGGAACAACTACTTCCTGCCCTATGTGACATTGCCGGGCAGAAAGTCGCCGGTACAGGTGGGGCTGGCGGAGCTGCTCTCCAACGTGCCGGCCTTCAATCCAACCAATGCCGCTTCGACCACCATCTCGCTGTCCTCGTTGGCGCTGGGGACGCTGCTGGCTATCGCGCCGGTGCTGATCGTGTTCCTGTTCGCGCAGCGCTATCTCGTCAGCGGCATGACCGCCGGCGGCATCAAGGGATAGGCAGATGGTCCAGCGGATGGGCATGGTGATCGGCGTTAAGCCCGACAAGCTCGACGAGTATAAGCGCCTCCACGCCAGTCCGTGGCCGGAAATGGACGCAGCGCTATCGGCGGCAAACATTGCCAACTACTCGATTTACCTGCGCGAGCCCGAAATGCTGCTGTTCGGCTATTGGGAATATGCGGGGACCGACTACGCGGCCGACATGGCCCTGCTCGGCGAGCGCTCCATCACCAAGCAATGGCTGGCATTGACCGACCCGTGCCAGGCGCCGCTCAAGACCGCCGCGCCAGGCGAGTGGTGGAGCACCATCCCGGAAATCTACCACCTGGACTGAGGAGACCTCGATGGTGCAGCTCAACGGACGGGCCTATAGCCGCCGCGAGATCGCTGAGCATGCCGGCGCGCTGAGCCAGTTCGCAGGCGTTCGGCTGATGACGCTGGGCGACGGCGTCGAGCGCGGCATCCGCATGCTCGAATTCCGGACCGGCACCGGGCTACGCTTCACGGCGCTGGTCGATCGGGCGATGGACATCGCCGATTGCGAGTTCAGGGGGGTACCCATCGGCTGGAATTCCCCGGCCGGATTCCGGCATCCGGGTCTGCACGAATATGAAGGGGAGGGCGGTCTCGCCTGGGCGCGCTCGTTCTCCGGCCTCATGGTCACCTGCGGCTTGGACCATATCCTCTTCATGAACGAGGTCTCGGCGCAGACCTATATCTATTCTCCCAAGAAGACCGTCAGCCATTCGCTGCATGGCCGTGTCGGCACGATCCCGGCGCGCCTGACCGGCTATGGCGAGCGCTGGGAGGACGATCGCTGCTTCCTCTGGGCCGAGGGCGTGGTGCAGCAATCGGCCGTGTTCGGCGAGGATTTACACTTGATCCGCCGGATCGAGGCGGAGGTGGGGACCAACGAAATCCGGCTCACCGATCGCGTGGTCAATCACGGCTTCTACAAGACGCCGCATATGCTCTGTTACCACATCAATGTAGGCCATCCCGTTCTTGACGCGGGCTCGCGCTATCTGGCCCCGATCCGGGACGTCGTCTGGGCTGCGCATGCCGGCGCCGATTATCGCAGTCAGGATACCGGCTACCGCACGCTACCGGCGCCGAAGCTCGATTTTCACGAACAGGTCTGGCAGCACGAGCTAGGCGCCGACGCGAATGGGGAGGTGCCGGTGGCGCTGGTCAATGACCGGCTCGGCGTTGGGTTCGAGGTGACCACCCGCAAGGATCAGTTCCCCTGCCAGTTCGAGTGGCAGAACCTGCAGGCGGGGCAATATGCGTTGGGCATCGAACCATCGACGCACCACGTGCTGGGCAATCAGGCGGCGCGTGATCGCGGCGAGATGATCTGGCTGCAGCATGGCGAGGAGCGGCGGTATGATTCAACCTTCCGCATTCTCGATGGCGCGGCGGCCATCGCGGCATCGGAAGCGCGCATCCGCGCCATTTCCGGCCAGCCGGATGACGATTACCCGGAGCCATCAAACAACCATATCAAGATCGAAGGACGCGGCTGATGGGCAAGGACAATTTCGGCTCGCTGGCGGGCAAGACGGTGCTCTACACCGGTGCCGCCGGTGGCCTTGGGCTCGAAACCACACTGCATCTGCTGCAAACCGGCGCGCGCGTCATCGCCATCGACAACGACGACGCCAAGATCGCGGCGCTGCGGGCCGCGGCCGCTGAGCAAGGCCTCGACGGCCTCGCCATCCATAAGCTCGACCTGTCCGATCTCGAGGGCCTGCGCGGCGCCTTGCAGGCCATTGCCGACGAGATCGGCGGCTTCGATGTCGTCATCAACAATGCCGCGATCTATCCCTCGAAGAAGTTCGAGGACTATACGCTGGCCGAAATGCAGCGCGTGCAGACAATCAATGTCGATGCCGGCATCGTCTGCGTCCAGGTCGCGCTACCCTTCATGAAGGCCAAGGGCTGGGGGCGCATCATCAACATGTCCTCGATCACCCGCTCCGGCGGCTGGTCGGACCTAACGCCCTATGTGCAGTCCAAGGCCGCCTTGGTGGGTCTGGCGCGCGCCTGGGCCCGCGAATTCGGTGCCTATGGCATCACCGTCAACGCCATCGCGCCCGGCGCCTTCCCCACAGACGCCGAAAAAATCCATCCCGATCTCGTTGCTTACGAGAAGCGCATAATCGACAGCCAGGCGATCAAGCGCCGCGGCAATTCCAACGATATCGCCAATGCGCTGATGTTCCTCGCCTCGGACGCGGCTTCCTTCATCACCGGCCAGACCATCAATGTCGATGGCGGCTGGATCATGTACTGACCTGGAGTTTCCATGGGTATCCTCAGCGGCTATCGCGTTCTCGATTGCTCCATCGCCATGGCCGGTCCCTTCGCGGCGCAGCGCCTGGGCGATCTCGGCGCCGACGTGGTCAAGGTCGAGCCGGTGACCGGCGAATGGCAGCGCCATACCGCGGCCGGTGGCGCGCGGGGCAACAAGGTCAATGTCTCGTTCCTCTCGCTCAACCGCAACAAACGTTCGCTGGCGGTCGACCTCAAGCATCCGGACGGCAAGGCCATCCTGCTCGAACTGGTCAAGACCGCCGACGTGTTCCTGCAGAACTACAGGCCCGGCGTCGCCAAGCGGCTGGGCGTCGATTACGAGACGCTGAGCCAGATCAACCCGCGCCTGATCTACGTGTCGATTTCCGGCTATGGCGAGGACGGGCCCTATCTCAACCGTCCCGGCCAGGACCTTGTCCTGCAGGGCATGTCCGGGGCCATGCTGTCGGCCGGTCGCGCGGGCGAGCCACCCAACCCCGCCGGCCAGTATCTGGTCGACGCGATCACCGCCTATAACGCGTTCGAGGGCGCGCTGGCCGCGCTGCTTCATCGCGAACGGACTGGCGAGGGGCAGAAGGTCGAGGTCAACATGCTCGATGCCATCACCACGATCCAGATGCAGGAACTCTCGGTGTTCACCGTCGGCGGCAAGCCGCAGACCCGTTCGGCCGAGCCGCATGCCCACGTCTATATCCGCGCGCCCTACGGCGCTTTCGCGACGTCGGACGGCTTCATCATCGTGGCCTTCCCCAAGCTGGCAAACCTCGGCAATGTCATCGGTGAGCCGAGCTTCCTGACCATGGACGATGAGGTGGATACGTGGAGCCGGCGCGACGAAATTTTCGCCAAGACCCGCGAGCGCCTCAAGACCAAGACCTCCGCCGAATGGCTGGCGCTGCTGCGCGCCGCCGATATCTGGTGCGGTCCGGTCTATGGTTATGCCGATCTGGTCGAGGATGAGCAGATCAAGCACAACGGCACCTTCGTGGAATATGACCACCCCACCGAAGGCCATGTGAAGACGCCGGGTTTTCCGATCCGATTCTCCAAGACGCCCTCGACTGTCGATCGCGGCGCGCCGGTGACGGGGCAGGATACCGCCGACGTGCTCCGGGAGGCGGGCTACGACGAGGCCACCATCGCCCGGCTGTTGGGTGAAGGCGCCATCGTCCAAGGGACGATCTGATGAGCATCTTGGTCGAACGCGAGGATGGAGTCGGCATCATCACCATCAACCGGCCGGAAAAGCTCAATGCGATGACGCCGGACATGGCGGCCGCATTGGTCGCGGCGGTCAACGACTTCAACACCGACGATGCGATCCGCTGCGTCGTCATCACCGGGGCGGGTGAAAAAGCCTTCTGCGCGGGCTCGGATATCCGCACGCTGGACGACTACGACTCAGCGTGGAATTTCCGCAACCGGCCGGATTATTGTGACGCGATCCGGGCACTGCTCAAGCCCTCGATAGCGGCGGTCAACGGTTACGCGTTTGGGGGCGGGCTGGAGACAGCAATGACCTGCGACATCCGCATCGCCTCTACCAATGCCAGCTTCGCCGCACCGGAAATCAAGCTGGGCTGGATCGGCGGTGGCGGCATGGCGGTTAACCTCGCCCACGCCGTGGGACCGTCCAACGCCGCCCTGATGATCATGACCGGTGATCCGATCGACGCCACCACGGCCGAACGTTGGGGCCTCGTGTCCCGCGTGGTTCCTCAGCAGACCCTGATGGCCGAAGCCAAAAACATCGCCAAGGCCATCGCCGCCCGCGCCCCCATCGCTGCCGAAACCGCCAAGCTCAACCTCCGCGCCGCCTGGGCCCTCAGCATCGAGGATGCGATTGCCTATGAGCGCGATCTCCAGGCCATCTGCTTTGCAACCGAGGACGCCAAGGAAGGGCGGGCCGCTTTCAAGGAGAAGCGGTCTCCAATATTTCGAAGACGCTAGCCTAAAGCGAGTTCACCTATTCTGGAGGCGCCAGGCTTCGTACCGCGCCTTGGCTTCGGCGTTGGGAGGATAGGCGCCCAGCGTCGGGGCGCCCGAGTCTATCTCGAGCTTGATGAACACTTCGTGCTCCTCCATCGCGACGGCTTCGTCGGCTATTTCCTCGACATATTTGCGCGGAATGACGATCACGGCCTCGCCATCACCAAACATGATATCGTCGGGATAGACCGCCACGCCCCCGCAGGCGATCGGCTGGTTCATGTCCGAGGCGTGGTGCGCCACCAGGTTCGCCGGAGCAGCGGCGCCGAGGCAATATGTGGTCAGGTCGAGCGTCGCCATGTCGATCGTGTCGCGCACGCCGCCATCCAGCACCAGGCCCTCGGCCTGGCGATAGACCAGGCGACGGGCAAGCACGGCGCCGATGCCGGCAATCTCCGGCATGGAGCGGCAATCCAGCACGAGGACGTGACCGGCCTCTATCGTGTCGATGGCCTTGCGCTGGAAGTTGGAGGGGTCTGAGCTGTATTCGGAACCGTCGATATCCTCGCGCGCCGGGATATAGCGCACGGTCAACGCTGGGCCGACCATCGGTTCAGTAATGGTGCCGAGCAGCTTGACCCCGCGAACAGCGGTATTGCGCATCCCGCGCTTGAGCAGCAGCGTGCTCAGGGTGGCCGAACTCGCACGCTTCAATTTGCGCTGCGTATTGAGATCCAAAAGCGTCATGTCGCTCCTCCTTGACGCAAGGCCAATAGCAGGCTTCGTCGCAGAAGTTCAATATGGGATTTATAATTTCTTATTTGGAACTTGGTTTGCGCCCATTGATAGTGCGCATCACCGCGTCGGCACTGTCCAGCACTTCCTTGCGAATGGCGCGGGTTCGCTCGGGAGTGGCATCGCCGATAAACGGCACGCTGATGGCGGCCACGAAGTGCCCCTCGGCGTCGAAGACCGGCGCTGCCAAGGCGCGAATGCCCAGGCTGGATTCCAGATTGTCATCGGCAAAGCCGTCGCGCCGAATCCGTGCCAAGGTCTCCAGCAAAGCCTCAGGCTCGGTGATGGTATAGGGCGTGCGCGCCGTCAGGCCCATTGCGCAATATTGCGCCACGGCCTCGGCATCGTCATAGGCCAGCGCGAGCTTGCCCGACGCGCCGACATGCTTGGGCGTCTTGGCCCCAATACGGATCGTCAGGGCATATTCCGCGGGGCTTGCGACACCGAATATGGCCATCATCTCATGGCCTTCGGGGGCCGAAAGCTTGAACGATTCGCGGAGGCGCTCGGCCGCCGATTGCAGGATCGGTTTAGCGGCTTCGGTCAGCGTGACGCGGTCTGCATTGGGCGAAATGCGGCGCGCCAGTTCGATGAACTTGGGGCCGAGCGCATAATTTGACCCGCCATTGACGCGAGCAACCAGGCCGTGTGCCGTCAGCGAATTGAGAATGCGATACACCGTCGAGCGCGCAACGCCCAGTTTGTCGACCAGTTCGTTGAGCGAGATGCCCGCAGGCGCATCCGCGATTGCGCCGAGCAGGTGGGCAGTTTTCTCAACCACAGGCGAACCATGTCGGATTTCATCCATGAACTTAAAAAACCCTATTTGAAACCAAGATTGACAATCTAGGTTCCGTATGCTGAATTTGATGACGAGCCGATGTCACATTTGAAACTAGCTCACTTGGTGGACGCGGTACAGGGAGGAATTTGATGACTGCACAACAGCCGCTCCGCTGGGGCGCCACGCTTTTGACCACACTGCTGCTGGGGACTGCCATGGCCAGCCCCGCGTCCGCGCAAGCCGACAGCCTGACGGTCGTGGTGACCGACGAGGCGAAATCGCTCGATCCCTGCGACACCGACCTGTCCAATAATTCGCGCGTACTGCGCAACAACGTCACCGAGACGCTGGTCAATCTGGACCCGGCAAATGGGGCGGTGCTGCCGAGCCTGGCAACGGAGTGGAGCCAAGTCGACGATTTGACCTGGGAATTCAAGCTGCGCGAAGGCGTGATGTTTCACGACGGCACACCCTTCGACGCCGCCGCCGTCGCCGCAGCGCTGATCCGAGCACAATCGCCGGATCTGGGTTGCGAAGTTGCCAATGCAGATCTGAAGGGCGTGGTCTTCACCCCCGAAGTCGTTGATCCTCTGACCCTGCGGATCAGCACCGACATCGTCGAGCCGATCCTGCCCAACAAGATGGCGTCGCTCGATATCGGCTCTCCTTCTACCCCGGCCGATGCCAAGACCCGCGCGCCGATCGGCACCGGCCCCTATACTCTCGCCGCCTGGAACGAAGGCCAGTCCGTCGTGCTGGCCGGCTTCGATGGCTATTGGGGTGACAAGCCTGCCATCGCCAACGTCAACATCTTCTGGCGTGCCGAGTCCGCCGTTCGTGCTGCCATGGTGGATACCGGCGAGGCGCAGATCGCCTTCGAGATCGCCCCGCAGGATGCCACGACCGCGAACGATTACGCCTATCTCAATGCCGAGACCAGCTTGCTCCGCATCGACCAGGCCATTGCTCCGCTCGACGACAAGCGCGTGCGTGAAGCGCTGAACCTCGCCATCGATCGCGATGGCCTGATCGGCACCGTCTTCCATGCGGGGGCGCAAAAGGCGATGCAGGTCGTGTTGCCATCGGTGTTTGGTTACAATCCCAATATTCCAGTCTGGACCTACGATCCGGAGCGCTCGCGCGCCCTGCTCGAACAAGCCCGTGCCGATGGCGTCGCGGTGGATACCGAAATCGTGCTTTACGGCCGCATTGGCATCTATCCGAACTCCTCGGAAAGCCTCGAGGCCATCCAGGCCATGCTGCTTGACGCCGGCTTCAACGTCCGGCTCGAAATGATGGAGACCAATCCCTGGCTGGCCAAGCTGATCAAGCCCTGGGAAGGTACCCGTCAGCCGAGCATTCTGCAGTCCCAGATCGACAACACGCAGGGCGACGCGGTCTTCACGCTGCCCAACCGCTTCACCACCGATGGCAATACGTCCACGACGGTCGACACCGCGCTCGATGCGCTGATCGCCAATGCCTCAAAGGCCACTGGCGAGGAGCGGCAGAAGCTGTTCCAGGAGGCGTTCAAGGTGATCGCAGTGGACGATATCAACATCGTGCCACTGTTCCACATGGTGACCAGCGCCCGCATCGCGCCGAGCATCACCTATGTGCCCGATGTCCAGGCCGGCAACGAGCTCAAGCTCAAATCCATCACCTATCGCTGAACGTGACCCCAGGCTTGCCCGGCATATCGCCGGGTAAGCCGCCCCAGGATTGCCCATGTCCGCTGGATATTTCTTGAAGCGAACCGCCTTCGCGCTGCTGGCTCTGGCCGGCTTGATGATTGCCGTGTTCTTCCTCGTCCGCTTGACCGGCGACCCCGTCAATCTCTATCTGCCGGTCGATGCCTCCCAGGGTGCGCGCGATGCCATGCGCACCAAGCTGGGTTTGGATCAGCCCGTATTCTTCCAGTTTCTCGATTGGGGCGGGCAGATGCTGCGCTTCGATTTCGGCACCTCGCTGTGGCACAATCGCCCGGCCATCGAAGTGGTGCTGCAGGCTCTGCCCAACACCCTGGCGCTGGGTGCCATCGCCCTCACCTTTGCGTTTGGTGGCGCGGTGCTGTTTGGCTCCGTCGCCGCCGTGCGCGCCGGAAGCTGGGTCGACCGCGTGATCAATCTCGTCTCCCAGGCTGCGGCCAGCGTACCCGATTTCTGGCTCGGCCTGATGTGCATCCTGGTGTTCGCCGTGACGTTGCGGGTTCTGCCCACGTCGGGGTTTGGCGGCCCGATCTATTGGGTCCTGCCGGTGGTGTGCCTGTTCGCCCGGCCCTTCGGCACGCTGGTCCAAATCGTGCGCGGCTCCATGCTCGAGGCGCTCAATGCCGCCTTCGTCCGCACCGCCCGTGCCAAGGGTGCCCAGACCGGCCGCGTCACTTTCGTGCATGCCCTGCGAAATGCGCTGCTGCCAGCCATTACCGTGACCGGCGATCTGGCGGCGCAGTTTGCCGGCGGTGGCGGCGTGGTGGAGGTGGTGTTCGGCTTTCCCGGTATCGGCAAGCTGCTGATCGACGGCATTCTCAAGCGCGACTTCGCGCTGGTGCAAGCGTCGATCTTCTGCGTCGCCATCGTCATCTTCATCATCAATATTGCTGTCGATATGCTCTATGCCGCCATCGATCCACGCGTGAGGATCGAACAATGAGCGCGGTTGAAGGCCTGGCGCCCAGCTCGTCCCTGCTGTCCCGGCTCAAATGGCTGTGGCGTGCGCTGGTTGGGGATCCGACTGCACTGGCCGCGGCGATCTGGCTGCTGATCGTGGTTGCTGGCATTGTCGCCTTCAACCTGGGCGCCTTCTCCGGCGGCCGCATCGACCTCAAGGCGCGCAACCTGCCGCCGTTCGATATTTCGTTCGGCTGGAAACTCTGGCTTGGCGCTGATGCTTTGGGCCGCCCCTTGCTGGCGCGCCTGGCGGAAGCCGCCTCCGCCTCGATCGGCATCGCGCTCGCGGCGGTGCTGACCAGCCTGGCCGGTGGCCTCGTGCTCGGCATGGTGGCCGGCTATTCCGGCGGTCATATCGGCAATCTGATTATGCGGGTGTCCGATATCGTCATGGGTTTCCCAACCCTGTTGGTAGCACTAGTCGGGCTCTACCTGTTCGGTCCCAGCGTCACCAATCTGATCCTCGTGCTCGCCATCACCCGCATGCCGGCCTACATTCGCGTCGCGCGCGCCGAAGTGCTCGAAGTGCGCGAGCGGCTGTTCGTCGACGCCTCGCGCGTGTTCGGGGCCGGTCCTTTGTGGATCCTGCGCAATCACATTCTGCCTATCGTGGCGCCCACCATGCTGACCCTGGCCTCGGTCAATGTCGCCATGGTGATGCTGTTTGAATCAGGGCTATCCTATCTCGGGCTTGGCATCCAGCCGCCGGCCGTCAGCTGGGGCCTGATGGTGGCGCAGGGGCAGGGTTATCTGGCGACCGCCTGGTGGCTCGCCTGTTTTCCCGGTCTTGCCGTCATGCTCACCACCATGAGTTTCAACCTGCTCGCCAACTGGTTTCGCATCGTCAACGATCCGACCCAGCGCTGGCGCCTGACCAGCCGGAAGCGCACACCATGAGCCTGCTCGATATTCGCGACCTGGCGGTCAGCTTCGGTACAGAAGCCGGACGGATCCAAGCGCTGGCCGGCGTGTCGTTTTCGCTGGAGCGCGGCGAGGTGCTGGCGCTGCTGGGCGAGAGCGGTTCGGGCAAGTCCGTCACCGCAGCAGCGATCATGGACCTGGTGCCCAATCCGCCCGGTGCCGTGGATCGCGGTGCGATCATCTTCGACGGCATCGACCTGCTGGCCCTGCCGCCACGGCAGCGGCGCGATCTCTGCGGCGCCCGCATAGCACTGATCTTCCAGGATGCGCTGGCCTCGCTGAACCCGGTCTATTCCGTAGGCTGGCAGATCGGCGAGATGTTCCGCATCCACCAGAAAAAGACCGGCGCTGAGGTGCAGGCCGCGGTCATCGACCTGCTCGAGGCAGTGGGCATTCCTGACGCCGCTCGCCGCGCCGATCAGTATCCGCATCAATTCTCCGGCGGCATGCGCCAGCGCATCATGATCGCCATGGCGGTGGCGTTGTCGCCCGATATCATCATCGCCGACGAGCCGACCACGGCGCTCGACGTCACCATCCAGGCGCAGATCGTTGATCTGCTGGCGACGGTCCGACAGCGCAGTGGCGCCGGCATGATCTTTATCACCCATGATCTCGGCGTCGTCGCCGAACTCGCCGATCGGGTTGCGGTCATGTATGCCGGCCGTATCGTGGAAACCGCGAGCGTCTTCGAACTGTTCGCCACGCCGCAGCATCCCTATAGTCAGGGCCTGCTGGCCTCGCAGCCGCGCGTCGATGTGGAAACGCCCGATCTCGTGCCGATCCCCGGCTCGGCGCCCAATCCAGCGGCACTGCCGTCGGGTTGCGCCTTTCGCACCCGCTGCCCACGCGCCCAAGACCTCTGCGCCGAAGTCGAGCCGCTGCTCGCCGTCGCGGGCCAGGGCCGCCAGGTTGCCTGCCATTTTCCAGGAGCTTTCGCGTGAACCAGCCCCTGCTCAAGGTCGAGAACCTGTCCAAGCATTTCGGCGATGCCGGTGCGCCAGTGCGCGCTGTGGATGGCGTCAGCTTCGAGATCGCGCGCGGTGAAACGCTAGGCCTCGTGGGTGAAAGCGGCTGCGGCAAGACCAGCCTCGTGCGGACACTATTGCGTCTCAATGCTCCCACTGCCGGTACGGCTGAACTGGATGGTGCCGATATCGCCCATGCCCGAGGCCGCGCGCTGCGTGACATGCGCCGCAAGATGCAGGTGGTGTTCCAGGATCCCTACCAGTCCCTCAATCCGCGCATGCGGGTCGATCGGCTGATCGCCGAACCATGGGCGCTGCATCCGGACGTGCTGCCGCGCGCGCAACGGCCGGCCGAGATTGCCCGGCTGCTGGTGGCGGTCGGTCTGCGCCCCGAGCATGCCCTGCGTTATCCCGGCGAGTTCTCCGGCGGCCAGCGCCAACGGCTCGGCATTGCGCGTGCCCTCGCGCTCAATCCAGCTCTGCTGGTCTGCGACGAGCCTGTCTCGGCGCTCGACGTGTCGGTGCAGGCCCAAGTCATCAACCTGCTGGCGACCCTGCGCCGCGAGCGCAATCTCGCCATGCTGTTTGTTGCCCATGACCTCGCCGTGGTGCGCCACGTCTCGGATCGGGTGATGGTGATGTATCTGGGCAAGATCATCGAAAGCGGCCCGACACAGGCAATCTTCAATCGCGCTTCCCACCCCTATACTCAGGCATTGCTATCGGCAGTGCCCACGCCCGATCCAACCCAGCGCGGCAGGCGCAAGCGGATCGTGCTGCAGGGTGACCTGCCCAGCCCAAGCAATCCCCCAAGCGGCTGCCGCTTCCGCACCAGATGCTGGAAGGCCACCGAACTTTGCGCGCGGGAGGCTCCCGAACTGATGGCTCGCGGAAATGACCCAACGCTTTTGACGGCCTGTCACTATGCAGAGCCGATCGGCGTCAGCACGAATTGACGATAGCGTTGCCCGGCAAAGGCATGACGTGAGGCCACACCACGAAGTCCATGACGTCGCCATCGCGTGTCCAAGATGCTAGCTTGCTTGCGGCATCCCAACAGCGACCGGCGCTGGGCGGGTTGGCTTTGGAACGGCATGGCGATGACGCTTCTTCGTATTCTGGCTGCTGCATTCATCACCATCCTGATGCTGGGCTCCCCCGCCTCTGCCCAACCGGCTCGCGATCTCTTTGGTGAGATGCACCAGCCCGCCGCAGGCCCCGAGATGGTCATTGGCAGTTATGCGAAGGGCTGTATCGGCGGCGCGGTTCAGTTGCCAACGGATGGACCGGGTTGGCAGGCGATGCGGTTATCTCGTGACCGGCGCTGGGGGAGCGCCGAGCTTGTCCAGTACATCGAGTCTCTGGCCCAGGCGGTAGGGCAGGACGGCTTGCCGGGCATCCTTGTGGGCGATATGGGGCAGGCTCGAGGCGGACCGATGGCCAGTGGGCATGCGTCCCATCAAATCGGCCTCGACGTCGATATCTGGTTGCAGCCGATGCCGAACCAAACCATCCCCGCCAGCGAGCGGGAAAGCCTCTCTGCCATATCGGTGCTGAAGGCAGGCACACGCGAGGTTGACCCCGCGCTATTCGGCGAAGCCCAGCGCCTTCTCATCTATCGCGCGGCACAACTGCCTGGCGTTGCTCGTGTTTTTGTCGCCCCCGGCATCAAGCGGTCGCTCTGCGCGATCAACTGGCGCGACCGAAGCTTCCTCGGCAAGCTTCGGCCATGGTACGGGCATGACGACCACTTCCATGTGAGGCTCGCATGCCCCGCAACGTCGCAATCCTGTATCGATCAAAGCCCGGTTCCAGCCGGTGATGGCTGCGGGGCAGATCTCGATTACTGGTTCACCGACGCCCCATACCAGCCAAGCACCAGCCCTCCATCGCCGCCACTGACGCTGGCCGACCTCCCCAACGCCTGCACGGCGGTGCTGCGGGCGAATTGACACGGTTTTCTGGTGCTCGTGCCCACGATGGGGCGGCGCTGGAAAGGCGATCACATGGATTGCGGTGAAACAGCTTTCATCGCGTGCTCAGCATCCATGGCGATGATTTCGCCGACTGCCTGTTCGCAATCGGCGCTGTTGCCGCCTTCGATGGCCACGAGGAGTCTTGTGTGAGCCTCCACCGAGCCATTGCGGTAACCGATCGCCTCCGGCCCTGCGAGAGACTTGAGAGCCAAAGCCAAGGTGAGTTCAACAATGCCGGTAACCGACCTGAGCAGAATGTTGCCGGAGCTTTCGGCGATCACCCTGTGGATTTCAAGGCCAGCCAGGCCATGGGTTTCCAACGTGCTTTCAGACATGTCCATCTGATGAAGCCAGTACTTCATCAGGCGAACATGTTCGGCGGTGCGATGTCTGCTGCTCAATATAACGGCGCGTGACTCCAGGGCCCGTCTGATATCGAACAGGCTCTCGTAAAATCTACGGTCCGGCCTGGCGTAGAAATGCCAGCTGAGGACCTGGGGATCAAAGAAACTCCAGCGGCTTTGGGGAGAAACCCGCGTGCCAACCTTTGGCCGGGCTTCAATCATGCCCTTTGCTTCGAGCGTCTTCAGCGCCTCGCGCAACACGGTGCGCGAGACCCCATAGGTTTCCATCATGACAGCGTCGCTTGCCAAGATTGAGCCGACAGGAAATCTGCCCGTGACGATGCCAAGGCCGATTTCATTGAGAACGAAGGTATGGAAATTCCGTGCAGCGGGTCGCCCGGATAGCGAGCGAATAAGGCTGCCTGCTTCGATCATTCTACACTTTCTCGGACGACTCTTCTCCGGGAGCGGAGGCCGCAAATATGATGCGCTGCAACACGATGAACAAGAACAGCAGCACGCCGATCACGATCTTGGTCCACCAGCTCGATAGCGTGCCATCGAAGATGATATAGGTCTGAACCAGCCCCAGCAGCATGACGCCGACAAAGGTGCCAAGCACGAAGCCATAGCCTCCGGTCAGCAGCGTACCGCCAATCACCACCGCGCTGATGGCATCGAGTTCGACACCCACCGCGGCCAACGGATACCCCGCTGAGGTGTAGAGCGAAAACACGATCCCCGACAAGGCCGCCAGCACACTCGATAACATGTAGATCTGGACCGTGGTGCGCGCCACCGGCACGCCCATCAGCAGGGCGGAAACCGTATTGCCCCCCAGGGCGTATACATAGGAGCCAAAGCGGGTGCGGTGTGCCAGCAGAGCGCCGACGAGGAACACCGCTACCATCAGCAGGCCAATGAAGCTCAGGCGGCCCCCACCGGGCAGACGGATGATGGCTTCGGAAATAGTGCGGTAGAATTCGTGATCGATCGGCACGGAGTCCTGGGTAATCACGGACGCGCCACCGCGCGCAAGGAACATGCCGGCCAGCGTCACGATGAATGACGGCACCTGCAGATAGTGGATGGTCAGACCCATGGCCGCGCCAAATAGCGCAGCGACCCCCAGCGCGATGGCGAATGCGACCAGGGGATGCAGGCCCAGCCAGGTGATGAGGACGGCCACCAAGACGCCGGTAAAGCCAATCACCGCGCCGACGGACAAATCAATCCCCCCAGAGATGATGACGAAGGTCATGCCCACCGCGGCGATGCCAAGGAAGGCGTTGTCGGTGAGGAAATTGCCCAATACGCGGGTGGAGAGCATGCCCGGGAACTGCAGCACACTCGCGGCATAGGCGATGAGGAAGATGACGGCGGTGGCGGCCAGCGGACGAAGACTGCGTTTCATCGGGGGCCCACCTGCTTGGCGTCACGTTTAAAAAAAGCGATGGCATTTCCCAGCAGCGGCGATTGCAGCATCAGGATCAGGATAATCATCCCGGCCTTGACGATGAGGTTGAACTCGGGCCGGAAGCCGGACACCAGGATGCCGGTATTCATGGCCTGGATAATCAGCGCTCCGACCACGGCCAGGGGGATCGAGAACTTGCCCCCCAGCAGCGAAGTGCCGCCAATAACCACCGCGAGGATGGCGTCGAGTTCGAGCCACAGGCCGGAATTGTTGGCATCGGCGCCGCGAATGTCGGCGGCCACGACAATGCCGGCAATGGCGGCACAGAAGCCGGAAAGCGCATAGACCAGCATCAGCAGCATGCGGCTATGGATGCCCGCCAGCGATGCAGCGGCCCGGTTGACACCAATGGCTTGGATGAACAGGCCAATAGCGGTTTTCCGCACCAGCAGGGTGACGACGAGCATCAGCACCAAAGCAATGACCGCCGCCATCGGAAAGCCGAAGAAGGAGCCGGTGCCCAGGAAAACCAGAGCCGGATCGTTGAATGTGACGATGGAGCCTTCTGTAATCAGCTGCGCGATGCCGCGTCCTGCGACCATCAGCACCAGTGTGGCGATAATGGGCTGGATATCGAGCACCGCGACCAGGAAACCATTCCACAGTCCGCAGGCGAGCCCTACCGCAAGCGCAGAAACGACGGCGACAGGCGTTGGATAGCCGGCGACCACCATGGTAGCAGCGACAGCCCCGCAGACGGCCATGATAGCGCCGACGGAAAGGTCAACGCCCTTGGTGGCAATGACGCCGGTCATGCCGATGGCCAAGATTGCAACCGGCGCACCGCGATTGATGACGTCGATCATGCTCCCAAACAGGCGCCCATCCTGCCAGGCGATGCGGAAAAAGTTGGGAAACAGCAGCCAGTTGATGAGCAGGACGGCCACCAGCGCCAGCAGTTGCGGATTGGCGAGGCGTTCGAGATGGAGCCGCTTCATGCGACAGCCTCGTCACTGTTATTGGCAATCGCCTGCACGATGATGCCGGGGTTGATGTTCTTGCCACGCAGTTCGGCGACCATTTCGCGGTCCCGCATCACCACGATGCGGGAGCTGTAGGCCACGACCTCGTCCAGCTCGGACGAGATGACCAGCATGGCCATGCCCTCGTCGCGCAGCCGGTTGATGGTGCGGACGATCTCGGCATGGGCGCCCACGTCGATGCCGCGCGTCGGCTCGTCCAGGATAAGAAATGCCGGGTCGGTGGCCAGCCAGCGCGACAGGATAACCTTCTGCTGGTTACCCCCCGAGAGCAGCTTGACTGGCATGTCGAGCGAAGCGGCCCGGATGTCCATGGCCTCACTGAACCTGCCGGCGATCTCAAGTTGTTCGTCGCGGTTTAGAGCCTTGAACCAGCCCAGCTTACCCTGCAGCGCAATAACGATGTTCTCGCGGACCGACAGGTCGCCCAGAATGCCTTCGGCCTTGCGATCCTCCGGGCAGAAGCCAAAGCTGTGCCGGATGGCGTCGGTCGTCTTGCGGATGGCGGTGAGCTGGCCATTGACCATCACCGTGCCCTGATCGGCCGGATCGGCGCCAAACATGATGCGCGCCACCTCGGTGCGGCCGGAGCCGAGCAGGCCGGCCACGCCGACGACCTCGCCCTTGTGGATGGTCAGATCGAAGGGCAGCACGCCGCGCTTGCGCCCATAGCCCTTGAATTCGACCAGCACCTCGTTTTGCGTTGCGCTGCTCTCCAGGTCGGTAGCCCCTGAAAAGGCGATATCCTTGCCCAGCATCAGGCGCACCACGTCGGTGCGGCTCAGATCATCCAGCGGGCGCGTGTCGATCAGCTTGCCATTGCGCAGCACAGTGACGCGGTCGGAAATGGCGAAAACCTGATCGAGAAAATGGGTTATGAAGATGATCGCCAGACCCTTGGCCTTGAGGCCGCGGATCACTTCGAACAAGCGTTCCACTTCGTTGCGGTCCAGGCTCGCGGTGGGCTCGTCCAGGATCAGCACTTTGCCGGACAATTGCACCGCGCGGGCGATGGCGACGATTTGCTGGACGGCTACCGAATGGGTGCCCAGTTCGCTGGCCGGATCGATCTGCAGGTCGTAGTTGGCCAGCAGAACGCGGGCGTCCGCTTCCATCTTGCGAAAGTTGACGAAGCCGAAGCGCAGCGGCTGGTGACCGAGAAAGAGATTCTCCGCCACCGAGCGATTGGGCAGCAGGTTTACCTCCTGATAGACCGTGCCGATGCCGAAGGACTGCGCGTGGAGCGGATTGTCGAGCGATATCTGCACGCCATCCATGTAAATTCCGCCACCGTCTGGCTGGTAGGCACCGGTCAGGATCTTGATGAGCGTGGATTTGCCCGCGCCGTTCTCGCCGAGCAAGGCATGGACTTCGCCCTTGCGCAGGCCGAAATCGACAGTGTCGAGAGCGACATGGTTGCCGAAAATCTTCATGACGCCGCGTGCTTCGAGCACGTATTCGCCATCTGCCATGCAACCCTCCCCATTCACGTCGCGCCGCCATTTTGGTCGTGTCGCAACAGTGGGCCCCGCCAGCGTACTGGCGGAGCCCGTCTTCGTCCCTGCGATTAGTAGCCCAGACCCTTGCGGGTGTCATACTCGCCCTGCGGGTTGTCCGCCGGAGTGTAGAGCTTGGACTCGGTGATGATGAACTTCGCAGGTTCCGTGCCGTCGGCAAGATAGGCCGAGAGAGCAGCGAATGCCGGACCGGCCATATTCGGGGTCAGCTCGACCGAGGCATTGGCTTCGCCGGCAACCATGGCCTGGAAGATATCCGGCACGCCGTCGATCGACACCACCTTGATATCCGTGCCTGGCTTGAGCCCGGCATCCTTGATCGCCTGAATGGCGCCTACGGCCATGTCGTCATTATGGGCATAGACCGCGCAGATATCGGCGCCACCGTTTTCGGCTTTGATGAAGCCTTCCATCACTTCCTTGCCCTTGGCCCGGGTAAAGTCGCCAGTCTGGCTACGTGCGATGGTCAGGTTGGCATGGTCAGCAATGGCCTCCTCAAAGCCCTTCTTGCGGTTGATTGCCGGAGTCGAGCCAACGGTGCCCTGGAGTTCGACGATCTTGCAATCGGCATCCCCCACTGCGCCGACCAGCCAGTCGCCGGCAACGCGGCCTTCCTTGACCTGGTCCGACGCGACCGAGGTGAGGTAGAGGTCTTCGGGGGCATCGACGCCGCGATCGAGCAGGATCACCGGAATTTCGGCTTCCTTGGCTTCGCTCAGCACGTCTTCCCAGCCAGTGGCGACCACTGGGGCAACCAGGATGGCGTCGACGCCCTGGGCGATGAAGCCGCGCAGGGCCTTGATCTGGTTTTCCTGCTTCTGCTGCGCATCGGCAAATTTGAGATCGATGCCCAGGGCTTCGGCCTGCTGCTTGGTCACCGAAGTCTCGGCTGCGCGCCAGCCGGATTCAGAACCGATCTGGCTGAAGCCGATAGTCAGGCCTTTCAGATTTTCCTGCGCAAGGCTGACTGAAGTCAAAGCGGTAACGAGGCTTGCCGCGATGGCAAGCTTGGAAATGATGGTCACGATGTCCTCCCATGTGGCCGTCGCGGCGTATTCGCCTGCGACGGTGAGAGGACGCTATATAAAGTACTATTATATGTAAAGTCTCAAAAATGCTTTCGGCGATGCCTTGAGTTCTGCTCGCTAACACAGCCAAAAATGGTTCGAAACTGGTCCGGAGACAGTCAATCAGTCCCGGCGGCCCGCCCTAGATTGTCTGCGTCGTCGAGCCCCTCACCACAAGGCGGCAGTCGACCAGTTCGATACCCTGTGCCAGCGGCTTTCCACCGATGGCGGCGAACAGCTTTTCGGCAGCACTGCGCCCCAGCAGTTCCAGGTTCATGTCGATGCTGGTAAGGGCAGGATGCGTGCCCTCGACGATCACGTCCCAATTGTCGAAGCCGACGACAGCGACATCCTCAGGCACGCGGATGGAGCGTTCGCGCAGGGCGTCGAGGGCGCCTCGGGCGATCTGGTCGGAGTCGCAGAGGATGGCGTCGACGGCAACCCCCTGGTCCAGCATCATGGCGCAGGACGAGCGGCCCCAGCGCTCGCTCCATTCGCCATAACTAGTCTCATACACGAGGCTGGTTCCTGTTTCGGCAAGGACCTGGCCAATACCAACGGCGCGATCTGCCGCCGCTCGCTCGGTCCGCGGGCCGGTTAGGTGGGCAATGCGCTTGCGTCCCGTGGCGAGCAAGTGTTCCGTCGCCAGACGGCCACCGACCACATTGTCGGGCGTGATGGACAAATCACGGGGATCGCGGGACGGCGTATAGACATAGACCACCGGCACGGGCAGATCGCGACCGATGGGCTGGCGATGATCGGTCTTGCTGCCCACCACCATTATCGCATCGACCCGCCGCGCCAACAGGGCCGAAATATAGTGGCGCTCCCTTATGGCGTCGCCGCGCGCGTCGCACAGAAACACCGATATCTGCCCGGCGCCAAAACTGTCCTCAGCCGCCATCAGGATGGGCAGGCTGAAACGACCCTCCAGATCCGACGTCAGTAGACCCACAGTGCCGGAGCGCCCCTCCGAGAGCCCCTTGGCCATGGGATTGCGCACGTAGGACAGGGCTCGCGCAGCGTCCTCCACCCGCGAGCGCGTCGTATCGCTGACCCGGTCCCGGCCGTTCAGCGCCTTGGATGCCGTGGCCAACGATACACCGGCTGCGCGCGCGACATCCTCAAGAGTGGCGACTTTGGGCTTTTGGTCAGCAGGCGTCAGCGGGGCTTTCATGCGGTCTCGTAGCAGGCGGTGCGTGTTCGGAGAAGTGGTCCTCCCAGGCATTTTCGCATGTTTTCGCAAAATCTGCGATTTTGTCTTCAAGAATCCGCTTGATCCCAATGAAATTCACGATAGTCTGACGAAATTGCGAAAGCGTTTTCGCAAATTTAGATCAGGCATTTTCGTATAAGGCGGGTGCTAAACGCAGGAATCGACGACGACAATCTGCCCTGCCGCAGGGCGGGTGAAATCCAGGAGCCGAGGGGCCTTGGTAAACAGGGATAGGGAAGGGACGATGATGAAGAATTGGATGCTGTTGACCACGGCGATTGCGACCGCAGGACTGATGTCCATGCCGGCGCAAGCGGAGGATTTGAATCTGTGGGTACGCACCTCCTCCGCTGGCGTGCTCGAAAAGCTCGCCGACCTCTACAATGCCAGTCATGACGACAAGGTGGTCATCACTGGCATCACCGCCGAACAGATGGTGCCCAAGCTTGGGGCGTCGATCGCCGCTGGCGCTGCACCGGACGGCGCAGTGCTCGACCTGATTTACCTGCCGACATTTGCAGCCACCGACAGCCTCGAAGACCTCACCGATTTCATCGACGGCTTGCCTTATGCCGCGGCTCTGAGCCCGTCCCATATCCGTCTCGCCACTTTTGATGGCAAGAAGTACGGCGTGCCGGCGCTGCCCGATGCCTCAATCATTGCCTATAACAAGGACCTCTTTGCCAAGGCGGGTCTCGATCCGGAAAAGGCGCCGACCTCGCTGGCTGAAATCGCCGAGGACGCCAAGAAGATCACCGCCCTTGGCAATGACACCTACGGCCTGTTCTTTGTCGCAAGTTCGGGCAGTTGGCTGGTTTATGACTTCACGCCTCATATCTGGGCTGCCGGAGCCGATATCCTTTCCGAAGATGGCCGCACGGCCACGATCGACACGCCGGCGATGCGCGCGACGCTGGCCGCCTATAACGACATGTGGAAAGCCGGCGCCATTCACCCGACCTCCCGTTCGGGCGTCGGCAATGATGCTGTCGCGGCCTTCGCGTCGGGCAAGGTCGGCGTGCTGATGACGGGCTCCTACATCGTCAACCTGATGACCAGCCAGTACCCGGACGTCAATTTCGGCGTCGCGGCAATTCCGGGGCCAGATGGTGGCGCATCCAGCTTTGCCGGTGGCGATACGCTGTCCCTGATGAAGGGCATCAGCCCCGAAAAGAAGGCCGTGGCCGAGAGCTTTATTGATTTCTACATGCAGCCTGAGCAGCAGGTGCTGATTACCAAGGAATCGGGCATGCCCCCTCGTACGGACTTGGCCAAAGAGGCCTATGGTGCGTTCGATCCGCGTAATCTCGTCGCCTATGACATCCTCGCCAAGGCCAAGACACCCTATACCTACGCGTCCGATGAACTGTTCGTCGCTCGCACCGGTCCGTGGGTCAATCTGCTGCAGTCGGCGATCTTTGACGGCAATATCGATGAGGCCATCGCCAAGGCCCAGGCAGATTTTACCCGCATTCTCAATCGCACCAATCCCAAGTAACGCTCCTCCCAAGCGTGGGCGGGCGGAACATTGTTTCGTCCGCCGTCTGATCCGCCAGTACGGAGTGTCCCATCTTGACCGTGCCTCTAGACCAGCCGGCACCCCAAACGCGCGAGCCGCACCAGTGGCTGGGTGCCTTCTTTATCGTACCCAGCCTCATCATGATCGGCGTCTTCTTCATCGTACCGCTGCTGATGACGGTGTGGATGAGCCTGCATGATTGGCCTCTGCTTGGTCGCTCGAGCTTCATCGGCCTCGGCAATTTCGTCGAGATCATGGGTGACAGCCAGCTGTGGAACAGCGTTGGCTTCACCATGCTCTATACGGTGCTGGTGACGTTGGCCCTGTTCGCGGTGGCGTTTCCGCTGGCACTGCTGGTCGATCGGCCGCTGCGCGCTGCGGGGTTCTTCCGAACCAAATATTTCATGCCGGTCGTCATCGGCTTCGGCGCCGCCTCGACGCTTTGGCTCTGGCTGCTTAACCCCGATAGCGGTGTTTTCGCTCAGCTCCTGCGAAGCCTGCATCTGGTTAGCGCCGCGCCTCGACCGATCGAAAGCTTCTGGCCCGCGCTGGGCGTCATCATTCTCATGGTGGTGTGGAAGAGTGCCGGTTTCACCATGGTGATCCTGCTCACGGGCCTGCAAAGCGTGCCGGGCGAGATCATCGAGGCGGCCAAGATCGATGGCGCCAATGCCTGGAGCCGTTTTCGCAATATTACCCTGCCGCTGATGCGCAATTCGGTGCTGCTGGCACTGGTGCTCAATGTTACCTCGTCCATGCTCGCCTTCGACCAGTTCTTCGTCATCACCCAGGGCGGGCCGCAAAATTCGACCATCACGGCGGTGTTCCAGATCTATCTGGCCTCATTCAGCTCATATCGCCTGGGCTATGGTTCGGCGCTGTCGCTGGTCCTGCTCGTGGTTCTTGTGGCGATCAGCTCGATCCAGCTCGCCTTCCTGCGTACGCGTCCGGAGGAAAGCTGATGGCCGACCTGAGCTTGAACCCGCCGCTCAACCGCCAATCGCGGCGCGAACGCCTCGGAACATGGGCATCTTACGTCGTCGCGAGCATTGTCGCGGTATTGTTCCTATTGCCGATGATCTGGTCGGTGGCCAATTCGTTCAAGCCACCAGCCGAGGCACTCGCCAATCCGCTGGCACTGTTTTCCAAGGCGTTCTCGCTCGACAACTATCGCCGGCTCGAAGGCGTTGGGGCGGGGTGGTATGTCTATGTCGGCAATTCCCTGATGATTGCCGCCGGCACGGTGCTGCTGACGGTTCTCGTCGCGGTGCCGGCCGGGTATGGCTTTTCCAAGTTCCGCTTCCCCGGCCAGATCGTGCTGTTCGTGCTCATCATGGCCACCATGATGATCCCGTTCCAGTCGATCCTGACGCCGCTATTCCTGATCCTCAAGGCGCTCCGGTTGCAGAATAGCCTGGTGGGGCTGGTGCTCATCTACACGACGTTTCAATTGCCATTCTCCATCTTCATGATGCGCAATGCCTTTGATGCGGTGCCCAAGGCACTGATCGAAGCGGCGCGGATTGATGGCGCATCGCAATGGACGATCCTGCGCCGCATCATGATCCCCATCGCCTTTCCGGGCGTGGCGACCGTGGCCCTGTTCGCCTTCCTCAACTCGTGGAATGAGTTTCTGGCCGCGCTGATCTTCCTGTCGGATCAGAACAAATTTACACTGCCGATCATGCTGGTGAACGTGTCGTCCGGCATTTACGGCATCATCGACTGGGGCGCGCTCCAGGCCGGCGTCACCGTCACGATGATCCCCTGTCTCATCCTCTTCCTCCTGCTGCAGCGCTACTATGTCCGCGGCATGACGGCAGGCGCCGTCAAATAACCTCTCTTCTGAAAGTTTGCCTCATGACTGACCAATCCACCCGCGCGCGCCTCGATCGCTATGCTCCCGTCGATCACGCCAAGGTCGATTTCACCGGCGGATTTTGGGAAAGCTGGAGTGAAACGGTGCGCAAGGTGACCGTGCCGACCCAGCATATGCGGCTCGACGAGGAGCGCTTCCTCGAAGTGCTCAATTTCGACCAGCCACCCGCCGATCTGGCGCGCCCGATCCAACCGTCCGGGCTGTCGATGCAGCACTTCTTCGATAGCGATTTCGGCAAATGGATCGAAGCGGCCAGCTACACTCTTCGGGCGCATCCCAATCCAGCGCTCGAAGCCAAGATCGACGATATCGTCGACAAGCTGGCCAAGGGGCAAATGGCGGACGGCTACCTCAATTCCTGGTTCATCCGCCGCGAGCCGGACAAGCGTTGGACCAATTTGCGCGACCTGCACGAGATGTATTCGATGGGGCATCTGCTGGAGGGCGCCGTCGCCTATTTCGAGGCGACCGGCAAGCGCAGGTTCCTCGATGTCATGACCAAAGCCGTCGATCATATCGACGCGACCTTCGGTGCAGAGCCTGGCAAGCTGCGCGGCTATGACGCCCATGAGGAAATCGAGCTGGCGCTGATCAAGCTCTACCGCGTGAGCAAGGATCCCAAGCATCTCAAGCTCGCCAAGTACTTTGTCGATGAGCGTGGCCAGCAACCGTCCTATTATGACGAAGAAGCCCGCCGCCGTGGCGATGATCCGGCCAAGTATCACTATGGCCAGAACTATGAATACAGCCAGGCCCATCGCCCGGTTCGCGAGCAGACGCAAGTGGTTGGGCATGCCGTCCGGGCGATGTATCTATTCTCGGCTATGGTGGACCTTGCGTCTGAGACCAGCGATCTGACGCTGCTTGCCGCCTGTGACCGGCTGTTCGACAACCTGACTGGACGCCAGCTTTATGTGACCGGGGGGCTTGGCCCATCGGGCGCCAATGAGGGTTTTACCCGCGAGTATGACCTGCCCAATGAAAGCGCCTATGCGGAAACCTGCGCGGCCATCGCGCTGGCCTTCTGGGGGCATCGCATGGCGCAGGTCGATCTGGACAGCCGTTATACCGACCACGTCGAACTGGCGATCTTTAATGGTGCGCTCTCGGGCATAGCCCGCGATGGCGAGCACTATTTCTATGAGAATGTTCTGGAAAGCCATGGCCAGCACCGGCGCTGGAAGTGGCACTATTGCCCCTGCTGCCCGACCAACATCGCCCGGCTGATCGCCTCGCTCGGAAGCTATTTCTACACCACCAAGCCCGATGAACTGGCGGTGCATCTCTACGGCGCCAACACTGCCGAGGCGGAAATCGTGGGGCAGACGGTGCGTATTGCGCAGGTCACGGCCTATCCGTGGGATGGCGATATCGCGCTCAAGATAGATCCTGCCACGCCGGCGCATTTCACGGTGCGCTTGCGCCTGCCCGGCTGGTGCAGCAAGGCGGAAGTGTCGGTCAATGGCATTGCGGTTGACGTCGCCGCAGCGCGCAAGGGCTATCTCGCTATCGAGCGCGAATGGGCGGCGGGTGACGTGGTTCGTCTGTCATTCGATATGCCGGTCGAGCGCCTCTACGCCCATCCCGAGGTGAGCGAAGATGCCGGGCGCGTGGCGCTCAAGCGCGGGCCGGTGGTGTACTGCGTGGAGCAAGCCGATATCGGCTTTGCACCGCAACGCCTGTCCCTGCCGGCCGAAGCGACGATCAGCCATTCGTTCGACGCCGGTCTGCTCGGAGGGGCGGTGCGTCTCTCGGCACCGGCCAGCAAGGCCAGCGACGCAGGCTGGGACGGCAAACTGTACCAGCGCGGGCGTCCGTCGAGGGAAGCCGCGACGCTCACTGCAATTCCATATCATCTTTGGGCCAACCGCCAGGCCGGCGGCATGCTCGTCTGGCTCCGGGAGCAATAGGAAACATCATGGCCCAGCTTTCCCTTCGCAAGGTCATCAAGGCCTATCAGGAACACCACGCCGTGCGTGGTATCGATCTCGAGGTGGCGGACAAGGAGTTTGTCGTGCTGGTGGGACCGTCCGGGTGCGGCAAGTCGACGACGCTGCGCATGATTGCCGGGCTGGAGCACATTTCCGGCGGCCAGATCGCCATCGACGATCGCGTGGTCAACGATCTGGGTCCGGGCGAGCGCGATATCGCCATGGTATTCCAGAACTATGCACTCTATCCGCATATGAGCGTTGCCGAGAACATCGCCTTTTGCCTCCAGCAGAAGAAGATGCCCAAGGAGCAGATCGCCCAGCGCATCGCGACGGCGGCACAGACCTTGCACATTACCGACTTGCTGGAGCGCCGGCCCGGCCAACTCTCGGGTGGCCAGCGTCAGCGCGTTGCCATGGGGCGTGCCATCGTCCGGAACCCCAAGGTGTTCCTGTTCGATGAGCCCCTGTCCAATCTGGATGCCAAGCTGCGCGTGCAGATGCGCACCGAGATCAAGCGGCTGCACCAAGCCCTGCCGACCACCACGGTCTATGTCACCCACGACCAGATCGAGGCCATGACCATGGCCGATCGGGTTGTGGTGATGAACAAGGGGCGCATCGAGCAGGTCGGCCCGCCGCAGGAACTCTATCATCGCCCGATCAGCCTGTTCGTCGCCGGGTTCATCGGCTCACCCGCAATGAACCTGCTGCCAGCGCGGGTTGCGGTCGCTGCGGATGCAATGAGCCTCGTTCTGGCAGACGGCACGGCGCTGGCTTTGCCACCCGCCATGCGAAGCTCCACCCTGACAGAAGGCCGTCAGGTTATTGTCGGCATACGGCCCGAAACCGTCAGCCAGCCCATGGGGCGACCGAATGCGGCTCCGGTTTTGGCCAAGGTGGACATCGTTGAGCCCCTGGGCGTGGAGACGCTGCTCTATTTCAACATTGGCGAAATTGTTGTCTGCGCTCGCGTCATCCCGGAGGCGGCGCCGCCATCGCGTCAGCAGATGGTGCTGAGCATCGACATGGAGAAAATCCATATCTTCGATCCGCAGACAGAACAGGCCATTCGTCCGGATGTCCGCTTTTAGGACGTACGCAGTTTTCGCTGAACGGCCGACACGGGCGCCTTGCTGACGGGCTCCTCTGGTGCAGGAGAGCACGAGGCGGCCTTTCGCCTCCGCGGTCGACCACTTCGGTCCTGCGAGCACGGCGCACGAATGCTGGCAGACCTGGTCTCGCAAAATGTGGTCAGTGGCGAACTGCTCAGATCGCTAAGCGTCCATCGGGTTTGAAACCATCCATATTCTTGACAAATCAGTCTAGTATGAATATATCCCCGCTCATGGCCAGACCAAGAGAGTTTGATCGCGAAGCAGCACTGGGGAACGCCATTTCGGCGTTCGCCGAGCATGGCTATGAAGGCACCTCGACCGACCAGTTGCTTGACGCCATGAATATCAGCCGCCAGAGCCTCTACAATACCTATGGCGATAAGCGGCAGCTTTATCTGGAAGCGTTGCAGACCTATGCGGCCGAGAGCATAGCCGAGCAGTTGCAATCGCTTAATGGCGGCTCGCCGCTCAAGGGTATCGAGTCTATGCTCAATGCCTTTATTCTCCGGCCTTCCAGGAGTTGCCTAGGGGTCAGCGCCGTCTGCGAGTTCGGCCATAGGGACCCCGAGATAGCCATGCTGAACGACACCGCAGCCAGGGCCCTGCGCGCCGCACTCCAGCGGCGGATCTCGGAGGGAAAGGCATCTGGCGAGATCGATGCAGGGATCGACGAAACGGCGGCGGCCCACTTCGTTATGGCGACCCTCTCCGGGATAAAGGTCGCGGCCCGTGGCGGCGCGCCCCTGGAAGCCCTCCGGGACATTATGCACATGGCGCTGAGGAGTTTGGCCTAGAGCTTCAAGGCAAGCTCCACATGCTTCCGCATGTCTTTTTTTAGACTGAATAGTCCATAATTTTATCCCAACCAAGAGAGAAAACGATGACCAAGACCATCTTCATCACAGGCACCAGCAGTGGCCTCGGGAAATTGACGGCAATGCATTTTGCCAAGGCTGGCTGGAACGTTGCGGCCAGCATGCGGACGCCGGAAAAGGAAACCGAGCTGACGGAATATGACAACATCAGGCTGTTCAAGCTGGATGTGACCGATGTGGCGCAGGTCCAGGCGGCCACCGAGGCGGCAATTGCTAGTTTTGGCAAGGTCGACGTCGTCGTCAACAATGCCGGCGCTGGCTCATATGGGCCGCTGGAATTTGCGAAGGAGGAGACCATCGACTGGCAATTCGCCCTCAATGTGCGTGGCCCGATCAACGTCATCCGCAGCTTCCTGCCCCATTTCCGCGCCAACAAGGGCGGCATGTTCATCAATATCAGCTCGTTCATGGGGGTCACTACGGCGGTGCCGACTGGCTCGCTGTACAACATGTCAAAATTCGCCCTCGAAGGCCTGACTGAAGGCCTTTACTATGAACTCAAGCCCCTCAATATCGAACTTCGCCTGATCGAACAGGGTGGATCCAAGGGAAATAATTTCCTCGATAGCGTCGTGTTCAATACCCATCCCGGGATCACCGACTACGACGCCATACTCGGCAAGGTGGAGGCTATGTTCGCCTCCGCCAAAGACGCAACGCTGGATGATCCGCAGGACATTGTGGATGAAATCCTCGCTTTGGCGACGGGCGAAAACCAGAAGTTCAGGACGCTGGTGGGCCAGGCGGGTAAGGATTTGATGGCACTGCGCAACAGCGTGCCAATCGAAGAGTATCTGGCGAAAATCGCGGCCAATTTCGCATAAGAGCGCGCGGTCTCTCATCCTGCCTTTACGGCGTTGAGAGCAAATTTTCGGTTTCCCAAAGCCGCCATTCAATCAGCGCTGACGCTGGTAGACGAACACTAGCTACGCTCATTGCATCCAAGTCGGCACGTGGGCGTTGCGCTGTCGCAAACTTTGAGGAGCCATGGCTTTGGGGACAGCGGATATTGATCGACAGCCGCAGTTCCTGTCCGGGGGCTCAGAGATGGCGCAACGGCTTCGCGCATTCGACTGGTCGAGTTCCCCGCTCGGTATGCCCGAGATGTGGCCGGCGGAGCTGCTCGTTCAACTGCTTCTGACGAGCAAGCAGCTCATGTTCCTGGCTTGGGGTTCTGAGCGAACTTGGCTCTACAATGACGCCTTCATTCCGATTGCCGGACGCAAGCATCCGATATCGATTGGCCTTCCGAGCAGCGAGGTTTGGGCCGAGGCATGGTCTGACCTGCGGCCTTTATTCGATAGCGTATTTGCCGGTGAAGCCATCCATATGACCGGTTTCACCGTCGGTCTCGACAGGCAGGGCGTGGTCGAGGACGCCTCTTTCGATTTTTCCTATACCCCGATCAAGTCGGACGACGGAACGGTAGAGGGCCTTTACGGGGTATGCATCGAAACCACCGGCCGTATTGCTGTGGACAAGGCGCAACTGGCCACGGCGGTTAGAGAGCGGGATCGCATCTTCGAGATGAGCCCCGATCTGTTCGCGGTTGCGACATTCGATGGCATGCTGACATCGATCAATCCGGCATGGTCGCGCCGCCTGGGACGTCCGGCCGATTGGCTGCTGAGCACGCCGTTTGGGGAATTTATCCATCCTGACGATCTCGGCGAGACCGGCGCGGTCATCGCAGAGCTCCAGGCCGGACGAGCCGTTCATCAGTTTCATGTTCGACTTCTTGCCCAAGATGGAACGCCGATCGCTTTTGCCTGGTCTGCGGTTCCCGAGGCGACCGGAAGCGGCCTGTTCTATACGGTCGGCCGTGACATCACGGAGGAAACGGCGGCGGCGGAAGAGCTTCGCCTAGCCCAAGAGGCATTGCGCCAGTCCCAGAAAATGGAAGCCGTCGGCCAACTCACCGGCGGCCTGGCGCACGATTTCAACAATATCCTGGCCGGCATCAGCGGAAGCCTGGACCTGATGAAGACGCGCTTGGCGCAAGGTCGGATTGCCGATCTGGATCGGTATGTCACCGGCGCGCAAGGGGCGGCCAGGCGCGCGGCCGGCCTGACGCAGCGCCTACTGGCATTTTCGCGCCGCCAGACGCTTGACCCGAAGCCGACCGATCTAAACCGGCTGATATCAGGCATGCAGGACTTGATAGAGCGAAGCGTAGGCCCCGCCGTGCAGGTCGAAACCGCAGCGGCCGGAGGACTTTGGACCACCTTCGTAGACCAAGGGCAGCTTGAGAATGCCATGCTCAACCTATGCCTTAACGCACGTGATGCCATGCCTGACGGCGGCAAGCTTACGATCGAATCCGGCAATCGCTGGCTGGACGAGCGGGCTGCGAAGAAGCGCGGTTTACCGACCGGACAATATGTATCACTGTGCGTTAGCGACACTGGAACCGGGATGGCCAAAGACGTGATCGACCGCGCCTTTGATCCTTTCTACACCACCAAGCCGACTGGCCAGGGCACAGGCCTCGGCTTATCGATGGTCTATGGTTTTGCGGGGCAGTCGAACGGAGCAGTGAGGATATATTCTGAGATCGGCAAGGGGACGATGGTTTGCATCTATCTGCCCAGGCATCATGGCGACGCGGACGTCGATGACGGTCAGCCCGAGCCAGCGGCCGCCGTCCGGTCAAGCGATCACGAGACGATCCTGATAGTAGATGACGAACCGTTGGTACGCATGGTGGCGATCGAGATGTTGACCGACCTCGGCTACCAGGTGCTCGAGGCCGTTGATGGGCCCTCAGCTCTCAAAATTCTTCAATCAGATCAGCCAATCGATCTTCTGGTCACCGATGTCGGCCTACCGAATGGGATGAATGGCCGCCAATTGGCCGATGCGGCGCGAACAAGTCGACCTCGGCTGCAAGTTCTGTTCATTACCGGATATGCCGAAAATGCTGTGCTAAACCACGGTCATCTCGATCCTGGGATGCACGTCATGACCAAGCCCCTCGTCGGCGAGACGTTCGCCCGACGGGTGAGGGATTTGACTGCCAAGACAAGCTAACACATGGGCGCTTGGCTGGTCAGCGGCGCGGCGCTGCCGGCGCATAGAGGCGAACCATGGTCTTGATGCCGGACACACTGTCCGAATAGACGCGTGCCCGGATCATCTTATTGCCCTGACTCCCGCGGACCAGATTTTCGCCGAGAACTAGTCTGGCAGCCTGCTCCGGGGTGTCGGCAGCCACGATATGATCGTCTGGTTGGATGATAGGCGATCTGCAATCGACGACGCGATACTGTTTGAACATCTAGGCCTCGACCGAGGGATGATTGAGTTTTGATGCGGACTGCCCTCCGATCAAGCGCTCATATTCGCTCTCAGGCCTGCCATATGCGTCGCCAACAAAATCCAAAAGGCCCGCGCGGTCGGTAACGGCCATGTAGCCTCTGCTGGACCTGATCAGGTGCAGACCTTCAAGCAGGTGTATGGCGCTGGTTGTGCCGGGGCGGCGTACGCAGAGTATACGCGCGAGATGCTCGTGCGTTACGCGGAATTCGGGCCCGACCCGATCCGATATCATCAAAAGTATACGCCCCATCCGGACGTCCAGGCCAGAGCGCGCGTTGCAGGCCGAGGTGAACATTGTTTGCAGCCACAAGGATCGGGCGTAGCGCTGCATCATTGAGCGCAGTGTTGGCAATCGGTCGAGGTGCGAGAGGAAACGATCCGCCGGCATCCCGAACGCGCTGCCGTCCATCTGGACGATGGTGTCATGTACGGCAATTTCATCGCCCATCGCGAGCGCCGCACCGGTCGCGCCTTCTGAGCCGATAATCGCCACGGTCGATGTGTGGTCGCTGCCTGCTTGTACAGACGCCGCCACGATGCCGGCGACGACGAAGCAAACAAAATCCGTCGGCGCGCGGGCGAATTCCAAAGCCTGTCCGGAAACCAAAGGAATAAATTCCAGGTCAGGAATGAGTGATGCGACAAGCTCAGCCGGTAAAGAGCGAAGCAATCTGTTGGCGGTTGGGGACATCATGAATGCGTTACTGGCTTGGGGTTCCAAGCACACTGCTCCAGATACGCGCCAGTGCCCGCTTCCGGTCAATCTGATGCAGGTATCCCGTCAGGTGCGACATCACGGTGGCCCCCGCATCCCCGTCGTCCAAGGGGAACTGCCTTACACCGTCGCCGATTTTGGCATGAATAACGCCGTGCTCCACGAAATAGCTCGCCTTGTGAACGGTGCCATGGTGCGAAACTTCAACATCCAGAACCATCGAGCTCTGTTGCACGATCGCGCCGTTCGAGTAACCACGGCATTCTGTCGACGCGGCGCTTGGTCGCGACGGGCACGCAATCTGTTGGGGTTCAGCGATGTCATCCAGAAGATGGTTCATCCTCCCCCATACCATCGGCGCGAAGCCGCTCAATTAACGTGTGTTAATCGCACCGAAATGAAGTTTCCCACGGTCCTTGCAACCAACAGTGCCACTGCCGATTACCCATGGGAAGGAGAGGTCCAATGGCAGATGGCAGCGCGTCGGTCGAAGAGCTTCTCCAGCCATTCTTCCGAAAAATTCAGCTACGCGATGTACTGGGCGCCGAAGAGCAGCGCGCAATTGCTGCAGCAGCCGATCAGCGGGTGGACTTTGCCGCGGGTGATGATCTGGTGTCCGAGGGCGATCGCCCCCGGCGCAGCATGTTGGTCACCACAGGGTTTACCTGCCGCTATCGCATGGTCAACGCTGGCGAGCGCCAACTAACGGCCGTTCATCTCCCTGGCGATTTCGTCGATCTGCATAGCTTCCTGCTCAAGGAAATGGACCATTCAGTTGGAGCACTAACACAGTGCTCGATCGTAACGTTTCCGCATGAGCGCTTAGTCAAAGTCACCGAGCGCTTTCCGCATCTGACCCGGCTGCTGTGGTTGCTGACGCTTCTCGATGGCGCGATCCATCGCGAATGGCTGGTGGGGATGGGTCGTCTGTCCGCCCCGCAACGCACAGCCCATCTGGTTTGCGAAACCTACAGGCGCCTGGAGGCGATCGGGCTGGCCTCTGGAAACCGTTTCAATTTCCCCATCACGCAGGCCGCTCTAGCGGACGCGGTCGGAATTTCAACTGTGCACATCAACCGGGTTTTGCAGGAACTGCGCCAGCTCCAACTCATTGTTTGGGACGGCGGCATCATGGAAATTCCTAGCTGGCCTGCTCTTGCCAAGGCGGCAGAGTTCGATGACCGATATCTACACCTCGTTCAGGAGCCGCGTTAATGCCCCGCTACTTCTTCGATGTGCAGGACGGCGAGGGGGTGTTCGTTGACGATATCGGCCTCGAACTTTCGGGCATGGATGCGGCAATCCGCGAAGCGCGTCGGGCGCTTGCCGATATGGTTCGGGACGTCTTACGAGATGAATCCGCACGAGAAGTTCTCATTCGCATCCGCGATGGCGCTGAGGGCCCCGTTGTCCTGTCGGTCACGTTGACAACCGAATTGCCCGAGCAGGGGTAAAAGCCGCTTCCGCCCTTAGCGGCGTTCGAGCGTCCTAAAACGCACGCTCGGTGGCAAGCGCCATTCATTGAGGAACACCACACTGCCGAGACCGTTGGGGCGCGTCCAACACAGGAGTGGCGCGATGTTTATGCGGGTCGACAGACTGATAACGGAACTGCCTCCACCACAGACACAAGATCCCAATGCTGCTGCCGCCCTGCAAGAATTGCTGGGCGGAAAATATGGCGAAATGTCCACGCTCGGGAACTACATGTTTCAGAGCTTCAATTTCAGGTCCAAGGACAAGCTGCGGCCGTTCTATAGCCTGGTGGCCTCAATCACCGCCGAAGAGCTCGCCCATGTGGAACTGGTCAGCAACGGCGTCGCTATGCTGAATAGTGGGCCTGACAAAAAGAACGGCGACAAGGGCAACGGCGGCGATATCTCCAAGACGCCTTTCGAAGCCATGACCGATATTCGTCTCGCCGCGGCCTTCCTCGCCAATGGCGGAGGCGCGACGCCGGTCAACAGCAATGGCGTTTCATGGAACACGGACTTCATCACCACCACCGGCAATGTGATCTTCGACCTGCTGCACAACTTTCATCTCGAATGCGGTGCCCGGCTGCACAAGATGCGGGTCTACGAGACCTTAAGCGACCCGACTGGCCGCGAGGTTTGCGGATATTTGCTGGTTCGCGGATCTGTCCACGCTCATTCCTACGCCTTGGCAATCGAAAAGCTGACGGGGGTGGATATCAAGAAAATGCTGCCGACACCCAATATCCCGCTCGGCAACATTCCGGAATGCCAGAAATATCTCGACGAAGGCTCGCATCGCCGTCTCTACACTTGGAGCAACACCGACTATCAGGAAATCTCGGGAATTTGGGGCAACGGAGAAGTTGCGTTGCCCGATGACCCGCCGGGTGAACTAGAGGTGGTGGAAGGCATGCCCGAAGGAGGAAAAATGCAGCAGCTGGTGGGCGTGCCCTCGGCCTTCACTCCAGACTACGCTCCCGAAGAAATGTTCGAAATCGCCAGCAAGCTCTATAAAGCCTCGCGCTGAAGAATGGATAGATCGCCTGCATGCGGCCGGCGATCTGCCTCGAACAATGCACCAGAGGCACTCGCTGGGAAGCATAATGCCCGGGCTAACTCAGCCTGTTTGAGCCATGCTCGCTAAGACTTACCCCCTTGGCACCTGCAATTGTCGACGCGGCTTCCGGCCGGGTGCCGGTTTGTTAGTCCGAGCGAGCAAGGGACGAAATCAGTGCGCGAAACGCCTGGCGATGCGTGAGGCGGCGTCCTCTATGGCGTGAATACGCAAGATCCCTTCATCGACAGTTCCTCGTCGACCTTGACAGACCTGAACATGGCATCCGCAGTGTCAACTGTTGTAAAATACTGCCAGTGTTTCCGCAGTTTGGGCGGTAGCACCACTTGGCTCTCCGGAACTGCCAGAAACGAGTTCTGCGCCCTGCCATTCGAGCGACTAATGAACACGTTCACTCGCATGCTTGCCTCCCTAAGTTGAGGCCGCCGAGCCCCCGGGGCAGGGGGCAGCGGTCTCTTCGCCGTTTGAAGATTCAGCGACGAGAGACAATCTCCGCCGTGGACGTTTGTTCCAACACAGTTCGCGTCGGACAGGCTGGGATCAATGCCCGATGATTGATCCTCGATCCGGGCATAGGGCCGCACCATGGTCGGCCGCCCCCGCTTCGGCGGTGGCAAGTCGCCAGTGCAATGCGCCGGCGGCGCCGAGGCTTATCGAGGTTGGCTAAAATCCATGCTAAGCCGGGCGCGCTCCTCCAACCAGTCGATGAGTAGCTTTGCGCAGGAGAGCCGAGAGCAAGCATCATCGAGTCAATGCGCGAATATTGAGTTCGACCAACCAGTTTGTCCTCCTTCGTTCCGTGCGAATATCCGACGAGACCCGCTCGTATCGGCAGGCAAAATGGTCGCCGCTCTCGCCCGTCGTCTTATCAAGCTCGATCTGATTGTCTGCAGCCCATTGCAGAAGCAGTTTGTTTGCCCGCACCGAGTGATCGCGGTGTGTAAGGGTTACATAATCGCCGGCAGGCAGCTCTCCGGGTTTGATCCGGTCATCGCCGCCAAGCCTTTCCGAAGTGATGACGCCAGCCTCCATATCCATCGTTCCCGTCATGTTCACCACATGGAAGCGCAGGAACAGCCTGCCTGTATATGGGACATTGTTGGCCTTGAGCCAATCGATCAACTCGGCCCAAAGTTGGTCCCGTACGGAGAGCATGCCGCGAAATGGAGCATGGACGCGGATGCCTAGCGTGGGATAGGCCTGCCGGAACCCCAATGCCGGTGCCGCAATGATTTCCATGTGTCGCGTTCCTGGCTATTTCCGGGTCACGGCAGAAGGTCCGTTACCGCGCGGCCACTGCCGTCCATCGCCATGGGGAAGCTGGCATGCTCGTGAACGATTTTCCACACTCCGACGCTGCGCCGCAGCACGACGGTTCGCCGGCTCCAGGAGTCGACCTTGGTGCCATCCGTCTTAATGCCGGTCATCCCCGACAGTCCAAATGCGACGGCAAGGTCGCCATCGATGATGATGTGTGGATCAGCCAGATGAACCGTGACTCCGTCGCGCCAAGTCGCAAACCAAGCGTCCAGCGCTTCAATGTCGCGCGCCTGATTGCCCTGATAAACCAACGGCGGCGGGAGATCAAAAAATGACGGATATAACCGCTGCTTCGCACATTTCCCTGCTCCTTCCCGTCTTACGAAAAGACGAAGCTGGTCTGACCATCCCGACATCGACAGATAAAATAATTGATAACAGTTACAGCCTCGTTCCAAGGCTGGTCACCGCCTAAGGGCCAGGAATTGGTAGGACCGACAAACGGCTTGACGATCGAGCTAGGATGGTTACGAGCCGCCTGCAGCTAGCATACGGGAAGGTCCGGATAGTAAGCTGTGAGTTATCCACCTTCACTCGCCAAGCATTGACTGGCGGCTTTTCCAATTCATCTGGTCCCACCCCATTGCAGTCGTTCGGAGCTAGCTGGCCGAACCCAAAGCTGCCGTTCATCGTCACTGAGGAACGCCAGTTGTGCGCCGCACGCCGGTCATTCGAGGTCACGACCGGGTCCCAAAGTTAGACCTTCCACGATTTAACCGCCGCCCCCTGCCGAGTGTTGATTACGGCGCGCCTTAATCGCAGGCGCAGACTTTTAGGGAAACATCGGCGAGACGGCTGCTCAATGGCGACGCTTCAATAAAGACTGACGGCGGAATTTCCCGCCGTCAATGCCCATCGGCCCAATGCACTCTTTGGCGCAGCGCGTTCTAGAACGCGCCGAATAGGGCCTTCTGGGCGATGCGGAGCGCGCCGATCGCGTCGTGTTTGCTCTGGGCCGCCTTGAGCGCGTCGATATCCAGGGCATCAAGGCCCCGCCCCGCTGCCTTGAGGAAGTCGATGGCATAGGTAGCCGCTTCTACACTGTCCTCGCGGAAGGGGAACTGGTCAAGCTGCCAGACGCCTTCCCACTTGTTCTTTCGCAGCGTGTAGAAGAATTCGAACAGTTCGATCGGGTGCAGGCTGCCGGCGACCAAGTCATCGTCCCATGAACGGTAATTGTCATTCACGTCCATGCCGAACAGCCGGCCGTAATCGATGGCCATCTGGGCAGAATCCGCCGCGGACTCGCCGGCGAACAGGGCATGGCCGAAATCGAGCAGGATGCCCACATTGGGCAGGCCGATCTTTTCGATGCCCAGCAGGGTGCGGGCCAGCGAGTCAAAGCTCATATGTACGCGCGGCTCGCGCGGTTTGTACTCGATGACAAATTTCAGGTCCGGGTTTTCGCTGGCAAGCTGGCCGACGCCGTCGAGCGAATTCTTCCACAATGCGCCGTGATCGACCTGGAATGGATAGTCCCAGCCATCTTGGCCGGGCCAGAGCTTGACGTAGTCGGCGCCGAAAAAGCGCACTTGTTCGGCCGCTTCGGTAATCAGCTCATGCGCGCGGCGGCGCACGCCGGCGTCCGGATTGGTAAAGGCGCCCTTCGCGAATTCGCGGGTGTAGATTTCCGGCGTAATGCCGATGACGCCAAGCTTGTTGCGATCCAGCGCCACCTTGATCTGCTCCTTGGTGAACTCGCCGCCGAAATAGGGGTAGTTGATGTCGACCACCGACAGGTCCTTGACCTTGCCGGCAATGTCGATGGCCTCGATGACGCTGCGCGGCGGGCCGTAGCCGTCCGTGGCATAGCGATCCACATAGGTCGCGAAGTGCCAAATTCCGGCGCCAAAGCGGAGTGTGCTCATTTTGGTCTCTCCCTGTTTTATTGTGTCAGTGTTTGTCGAATGGCCGCCGACCACCCATCGAGGTGGCGTGCGCGAATGTCTGGCGCCATATGCGGGGCGAAGCGGGCGCCGGGCGCCGCCGAACCCGTCGTAATCCCCATGCCCTCGAACGCCAGCGCGGCAGCGCCGAGTGCGCTGACTTCGGGCGCGGTGCTGGCGCTGACCGGGCGATCGATGAGATCGGCCTGGAACTGCATCAGCACGGAATTCTGCGACGCCCCGCCATCGGCCCGCAATTCCGCCAGCGGAAACCCCAGATCCTGCTGCATGGCCGCGAACACATCGGCGACCTGGAAGGCGATCGCCTCGATGGCCGCGCGAGCCAGATGCCCCGGCTGCGTGCCCAGCGACAGGCCGGTGATCGTACCGCGGGCGTCGGAGCGCCAATAGGGCGCACCCATGCCAACCAGCGCCGGCACGAAGGCAACGCCATTGCTGTCCCCGGCCGCCATCGCCGACAGCGCGGCGACGTCAGGGACACCAAGTATTTGCGCAATGAACGCCGCCGCCTGGCCCGAAACCGAGATATTACCCTCGAGCGCATGCACGACGCCGACGCTGGTGCTCCAGGCAATAGTGCCTGATAGGCCATGGCCCGAGCGCACGCGCTGCGGCGTCAGCGTCATAAGCGAGGTGCCAGTGCCGTACGTGGCCTTGACGGTTCCCGGCTGACGCACGCCATGGCCGAACAGGGCGGCATGGGAGTCACCCACCATGGCGCGGATGGGAATACCGGCGGGCAGGGCAGTTACCCCATCAACCGTCTGGCCGAACTCTGAATCCGATGCCTGCACCGGCGCCAGCAGCGGACGCGGCACGTCGAACAGAGTCAGCAGTTCATCGTCCCATTGCAGCGTCTGCGTATTGAACAATTGCGTGCGCGAGGCATTGGAATGATCGGTGGCGTGCACCTTGCCGCCAGTGAGGCGCCACAGCAGCCAGCTATCGACCGTACCGGCGCGCAACTCGCCACGCACGGCACGCAGGCGGGCACCGGGCAGGGAATCGATCAACCAGGCAATCTTGGCCGCTGGAAACAGCGGGTCGAGTGCCAGGCCGGTCTTCTGCTCGATGATTTCGGCATGACCCGCCGCGCGCAGAGCCTCGCATTTTGGCGCCGAACGGCGGCATTGCCAGATAACGCAGGGCCCGATCGGCTCGCCGGTCGCCGCATCCCAGACCATGATGGACTCGCGCTGGTTGGAGATGGCGATGGCCGCTACTTGGGCCCCATCCGCCTTGGCCAGCAGCGCCGCAATCGCCGCCTGCACGCCCTGCCACAGCGCGATAGCCGATTGTTCGGCCCAGCCGGACTGCGGATAATCGACGTGATTGGGCACGGAAGCCTGCTGCAGGATGCGGCCATCCGGGGTGACCAGCAGGGCCTTGGTATTGGTCGTGCCCTGGTCGATCGCTAGGACGAGCGGCGTGCTCATTTCTTGGCCTTGCGCGCGATGGTCTGGCGAACCGCGTCAACGATGCCAGCCGAGGTCAGCCCGAACTGCTCCATCAGCCATTCCGCCGAACCGGTCGGCAAAAAGCCCGGGAAACCCATGATGCGCATCGGCACCGGCGTATTGGCCGTCACCACCTCGGCGACCGCGCCACCCAGCCCGCCGCGCACGTTGTGCTCCTCGACGGTGACGATAGCGCCCGTCTGGCTGGCGGCGATGATCGCAGCTTCGTCCAGCGGGCTGATCGTCGACATATTGACCACGCGCACCGCAATGCCCTCGGCGGCCAAGGTCTTGGCTGCCGCAACCGCGCGATGCACCATGGTGCCGTTGGCGATGATCGTCGCCTGATCGCCCTCAACCAGCGTCTCGGCTTTGCCGATTTCGAACTTCGCATTGCTGCGCTCAAGCGCGGGCACCGGCATGCGGCTGACTCGCACGAAGACCGGGCCATCCATGGCTGCGGCGGCGCGAATAGCCTGCTCGGTTTCCCAGGGGTCGGACGGGACGATGACCGTGAGATTGGTCAGCAGCCGCAGCCAGGCCATGTCCTCGATGGAATGGTGGGTGGGGCCAAGTTCGCCATAAGCGACACCGCTCGACTGGCCGATCAGCTTCACGTTGACGTTGGAATAGGCGATGTCGGCCTTGATCTGCTCCAGCGCGCGGCCGGTCAGGAAGCACGCGGCGGCCGAGACGAACGGCACCTTGCCGCCATTTGCCAGCCCCGCGCCCACCGCAACCACGGTCTGTTCGGCAATGCCGACATTGACCATGCGCTCGGGCCACCGCTTCTTGAAACCACCCAGTTTGGACGATCCCAGGCTGTCGCTGACGACGGTCACGATTCGCGGATCGGTCTCGGCAAGCGACTCGATGGTGGCGGCAAAGCTATCGCGGCAATCGAAGAGACCCGTCTTGATTGGTGCTGCTGCGCTCATCAAACCAGCTCCGCCATGGCCTGCTCGAATTGTTCCTTGGTCGGCACGCCGTGGTGCCAGGCCACATTGTCATGCATGAAGCTGACACCCTTGCCCTTGAATGTATTGGCGATGACGCAAAGCGGCTTGTCGCGCTGCGCCGGGTCTGCACTGAGCACGTCGAGCAGCTTGCCATGATCGTGGCCATCGACCATTTCGACATGCCAGCCGAAGGCGCGCCACTTGTCGTCCAGCGGATCGAGCGAAGCGGTTTCCTCGGTGCGGGCGCCTTGCTGCAGGCGATTGCGGTCGATGATCAGCGTCAGGTTGCGCAGTTTGCGGTGGCCCGCGGTGAGCGCCGCCTCCCAATTGCTGCCTTCCTGCAATTCGCCGTCGCCGGTGAGCACGAAGGTGCGGAAATCGGCATTGTCGATCTGCCCGGCAATGGCGATGCCCAGGGCGACCGGCAGGCCATGGCCGAGCGGGCCGGTATTGGTCTCGACGCCCGGCAGGTAATTGCGGTTGGGGTGACCGTTGAGCTTGCTCAGCGGCTGCATATAGCTCGAGAGGTCCGCCTCGGGGAAATAGCCGGCGGCGGCCAGCACCGAATAGAAGGCGCCGGTGCAGTGGCCCTTGCTCATCACAAAGCGGTCGCGACCGGGATCGTTCGGCTTGGTCGGATCATAGCGCATCACGCCGAAATACAGCGTTGCCAGCACGTCGGTGGCGCTGAAATCGCCGCCTGGATGGCCCAATTGCGCCTCATAGACCATTTGGAAGCTGCGGCGTCGAATCCACAGCGCCTTGTCGGCAATGGTAGCAACGCGGTCGTTGCGGCGATCTGGGGCGGTGAGGGGCACTTGGTATTTTCCTGTCGCGAGCGGCGTCTTGGCGGGCTGGTTGCAAGCTAACGCCCGGAACCGCAGCTCGCAACGAGAAAATTTTCGTTTTCTGAGGAATCAAACAAGTAACTGATTTCGCTCATTAAAGTACCAAGATATGGGCTTTTATGTACCTGAAATCGACATTGACACTGGCCAATTTGATGCGCACAACAGGAAAAATCGCAAATTATCGCAATGAACCGAATGGTCGGCGATGGGGAGCTGGAAAGCCTGATGATAATTGAACGGCGTATAGCCTGCTTTGGCGTGCTTCTGGCTATGGCGCTGACCCTGGCAGGCTGCAAGATTGTGCCGATCGGGCAGGAGCAGGCCGAAGACAAGGCCGGCGCCTTCGACGCGACCAGTTATGCGACCGGGCTTTGGACCAAACAGGCGCTGCCGCATTTTTTCGCCAATGCCAAACCGGCGGCCGAAGTCATTGCGGCGACTATGGCTGATTTCGCAGAGGCCGGGGATAAGTTCGGCTACCGGCCCGGAGAAGGCTCGCCCTGGAGCTTCATCGTGAACGGCGCTGGCATCGTGACGGCCAAAAACACCGAGTCGCGGGCTGGCACTCTGGTCGTGGCTCTCGACGGTGTCGTGCCCCCGCTTGAGGTCGCCTTGCAAATCGGCCCCGTGATCCGGGGCAATGCCGTTCGCGACGCATTGCCGTTCGTGTCGTTCAAGGATTTCACCAACCAGATCGAATATGCCGATGCCGGCAAGGCGCTGACGGCGCTGGCCGTCGAAGGGATTGCCGCCGGTGTGGCGGGCCTAGCCGTCGGCGACCACGTCGAATTCACTGGTGCGATCAGCATGGCGGGTGCCTCAGACAAACTGCTGGTGACGCCGGTAGTGCTCAAGAAGGCGGCGCCATGAGCGACATCGTTCTCAGCGCCCGCGGCATTACCAAGGCTTTTCCCGGCACGCTGGCGTTGCAGGATGTCGATTTCGACGTCCATGCGGGCGCCGTCAACGTGCTGATCGGCGAGAACGGCGCCGGTAAATCGACGCTGATGAAGATACTGGCCGGTGTCGAACGGCCGACGCTTGGCGTGATCACTATGGGTGGCGAGCCGGTAAGCTTTTCGTCGGTGCGCGATGCGGCGAGCAAGGGCATCGGTATTGTATTCCAGGAGCTTAACCTGTGCCCCAACATGAGCGTGACCGAGAACATTTTCCTCGGCCGTGACATGACGCGGGCCGGCTTTCATATCGACCGCGCGGCGCAGAAGGCCCGCACCGTCGAGCTTTTGGGGCGACTGGAGCACGCCGTCGACCCGGACGCCCTGGTCGCCGACCTGATGATCGGGCAGCAGCAGATCGTGGAAATCGCCAAGGCGCTGGCCGAGGACGCTGGCATCCTCATCATGGATGAGCCGACCTCGGCGCTGTCGGCCGCAGAAGTCGAAGTGCTGTTCAGGGTGATCGCCGAGCTCAAGCGCGCCGGCGTCGCCATCATCTATATCTCCCACCGGCTGGAAGAGTTGGTGCGGATCGGCGATCATTTCACCGTGCTGCGTGATGGCAAGCTGGCGGCGACGGCTGGGCGCGACGTGGTGAGCATCCCCTGGATCATCCAGAAAATGCTGGGCGCTGACGAAATCATCGCCAAGCGCCCGCCAGCAGCACCGGCCGGTCCGGTGATTCTGGAGGTCGAGCATCTGAGCCTGCCACGTCGTGGCGCCGGGCTGGCCGTGGACAACGTCACCGTAGCGTTCCGCACCGGCGAAATCACCGCGATCTACGGCTTGCTTGGGGCAGGGCGCACGGAACTGTTCGAGAGCCTCTGCGGCCTGCGCCAAGCGGCGACGGGCTCGGTAAAGCTCGACGGCGCCGAGCTTGCCGGTCAGTCGATCAGCCGGCGCATCAAGCAGGGCCTGCTGCTGGTCCCCGAGGACCGGCAGCGCGACGGGCTGGTGCAAAATCTCAGCGTCGGCGGCAATCTGGGGCTGGCGAGCCTACGCCGGTTCACCAGATTCCTGTCCATTTCCAAATCGGCGGAAGCCCCGCTCCTGCGCCAGGTTATCGGCCAGCTCCACATCAAGACCTCCAGCCCTGATGCGCCAATCACCTCGCTGTCGGGCGGCAACCAGCAGAAGGTGGTGATCGGCAAATCGCTGCTGACCCAGCCGCGCGTGCTGCTGCTGGATGAGCCCAGCCGCGGCATCGATATCGGCGCCAAGGGCGAGGTGTTTTCGACCATGCGCGATCTCGCCGATTCTGGGCTCGCCGTTGTCTACGCCACCTCCGATCTCAAGGAGACCCATGCCGTAGCCGACCGTATCCTGGTGATGGCCTATGGCAGGATCACCGCCGACCTGCGGGCCGACGAGGCCACCGACGAGGCGCTGGTACGCGCTTCAACCACCAAATCCGCCGAACCGGCATTCGCCTGAGGAGCCCGCCATGTCCACCGCTACAGTGACTTCCGTCCCGGCCGGCAATGGCTCGGTCCTGCTCCTGCTTCTGAAGCTGCGCACCTTCATCGCCCTGATCGTCGTTGTGCTGTTCTTCGCCTTCATGGCACCGAACTTCGTCTCGGTGGCCAATGCGGTGATCGTTTCCAAGCATGTGGCGATCAACGCGATCCTGGCGATCGGCATGACCTATGTGATCCTGACCGGGGGTATCGATCTGTCGGTCGGCTCCATCGTCGGCCTGACCGGCATGGTGGCCGGGGGGTTGATCGTGCATGGCATCCAATTGCCGATGTTCGGCGTGGTGGTGTTTCCCAATGTTATCGAGGTGATCGTGATCGCGCTGGTGGTCGGCACGCTGATCGGAGCGATCAACGGGTTCCTCATAACCAAGCTCGGGGTGGCGCCCTTCATCGCCACGCTGGGCACGCTGTATGTGGCGCGCGGCGCGGCCTTGCTGCTGTCGGGTGGCGCAACGTTCGCTAACCTCGTGGGCAAGCCCGAACTGGAAAACCAGGGCTATCCGATCATCGGATCCGGCACATTGCTGGGTATTCCGCTCTCCATCGTCATCCTGATCGTGCTGGCGCTGATCGCCGCCTATGTGGCCCAGCGCACGCCGTTTGGCCGTCGGGTCTACGCCGTGGGCGGCAATGAGCGCGCCGCGGCCCTGTCGGGCATCCGTGTCGATCGCATCAAGCTGGCGGTCTACATGATCTCGGGATTTTGTGCCGCCGTGGTCGGCCTGATCGTCTCCTCCCAACTAGTGGCGTCACATCCGGCGAGCGGGGAAACCTTCGAACTCAACGCCATCGCGGCGGCTGTTTTGGGCGGCACGTCGCTGTCCGGCGGGCGCGGCATGATCGGCGGAACCATTATCGGCGCCTTCGTCATCGGCGTGCTCAGCGATGGGCTGGTGATGATGGGTGTTTCCGAATTCTGGCAAATGGTCATCAAAGGGCTTGTGATTATCGCGGCCGTGGTGCTGGATCAGTTGCAGCGACGGCTTGCCGCCAATACGCGGCAGGGCTAAGCAGCAAGCTGCATTCGGAGAGCGAAGATTGGCTGATTCCAGCGCGACGGGAGACATGTCGGGACGCCGCAAGAGCCGCAAGCCGGCTGTAGAGGCGCCCCGCCAGAACCTGCTGGCCGAGCCACGCCGCATGAAAATTCTCGAATGGCTGCAGGAAGAAGGCAGCGCCCGCGTGCGTGACCTATCGGTGGCATTCGCTGTGTCCGAAGCCACCATCAGGCAGGATCTGGAGCGGCTCGATACCGATGGCTTCGTGGTGCGCGAGCATGGCGGGGCCTATCTCAAATCCATGCCGCAGCAGGTGCAGTCGATGTCGCTGCAGCACCTAGCCAATATGGATAAAAAGAAGAAAATCGGCAGGGCCGCCGCGGCTTTGGTGGGGCATGGCGAGACCATCATCATCGATTCCGGATCGACCGCGACCGAGGTTGCCAACAACCTGACCGGGCACCAGAACCTCAATGTCATCACCAATGCCATCAACATCGCGCTACTGCTTGGCGCGCTGCCGTCGATGACCGTGCATATGTCGGGCGGGCTGTTCAAAGCGCCGACATTGTCGCTGACGGGCGAGAAATCCGGCGATTTCTTCAGCGGTATCTTTGCCGAAAAGCTATTCCTGGCGACGGCTGCGGTGTCGTTCGAGGCGGGGCTGACTTTCCCCGCAATGGCGGACCTTTACGTCAAACGAGCCATGATCAAGGCGGCCTCCAAGGTCTATCTGGTGGCCGACAGCACCAAGATCGGACGAACCTCGTTCTCGTCGCTGGGGCCGATCGACCTGATCCATGGTTTCATCACCGATGACGGAATTTCCGACACTGACCGCGCCGAGTTCGAGAAGCGCGGAATCGAAGTCATCATCGCCCGTTAACTGCTGATTTCTATTGGTTTTTGGTCTGGCCGCCGTGTTGACGCGGCGTCCCAACGGCCTATTTTTGGGCCGCCTAGCGCTAGCGTCCGGTCAACATCACGGCTCGCTTTGGAGTCGCCGCTCCACCGCCTCGCCCGCAATCATCAACAATCGCAAATACTCGCATTGACTCGTCTGCGCTTGCTTTGTAATCATCAAAATACGCAAAAAATACGAACCAGCCGAAAAGGCTTTGTTTGCGAAACGACCCGCAAGGGTCATTTTTGGAGGACAGAAATGAAGATCGTAAGGACCCTTGCCGCCCTGGCTCTGGGCGCGATGGCCGGTATTGCTCTGGTCATGCCCGCAATGGCGCAGGACAAGCTGATCGTGATCATCACGCCCAGCCACGACAACCCGTTCTTCGCGGCTGAAGCCGCGGGCGCCAAGGCCAAGGCCGAAGAGCTGGGCTATACGACCCAGGTCTATTCGCATGATGACGACGCCAACAAGCAGAACGAGCTGATCGACTCGGCCATCGCCGCTGGCGCCAAGGCCATCATCCTCGACAATGCCGGCGCCGATGCTTCGGTGGCTGCGGTGCAGAAGGCCAAGGACGCGGGTATCCCGTCGTTCCTGATCGACCGCGAAATCAACGCCACCGGCGTCGCTGCCGCACAGATCGTTTCGAACAACTACCAGGGCGCGACCCTGGGCGCCGAAGCCTTCGTGGCTGCAGTTGGCGAAAAGGGCAATTTCGTCGAGCTGACGGGCAAGGAATCCGACACCAATGCGGGCATCCGGTCCAAGGGCTACCACGACGTGATCGACCAGTATCCGGACCTCAAGATGGTCGCCCAGCAGAGCGCCAACTGGAGCCAGACCGAGGCCTTCACCAAGATGGAATCCATCCTGCAGGCCAATCCCGATATCCAGGGCGTGATTGCCGGCAACGACACCATGGCCATGGGCGCCGTGGCTGCGCTCGACGCAGCTGGCCGCAAGGACGTGGTCGTTGTGGGCTTCGACGGTTCCAACGACGTGCGTGACGCCATCAAGGCCGGCACCATCAAGGCGACCGTGCTGCAGCCGGCGTTCCGCCAGGCCCAGTATGCGGTCGAGCTGGCCGACAAGTTCCTCAAGGACGGCGCCACCGGCGTCGACGAGAAGATCTCGATGGATTGCGTGCTGATCGACAGCACCAATGCCGCTCAGCTCGAGACCTTCCAGGTCAAGGGATAATCAACGCCCTCCCAGGCGTCCCAGAGCCCGGACCGCAAGGCCCGGGCTTTTTGTTTGATGGGCGGAGGGCATCGGTTCAGAGCCCGATGGTGGCGGCGCCCCATAGCCCGGCTGCCTCCCCACCCACCGCCTTCCCGCGGACTTGATCCGCGGGCCACGATCAACATGTGCCGTGTGGGGAAAGGCCCGCGGATCAAGTCCGCGGGAAGGCGGTGGGCAATCGACGATCTTGTGCCGATCTCGATTGGTTCCCTCCCCACAAGGGGGGGAGAGGCCGTCCGGTTTGGTTGGAGGTCGGGATTTGACCTTACTGTCAGGTCAATCTGCCGCTGTGGCGCAGCACCAGGCCGACGGCGCCCATGCAATTGTCGTTGTCGAGGAACCGGCCGGTGACGAAGCGCGGATATGCGGCCTCATCGAGGTCCTGCCGCTTGATCAGCGCATGCTTCTCATAGCTGGCGCGCAGCGGCGCGAGCAGCAGTTCACCGGCCTTGGCGAGGCCGCCGCTGATGATGAAGAGGGGCGGATTGATGATGCTGCCGACAATTCCCAGGCCTCGGCCCGCGGCCTCGCCAGCATCCGCCAAGAGACGCTGGAAGCCGACATCGCCATTGCTGGCGAGGGTGACGACTTCGGCGACGCTGGTGGCGCGGCCCAGGCGCTGCTGAGCCAGCGATACGACGCTGGCGGCGCTGCAATAGAGTTCCAGGCAACCGCGATTGCCGCAGCGGCAGAGCGGGCCTTGCGGCTCGATCACCATATGGCCGAATTCGCCCGCCGCGCCTGAGGAGCCGGATAGCACCTTGCCATTGGCGACGATGGCGCCGCCCACGCCCAAGTCGAGCTTGAACAGCACAAAATCTTCGACCCCGGCCGCTGCGCCCCACATCACTTCGGCAAGCGCGGCGCAATTACTTTCATTGTCGGCGAAGATGGGCTTTTGCAGCACCGGCGCGAAGGTGGATTTGAGATCGATGCCGCCCCAGGTCGGCAGCACCGAGGCGCGCATGATGCGGCCATTGGGGGCGAGGGGGCCGGAGACCGCAAAGCCTACGCCCAGCAGCCCCGAATAGGGCAAGCTGTGCTCCTTATAGAGATTTTCGATGGCGTGGCGAACGACGCGGGTGGCGCGCTCGGGGGAATAATCGCGCTCGAGCGGCATGGAGATATCGGCCAGCACATTATGGGCGACATCGGCCAGGGTGATGCGGATTTCGTCGAGGCCGAGCAGGGCGCCAACACAGGTGCCGGCCTCGGGATTGAGCGAATGGGCCAGCGCCGGGCGACCCAGGCCGGGACTGCGCGTCTCCACCTCGACGACGAGGTTGGAGCGCTTGAGATCGGACAGGATGGTGGAGACGGTGGAGCGCGCCAGCCCGGTGCTGCGCGCGATCTGCGATGCGCTGACGGCGCCGTGCCCGCTAAGGGCGCGAACGACACGGGCAATCGGGGAATCGACCTCGCGCTCGTAGAGCAGCCCCTTGAGGTCGTCATTGATCATATTGGCCAGAGTTCCGCCTCCCTGCTTTCGAATGCTGGCGTTCTATCGATTAGCGCGAAAATGCGGTGAGCGATAGCGCCTTATTTTGTCACCGCCGACATAACCTTCGGCGAAAGTCCGGAGTGATTTCCAGATGGAGGGGCAAAAGTTCTGCCGAAATAGACGATATTTTCCCATGGATTAGCCAGGTTGGTCGGTAAATCTGTCAGCCATGACATAATTCAAGCTTGACACGGGGACGTGCTCACGCACAAATAAAGGCGAAACATTCGAAAAAAATCGAAAGGGAGGAACCTATGACTTCGATTTTGAATACGGTGCGTATGAGCGCCGCCGCCTGCTCCATGCTGCTGCTTGCGCCGACGCTGGCCCAGGCTCAGGATATCACGCTGTGGACGCTGAATTTCAGCTCGCAGGCGTCCAATGATGCCATGCAGAAGATCGCCACCGATTTCGAGGCGGCCAATCCGGGCGTCCATGTCGAGATCGTGACGCGCGGCGTCGACGATCACAAGACCGCTCTGCGCGTCGCTGCTGGGTCCGACAAGGGGCCGGACATCTATTTCAGCTGGGCCGGTCTCGGGCTGGGTGGCGAATATATCAAGGCCGGCCTCAGCCTGCCGCTCGACAAGTATTATGCGCAGTACAAATGGGACGACGAGCTGGTGCCTGCCGCGGCCTCGTTCTCCAAGATCTATGAAGGCGGCCGCCAGGGCGTGCCGTTCACCTTCAAGGGCGAAGCGCTCTATTACAACAAGGGCCTGTTCGAAAAGGCCGGCATCACCGGCGAGCCGGCCAACTATGACGAACTGGTCGCCGACGCCGAAAAGCTCAAGGCTGCCGGTATTCCGGCGATCACCTTCGGCGGCACCGTCAACTGGCACGTCATGCGCCTGATGGACGTGATCCTCGAAGCCAAATGCGGCATCGAAAAGCACGATGCACTGATGAATATGACCGCCAGCTGGGCCACCGAGCCTTGCGCCGCCGCCTCCTTTGCCGAGCTCGACAAGTGGAGCAAGAACTACATCCTGAGCCCCTTCATGGGCATCGACAATGCGCAGTCGTTCAACCTGTTCACCGCCGGCCGTGCCGCGATGATGTTGGAAGGCGACTGGCTGGTGCAGCAATTGTCCGAGGCGGGCAATCTGGACGACCATGGCGTGTTCCCGTTCCCCACGGGCACGAAGCGGCTCTATGGCTTTGCCGAATACAACTACGTTTCGACCAAGAGCCAGAACCCCGACATCGCGGCGAAGTTCCTCGATTACTTCATCTCGACGCCGGTACAGCAGGCGGCGCTGGGCTCGTTCAGCACCACCTCGATCAACAAGAACGTCGTCTACAAGGACCTGCGCCCGCTCGACCAGAAATGGGTCGATATCTTCAACCAGCACGACCAGGTCTTCATGAACGGCGACCAGGCCTTCCCGCTCGACGTGACCACCGAATATTTCCGGGTGATCAATGAAGTGGCGAGCGGCAACATGGCCCCGGCCGATGCCGGCGCTGCCCTGCAGACCTTCATCGGCAACCGCAGCTAAGCTCCCAGGCTGGCGGCCGGCTTCTCCCGAGGCCGGTCGCCTCTTGCTGCTATTTCAGTCGCCTCGATGGAGGGTCCGATGACGCCCAAGACATTGTTGTCCGATAACCGCATGCAGGCGGCATTGCTGCTCGGCCCGGCGCTGATCATCTACGCCGTGTTCGCCCTCTATCCGATGGTCGATGTGGTCGGCCTCAGCTTCCAGAAATGGAACGGGCTTGACGCCAACAAGGCATTTGTCGGGGTCGATAACTACGTCTCCATCTTCACCAAGGACCCGGTGTTCTGGGGCGCGTTCCGCAACACGGTGATCTGGACCGTGCTGTCGGTGATTTTCCCGCCGCTGATCGGGCTGCTGCTGGCGCTGGGGCTGAACCAGCCGATTTTTGGCCGCAACAGTCTGCGCGCGATCTTCTACCTTCCCGTCATCATCGCGCCGATCGCCGTGGCGACCATGTGGCGCTGGATGTATGACCCGTTTTTCGGCCTGTTCGGCCAGTTGCTGACCCAGTTCGGGCTGCAATCGTGGATTCAGGACTGGCTCGGCAATCGCGACCTGGCGCTCTATTCGGCCTTTATCGCCCATCTCTGGCAATCGGTCGGCTTTTCCATGGTGCTGTTTTTGGCCGGCTTGCAGGGGGTCAACAAGACCCTGATCGAGGCGGCGCGGATCGATGGGGCAGGGCGCTGGAACGTGTTCCGCTATGTCACCTTCCCGGCGCTCAAAACCACCATCACCATCGTGCTGGTGCTCTCGATCATCTCATCGCTCAAGGCCTTCGACATCGTCTACGGGCTAACCGGGGGCGGGCCGGCGCAATCGACGCAGATGCTGGCGCTGTGGGCCTTTACCCAATCCATGCAGATTTTCGACTTCGGGCGCGGCAGTGCGATTTCGGTGGTGCTGCTGGCGATCACGCTGGCCGTGGTGGTGCCCTATCTGCGCTGGACGCAAAAGCGCGAGGAGATCGAGCAATGACCGCCGCCGTCGCCACTTTCGACAATGCCCCGGTCGTCGAACGTCGCCAGCGCGACTGGGTGCTGATCGGGCTCTGGATCGCGCTGGTGCTGGTCGCCATCGTGTGGATCGCGCCGTTCATCTTCATCATCTTCACCTCGCTCAAATCGACGGCGCAGGTGATGAATTCGAGCGCCTTCGCGCCGCCGACCGAGCCGCAGTTTTCCAATTATGCCGCGGCCTGGGCCCGCGGGCGGTTCAGCACGACATTCTTCAACAGCGCCATCATCACCGTCATCAAGGTGCCGCTGGGGCTGTTCATCTCGGCGATGGCCGCCTATGCGCTGGCCAAGATCGAGTTCAAGGGCAACAAGCTGTTGCTGCTGCTGATCCTGTTCGGCACCATGATCCCGTTCCAGGTGATGCTGGCGCCGCTGTTCACGCTGGTGAACGGGCTGCACCTGATCGACACCTATCCGGGCGTCATCCTGCCCTATATGGCCTTCGGCATTCCCTATCAGGTGTTCATCCTGCACGGCTTTTTCCGCGGCATTCCCAAGGAATTGAGCGAGGCTGCGCGCATCGATGGCGCGTCCCATTTCGTCATCTTCTGGCGCATCTTCCTGCCGGTGACGCTGCCCGTGCTGGCGGCGCTGCTGATCCTCGATTTCGTCTCCACCTGGAACGAGTTCGCCATGGCGCTGGTGCTGTTGCAGGACCAGAAGATGTGGACGCTGCCGCTCGGCCTGTCGGCATTCCAGGGCCAGTTCTCCCGCGATTACGGCCAGCTCAATTCGGCCATCGTCATGACGGTGCTGCCCGCCACCATCGTCTACCTCATTTTCCAGCGCTATTTCGTGTCCGGGCTGACGTCCGGCGCGGTCAAGGGCTGATCCATTTCAAGAGCATTGCGAACACACATGACCAAGACCACCGTCGCCAAATGGGATTTCTTCGAAGCCGCGTTCACCGGCCCCTCCGCCGGCAATCCGCATATCGATGTCAATTTCGAAGCCTTCTTCAAGCAGAACAGCCGCGTGGTCCGGGTGCCGGGTTTCTATGACGGCGAGGGCACCTACAAGGTGCGGTTCATGCCCGACAATGAGGGGGACTGGACGTTCCTCACCCAATCCTCGGCGCCTGAACTCGACGGCCAGACCGGCGGGTTCACCGCTGGAGCGGCGGGAGAGGGCAATCACGGCCCGGTGCAGGTCAGCCACCAGTTCCACTTCGCCCATGCCGATGGCACGCCCTATCTGGCGTTCGGCACCACCAGCTATGCCTGGACGCACCAGACCCTGGAATTGCAGGCGGAAACTCTCGCGAGCCTCAAGGGCGCGCGCTTCAACAAGATGCGCATGGGCGTGTTCCCCAAGGACTATCCGTTCAACACCAACGAGCCGCTCTACGACATGTACGAGGTCGATGCGGAGGGCGAGCTGGATTTCGACCGGCCCAATGCCGAGGCGTTCCGCCATTTCGAGAACCAGGTCGGCGCGCTGCGCGATCTGGGCATCGAGGCCGATATCATCATCTTCCACCCCTATGACCGTTGGGGCTATTGCGACATGAGCCCGGAGCAGGATTTCCGCTATGTCGCGTACCTGGCGGCTCGGCTCAGCGCCTATCGCAATGTGTGGTGGTCGCTGGCCAACGAATACGATTTCCTGCTCAACACCAAGCCGATGGCGCAGTGGGACCGCTACTTCCAGATCATCGAGGAAAACGACCCCTACCGGCATCTCAAGTCGATCCACAATGGTGACGTCAACGCCAATTACGATCACCGCAAGCCCTGGGTCAGCCATGTCTGCATCCAGAACTGGGATGTCAAGCGGACCCAGGAATGGCGCGACACCTATGGCAAGCCGGTGATCAATGACGAACCCGAATATGAGGGCGATATCATGCTCCCCTGGGGCAATATTTCGGCACCCGAACTGGTGCATCGCTACTGGATCACCCTGCTTCGCGGCGGCTATGCGGGGCATGGCGAAACCTTCATGCATCCCGATGACATTCTCTGGTGGGCCAAGGGCGGCCCACTGCGCGGCGAGGCGTGGAAGCGGATCGGTTTCATGCGCGACCTCTTGGAAGAGGACGTCAAAACCGGCCTCACCCCGATCGCGCGGGCCAGCAATTGGCCGTGGAGCCGGGTATCGGGGGCGACGGACGGCGAGGTCACCTATATTTACCTCGGCGAGCACCAGCCGATCATCTGGGCGCCCGGCCTGCCGCAGGAGCCGGGCGATTACGAGGTCGACGTGATCGACACCTGGAACATGACGGTGATGCCGGCCAAGATCGTCGATGCCCCCGCCAACCATCCGACACGGCATGGCGCGGCGTTGCGCCAGCGCCGGCCCGATGCCGCCTTTGCGGTTGAACTGCCGGGCGTGCCGAACCTTGCCATTCGCGTCCGTCCGCGCCGGTAATCCGAAAGGTCTCCGCTATGTCCACCGTCCAGATTCGCGATGTCAGAAAATCCTACGGCATCAACCCGGTCATCCACGGAGTCGATATCGATATCGCCGATGGTGAATTCGTCATCCTGGTGGGGCCGTCCGGCTGCGGCAAGTCCACGCTGCTGCGGATGATCGCGGGGCTGGAGACCATCACGGGCGGCAGCATTTCGATCGATGGGCGCGTGGTCAACAATCTCGAGCCCAAGGATCGGGACATCGCCATGGTGTTCCAGAACTATGCGCTCTATCCGCAGATGACTGTGGCGCAGAACATGGGTTTTGCGCTGGAGCTGGCCGGGACCAAGAAGCCCGAAATCAAGCGCAAGGTCGACGAGGCGGCGGCCGTCCTCGGGCTCGGGCCGCTGCTGGGGCGCAAGCCGGCCCAATTGTCGGGCGGGCAGCGCCAGCGCGTCGCCATGGGGCGGGCGATCGTGCGCGATCCAAAAGTATTTCTGTTCGACGAGCCGCTGAGCAATCTCGACGCCAAACTGCGCGTGCAGATGCGCGGCGAGATCAAGGGGCTGCATCAACGCCTGTCGACCACCATCGTCTATGTGACCCATGACCAGATCGAGGCCATGACCATGGCCGACAAGATCGTGGTGATGAATGCCGGCCGCGTCGAGCAGATGGGCGCGCCGCTCGATCTTTATGACCGGCCGGACAATCTCTTCGTGGCCGGCTTCCTCGGCTCGCCGGCGATGAATTTTATCGCGGGCAAGGCCGGAGCCGATGGCCGGAGCGTGCATCTGCCGGATGGGTCGAGCATCTCAGTTCGGACTTTCGATGCGAGTCTGGCGGGTAAGGACATCATTTTCGGCATACGGCCGGAACACATCAAGCTGGCCGATGGCAAGGGCGTGGCAGCCGAGGTGTTGCTTATCGAGCCGACTGGCTCGGAGACGCACATGACTGTCCGACTAGGCGGGCAGGACGTGGTTTGCGTCATGAATGACCGAGTGGATGCCACAGCAGGGCAGATCATCCAACTCACGCTCGCCAGCGAGCGGGCGCTCTTTTTCGACCCGGAGAGTGGAAATCGACTGACTGCTTAAGAGTGAGTTTGCGTTAGATTGGCGTCTCGGGGGGCGGCCCTGATTTCCATGACGTCAACCGCGTGGGGTAAACCGTTGTCGCAGGCCTTGAGTATATGGCACTGACAACATCTCGGTTCAGACCGAGTACGCTTACACCAACTTGGGCAATGCATCAGTTGATTACACGCCCCTGGGCGGCTTTCCGGCCGGCGTAGATATCAAAGAAAGTTACGACTTTTACACTGTGAAGGCGGCGTGAACTTCCGCTTCTGATGGGAGTCGTGCTGCCTGAAGAACGGCTACAGCTTCGGTTGGAGCCGTTTTTCATGATCATTTCAGGCCAGGGCGGTTCGGATGGATTTCGGAATACCTCTTCGCCGCTGCCAGTACAGGAATGAGCCCCAGACCGGCATGAGTGAGGCTGTATTCCACACGCGGTGGCTGCTCCCGGAAATCCTCGCGAGCAACCAACCCATCGTCCTCTAACTCTCTGAGGTGCTGGGTGAGCATTTTTTGCGAAACGCCCGCCATGTCCCGCATGAGTTCGGAGTTTCGCAGTCTCGACCGCTCATAGAGACGGAACAGGATGGGAAGTTTCCAGCGCCCGCCAACCATTGCCAGCACTCTGATGACATGGGCCGCCGAACCGTCAGGTCCCAGGCAGATAGATCGGTTCTCATAGTCTGCAGGCACTTTTAAGTGCGTAATTGTCTGGGTCATCGTCCGGTCTATCTATGCAAAACAAACTTCAAAAGAGGTGTTGGCATGGATTTAAAACTGGACGGCAAGATTGCACTGGTCACGGGAAGCAGCAAGGGAATTGGCGAGGCGGTCGCTCGGGGGCTCGCCCGTGAGAAAGCGATCGTCATTGTCCATGGGCGTGATTTCGCGAAAGCAGATCACGTTGCCAAGGGAATTGTTGCCGATGGCGGTCGTGCCCATGCGGTTATCGGCGATCTGACGGTGGACGGGGACGTTCAGCGCCTTGTCGGGAAGCGCAGGCTTTCGCCGGACCCATCGACATCCTTGTCAATAATGCCGGCGGCTCTGGGGGTAGCGAGGACTGGACGAATACCAGTGCGGCGACTTGGGCGTCCGCTTTCGACCGTAACGTCTTGGCAGCCGTACGAATGTCGTCGTTGCTGCTACCGCACATGCGAGCCGCCAAATGGGGGCGAGTTATCAATATCTCCAGCTTGGCGGGCATGATGCCGCCGGCGACGAGACCGGACTACTCGGCGGCTAAGGCTGCCATGATCGCAATGACAGCGTCGATGGCCAAAGCCGTGGCGCCGGACGGCATCACCGTAAACACAGTATCCCCGGGCACCATTCGAAGCATCAGCCTTGAGACCGGATTCCGAGCGGTTGCCCTTGCGAATGGCATTCCCCAGGATGCTCCTTGGGAGGAGGTTTCACAGGCGGTATTGCCTATGTTTGCGCAGGTGCCAGTCGGTCGGGTTGGCACATTAGAAGAGATCGCCGACGCCATCGCCTTTCTCGTGAGCCCCAGAGCCGGGTATATTACGGGATCTAACCTACGCCTGGACGGCGGCCTGCTGCCAACTGCGTAGAGCGACGAGCCGTGCAGGTGGCTCAAAGCAGTTGGCATTGTCCACTATGCGGTTCGGGAGATATAAGCAGACAGTCTGGAAGGCGAATAGCTGTCACCTTACGGCGTAATCACCACCTTGCCGAAAAGGCCACGCGCTTCGGAGCGTTCCATCGCGTCCGCCGCTTGGCTGAGCGGGAACGTGGCCGCGATGACCGGCTTGATCGCACCCGAGGCAAGCCGCGCCAAGACCTTCGCCATGTCCGCGCGGCGCCGCTGCTTGGCCTCCGCCTTGCCGATCAGCATGCCTTCCCAGAAGTCATAGAACAGAGCGCGCCGGCCGTTTGGCAATGCCGTCCAGAGCGCCAGTGTGGTGAGCAACCCCAGGAACCGCGGTACTAGAGCGGTGTTCTTGTCGAGGTCGGCGGCAATGCCATAGACGACAAGGATGCCGCCCTGGTCGAGCAGCGCAAAGCTCTGTTTGACGCTGCTTGGTCCCAGATGATCGAACACCGCATCAACGCCGCGCGGCGACAATTCGCGCACCCGCGCGGCGACATCGGGATCGGCATAGTCAATCGGCTCGACCCCGAGTGCCCTCAGCGCCGCGTGCTGGCGCGGCGAAGCCGTGCCAATGACCCGTATGCCATCGGAGATGGCGAGTTGCGCAAGGATCGTGCCGACCCCGCTCGACGCGCCAAGCACGAGGATTGTCTGCCCCGGCTTGGCCTGCGCCTTGCTGTAGAGCATCTGCCAAGCGGTGACGCCGTTGACGATCACGGTCTCCGCATCGGCCGCCGCGACGCCCTCTGGCACCGGCACGATCTCGTCCGCGGGCACCAGCACGTGGCTCGCCCAGCCGCCGGTCTTGATCGCCGCCGCGACACGCTGGCCGACCATTGTCTGCTCACCTTGCGGACCAACCGTCAGCACCGTGCCGACGACGTCGTAGCCCGGCACGAAGGGAAACTTCGGCTGCCCCGGATAGCGACCACGGCGCATCGCTTTCTCGGCGAATGACACACCGCTCGCCTCCATCCGCAACAGCACCTGGCCGGCGGCGGGGACGGGGGTCGCTACCTGCCGAACCTGCAGGCCAGAGGGTGCGACGACGCCGGGGAGGTTGACCTGGGTGGTGATTTGATCGGCGGGACGAAGAGGTGTCATTTTTTGAATTTCCTAAGCAAGACCGGTGGCCGGGGCGGGATGCCTGCGGCTCAGTTGGGTGAGGCTGACGAAGGCGGTCGGTAACGGAGGGACAGACTTGGCAGTTTCGGGAGCAAGTCGGTGACGACAGCTCACCGGTCACCACCGGGCAATGCCGACTTTGGCCCCGTTCTCATCGCGATTTGGCGCTTGAGCTCGACTCCACACGGTACTTGAGGGCTTGATTGAAGCCGTCATAGCCGTTGGCCCGGCCGCCCTTTTGCTGCTTGAACAGCCTCTGAAACGGCCACATCAGGCCACCCAAGAACATCTCGGTATTGTCGAGGTGCGTCGAGCCGTCCGGGTTGCGCGTCAGGGTGAAGGTGTGTCGGCCCTCGAAGATGTTTTTGCTGAAGATTTTGGCGGCCCATTCGAGTCTCCGGTTCGGCGTGGAGGCCGTCACCGTCGAGCCGAACGACATGCCCGGCATCTTCATGGCGAGCTTGGTGCCGGTCTGCGCCACGCCATCGATTTTGGAGAAATTGCTCCACTGCCCATAGGCGGGGAAGTCGGTGAGGACGGCCCAGACGTCCTTGGCAGGAGCGTTGATATCGATCGAAGTCTTGATCACGATGCTCATGGTTCTGGTCCTTTAGGGGAATTGGGTGCCGTACGCCGTGGCGCGCCGAAATGGACGGTCGGATCAGGCGATGGCGCCAAGGCTGGCTTTGGAGCCGTTGCCCCTGAGGCTACCGAGAAAAGACAGAAGTTTCGGCGCCACAAGCTCAGGCATTTCGGCGTGGGGATAGTGCCCGGCGCCATCGACGATGATGGTGTCTGCCTTGAGCTTGCCGGCCAGCATGCGCGCCTCTTCGACCGCATCGGCAAAGTCGGGGTCCTTGGTGCCCATGACGATGAGCGCCGGAACCTTGGTCTGGTCAAGAATGGCGGTGGTGTCGGCCTTGGAGAGGGAGAGCATCGCCACGAGGGCATCCATGCGTCCCGGCTCGCGCAGGTTGGCGGTGATCGCCGCTTTCACCTCGACATGGTCGGCAGGCTTGCTGGTGGGGAACAGGGTGTTCCAGTACATGGTCCAGAACCCCACCTTCCAGGGGCCGGCAAAGCCGATCTTGAGCGATAGCTTCTGGATAAAGGAGGCTTCCAGATCGCGGAGGATCGGCCCCAGCAGCACCACGCCATTGACCTGCGCTGGTGCGTCCTGCGCCGCCCAGAGCGCCGAACCAGCGGCAAAGGAGTTGCCCATGATGGTGGCGCGGCCAATGCCCAGGTGCTTGAGGACGGCCACCGCGTCGCGGCCGACGGCGCGGGCCGAATAATCGCTCCATTTGGCGGCGGTTTCGCCAAAGCCGCGGGCGTCCATGGTGATGACCCTATATCCGGCCTGCTGCAGGGCCGGACGGATCAGGCGGTATTCGGACCGCAGGTCGCCCATGCCGGGAATGGCGAGGATGGCCGGACCGTTGCCGCCGGTGTCCTCAAAGGCGATACGGCCGCCCTCGTTGGTGATGAACTGGGTCTGCGTGCTGGTGGTGCTCATGACGGGGTTTCTCTGGTTGAGGTGACCGCCGGTCGGCAGCGATCTCTTGTTGACCTCACCAAAGTAGCTGCCATATTTCTGAATGGTAATCGGCCAAGAAACGATAGCTTCATTCCAAAAATGGATAGCCCTGCTAAACATGGATAACCTCGACTGGGCCCTGCTGCGTTCGTTTCTCGCCGTCGTCGAGGGCGGCTCATTGTCCGCAGCCGCCAAGAGCATCGGCGCCACCCAGCCGACGTTGAGCCGGCATATTCGCGAGCTGGAGACCGCGCTGGGGGTTATCCTCTTCACGCGGTCGGCACAGGGGCTAGACCCCACTAATGCGGCCCTCGGTCTGGTCGAGGATGCCCGTGCCATGGGCGCCGCCGCCGAGGCCCTCAACCTGAAGGCCCAGGGCCGCTCCCAACAGCTGCAGGGCACGGTGCGGATCACCGCATCGGTGATCGTTGCTAACCTGATGCTGCCACCCATGCTGGCAGCCCTCCGACAGGCCGAGCCAAGCATCCAGCTTGAGATCGTCGCCTCGGACACCAATCAGAACCTGCTCCGGCGCGACGCCGACATCGCCATCCGTATGGCCGATCCCACCCAGAACGCGCTCATCGCCCGCCGGCTTGGCGACACGCCACTGGGGCTGTTTGCGACACGGGATTATTTCGACCGGCGGGGGCGGATCGCCTCGAAGCAAGACCTGCGCCATCATGACCTGATTGGTCTTGATCGTGGTGATTTCCTGATCAGGGCCTTCTCGGCCTATGGCATCGGTCTGGCCCGCGAAGAGTTCGCGCTGCGCACCGACGACGGCATGCTGGGATGGAACCTGCTGTTGGCAGGGGGCGGCGTCGGCGTCGGCCAGCTCGTTCTGGCCACGCGCCACAAGCAGCTCGAGCAGGTCACTTCCATCCTGCTGAGCCCTTTGCCGGTATGGCTGGTGATGAGTGAGGAAGTGCGTAGCAATGCTCGCATCCGGCGCGTGGCCGATTTTCTGTCCGACGCAATTGGTGATGTGCTGGGCAAGAGCTAGGTTTGAGAGCGCCCTCTCGAACGGCAGCTATGAGCCCGTGCATTTCCAAAAATTGCCAGTCCGCTTTCCACCCTATGCCCTGAGGTAACAAGTCAAAATGCTGCGCTGAACCCGGCGAACGTCTGTCGCCCAGGTTTCAGTCCTTTAGTTCGGACGACCAAGGGAAGTTGACGTACTGATCGCGGGAGTCATAGCAAATGTTGCCGTACATCCGAAGGTACGTATCGCGTCGGGCGGCGTCGGTAAAGACCGAGGCCGGATCGACCAGATCGGCTTGGTATTGAGCGATATTGTCTGCCGTCAACGCAACGGGGAGGATGTCCATAGCCTGAGGCACGCTTCGGCCGTCTAGCCAGTCCGCAGCAAATTGCCCCATCGCGTAGCCAAACACCGGCGAGGATAGGGCGATGCTGGCCTTGTATGGACTGTCACCCTTGATGATTTCGGCCACCCCTGCGGCTTCACCGTCAATGCCGCCCAAAAACTGGTCTGGACGATCTTTTCCGGCCGCCCGCAGAGCATCAAGCGCACCGAGCACCACCGCGTCGCCCCCCAGAACCACGTCAATATCTGGATTGGCCAGAAGGATAGTATTCATCGTCGCGAAGCCGCCCTCTTTGCTCACGGGATTTGGCGCTATATCGGCAACGATGGTAACACCCGGCAAGGCGTTGAAGCCGTCCCGCATCGCCTCGAACCGCGGCGTCAGATATTCCATGCTGTCCTGCGTTAGCAGAACCACATTGGCTTTGCCGCCGAGGTGCGCATTGATGTGGGCGATAGCGGCGTCGGTGAGAGCTTTGCCGGTCGCATACTGCGGTGCATTGAGCAGCAAGGTCGCCGGAGGCGGAACCACCGTGCCGACAAAGATGCCCGCCCAAATGGCCTGCTGCAGGCTTTTGCTGATCGCAGCAGGATCCGAGGATGTCGCGACCAGGCCGCCGACCTTCGCCTCGCGAAACGTCGCTATCTGCTGCAGTGCCTTAGCGACGTCATCGTCGGTGACGCTGTGACGATACTCAAGACCACGATTCTTGGCCGCCATCTCCAGCCCGTAGCCAATGCCTTGCAGGAAATCGCGCTGGTTTTCCTGCACATATGCCAGCACGCGCGAAACGCCCTTTGGCGGGGTGCACATTGGTGCGGAAGGATTGAACGCCGGGAACACGGTACGTTGAGTGAGGCCGGGCGATTCTTCCTGGGCAATTGCGGCAGTAACGCCGACCATCGCTGTGAACACGACAGCAAGGAGCCGACGGGCGTTTCGATACAATGACATTCGTCCCTCACCGGCACGCCGACAGCGTGTCCCTTTGAAAGACCTTTTCACACATCCAACGTTCCGGTCTACTCCACGTTGGCGGACGAAGTGGATTTCGGCGTAAAGCTCAGATGAGCTGCAGTGCCGGGCCGGCCGTTGCGGTATTCGATAGTTGCCGACAGGCTCATGCACATCGCTTTGACGATGCGGGTGCCGACGCCCGTCCCTGTGGCTGGCGCGCCCTCGGCGCGGCCGACGCCATCGTCTTCGACGACGAGTTCAATCTCGTCGCCGACTTTGCCGAGACGAACCCGAACCTCACCCACCCCTTCGGGGTAGGCATATTTGAACGCGTTGGTCACCAGTTCGGTGATGATCACACCTAGACTGATGCTTGCGTCGGTATCGAGGTCGATCGTCGCGATAGCAAAAGACAAAGACACGCCATGTCCTTGGCCACGCAACGAGGTGCTCAGGTGTTCCAGCAATCCGGTCAGATATTCATCGAGCTGCACGGATCGGACGTCGGCTGAACCATAGAGCCGCTTGTGCACCAGCGAGATGGCGAAGATGCGCTCCTGCGTTTCGGCCAACGCGTCCTTCGCTGCCTGATCGACGACTGCTCGTGATTGCAAGGTAATCAGGGACGAAACCAGCGAGAGACTATTCGCTACGCGGTGATTGACCTCGGCTAACAGAACCCCGGCCCGGTCACGTTCGATCGCTAGATCTGCCGTTCTGGTTGAGACGCGCTGCTCAAGCTCGTTGTTGAGCGCCGTGACCTCATTGCCCGTCGCGCGCAACTCTCGCGTGTAGCGCGCTATGCCATAGGCCGCTCCGCCGACCACTAAGATAATGACCAGCGCGCCGATCCCTGACACAAAGCGAAGCAGTCGCGCATTGGCGGTTTGCTCCGCGACGCCCGTCGTCAGTCTGCCATCGGCCGCGCCGATGATACCGGCGAAGAAAACATTGGCTTCGTCTGTCAGAGCCTTGCCCTTGTTCGTTCGAATGATCGAGATGACTTCGTCGTCCCGCTGATCTCGCTTAAGAACAATGGTGCGTTCGAACTCGTCAAATTTTGCTGCAAGGATTTCCGATAGGCGACGGAGCGTTGCGTCCGCGTTCGGATAAGAGAGCAACAGGGACTGCAGGGCGAGCAAGTGCCGTTGCTCCTGGGCCTTTGCCGACTGATATGGAGCAAGGTAGATTTCATTGCCCGTGATGATGAAGCCGCGCTGGCTGGATTCCGCCGTCTGCATAGCGCTCCGCAATTCCACCGCCGCGACGCGCGTATCGCGCGCAGCCATGGTATCGGCAAAATATGATTGCGCGCGTTCGCCCAGCCAAAAGTTCGTGCCGACGATGGCCATGAGGGCAACGAACCCGACAAGCAGGAACGCAGAAGTTGAACGGACAAGCTGTCGAGCAGAACTGGGCATCAACGCTTTTTGCCCTATTCCGTGCTGTCGCGCCACGGCTGAATAGAAGACGGAGAGATGCAACAGAAGAAATGCGCTTTGACGCGGAAACGCTGCCTTGAACCGGTCATTAGGGACCGGTTCAATCCACTCTTTTGGGAGGCCCCTCATTGTCCAAGTCAACGCGTATCGCACTAGGCGCCGCCTGCGCCATCTTGTTGCTTGCATCCTCGGCCTGGGCTCAATCACCACTGAACCCTGCGGGTTGGTCGGACCTCTATACGCAGTCCCGCGACGTTGGGTTCTGGATCAACGGCCAGCGGTTATGCGGCGTCGTTTACGATCCGGCGAAGCTGGATACCATGATTGCCCAAGTCGCTGCCGGACTTGGCGTCTCAGTGGCAACGCTCAAGCGGGAGGGCCAAAAAAGGGCCGAAGAAGCTGCGCCATTTGTGACTCGCGACAGTTGCAACTTCGCAAAGAAGCAGGCCCGAACGCTCGACCTATTGCCGGGCCGTGCTCATCGTACACCTGCTCCGCGCCCAGAAACAGACAACTCCTTGATCAACTAATCCCGCAGATGTTGAGGTTTTGAATCGCCGCGATGCGATGTGGGCCATAACGGGTCTCATCGGCACCCATGGTGCGGACACGCTGCCGCTGTTCCCAGCAGCGGGCGAAATGGCGGCGGCGCATGAGCCAGATGCAAACCTTCCGCTCATACCGCCAGGCGAGAGGTCAACCACGACTACCGTGCCCTGTCGTTGTCCCTCAAAGCCTACCCCCATCGGCTTCATGCGCGAAGACCTGCAACGGCGCGGCATGGTCATCGCCGACGAGCCGCGCGCGCTTACACCGGGCCGCGTGGTTCCCAGTAGCGGGCGTCGTACACCGACCGGGCACTGCGAGCGGCGTCATCTTCACCAGCTTGGAGGGTGAAACCGGTCTCGGTTTTCCGGGGGTTTTTTGTTTTTGTACAGACTCGCTGGCGTTCAGAGCTTCTTGCAGGAATTGCCGGGTACGAATTTGGGCGACAGCACGAAGTCCTCGGCCGGGTCGGCGGCGCCTTCGGGGCTCATGATGCGATGCAGGATGCGGCGGGCGATGATGCCGCCCAGCTTGAGTGTGTCCTGGATCACCATGGTGATGCGCGGGGTGATGACGCTGCTCCACTGGACGTCGTCGATCATCGCCAGCGAGATGTCGTCCGGGCAGTTGAAGCCCAATTCCTGCATGGCCTGGAGAGCCGCGAGCGCCACGGCGTTGTTGGCGCCGATGATCGCGGTGGGGCGTTCGGGTTGGACCAGCAGGCGCATCGCCGCCTCATAACCGGCGCTGCGCGTGAACTGGCCATCGACAATGAAATTGGGGTTCACCTCGACGCCGGCGCTACCCATGGTTTCCATGAAACCGCGCAGGCGTTCGGAGGCGGTGTGCAGATGCTTGGGGCCAGCGATAAAGGCGATGCGGCGGTGGCCCAGTTGCAACAGGTGTTCGGTCAGCATGGCCCCGGCCAGCCGGTTGTCCGAGCCGACGAAGTCGCGATCGATGCCGGCGACCTTCTGGTCGAAGCACACCGTTGGCATTTTGATGTTCTGCACAAAATCCACATAGGCCTGATCGTGCCCGGACGGGGCCAGGGCGAGACCCGCCACTTTGAGGCCGGACAGGTGTTCGACCAGCGCGCGTTCGCGATCCGGCTTGCCCGATGAGTCGGTGATCAGCACGAAGTGGTCGTGCTCGATGGCGTAATTTTCAAGCTCACGGCGAATGTCGCCAAAGAACGGGTTACCCACATTGCCGACCACGAAACCGATCATGCGGCTGCGGCCACGGGCGAGACTTTGTGCCAGCGGGTCAACCACATAGCCCACGGTCTGCACCGCAGCGCGGATGCGCTCGAGAGTCTTCTGGCTGACACGGCCCGGATTGCTCAAAGCCAGTGAGACAGTCGACACCGAGACGTCGGCGAGTTTGGCAACATCGCGGATGGTAGCCATTACTATGTCGAACCGCTTCTATAACTTCTGGCGCCGGCAAATATATGCGCTTGCCCGTTTGAAAGTATCAAATGATGAGCATTCGAGGGACATTTCGCAAGGCAATTCTCAAAATGCACACAGCTCTCGAAACCGGCTTGACTCGGATCGCATCCTAAATCAGTTTGATATCGAACCGGTTCGATTATGAGGATGCGAAACCGGCAGATGGAGGAAAGATTGGATAGCGCTGTGGAAAACGCCGGCCGTATCGACGGCTCGAGCGGCAAGGCCTGGTTTACCGAAGACCGGTTCGGCATGTTCATTCACTTCGGTCTGTATGCGCAGGGCGCGCGCCACGAATGGCTGCAGAACCGCGAAGAGATTTCGGCCGAGGACTACGCCAAGTATTTCGAGAATTTCAATCCCGACCTCTATGATCCGCGCGAATGGGCGCGCCGCGCCAGAGAAGCGGGCATGAAATATGTGGTGCTGACCGCCAAGCACCATGAGGGCTTCTGCCTGTGGGACAGCAAGTTTACCGACTACAAGGCGATCAATACGCCTTATGGCAAGGACCTGCTCAAGGCCTATGTGGAGGCGTTCCGCGCCGAGGGGCTTAGGGTCGGTTTCTACTATTCGGTGATCGATTGGCATCACGAGGAATTTCCCATCGATGCGATTCATCCCCAGCGCAACCATCCCGACGCGATCGAGATCAACAAGTCGCGTGACGTGCGTAAATACGCCGAATATATGCGCAATCAGGTCACCGAACTGCTGACCAATTTTGGCGATATCGCGGTCATCTGGTTCGACTTCAGCTACCCCAACCGCGAATATCGCGGCCTGCCCGGCAAGGGCCGCAATGATTGGGAAAGCGAAGAGCTGATCGGCCTGGTGCGCAAGCTGCAGCCAAACATCATCGTCGGCGACCGTCTCGATCTGCCCACCGATGGCAATCACCCCAAGGACCTGGCGACCCCCGAGCAGTATACGCCGCGCGTGGCGCCGACCGCGCAAGGCAAGCCGGTGCGCTGGGAAGTCTGCCACACCTTCAGCGGCTCGTGGGGTTACTACCGCGACGAGACGAGTTGGAAGGATGCCGGCCAGCTCATCAACCTGCTGATTGACACCGTCTCGCTGGGCGGCAATCTGCTGATGAACGTTGGTCCGACCGGACGCGGCACGTTCGACGCGCGGGCCGAGGATGCGCTGGGCGTCTATCGCGACTGGATGGCTGTCAACCAGCGCGCCATCTATGGAGCAGGGGCGTCCAATTTTGTCGCGCCGAATGGCTGCAAGTTCACCCAGGTGGGCAATCGCCTCTACCTGCATGTGCAGACCTGGCCGTTCCGCCACATTCATATCGAGGGACTAGGCGGCAAGGCGAAATACGCACAGTTCCTGCATGATGCGAGCGAGATCCACTGGCTCGATCCCGAGGCCGAGGTCGATTCAAATATCGGCGTCGCGGTCGGCAACGGCATTCTCACGCTCGAGCTGCCGGTGATCAAGCCGAACGTCGTCGTGCCAGTCATCGAGCTGTTCCTCAAGGACTGATCGGCGTCGCGATGAGCATCGAGCAAGACCTGTTTGCCAGCATGACCCCCCTCATCGCCAATCTGGCCGAGGAGGGGGATGGCGCGGTGTCGCTTGGCGGCTCGCGCGCCAAGCAGCGCTCGGACGCGCAGTCGGATTTCGACTTCCGGGTCTATAGCGACCGCTTTAAGGGGCCAGTTTTAAAGCAGAGCAGTGCCTGGCGTCAGTTCGACCTGGCACTGCAAGGCTGGGAAGCCAAGGGGCTGCGCCTCGATGGTGTCTGGGCGCGGCGCTACGGCGACGTGCAGGCCGACCTCGATGCCTAGATTGCCGGAAAGGGACAGACCAAGACCTATGAGTGGACGATCTGGGGCTATCACCTGCCCACCGATCTGGCCCACCAGCAGATCATCGTCGATCCCCAGGGTATTCTGGCGGGCTGGAAGGACCAGTTGGCCGTCTATCCTGATGCGCTGCGGATATCGGTGATCCGCCAGCACCTAGAGGTGCTGCGTTACTGGGCAAATGACTATCACTACGCCAGCAAGGTGATGCGGCGCGATCTGGTGTTTCTGGTCGGGCTCACCGGCAAGCTGGCGAACTCGATCCTTCAGGTCGTGTTCGCCGTCAACCGGACCTATTACCCGGGCGACGGCTGGAACCTGGCGATTGCCAAGGATCTCGTGCTTCTGCCGCCCGATTTCATCGAGCGAATGACCGCCATTCTGGAACCCGGTCATGACACCGAGTGCTGGCAGCGACAGCGCCATGCGCTGATGGACATGATCGCCGATCTGGAGGTCCTGACAGGCGAGTAATCCGTGCCAGCCATCGTCGCCGTGTTGAGGAGCATGGTCCGGCGGGCAAGGAGCAGACGTTTGCACCGTGCCTACACGAACATCGACACCATCATAGTCACTGAGGAGGAACTATCGTGAAACTATCTCTTATTCTGGCCACCGCCGCTTTGGTGGGAACCTCTGCCTTCGCCATGCAGGTGCAGGCACAGGATGCTCCGGTCAATCTTACCTGGCAGATGTGGGGCGACCAAAGCGATCAGGCGCTGTGGCAGAGCCTGGCCGATCTGGTCACCGAGCAATATCCCAACATCAAGGTCACCCCGCAAATCTCGGGCTGGACCGACTACTGGACGCGCCTGCCGGTGCTGGCGTCATCGGGCGAAATTGGCGACATCGTCGCCATGCAGTCCATGCGCATGCCCAGCTTCTATTCTATTCTCGAACCACTCGACGCCCATTTTGCCAGGGACTCGTTTGACATCAAGGCCTTCGAGCCCTCCATCGTCAGCGGCCTGTCCCATGATGGCGCCGTCTACGGCCTGCCCTATGACGTCGGCCCGTGGCTGGTGTTCTACAATCGCGACAAGTTCAAGGCCGCGGGCCTCGCCGAGCCGGCGATGGATTGGACATTTGACGACTTCAAGGTCGCGGCGGAAAAGCTGACCTCGGACGGCAATTACGGCTACGCCACTCAGGCCTTCGACTACATCGCCGGCCCCGTGGCGCTGGGCGCCGAATACTTCAACGACGGCAACCAGTTCGACGTGACCAATGCCGGCTATGCCGCTGCGGTGGGTAAGTATGTCGACCTCACCGCAGTCGACAAAGCCTCGCCGGTGTTTGCTTCGGGTGCCAGTGCGGTGCAGGCCAGCGGCCGTTTCGCGTCAGGCACTGCGGCCATGTACATTGACGGTCCGTGGTCGATGATCGCGGCCGCCAAGGGCGCGAACTTCGAGATGGGCATTGCGCCGCTGCCGCGCGGCGATGGCCCGTCCCGCTTCATCACCGCCGGTTCCGGCTTCGGCATCGCCGCCGCCGGCCAGCACAAGGAGGAGGCCTACAAGGCCCTTCAAGTTTTGACCGGTCCAAAGGCCGCCGAAATCCTCGCCTCCGCCGGCCGCGCGCTGCCCGGTCGCCTGGCCGAACAGCACTTCTGGTACGATGTGGCCGCCAAGGACGTGAAGGGCACCCGCGAAACGTTGGAATATTCGTTCGCCCACGCCACCCCGTTCCGCCTCAACGACACCTGGAACGAGTTCGAGAACCTGATCACCCAGTACATGCCTCTGGCCCTGAACGGCGACAACACCACCGATGGCGTGCTGGCCGATATCCAGAGCCAGCTTCCCTAAATCCGGCTGTGCCTGGCCGGGCAACCGGCCAGGCATCACCTGACATTCAGACCTGCTGAACTGTCGCCAGAAGGGAAAATCCGATGGCTGTCGTCGAACGAACTGCCGCCCAGAGGGTGGTGACCAGAACCCGTAAAAGCCGGCCGGAGCGGGGCGAGGGAAGAACCGCGTTCTTCTTCCTGCTGCCGAGCCTGATCGGCGTGACGCTGTTCCTGGTCGTGCCCATCATTGCATCGGTGGTGCTCAGCTTCACCAATTGGAAGCTGCTGGGGCAGCCTCAGTTCGTCGGCTTCGCCAATTACATAAAACTGTTCACCGCTGACCCGCAATTCTGGCCGGTGGTGCGCAATACGCTGTTCTTCACCTTCGAATATCTGGTGCTGAACATCATAATCTCATTGGGGCTGGCGGTTTGGATATCCAGCCTCAAGCTGGGACAGCGATGGTTCCGGGTGATCTTTTTCCTCCCAACGTTCACGCCGGGCATCGCTGTCGCCATCGTCTGGATGCTGATCTTTGCGCCCGGCGGCTTCTTCGACTTCGTCACGGGCTCGCTCGCCATTCACCTGCCAAATCTTCTGACCGACCAGAAGCTGGCCATGCAGGCGGTGATCATTGTCTCGCTCTGGGCCGGGGTCGGCTACAATACGGTGCTGTTCAACGCAGCGCTCGACATGGTGCCGGCCAGCTATCTGGAAGCCGCCCGTATCGACGGTGCTTCGGCCTGGGACCGGTTCTGGAAAATCCGCCTGCCGCTGATTTCGCCGACGCTGTTCTTCGGCACGGTGATGACGGCAATCACCTCGCTGCAGGTGTTCGACCAGATCTACGTGATGACGCGCGGCGGGCCGGGCTCGGCCACGGCGACACTTGGCTATTCGATCTTCCAGAAGGGCTTCCAGAACTTTCAGATGGGCTACGCCTCGTCCATTGCCTGGGTGATGTTCGCCATGATCATGGCGCTGACCGCATTCCAGTTCTGGCTTCAGCGCAAATGGGTGCACTATGACAACTAGAGCCAAGGCAAAGGCCGACGCCCGCCGCACGCTGGCACTCGATATTCTCAATCACGGCGCGCTGGCGCTGGTGGCGCTGCTATTCCTGTTCCCGTTCTTCTGGATGGTGTCCAACGCGGTGCGCAGCAATGCCGAAGTGCTGGCAATCCCGGTGCGCATCCTGCCCACCGTGTTCGACTGGGATAACTTCGCCAAGGCCTGGACCACGCTGCCGTTTGGCCGGTTCTTCCTCAACAGCGTGATTGTGTCGGTCAGCGTGACAGTAATCACCGTGCTGGTGTCGTGCCTGTCGGGCTATGCCTTCGCCCGGCTGAAGTTTCCCGGCCGCGACAAGCTGCTGATGGCGTATCTGGCGACGCTGATGGTGCCGGGGATCATGCTGATCATTCCGCTGTTCTTGATCGTCAACAAGCTGGGGATGATCAACACCTTCCAGGGCGTCATCCTGCCGGTGGCTTTCGGCACGTTCGGCTCGTTCCTGCTGCGCCAGTTCTTCCTGTCCATCCCGCTGGAGCTGGAAGAGGCGGCGCGCATCGACGGGGCATCGCGGCTGCGCATTCTGGTCAGCATCATCATCCCGCTCTCCATGCCGGCCATCGGCCTGCTGTCGCTGTTCACCTTCATCGCGCAGTGGAACAATTTCCTCTGGCCGCTGATTGTGATGACCGGCGCAGACAACGCCACGCTGCCGGTTGGCCTGACCCTGTTCCAGACGCAACAGACCACGGCCTGGAACTACATCATGGCCGGCGCGACGCTGTCGATGATCCCGGGCGTCATCCTCGCCGTCGTACTGCAAAAGCTCATCTACAACAGCATTTCGCTGAATGCCGGCATGGGCGGTCGCTAGGCGATCGTCCGACAATCACCTCGCAGGGGAACCGAAATGGCCAATGTAACCATCACCGATGTCGTCAAGAACTACGGCCAGCTCGAAGTTCTGCACGGCGTGTCCGCATCCGTGACCGACGGCGAATTCGTCGTGCTGGTCGGCCCGTCCGGCTGCGGCAAGTCCACGCTGCTGCGCATGATTGCAGGGCTGGAAAGCATCAGCGATGGCGACATCGAAATTGGCGATCGCGTGGTCAACGACCTCGAACCCAAGGAGCGCGACATCGCCATGGTGTTCCAGAGCTACGCGCTTTATCCGCACATGACGGTGCGCGCCAATATGGCGTTTTCGCTCAAGCTGGCGCGGCGCAGCAAGCAAGAGATCGAGCAGATGGTCAATCGCGCGGCCGAGATTCTCGATCTATCGGCGCTGCTCGATCGCTATCCGCGCCAGCTGTCGGGTGGCCAGCGCCAGCGCGTGGCCATGGGCCGTGCCATCGTGCGCAATCCGGCAGTGTTCCTGTTCGACGAGCCATTGTCCAATCTCGATGCCAAGCTGCGCGTGCAGATGCGCGGCGAGATCAAGGCCCTGCACCAGCGGCTTGGCGCCACGATGATCTATGTGACCCATGACCAGATGGAAGCCATGACCATGGGCGACCGGATCGTGGTGATGCGCGCGGGGGTAATCGAACAGATGGGCACGCCGCTCGAAATCTACGACACGCCGGCCAATAGTTTCGTTGCTTCGTTCATCGGTTCGCCTTCGATGAACCTCATCGATGGTGTGGTGCACAGTGCGAACAACCAACTCGTGCTGCAGGCCGACGATGGAGCCACCTGGCCACTGCCGTCGCATCTCAACGTCAAAGCCGGGACAGCAGTTCAACTCGGCATTCGCCCCGAGCACATCTATCTTGATCCCGCCGGGCTACCCGCCGAGGCCATCATTATCGAGCCCACTGGCGCCGACACCCATGTCCAGTTGCGCGTCGGCAAGCAATTGCTGACCGGCGTGTTCCGAGACCGCCCCGATATTTCCCTCAATGCCACGTTCCATGTCCGTCCAGACGTAAGCCGTGCGCATGTATTCGACAGGGTCTCGGGAAAGCGTATCGGCGCCTAGCAGCGCAGGCGCCAAACGGCTACGTGACTCATCGATTCCGGGTGAGAGGCCCCGTTCGCAATCTGACTGGTGCTCTCCACAACGTCGGAGCTTCATGCTGGGAAATCGGCGACGACGATCTTGCCGCGGGCGGCGCCGGTTTCGACCAGTCGATGGGCCTCGCGCATATTGGCGGCGTTGATGGGCGACAAAACTTCGGCGAGGGTGGTGCGAATTCGTCCCGCGTCGATCTCATCGGCCACAAAGCTGAGGAGTTCGTGCTGTTTGATCATGTCCGGCGTCGCGAACATGGATCGGGTAAACATCAGTTCCCAATGTAGGCTTGCGGCCTTGGTCTTGAGTTCTCCCATCGGCATCGGCAGATGCGTGTCATCGATCGCTACAATTCCACCCTGTGGCCGGATCAGCTCCACCGCGGCTGCCCAGTGCCGCATGTCGTTGAAGATGGCGATGTGATCGACATATTTGAGCCCCAGGGCCCGCACCTGCTCGACTAGCGGTTCGCGATGGTTGACCACATGATCAGCGCCCAGTTCCTTGACCCAGGCAATGGTCTCGGGCCGCGAGGCAGTGGCGATTACCACGAGGCCGGCGCGCTTGGCGAGTTGGATGCCGATCGATCCCACGCCGCCGGCCCCTCCGATAATCAGGATCGATTGCCCCGCATCGGCACCGCCGCGGTCGATGCGCAGGCGATCAAAGAAGGACTCGTAGGCGGTGATGGTCGTCAGCGGCAGTGCCGCGGCCTCGGCGTGCGACAGGCTTTGCGGTTTGCGTCCGGCAATCCGCTCGTCGACCAAGTGGAATTCCTGGTTGCTGCCCGAACGTGTCAGGTCGCCGGCATAATAGACGGCGTCGCCCGGCCGAAACAGCGTCACTTCCGATCCCACGGCCTCGACCACCCCGCTCGCGTCCCAGCCGAGAACCCGCGGCATGGGCTCCACTTTGGACTTGGGCGAGCGAACCTTGGTATCCACCGGATTGACCGCTACGGCTTTGACGGCGACGAGAATGTCATGCCCCCGCGGTGCGGGCTTGGGCAGCTCGACATCGATGAACGCATCCGGATCGCTGACCGGCAGGTAATGGGTAAGTGCAACGGCTTTCATGCCTTGTGTCCTTGCTGATTGCGCCCAGTTCGGCGCGCTGGCCGGCTTTGGCGATGATGCGCGCCACCAGTGATAGCGCCGGGGCAGGTAGAGTTGGTACGCATTTACACCGTATGGACTTTTCTGATAATTGCGGAACTTCTGAAATGATAATTCGGATATTCCGAGCAATGCTGCTGGATAACCTGGCGCTCTTCCTGCGCATCGTTGAAAAGGGCGGCATGGCGGCAGCCGGACGTGAACTCGGCCTGTCGCCGGCGACGGTTTCCGAGCGGCTCGCGGCCCTTGAGGCCTATTATGGCACGCGGCTGCTGACCCGTACGACCCGCGCCATCAGCGTGACGGAGGAGGGGCGTCTGCTGGTTGACGGCGCTCGGCGATTGCTGGCCGAAGCAGGCGAATTGGAAAGCCGGGTCCGCTTGGGGGCGGAGACCATTTCGGGCCCGATCCGACTGAGTGCGCCGGAGGATTTGGGGCGCTGGCGCATCGTGCCGCTTGTCGACGACTTCCTCGCCGCCCACAAGGATGTGACCATCGATCTCAATCTTACCGATGGCTATGTCGATCTGGTCGGGCAGGGCATTGACCTGGCGGTACGGCATGGCACGCTGGCGGACAGCTCGTTGCGCTCGAAACCCATGGGCGAGAACCGGCGCCTCGTCTGTGCCGCGCCCGCCTATCTGCACGCGCATGGTGCGCCGCAACATCCCGACGAATTGGCCATGCATGACTGCATCGTCATGCGCTTTGGCCAGAACATTGACCGGGAATGGCCATTTCGTGTCGACGGACAGCCCTATGCGGTATCGGTTGGTGGACGGCGCATTGCCAATGATGGCGGGCTGGTGCGCCAATGGTGCAAGCAGGGCTTTGGTATTGCGCGTAAATCGGAACGTGACGTGGAGGAGGACCTGGCGTCCGGCGCGCTGGTCGAAATTCTGCGAGATTACTCTGCCGGAGGTACTGGGCTGCAGATTGTATACCCGCAGGGCAATATCCAGCCACGCCGGGTGCGCCTCTTGATCGACCATCTTGCCTCGGCCTTCGGCTGACAGCCCCGCTCAACAGGGAATCATCGGCATGACCCGCCTGATCTTTCTTGCCGCCGCTGGTCTTGCCCTGGCGAACGCCGCAATCATTGTGGGGAGCGCCTTCATGCTGGGCAGCGGCGCGCTGATTATCAGTGCTGTCGTTGCCGTTTTATTTGTGGCCATCGCCGGCCTGCTTGTCGTTGTCGATCGCCACCTGGCGCGCCTACGCCATCTCGTCAGCGACGGCGGAATTGATCAGGCAGCCTCCGCCCGGCTGCGACCCGCCCTCGGCAAACTCGGGCTCTGGCTAGGTGTCGCGGCCCCGGGTCGGTTCGCTGCGCATCGGACCGTGCTTGTTGGCGTTCAGGCTTTGGACCAAAAGCACTGCCTGATATGGTGGATTCGGCGGCGGTTCTGCCGACTGTCCAACCCGTAAAAGAGTACCCTACATGTCCGACGTTGGGATCATCGACATTCGCACCTTCTGGCAAGCTGTCGGCTTGCGAGCTGTCGGCACCGCCATCGTGACCGCCGAAGCGGGGGACGGACCGCGCGGCTTCCTGGCGCTATCGGCGACCCATCTATGCGCCGAACCGCCGATGATGATGATCTCGGTCGACAAGAAAACTTCGGCGCTAGCGACCATTCTTGAGGCGGGTCATTTCGCCATCAATTACCTGAGCACCGAGCAAGCCGAACTCGCCGGACCGTTCGGCGGCAAGGGCGACCTCAAGGGCGCCGAGCGGTTCCAGCTCGGCAGTTGGACGAAGCTGGCGACCGGTGCACCCATATTGGTGGGCGCGTCCGGCGTGATCGATTGCCAGGTGGAGGAAACCATCGAGCGGTTCGGCACGCTGATCGTGATCGGGCGCCTCATGGATTTCAGCGTCACCGAAGGCGCTGCCCCAATGGTATCCTATAAGGGAAAAACACTTTGAAACCCCAGCCATCGGCTCTCCTCATCATGGATTTCCAAGATGAGATCGTCGCTAGTATTGCCGACGCCACCCTCGTTCCGCGGGTCGCTGAGGTGCTCGCCGCAGCGCGTGGCGCCGGCATACTGGTGGTGTTCGTCGTGGTGGGCTTTCGCCCTGGCTATCCCGAGGTCGGAGCCAGCAATAAGAGCTTTTCCGCTGCAACCGGCCCTAATAGACATCGCTTTGATAACGTTGCGTTTTCTTGAGGTCGGCGACGAAGGTTTTGGCTTGCTGGTCGTCGAGGCCACCATGCGTCGCGACAATGGAGACCAGGGCTGCCTCGACGTCCTTGGCCATGCGCTTGGCGTCGCCGCAGATGTAGAAGTGGGCGCCGGCGGTGAGCCATTGGTAGAGCTCGGCGCCGGCTTCGATCATCTTGTGCTGGACATAGGTTTTCTGGGTGCCATCGCGGGACCAGGCGAGCGATAAATTTGCCAGCATGCTGGATTGCTGCATCACCTCCAGCTCGTCGGCATAGAAGAAATCGGTGGCTTCGCGCTGGTGGCCGTAAAACAGCCAGGCTTTGCCCGGCGCGTTGACCGCCTGACGCTCCTCGAGGAATGATCGGAAAGGGGCGATGCCGGTGCCGGGACCGACCATGATGATCGGGGTACTCGGATCGGCGGGTAGGGCGAAGCCATGCGCCTTTTGCACGTAGACCTGAACATCCTTGCCGGTGTCTGCACGGTGGCCGAGGAAGGTGGAGGCGCAGCCGTGGCGGGTGCGGTCGGCGATATCGTAGCGGACGACGTCGATGGTGAGAGTGACTTGGCCGGGGACCGTCTTCGGCGATGAGGAGATGGAATAGAGGCGCGGCTGCATCGGTTCGAGCACTTCGATCAGCGCTTCGGGATCGGGGTGGATGCCGGGGAACTTTTGCAGGGCGGCGAGCACGTCGAGCGTGGCGATATCGCCATCGGGGTCTTCGCCGCGTGCGAGGGCTTGGGCTTTCTTGCGGCGGTCGCCGCCGGTCAGGTAGGAAATGAAGGTGAACAGCGAGTCCGGCGCCAGCCCTAGCGAGGTGTCCTCGATCAGCACGTCGCGGAGGCTGCGGTCGGCAATGGGGAAATCGGCGGGAATATCGAGCGCGGCGATGATGGCATCGGCCAGTTCGGGCGGGTTCTTGGCGAAGACGCCCAGGCTATCGCCGGCCTCGTAGTCCAATGCCGAGGCCGACAGGTCGATTTCGACATGCATGGTGGTTTTTTCCGAGCCTTCGCCATTGAGGCGGCGGCGCGAGAGCAGGCGGGCGGCGACCGGATGGGTGCGGGAGCGGCCGGGGAGGGCGGGGGTTTCAGGCCTGGCGGGCTTGACCTCATCGGGATCGAGCACGCCGCCGCCCATTTCCTCGACGAGAGTTTTGAGCATCCGCGCGGTGGCCTTGCCGCCGGGGACGCAGAGGTTGAGGCGTGGTTCGGCCTGTTCGGTGATGGCCGAGGCGTAATTGGCGCAGCTATAGCCGCACTGGCCGCAGTCCTGCTGGGCCATGGCGGCCATCATGCGCTGCTGGAGCGGGCGCGGGGCGGCCATGGCCATGCGCTCCTCGATGGGCAGGGACGGGTCCTTCCAGGGCGTGCTGGTGTCTTGCTTGGGCGCCGCCACTTCGGCGACCGGGGGCCGGGACTTCAGCAGCGTCTCGAAGAAGAAGCCGTTGAGCCATTTGCGCTGCTGCTCGCTGAACGGCGCGTCGGCGGGGATGATCTCGATGGGGGCGGCGACGTGGATGCTCATCAGGCAGGCTCGCTGGCGAGAGTTTTGAGGGTGGCGACGTCGTGACGATTGGCGAAGGCGAAGAAGCTTTCGGTCTCGTGATCGCGGTGCTTGAGGTAGGCGCCGAGCAGGCTCTCGACAGCGCTAGGGCATTGCTCATTGGGGATATCGCGAAAAATTTCGCGGCCAATTTTGGCATCGGCGCCGCTGCCGCCGCCGACATAGATGTGGAAGCCCTCGACGGGCTCCTGATCTTCGCCGGGGGTGATCTTGCAGGCGACGAGGCCAATATCGCCGATATAGTGCTGGGCGCAGGAATGGTGGCAGCCGGTGAGGTGGATATTGACTGGTTGGTCCATGGTGAGGCGGGCCTCGACCTGGGTGGCGATCAGCTCGGCGGTGCCCTTGGTGTTGGAGGCGGCGAACTTGCAGCCGGTATTGCCGGTGCAGGAGACGAGGCCGGCGCGGATCGGGGTGGCGGTGGTGGCGAGGCCTAGCACTTCGATCGCAGCGACCGCATCGGCCACGCGGGCATCGGGGACGCCCGACAGCAGCAGATTTTGCCAAACGGTGAGGCGGATATCGCCGTCGCCGAATTGGGCGGCGATTTCGGCAAGGCCGCGCATCTGCATCGCAGTCAGCTTGCCGCTGGGCAGCACGACGCCGACCCAGTTGAAGCCGGGCTGGCGCTGGGCGTGCACGCCGATATGGGCGAGGCGATCGGGCTGTGCGCGATCCTTGACCAGATCATCGGCAATGCGGGTCAGCGGCGTGCCGAGCGTTTCCTCGACGGCGGCGAGGAACTTTTCAAAGCCCCAGGCATCGAGCAGGTATTTTAGGCGGGCCTTGGTGCGGTCGGTGCGGTCGCCATGGTCGATGAAGACGCGCACGATGGCATCGGCGACGCGGGTGGCATCGGCGGGCTTGAGATAGACGCCGGTGGGGCGGGCGAAATCCTGGTGGCCAGTAATGCCGCCCAGCGCCAGCCGGAACCACACGCCGGGCTCGGTCTCGCCGCCGTCGACGACCTCGACGGCCTGAAAGCCGATATCGTTGGTGTCTTCGAGCGCAGCGATCTTGCCGGCGCCGTCAAAGGCGACGTTGAACTTGCGCGGCAGGCCATGCAGCGTGCGATTGTTGAGCACGTGATAAGCCCATTCTCGGGCATAGGGTCTGGTGTCGAGCAATTCCTGCGGATCAATCCCGGCGGTGGGGGTGCCGGTGACATTGCGGATATTGTCGGCGCCCGAGCCTTTGGTATGCAGGCCCAGATCCTGGATCGCCTCGATCAGGCTGACGGCCTTTTCGGCGGGGATTTCGCGGATCTGGAAATTGGCGCGGGTGGTGATGTGGGAATAGCCGCCGCCATGGGTGGTGGCGAGCATGGCGAGCCCTGCCAATTGCCAATGGTTGAGAATGCCATTGGGCAGGCGCAGGCGGCACATATAGGAATTCTGGTTGGGCGCCACGTAGAACAGGCCGTGGAAGCGCCAGCGGAAATTGTCCTGCGGCTTGGGATATTGCCCGCTTTCCGCCTGCGCCTTCATGCGGGCATAAGCATCGTGTGGATGTTCGTCGCGCTTGAAGTTTTCCTGATCGACCAGCGTGCGGCCCTCGGCTTCGATGCGGGCCATGGCCTTGAGGTGGGGCGCATCGGGGCCGACCGGTTCGGCCGGGGCGGCAGCGCCACCTCCGGCCGAGCGGGCCGCGTTCATGCCCGCGACGAGGCCTTCGAGATAACGGCGCTGTTCGGGGCTGAAATCGCTGTCCATGCTCGATTACTCCGCGGGAACGGTGGTGGCGGGGACGGCGGCAGAGACGCGGGCCTGCTTGCCATTGGCCAGCCAATAGGCGCCGCCCATGAACACCACGCCGGCAATCACATTGCCCAGGGTGACAAAGCCCAGATTGTAGATCGCGCCGCCCAGGGTGACGGTATCGGGGTGGGGGGCCAAGAGGGCGATGGCGAAGACGGTCATATTGGCGACCGAGTGCTCATAGCCGCTGGCGATGAAGGCAAACAGGCACCAGAAAATCATGATCGCCTTGCCGGCATCGTCCTTGGCGCGGACGGCGCTCCAGATGGCCAGGCACACCAGCCAGTTGCAGAGAATGCCGCGGGCGATCAGTTCGAGCGGGGCGGCGTGCATCTTGGCGGCGGCGACGGTGAAGATCATGTCAGCGCCGGTTTTGAGGATTTGACCGCCGCCGCCCATGATGAAGAGGGCGGCCACGAGGACCGAGCCGATCAGGTTGCCCACCCAGGTCATCACCCAGGAGCGGCCGAGGCCCGACATCGGCACCGTGCCGCGCAGCACGCCGAGGGTCATGATCATGGTGTGGCCGGTGAACAGTTCGGCGCCGGCGAAGATGACCAGCGACAGGGCGATGCCGAAGCTGGCGCCCATGACCAGCGGGCGAATGGAGGCATCGACCAATTGGCCCAGGCTGAAAATCAGGATGATGGCGAGGCCCACATAGGCGCCGGCCATGGCCGAGCCGATCATGAAGCCAACTGGATTATCGCGGATGGCGCGGACTTTTGCGGCGGCGGTGTCGGCGAACTGGTCGATGGTGGATTGATACATTGTCGTCCCCTGTTGCGTTGAGCCAAAACGAAAAGGCCGCCAACGGGACAACCGCCCGGACGAGCCGGGGGAATCCTGTTGGCAGCCTTGCCTATCTGCGGCGCCCGTCATTGGACGCCAAAGCGATGCGATCACTCGCTTCGGAGTTGGTGTTGCAAGGGGCGTGCCAGTTAGGGAGCGTGAGGGATTTCAGCGGGTTAGCGGAGTGAGTGTACCGTGCAACTGGCCGGACAACGCACAAACGTGCGGCATGTTGATTATAAATTGGTCTTGATGGCGGTGTGATTAAAATCTAGTCAATGTCGCGGGCGTTGGAAATTGGGCTGCTGAAATTGAGACTTGGACAGCAGTTCGAGAGCCACCGAAGAGTCCCCTCCCGCTTGAGGGGAAGGTTAGGGTGGGGGGAGGGTGGAGCATGAGTGGAGCTCCACTCGCGTGGCGAGCCACCCCCACCCTCAATCCCTCCCCTCAAGGGGGAGGGAGGCCGTCCGGTGTCTGCTTGGGCACCAAGGTTCTGAAAGTCGATTGGGCCTAAAGCGGCGCGGACCAGTCGAAAAGGGCGCCGTCGAAAAAACCATCGGGTTGAACGCGCAGGGGGCCTGCGGGGGTAGGCAGGTCCATCGGCTCGGTGATCAGGCCATCGATCTTGTAATCATCGGCCGGCATCGGAACGCCCAGCGGCGCCAATGCGGCGCGATAGAGATCGGGGCGATAGGCCGCGGCGGCGAGAGCAGCATTGGCGGGGCTGGCCGGCACCTGGCCCCAGCGCGCCATCTGCGCATAAAACCAGATGGCGTGGCTCTTCCAGGGAAAATTGGCGCCGCCAGCATAGGGCACATAGAAGCGCTCGACCTGGCGGACGGCATCGGCGCCGATGGCGAGTTGGCCGGTGAGGGCACCGGCGACAAGTTCGGCCGGCTGGTCGAGAAATTGCGGCTGCGCCATGATGCGCGCGGCCTCGGGCAGATTGGCGGGCGTGCTGCACCAGAGCGCGGCGCGGTGCAGCGCCCGGATCAGGGCGGCCAAGGTCTCGGGATTTTGCTCGGCCCAAGCAGCGCGCATGCCCAGCACCTTGTCGGGGCTAGAGCGCCAGATGTGCGATTTTGTGGTGACAATCCGCGCAGTCCCGGCGCGTATTGCGACGCCGCCCCAAGGCTCGCCGACGCAATAGCCATCGATGACGCCGGACGCCAGCGCGTCGGGCAGCAGCGGCGGGGGGAGGACGACGATTTCCACGTCACGGTCAGGCACTACGCCGCTGGCCGCCAGCCAATAGCGCAATTCGTAATTGTGCGAGGACTCCTGATGCACGACACCGAAGCGCAGGCGCTTGGCGGAGGCGCCCACGCTTGCGGCCAATGCCAGTCCGGTCGTGGTTGGATCGAGGTCGTCGGTGGCCCCATTCGCCAGCATCTGCGACCACAGGTCGAGGCTGACGGTGACCGCATTGCCGCCATGGCCCAGCACCATGGGCGCGATGAACGGCACGGGCAGCGGCGACAGGCCGAGATTGGCGGCGACGGGCATGGGCGCCAGCATGTGGGCGACATCGAAATGGCCAACGCCGACGCGGTCGCGAATATTGGCCCAGGAGGTTTCGCGCACGAGGCGCAGTGCCAGCCCTTCGGCGGCGGCAAAGCCCTGTTCCTCGGCCACCACCAGCAGCATGCTGTCGGTCAGCGGCATGAAGCCGGCGGTGATGATGGTTTGGCTCATCTCATGGCTCCAAGAGGCCCGCGGCGGTGATCAGGCTTTGGGCGATATCGGCCATGCGCTTGTTCTGGTTCATCGCGGTCTTGCGCAGCAGGGCATGGGCGTCGGCCTCGCCGATATTGCGCGAGCGCATCAGGATGCCTTTGGCCTGCTCGATCACCTTGCGGTCCTCCAGTTCGCTGCGCGCCTCGCGCAATTCGCGCTTGAGGGCGGAGAAGGCGTTGAACCGGCTGATCGCCATATCGAGGATCGGTTTGACGCGCTCCTTGCGCAGGCCATCGACGATATAGGCCGAGACGCCCGCCGCTACAGAGGCCTCGATCGAGGAGGTATCGGAGCGGTCGACGAACATGGCGATGGGGCGCTCCAGCGCGCGCGACAGGGAAAAGAAGTGTTCGAGGCGATCGCGGTTGGGATTTTCGAGATCGATCATGACGACGTCGGGGGCGACCTGCTCAACCACGCGGGCGACAGCGTCGATATCCACCACCACCGCGACGCGGCTATAGCCGGCCTCGCGCAGGCCTTCCTCGATGATCGAAGCGCGGATGGCATTGTCGTCGATGATGAGAATTGAGAGATCGGGTTGGTTCACGCGCGCATTCTGGCTGAGCGGCGCGAACAAGCAAGTGCGGCTGATGCATGCGTCGTCTGCGGGAGGGCGCAGGTTCGTTTTACCGAGCGGTATTGAAATGGAAGTTGGTTACGCAAAGGCACCGAACAACGCATGGCCATGCCTTCGGGCGGGGCGGCGAAGCTGGTAGCCTTGCGGCCCTCCTCTCCCTATTCGTCCCCAAAGGGCTATCATGGCTAAACTTACCCTCATCAGCTTTCCGACCTGTCCATTCGTGCAGCGCGCCGTTATCGCTCTCAAAGAGAAGGGCGTCGATTTCGACGTGACCTATATCGACCTAGCCAACAAGCCCGACTGGTTCCTGGCACTATCGCCGCTGGGCAAGGTGCCGGTGCTCAAGGTGGAGCGCGACGGGCATGAGCCTGCGATCGTGTTCGAAAGCGCGGTGATCCTGGAATATCTCGAAGAGACGGCGGCGGGCGTGAAACTGCATCCGGCGGATCCGCTGGAGCGGGCGCAGCACCGTTCGTGGATGGAGTACGGCTCGCAATTGCTGGGCGATATCTTCAAGTTCAACAGCGCCAAGGATGTCACCGAGCTGGATGCGGCGCGGCAGGGCGTGCTGGCCAAGTTCAAGCGGCTGGAGGATACGGTGACCGGGCCGTTCTTCGCGGGCGAACAGTTGAGCTATGTGGATACGGTGTTCGCGCCGGCCTTCCGCCAGCTGGATGCGCTGGAGACGGTGGTGCATACGGGGCTCTTCGACGGGTTCCCCAAGCTATCGTTGTGGCGCCAGTCGCTGGCCGCGCGGCCGAGCGTCAAGGCTGCGGTGCCCGACAATTTCGTCGAGCTGCATCTGACGCGGTTGCGCAATAATGACGCGCAGGTGCTGAAGCTGGCGGCCTAGGAATAGACTGCCGGCAGCGCTGAGGCTGCCGGCGTTTGGTTATTTGCGGGGCTGGAGCAGCGCCAGAACCATGGTCAGCGCGGCCATGATCGCGGCGAAGGCAACGGTGCCGATGACGGAATAGCCATCCACAATGTAGCCGCCGATCATTGCACCCACGGCAATGGCGACCTGGAAGCAGACCACCATCAGGCTGCCGGAGGCTTCGAGGGCGTCGAGCGCGGCGCGGGACAGGTTGGTTTGCAGCACAATTGGCGCGGTGCCGAAGGCAAAACCCCAGAGGGCCACGAAGCCGAAGGCGGTGCCGCTGTGCGTGCCCCAGAGCAGCAGCGCCAATGTGGCGGCCGCCAGGGTGACGCCGGTGACCACCAGGCCAACGCGGACATTGGCATCGGCCATGCGCCCACCAGCGATATTGCCGATGACGCTGGCGACGCCATAGCCCAGCAATGCCCAGGCCACGGATGTGGTGGGAAGCTGGGTAACCTGTTCAAGGAAGGCGCGGACATAGACGAAGCCGGCGAAATGGCCGGTAACCAGTAGTAGCACGGCCAGCATGCCGAGTTGCACGCCACGCCGACGCATCAGCCCGAAGATCTCGCCCAGGCTAGTGGCTTTGTCAGCGGGGAGGGTGGGCAGGCTGATCAATTGCAGCAGCATGGCGATTGCTGCCGCGCCGGCTGTTGCGGCCATGGCGGTGCGCCAGCCGAACCAGTCGCTGACGACGGCGCCGATCGAGGGGGCGGCGATGGTGGCGAGCGATACGCCGACAAAAATGATGGACATGCCCCGGCCCAGCGAGCCGACGCCGACCAGCCGCGCTATGACGGCGGCGGACAGCGACCAGAAGGATGCCAAGGCAATACCGAGACCGGCGCGACCCAGGAGCAGTATCCAGAAATCGGTGGCGGTGGCGGCGACGATATTGGAAATGATGGCGAGGGCGCTAAGGCCCACCAATACGGTTTTGCGGTTCAGCTTGCCGATGGCGACATTGGCGAACAAGGCCGCGACCGCGCCGACGCTCGCGGTGGCGGTCACCACCTGTCCGGCGGTGCCTTCGCTGATGCCCAGATCGGCGGCCATCGGGGTGAGCAGGCCGGCGGGCAGAAACTCGGCCGAAACCAGCGCGAAGGTGGCGACCGCCATGGAGACAACGGCGAGCTTGGTGCTGGCGCTCCAGCGGTCGTCGGCCACCGCCAGGTCGTCCAGTGGTAAAGTTGTGTCAGTCATAGAAGAGCCTCCAAGTTTGGAGGGCTTTCATAAACGAGGCCGTTCGGACGATATGTATCCTAAAGTCCGAATTCTATGGCCGTTTGTCCGGAAAGCTCGCGCCGGACCGCGCCGGGGGAGGCGCCGGTGGTGCGTTTGAAGGCGCGGGCAAAAGAAGCTTCGGATTCATAGCCCAGCCGGGCGGCGACTTCGGCGACCGCCGTGCCGCTCTGGCCGAGCCATTCTTGGGCCAGTTGCATGCGCCAGCGCGTCAGGTAATGGGCTGCGCCTTCCCCCAGCAACGCGCTGAAGCGTTCGGCAAAAACCGAACGTGATTGCCCGGCGACGCCAGCCAGGCTCTCCACCGTCCAGTTATTGCCGGGATCGCGGTGCATGGCGGCCAGCGCCCGGCCTACATGCACGTCGCGGATGGCGGCGAGCCAGCCGGTGGTCGAAGAACTGGTGCAATCGACCCAGCAGCGGATCAGTCGCGCGGTCAGCAGATCGGCCATGCGCGACAGGATGGTGGCGCCGCCCATGCGGGGCTGCGCGGCCTCGGCGGTCATCGCCGCCAGCAGAGGGCCAACCATGGGATCGTTGGCTTCTATGTCGCGGCTTTTGATGATCGAGGGCATCAGGCTGATCAGGGGATGCAGCGCGCGGGCGCCCAGCGCCATCGAGCCGACAAACAGCGTGCTCGTCGGCCCGGTGCCGTCCTGCACCATCTCACAAACATTGCCGCCGAAGCGGGTCACCTGGCAGCTTTTGAGCGTATCGCCCGCGACATCGGGCGCGCTGGCCAGCCGATGGGCATTGCCCTGCGGCAGCAACACCAGATCACCATCGTTCAGCTCCTGCCAGCCAAATTCATCGGTATGAATCCAGCATGGACCCTTGCTGACGAAGTGGAAGCGCAGCAGCGGCTGTTCGGCAAAACCAATGCCCCATGGGTGTTGCAACTCGCAGCGCCCATAGCTGACGCCGCTAAGGCGAAAATCCTGCAGGACCTCGCTCAGGGCATCCATGGGGACGGCGGACGGCAAATAGGGTTCGGACGAATGGTAGGGCATTTAGTCATCCTAACCTACTAACCGTCCGAACGGCAAGAGGCTGTCAGACGACGTATTGGCGCCAGTTATGCTGTTCCTTGAAACCCAACACATCACGGATTTTCCGGTTGGAGATTGGTGCTTCGTATTCGCCCATGGCGCGGGTGATGGGCGAATTGGGGGCCCACTGCTTGAGGAAGGCTTCGGTGGGCGCATTGGCGGTGATCTGGTCGTTCACGGCGTTGAACACTTGATAGCCGAGGCCATCCTTGGCAATGCAGAGATCGACAATCTGGCCGAGATCGCGGGCGTCGATATAGCTCCAGGCATTGCGCTTGCGCGAGGCGGGATTGGCGAGGAAAGCGGGGAACACGGTGTATTCGTGCGGCTCGATGACGTTGCCGATGCGCAGGGCGTAAATGTCGATGCCGCTGCGCATGGCGAAGGCGCGGGCGGTCTTTTCGTTGACCACTTTGGAGAGGCCGTAGGAGTCCATCGGGTCGCTGTCGTAGTCTTCCTCAAGCGGGAAACTGTGAAAATCCTTGTCGCCTTCGGCAAAGCAGACGCCGTAGGTGGTTTCGCTGGAGGCGATGATGACCTTCTTGATGCCCAGCTTCACCGCCGCTTCGATGACATTGTAGGTCGAGTTCACATTGGCGGTGAAGGTGGTGTTGTCCGGCCGCAGCAGCACGCGCGGCACGGCGGCGAAATGCACGACGGCGTCTATTGGAGCGGGGCCATTGCCGGTGGTGAAGCCATCGAAATCGAAATGCATGGACAGGGCGTTGAAGGTCTGGCCGCTATCGGTGAGGTCAGTCACCAGCGTGTTGACGCCGGGATGGTTGAGGGGGACCAGATCGAGGTTGAGGACCTTATAGCCCTTGTCGAGCAGGTAGGGCACGACATGGCGGCCGGCTTTGCCGCTGCCGCCGGTGAAGACGATGCGCTTGGTCATGAGAAAGCTCCGAATTTTAGTTGGTTTTGGCGGCGGGCAGGTCAATGCCCGTGATCTGAGCGATGAGGCGGGCCGGGGAGGCGTCGTCGTCGCGCCCCATGCCGGCAGCGGCGGTGGCCAGGAACAGTTGCAGGGCCGAGGCAGCGATTGGGAGCGGGAAGGTTTCGGCGCGGCCGATATCGCTGACGATACCCAGATCCTTGGTGAAGATGTTGACGGCGCTTTTGGGCGCGTAGTCGCCGTCGAGAATGTGCGGGACGCGGTTTTCGAACATCCAGGAATTGCCGGCCGAGGCGGTGATGACCTCATAGACCTTGGCGATATCCAGCCCCAGCTTGCTGGCAAAGGTGATGGCCTCGCAGGCGGCGGCGATATGCACGCCGGCAAGGAGCTGGTTGACGATCTTGAAGGAGGCGCCGATGCCGGCTTCGTCGCCGAGTTCGTAGACTTTGCCAGCCATGACATCGAGCGCCGGACGGGCTGCGGCGAAAGCCTGCGGTGTGCCGGAGGCCATGAAGGTGAGTTCGCCACTATTGGCGCGGGCGGCGCCGCCGCTCATCGGGGCGTCGAGATAGAGCAGGCCATGCTCGCCGCAGCGGGCGCCAAAAGCCTTGGCGGCGGCGGGCGCCATGGTGGCGCAGGAGATGATGACGCTGCCGGGGGGCATGGCGGCGGCGAGGCCGGTTTCGCCGAACAGCACTGTTTCGGTTTGCGCGGCGTTGACGACGACCACCACGGCGACGGTAGCGTCGTGGGCGGCCTCTGCGGGATCGGCTGCGGCGCGCCCGCCTTCGGTCGACAGGGCCGCCATGGCTTGTGTCGAGGGATCGTAGCCGCTGACCGTGTGGCCGGCACGGAGCAGGGATTTGGCCATGCCGAGGCCCATCGAGCCCAGGCCGATTACGGCTATAGTGGCGGTCATGCCGGTGTCCTTTGTGGCGATCGTGGGCGGATAAGCGGTTGCGGGCGATCGGTTTGGCGCTTATGTTAGCGCTGTCATTCGGTGGCGATGATGACCACGACGCGTGCGCCAAGTCAACAATTTTGCCGAGGACAGACGCAAGCCATGGGTGCCAAACGGCTGGCAGGACGACAACGCGGGGTGACGCTGGCCGATGTGGCTCTGCTGGCGCAGGTCAGCGAAATCACCGTGTCGCGCATCCTGCGCAATCATGGCCCGATTGGCGCGGACACGCGCGAGCGGGTGATGGCGGCGGTGCGCCAGACGGGCTACGTGCCCAATCGGCTGGCTGGCGGGCTGGCCTCATCGGGCTCCAAGCTGGTGGGAGTCATCGTACCGTCGTTGACCAATATCGTGTTTCCCGAAGTGCTGGGCGGTATCCGTTCGGCGCTGGAGGGTACCGGGTTTCAGGCGGTGATCGCGGTCAGCGATTATGATCTGGCGACTGAGCAGGCGCTGATCGCGTCGTTACTGGCGTGGAAGCCTGAGGCGATGGTGATCGCGGGGCTGGACCATACCGAGATGGCGCGCGCCATGCTGGTGGGCAGCGGGGTGCGCATTGCCGAGGTGATGGAAATTGACAGCCAGCCGATCGATCTGGCGGTGGGGCTGTCGCATCGGCAGGCGGGGTTTGATACGGGGCAGTATCTGCTCGGGCGCGGTTATCGGCGGTTTGGTTATGTGGGGCATGATTGGACGAGCGATCATCGTGCCAAGCTGCGGTATGACGGGCTGGTGGCGGCGCTGGCGGAGGCCAAGGTGGCGCTGGTGGAAACCTGCCGGTTCGAGGGGCCGAGTTCCGTCGGCGCGGGGCGCGATATGCTGGCGCAGATTTTGGCGCGGCGGCATGACCTCGACGTGGTGGTGTTTTCCAATGACGACATGGCGACCGGCGGGGTGTTCCATTGCCTGGGCGCCGGGATCAGGCCGAAGCAGGATTTGGCGCTGTTCGGGTTCAATGGGCTGGATGTGGGGCAGGCGTTGCCGACGCCACTGTCCACCGTGCGGTCCAATCGGTTTTTGATCGGCAAGACGGCGATCGAAAAACTGCTGGGGCAGCGCGAGCGGCCGGAAGGGCGCGAGATTATCGACACCGGCTATGACATCATAACAGGCGCGACCGCCTGATTTTTAGGATTTTAAGCATGCTGCTTGGAGCTATCGCCGACGACCTGACCGGGGCGACCGACCTGGCGCTGATGCTGGCGCGCAACGGCATGAAGACGGTGCAATATATCGGCGTGCCGCCAGAGGGCGCGGATTTCGGGGATGCGGAGGCGGTGGTGGTGGCGCTGAAATCGCGCACCATCCCGGCTTCGGAGGCGGTGGCATTGTCGCTGGCATCGGCCAAGGCGCTGCTGGCGGGTGGGGCCGAGCAGATCATTTTCAAGTATTGCTCGACCTTCGATTCCACAGACGCGGGCAATATCGGGCCGGTGGCGGAGGCGCTGCTGGACCTGCTCGATGCCCCGATTGCGGTGGCGTGTTCGGCGTTTCCAGCGGCGGGGCGCTCGATCTATATGGGGCATCTGTTTGTGGGGCAGGTTCTGCTGTCGGAGTCGCCGATGAAGGACCATCCGCTGACGCCGATGCACGATGCCAATCTAGTGCGGGTGTTGCAGCGGCAGGCGCGGGGCAAGGTTGGGCTGGTCCCGTTGGCGGTGATCGAGCAGGGCGCGGGCGCCGTGCGTGCCGCGCTGGAGGCGGCGCAGAAATCGGGGCATCGGTTGATGATTGCCGATGCGGTGCGCGATGCGGATTTGCGCGTGCTGGGGGCGGCGCTGGCCGGGGCGCGGCTGATTACTGGCGGCTCGGGTATTGGCATGGGCCTGCCGGATAATTTCCGCGCGCAAGGCCGGATTGGGACGACGACGCTGCCGGTGCGAATGCTGGCGCCGCAGGGACGCGCGGTTGTCCTGGCCGGCTCGTGTTCGGCGGCGACGCGGGGGCAGGTAGCCAATGCCATCGCGGCGGGAAGCCCGGCGTTTCGGGTCGTGCCGCTTGAGGTTGCATCGGGCGCGCAGACGGCAGCCTCGATTGTGGATTGGGTGATCGCGCAGGCTGAAGACCGGCCGCCGCTGGTGTATTCCAGCGATGATCCTGAGGCGGTTAAGGCTGTGCAGGCGCAGTTGGGGCGTGACCAGGCGGGGGCGTTGGTGGAGCATCTGCTGGCCGAGGTCAGCGTGATTTTGCGCGATCATGGATTTACCCGGTTCATCGTTGCGGGCGGCGAAACCTCCGGGGCGGTGGTGGAGTCGCTGGGGGCGCGGGCGTTGCAGATCGGGCCGGAAATTGCGCCCGGGGTGCCGTGGACGCGGACGCCCGAACTGGCGCTGGCGCTCAAATCGGGTAATTTTGGTGCTGCGGATTTCTTCGTGACCGCATGGGATATGCTCGATGACTGACTCGATCCGCCATGCGGAGAATCTGGTGCGCGATGAGATTGCCAAGGTCGGCAAGTCGCTGTTCGATCGCGGGCTGACCTTTGGTTCGACCGGCAATATCAGCGTGCGGCTGGCCGATGGCGGCTGGTTGATGACGCCGACCAATGTTTCGATGGGCGAGCTCGATCCGGCGCAGTTGTCGCGGTTTGATGCGGAGGGGCGGCATATCGGGGGTGGGCAGCCGACCAAGGAGGCGGTGCTGCATCTGGCGATGTATGGCGAGCGGGCGGATGCGGGCGCGGTGGTGCATCTGCACTCGACGCATTCGGTGGCGGTCAGCGTGATCGAGGGGCTCGATCCAGATGACCTGCTGCCGCCGTTGACGGCCTATTATCTGATGCGGGTCGGGCGGTTGCCGTTGGTGCCGTATTTGCCGCCGGGCGATCCGAGCCTGGCGCGGGCGGTGGCCAAGCTGGCGGGGGCGCATCATGCGGTGTTGCTGGCCAATCACGGGCCGGTGGTGGCCGGAACAACACTGGCCAATGCGCAATATGCCACCGAGGAGCTGGAGGAAACGGCAAAACTGTTCCTGATGCTGCGCGGCATGCCGATCCGGCCGCTGACGCCGGAGCAGGCGGACGAACTGCGGCAACGCTACAATCTCAAATAGGCCGACTCCCGCGGCCTATTCCGAGGAGCGCAACTGCCGGACCCGCTCGAACGCTACGGCGATGATGATGCAGCCGCCGATGAAGGCGCCTTGCCAGAAGGCGTTTATGCCCAATAGGCCAAGGCTGTTGCGGATGACTTCGATCAGGGCGGCGCCCACGAGGGCGCCGATGGCAGTGCCGACGCCGCCGACGAGGCTGGCGCCGCCGATGACGGCGGCGGCGATAACCTGAAGTTCCATGCCGGTGCCGATATTGGTGGTGACGGCGCCGAGCCAGCCGGTTTCGATAATGCCCGCAATGCCGGCCGACAGGGCCGAGATCATGTAGACCGCCACCTTGATCAGCCGCACCGGCACGCCGGTCAGCGTGGCGGCGCTTTCATTGCCGCCGATGGCGTAGAGATGGCGGCCGAACTTGGTCCAGCGCAGGATGAAGCCCACAATGGCAGCCAGCGCCAGCATGTAGAGCACCGGATTGGCGATGCCGAGAAACCAGGCGCCGCCGCCCAGATCGAGCAGGCGCGCGTGATCGGGGCCGAATTCGAACACCACCGTATTGTTGGAGGCCACCATGGCAAGGCTGCGCGCAATCGACAGCATGCCCAGCGTGACCACGAAGGGCGGAAAGCCCAGATAGGCAATTAGCACGCCGTTGAAGGCGCCCACCGCCAGCGAGGTGACGATGGCTACGGCGATGCCGATTTCGAGGCTGTAGCCGGCATGCATGGTGATGGCCAGCATCATACTGGACAGACACAGCACCGAGCCCACTGACAGGTCGATGCCGCCGATGATGATCACCATGGTCATGCCCAGCGCGATGATCGCGGTGAAAGTGACGTTGCGGGTGATGTTGAAGATGTTCTTGGAGGTGGCGAACGAGTCCGTGGCAAAGGACAGAAAGATACAGGCCGCGATGATGGCGACGAAGACCCAGAAGGCCTGGCTGCGCAGCAGGGTAGCGTACCAGGTGTGCTGCTTTTGCGCGATTGTCTGATCGAGTGTGATTGTCATGTGCCTAGACCCGTTCGATTGCGCCAGTGATGAGGCCGGTGACCTCTTCGGGTGAGCTCTCAGCGATCCTCCGATCGGCCACCATGCGCCCGCGCCGCAGCACGATGACCCGATCGGCCACGTCGAACACGTCGGGCATGCGGTGGCTGATGAGCACCACGGTGACGCCCTGGTCGCGCAGGCGGCGGATCAGGTTGAGCACTTCGGCCACCTGTCGCACCGAGATGGCCGCGGTGGGCTCGTCCATCAGCACCACCTTGGCCTCCGACAGGCGGGTGCGGGCGATGGCGACAGCCTGGCGCTGGCCGCCCGACATGTTGCGGATCAGGTCGCGCGGGCGGGTTTCCGATTTCAGCTCGGCGAAAATTTCGGCGGAGCGCTTGTACATGCGCGAATAGTCGAGGACGCGCAGCGGGCCGAACCAGCGATGCACTTCGCGGCCCAGGAACACATTGGCGGCGGCCGTCAGGTTGTTGCACAGCGCCAGGTCCTGATGGACGATTTCGATGCCGTGGCGGCGCGCATCGACCGGGCGGTGCATGTTGAGCGGCTGGCCATCCATGCGCATGGTGCCTTCGCTCGGCGAAAAGTTGCCGGCGATCATTTTGACCAGCGTCGACTTGCCGGCGCCGTTATCGCCCATCAGGCCGATCACTTCGCCGGCCTCAAGCGAGAACGACACGTCATTGACCGCCTGGATGGCGCCGAAGTGCTTGGAGACGTTTGCCAGTTCCAGTATCGCCACTCTGAATTCCTCTGCGCGCACGCTACCGGTGCCGCTCAAGATGGCGGGTTTGGCAGGCGACTAAGCTGTCCGGCTTCTCCTCCCGGGACGAAGACGTTACCCAGCTTATGCAAATGAGCTGGCGGGCGTCAACTTAACGCATGAGAAATAAAGTCATTGTTCCGTTGACGGCGATAGCAGGGCGATATTAGCTGTGCGCCGGAGACCGAGGAGGCCGCGGACACGAATATTTTCGTCCCGCGGACGGTTTCTGCCAATCATCGGGAGGAAACATGAAAAAGATCGTTCTATTTATGGCTGTGGCCGCGCTCGCGCTGAGCGGCAGCCAGGCCTTCGCGGCCAAGAAGCAATTGGTCATCGTGGTCAAGGGCCTCGACAATCCATTTTTCGAAGCCATCCACCAGGGTTGCCTGAAATGGAATTCCGAGAACGCCGATAGCGAATACGAGTGCTTCTACACCGGCCCCGCATCGACATCGGATGAAGCCGGCGAAGCCCAGATCCTGCAGGACGTGTTGAGCAAGCCCGACACCGCCGCCGTGGCGATCTCGCCCTCGAACGCACCGCTGATCGCCCAGACGCTGCGCAGCGCCGCGCCGACCATTCCGGTGATGACGCTCGACGCCGACCTGATCAAGGCCGACGCCAGCCTGCGCAAGACTTACCTCGGCACCGACAACTACCTGATGGGCCAGAAGATCGGCGAATACATCAAGGCTGCCAAGCCCAAGGGCGGCACCATTTGCACCATCGAAGGCAATGCCGCTGCCGACAATATCCTGCAGCGCGCCCAGGGCATGCGCGACGCCATCTCCGGCCAGAAGGGCCTTGCGGCTCTTGCGGGCGAAGGCGGCTGGACCGAAGTTGCCGGTTGCCCGGTTTTCACCAATGACGATGGCGCCAAGGGCGTTCAGGCGATGAGCGATATCCTGGCCGCCAATCCCGAGCTCGACGCGTTCGGCATCATGGGCGGCTGGCCGCTGTTTGGTGCTCCGCAGCCGTACCGCGACCTGTTCAAGCCCCTGGCTGACCGGATCGCCAGCAACGACTTCGCCATCGGCGCTGCCGATACGATCGGCGACGAAGTTGCCATCGCCAAGGAAGGTCTCGTGACGGCCCTGGTCGGCCAGCGTCCGTTCGAAATGGGCTACAAGGCTCCCTCGGTGATGATCGATCTGATCGAAGGCAAGCCGGTTGAGGATCCGGTGTTCACCGGCCTTGATGAATGCACCAAGGACACTGTCGACACCTGCATTCAGAAGTAGGGCATTCGGCCTGGCCTCTGTCGATTTTTGTCAGGGCGCGCCAAACAGGCGCGCCCTGATTTCGTTTGCCGGCGGCTTCATCCCCCTGATGGAAACCGAATATTGATCATTGGCAAATGGCAGGTCGGTGATCTTTCCAACCGTGGCGCCTCGGCTTACCAATGGGGGATGTCCGAAATCCTGACCCAGCGCGAAACTGCTCCGGCAGGCCGTCAAGGTGGCGCCAGCCTCGAGGCTTTGCGGCGGGAGGCCGAAATCGGCGTGCCCTATGACGTGGGGCTAGACCCGGACGATCCGGCTTCGGTGTTTCAACTGCTTGAGACGGGGCGGGCGCAGGGTCTTGCGGGCGCGCTGCTGACGATTGTGGAAATATCAGGCGGAGCGCCGCGGGCGCTTGGCGCACAGATGGCAGTGTTGGCCGATGGCCGCTATTGCGGCTATGTGTCGGGTGGGTGCGTCGAGGCGGCAGTGGCGGGCGAGGCGATCCGCGCCATTGGCGCCGACAAGGACGAGGTGCTGCGCTTCGGCACGGGCTCGCCGTTTCTTGATATCAGGCTGCCGTGTGGGGGCAGTATCGACGTGCACGTGCATGTGCGGCCTAAGGCTGAGCTGGTTGATCGGGCGCTGTCGTTGCTGGCTGCGCGCACGGCGTTCTCGGTGGCGTTTAATCCGACGGCCGGTACGGCGCACTATCTCGCGGGGTCCGGCAATCGTGATCGCAGCGAGTGGCAGGGCTTTGATTTCGTACGGCATTATCATCCGCTGACCAAGCTGATCCTGATCGGGGAAGGGCCGGAGCTTGTCGCCGTGGCGCGACTGGGTCGTGCGGCGGGACTGCCGGTATGCGCCTATATGACGGCCGATGCGGGCTCGGCCGCGGCGGGGCAGGTGGGGGCGGAGGTGACGGTGCTCAATGGCGCCACCATGCCGGCGCTGCCGGTCGATCCCTATACGGCGGTGATTTTCCTGCTGCATGACCGCTTCAAGGAAAGCCGCCTGATGGAGACGGCGCTGAGCTACGACCCGTTCTATATTGGCGCGCTGGGCAGTCGGCGCACCCATGCGGCGCGGGTGACGCGGCTGCATTCTGCCGGCGTGGCCGATGAGCGGATCGAACGCCTGCATGGGCCGATCGGGTTTTTCGGGCCGACGCGCACGTCGTCGTCGCTGGCGCTGTCGGTGCTGGCGGAAATCACCGATGCGCGCATGCGGCTGGACGGCTAGTGGTCGAGCTGGGCGGCACGGCGTTGCTGGTGCTGGCTGCAGGGCTGTCGCAGCGGTTCGGCGAGGGCAACAAGCTGATGGCGGTTTTGCAGGGCAAGCCGTTGGCGGTGCATATTGCCGATACGGTGGCTGAGGCGGGTTTTGCCCATAAGCTGGTGGTGTGCCGGCAGGGCGATGCGGCCTTGCAGGCCGAGTTCGCCGGCCGGGGCTTTGAAGTCGTGGTCAATCCCGATAGCGGGAGGGGACAGGCGTCATCGCTGGGGCTCGGGGTGGCGGCGCTGGTGCAGCGGCACCCGCAGGCTATTCTCGTGTGTTTGGCAGATATGCCGTTCGTGACCATGGCGCATGTGCTGGCGGTTGTCGGTGCGCTGGGCGGTTCGGTGAGCGTGGCCGCCTCGCGTTTGCCGAGTGGGCAGGCCAGTCCGCCGGCGGCGTTTACGCCGGCTCATTTCGAGGCTCTGACGCGGCTTGAGGGCGATAAGGGCGCGCGGTCGCTGCTGGCGGGGGCGTACCTGGTTGAGGCCCCGGAGGGCATGTTGGCCGACCTTGATACGCCTGCGGATTTTGCGGGGCTGGCGTAGGACCGGAAGACTGCCGCATACCCGGTCGAGTCCCCTCCCCCTTGAGGGGAGGGTTAGGGTGGGGGTGGCTTCAACGAGAGTGGCGCTTGGCGGCAGGGGGCTCCACTCCGCCCGACAAACCCCCACCCCTAACCCCTCCCCTCAAGGGGGAGGGGGATCAGATCGAGGATGTGGGCGCGCTTTGGTCCTACCTTCTCACCGCCGGCGTTTCGATATTCAGCCCTTGTCCCCGCCAGCGTTCGAACAGTTCCAGGTCCACATATTCCTGCGATCCGGCCGGGTATGGCTCCGCTCGCACCGCCTCATTGCACCAGGCGAACATGCGGTTAGTGGAGCCCATGGTTTGCCAGAGCGCGCGGTAGATGGGGAAGCCGTTGAGCTGGCCCTGGCTGATGGATTCGCCGCGCAGGTGGTCGCCGGCGTGTTGCTCGTGGCAATTGGAGCAGGACAGGTTGAGCTGTCCTCGGCGCTGGTAGAAGAAGGCCTTGCCGCGTTCGAAGCTTTCGGCGGCGGGGCCGACGATCGCCACTGACTGTGGCAGGCCCTTGGACTGGGTCGAGACGAAGGCGGTGATCGAGAGCAGGGGTTCGGATTCGTAGGGAAAATCCGGCTCCCCCTGGCGCTCGCGGCGGCATTGGTTGATTTGCTGTTCGAGGTTGATGACATGGCCGGCCTCGACCGAATAGGCCGGGTAGCGGGTGGCGACGCCGCGCATGGCGGTGACCGCATCGCCATGGCAACTGGCGCAGGATTTGCCGGAGGCGACCTTGGTGTCGTCCCAGATGGTCTGGCCTTCCTCGACCCAGAGCAGGCCGGGATTGGCGAAATCGTCGTCCTGCAATTGCTGCACTTCGGGGGTCATGAAGTCATAGCCCGAAATGGGTTTTTGCGCCGGCACCTGGTCGGCCGCGAACACCGCAGCGAAGGTCGCCACGATGCCGGCACAGGCCAAAATGGCGACGAGGGCGCGGTTCATGTCACGTCGAGCTGCTCGGTGGCGGTGGTTATGGTGCCGTCCTGATCGACCCAGCGGAAATCGACCGGGCCGGATTTGGTCGCCTTGAGGAAGAACGAGAAATAGGGGTTGGCTGAGAGGCCCGGTTCCAGCTTGACGCTGAACACTTCGCCGCCGTCATAGGTGCAGCTGAAATCGGTGATGATCTCCACCGGAATGGGGGTGCCCTGGCTATCGAGGCGAAAGCCGTTTTCCATCGGGTGCTGGATGATGGCGCGGATTTCCACGGCATCGCCGGCCTTGGCGGTTTTGGGGACGCGGATGCGGGTATTGGGCATTGGTGTCTCCTAATACCGCAATTGCAGGGTGTCGCAGGCGCCAACGGTGACCAGCACGCGCACCTGCGCCTGCCAGATCGAGCCGTCGCTAAGCTCGGCCATGGCGATGACGTCCTGAGTGCCGCTGAGGCGCATATTGGTGCTGAATTCGGCGGTGGCGGCCCTGGGGCCGAAGGTCATGATGGCGATCAGCGGGCGCGGATTGCGATTGGCGAAGACGACGACGCGCTTGACGCGCTCGGTGTCGCTCATCGGGCTGTCGACGGTCACGGTCAAGGGCACGGTATTGCCGGTTTCGGCGAGCGGGGGCAGCTTGAGCGTGATCTTGCCATCCTGGCGCGGGGTGGTGCCGAAGGTGTCGGTGATGGCTTGGGCGACGCTGACGTCATCGGCGCGCACCGGCATGGCCAACAGCATGACGCCGGCGCCGAGCCCGGCGAGAACGCCGCGGCGGCTCCAGGCAGCGCTATCGTTTTGGTCGGTCATCTCAATTGCCTTTCAGGGTCAGCAGGAAGGCGATCAAGTCCTCCACCTGCTGCGCCGTCAGAATGGTCTTGCTGGCGTATTTTGTCTGCACCCGGGTCAGCCCCTCGGTGGTGAAATAGGCAGGCATCAATGTGTCGGGGTCGAGGGTCTTCGGGTCGACGATGCGTTGGCGCAGTTCGGCGGCGGTAAGCCTGGAGCCGACGCCATCCAGCGGCGGTCCGATATCGCCGTTAGCCCCATCGGGGATTTCGGGGACCGGAATGTGGTGGCAGATCGAGCAATTGCCGAGGTCCGAATTGACCGCCACGGCCTTGCCGCGCGTGGCGTCGCCGGGCACATCGGTCAGCGGCTGAATGATGCCGGTCTGTGCCAATGCCAAGCCGGGTGCCAGCAGCATGGCGGCCAGAACGGCGGCTAACCGAACATTTCGGCGGTGATATTCTCGTACCATGAATGGGCGTATTTGGCCTCGGTTTGATGGACTTCGTCGGACGCACCGACGGGGGTGAACCGATTGTCATCGAACACCAGGTTAATGGTGTCGCCGGCCACTTCGAAGACGTCGACCACCTCGAAGGCATAGTCGGCCTTGGCGAAGCTGTAGCAGACGTTGATCAACTTGGCGGGCGTGAACTCGGTTCCGGCGATGTCGGCCAGGATGGCGGCGCCGCAGGCCTTGGCCTGGTTGTTGGCGCTGAACCCCGATTTCGGCATGGCGCCCGCAATGGTGGCGTCGCCCAGCACATAAATGCCCTTGTGCACGGTGGATTCGAAGGTGGCGGGATTGATCGAACAAAAGCCCTGGCCGGCGTCCAGCCCGGCATCGATGGCGATCTTGCCGGCGCGCTGGGCGGGGATGATGTTGGCGACGGCCGGCTGGTAGTCGTCGAAGCTGGTGGAGACGGTCATGGTGGCGGTATCCACCGACATGACGATGCCGGACTGCGAGCCGGGGATCCATTCCACCATGCCCGGATAGAGGTTTTTCCATGCTTCCTCGAACAGGGGCTGCTTGGCGAAGCTCTCATTGGCGTCGAGGATCATGATCTTCGACTTGGGCTTGGCCTGGGTCAGGTAATTGGCGATCAGGGTGGCGCGTTCATAGGGGCCGGGAGGGCAGCGGAACGGCACGGCGGGCACACCGATGACCACGAGGCCGCCATCATCCATGGCTTCGAGCTGGTTGCGCAGCAGCGTGGTTTGTGGGCCGGCTTGCCAGGCATGCGGCATGATATCGGCGGCTTCGGCGCTATAGCCCTCGATGCTATCCCAGACGAACTGGATGCCGGGGGACACCACCAGATAATCGTAGTCCAGCACGGTGCCACCGGCCAGCGCGACGGTTTTCCTGTCGGCGTCGATGGTGGTGGCGGTATCGTGCACCACGGTGACGCCGGCGGCGGCGATGCCGTCATAGGTGAAGGTGACGTCGGCGATGGACCATAGCCCGCCGATGACGCCATTGCTGAATGGGCAGGTGGTGAACTGCTTGTCGCGCTCGACCAGGGTCACCGACAGGTCGGGAGCGTTGCGGCGCAGATAGCGGGCGATCGAGGCACCGCCGAAGCCGCCGCCGATGACCACCACCTTGGCGGCGGTGGCGGCGCGGGCGGGGACCGACATCAGCATTGGGGCGGCCAGACCGGCGGCGGCTGCGGCGACGAAATCGCGGCGCGATAATTTGATCATGGTGTGGGGCTCATGGCGCTGAAATAGGCGGCCAAGGCGGCGATCTCGTCGTCCGTATAGCCGCGGGCAATGCGGTTCATGATGGTGGCTTCATTGGGGGCATCGCGGAAGGTTTTGAGCAAGGCCACGAGGTCCGCCTCCGGCCGTCCGGCCAGACTTGGCACTGCGCCGATGCTGCGACCCTGCAGGCCATGACAACTGGTGCATGCCTGCGCCAATTGTCCGCCAGGGGAGGTTTCCTGCGCGCTGGCGGGGAGCGCAGCTAACGATGGAGGCGCCATAAAAATCAGAGCTATCAAGGCTATGCGCATACCGATGCCACTCCCGAGGCAGCGAAACCCTAGCCCAAATGCGATTGGGGACGCCAGGGCTTAGACTGTTGCTCAAAAGTCGATATATTCTGATGAACATATCGAAAGTATTCAATGAATAACGCAGTTTACTCCCCAAGTCATCATCTGCAAAGAGCGCCATTTCCACTGACGCTTATTGGCAAATCAAAGGTCGCTAATCTGGATCGGTTCTAAGAATGGTTCTAAGCTTTACGCAAAGTATGACCTGCGATGTGTGCCTGTTGAGGAGGTTTTTATGGCTGTAAGTTTGATGATCAACGGTAAGGCGACCGAGGTCGATGCGGATCCGCAGACCCCCTTGCTCTGGGTATTGCGCGACCATCTGGGGATGACGGGAACCAAGTTCGGCTGCGGTATTGCCCAATGCGGCGCCTGCACGGTGCATATCGATGGCGTGGCGACGCGCTCCTGCCAGTTTCCACTGGAAGCCGCCGAGGGCGTCAAGATCACCACGATCGAGGGACTGAGCCCCGATTCAAGCCATCCGCTGCAAAAGCTGTGGGTGGAATTCAACGTGCCCCAATGCGGCTATTGCCAGACCGGCATGCTGATGGCCGCGGCGGCGCTGCTGGATGAAATCCCCAACCCGACCGACGCGGATATCGATCAATACGTGTCCAATATCTGCCGTTGCGGCACCTATACGCGCGTGCGGGCGGCGATCCACAAAGCCGCCGACCTGATGAAAGCTTGAGGAGGCGGTCATGAACGAGATCAAGACGACGCGGCGCAATTTCATCATCTCCTCGCTGGCCTTGGGTGGCGCCCTGGTCATCGGCACCCGCGCGCAGGCCGCCGTCGTCGATGCCGAGCCGTGGGACCTGGCCAATCCGGCCGGCAGCGTCGAATTCACCCCCTGGCTGACCATCAATGCCGATGGCAGCGTCATCGTGCGCGCCACGGCGGTGGATATCGGCAACGGCACGCTCACCCAGATCGCCGCCTATATCAAGGAAGAGCTTGATCCGGTCTGGGACCAGATCAAGCCGCAATATGCCTCCACCAATCGCGACTATCTGGAGGAGAATGTCTATTCGAACGCCAATGTGGGCGGGGCTTTGGCCTATTTCAGCGGCCGGTCGACGGGGCCCGCGCGCATGGACACCTATATGCAGGTTGCCGCCAGCGCGCGCGAGCGGCTCAAGGCTGCCGCCGCCGCCGCATGGAGCGTGCCGGCTGGTGAAATCACCATCACCGAGGGCGTGCTGAACCACGCTTCGGGCAAGTCGGGTGGCATTGGAGAGTTCGTGCAGGCGGCCGCTGCCATTCAGTTGGCCGAGGAGCCCAAGCCCAAGGACCGCTCGGAATGGACGTTCCTGGGCAAGAAGCATCCGGGTAAGGTGCAACTCCCGCAGATCGTCAATGGCAGCCTGATCTATGGCGTCGACGTCATCGTGCCCAACATGGTCTATGCGGCGCTGCGCCAGTCGCCGGTAATGGGCGGCACGCTCAAGAGCTTTGACGCCGATGCGGTCAAATCGATGCCAGGCGTGCTGGCCGTGGTGGCGGTCAAGCCGGGGGACAATGTGCCCACCGATCTCAAGCCGCCCTTCCCGTTTGGCGTGTCGACGGCCCAGCATGCGGTGGCGGTGATTGCCGAGCATTACTGGCAGGCCCGCACCGCGCTCGATGCGCTGCCGGTGGAATGGGATGACGGCCCGGGCGCGCAGTGGAAAACCACCCAGCAGATGAACGACGCCGCCATCGCGGCGCTCGACAAGCCGGGCGAGAAGGTGGAAGTGAGCACCGGCGATTTCGAGGGGGTGTTCAAGGCCGCCAAGAAGACCGTCGAGGGGACGTACCTGACGCCCTATTGCGAGCAGGCGCCGATGGAGCCGCTCAACGGCACCGCCATGGTGACGCCCGAGCGGGTGGATTTCTGGCATCCGTCGCAGCATTCGCAGATGGCCTATATGGTGGCCGCCGACGAGACCGGGGTTAAGCCCGAAAACGTGTTCTTCCACCAGACCTTCGTGGGCGGCGGCTTTGGCCGGCGCGTGTTCTCGGACGATGCGCGGATGGTCGTTGCCGTCGCCAAGCATTTTCCCGGTCGGCCAGTGCATGTGATCTGGTCGCGCGAGGAAGCGACCCGCCAGGGACGTTATCGTCCGCTGATGGCTGGCCGGCTGTGGGCCGCGCTGGGCGACGATGGCTATCCGACGGCGCTGCAAGGGCGGGTTTCGGGTGGTCCGGGCTTTTTCGTTTCGGGCATCAACGACACCGCTATTACCTCGCTGCTGCCCAATGTGCAGATCGAGTCGCAGACGGTTCCGTTCCACATCCTGACCGGGCCGTATCGCGGCCCCGGCTACAATTCCAACGCCTTCTTCATCGAGACCTTTCTCGATGAATGCGCGGTGGCGGCGGGCGTGGACCCGATGGAATACCGGCTGCAGATTTTCGGCAAATGGGCCGATATCGGCTGGGCCAAGTGCCTCAATGAGGTCAAGGCCAAGTCCGGCTGGGGCGAGGCTTTGCCCAAGGGGCAGGGCCGTGGCGTGGCCATCGCCAATTGGGGCATGGGCGGCAAGGCCGATGCCGGCACCACCGTGGCGACCGTCGCCAAGGTCGAGGTCAGCAAGGAAGGCGTGCTGAAAATCCGGCAGATCGACCTGGCCTTCGATACCGGCCGCATCGTCAATGAGGACGCGGTGCGCACCGAGCTCGAAGGCGGGACCATGTTCGGGCTGAACATGGCGGTCAATGAAGGGCTCAACATCAAGGACGGCCAGATCGTCGAGGGTAATTTCGACGAATATCCGATGCTGCGCATGGCCGACATGCCGGCGCAGATCAACGTGCATTTCGGTGGCCTCAGCGACAATCCGCGCTTCAACGAGATCGGCGAGCCGCCGGCGGGCGTGATCGGGCCCGCAGTGGGCAATGCCATCTTCGCGGCGACCGGAAAGCGCATTCGCCAGATGCCGTTCCGCACACAGGACATGAGCTGGTCCTAGGTTGCGATAAATGCCGACGGCCCAGCGGCCGCCGGTTTGATTTTCATCACGGCAAAGGGGATACCGTGAAAATCCTGCGTATTATCGGCATTATCATTGTCGTCGGCATCGTGCTGTTTGTGGGTTTGGCATTCCTGCTCAACCAGCGACCGTCCAGCCCGTTCGATCAGGTCGCGGCGATCACCGCGCCGCAGTATCCGGTCGAGGAGGCCAGCTACGTGGCTCGGTTGGCCGATTGCGTGGCCTGCCATTCGCTGCCGGGGGAAGCGCCGTTTTCCGGCGGCCTGCCGATGGGTAGCCCCCTGGGCGTGATGTACGCGACCAATATCACCCCCGACAAGGCAACCGGCATCGGCACTTATACGCTGGCCGATTTCGACAATGCGGTGCGGCGCGGCGTCGCCAAGGATGGGCATCGCCTCTATCCGTCAATGCCGTATCCCTCCTATGCCAAGATGACCGACGAGGACATCAAGAAACTCTACGATTACTTCATGTTTGCGGTGGAGCCGGTCGCCAAGCCGAACCAGGAAACCGGCATTCCGTTCCCGCTCAACATGCGCTGGCCGCTGGCGTTCTGGAACGCCGCCTTCGCGCCGACCAAGGTTTACGAGAACAAGCCCGAGCAGAGTGCGGAATGGAACCGCGGCGCGTACCTCGTGCAGGGTGCTGGGCACTGCGGCAGTTGCCATACCGAGCGCGGTTTGGCGATCCAGGAAGTGGCGTTGGACGACAGCAGCGATGCGTATCTGTCGGGCGCTTTGCTCGATGGCTGGCATGCCTCGAACCTGCGCGGCAACCAGGCGACGGGCCTGGGGCGCTGGAGCGAAGACGATATCGTGCAACTGCTCAAGACCGGCCGCAACAAGCATGCCACCGTGTTCGGCACCATGCTGGAAGCATTCAACAACAGCACGCAGTTCATGACCGACGAGGATCTGAAGTCCATCGCGGTGTATCTGAAATCGCTGCCGCCGCGCGGGGCCGATCCGCAGTGGGTCTATGACGATGCCACCAAGGTGGCGTTCGCGGGCAATGACATGACGGCGCCGGGGGCCTCGTTGTATCTGACGCAGTGTTCGAACTGCCATGGCCGCGACGGGCTGGGACGTGGGGCCTTGCAGCCGCCACTGGCGGGCAATCCGACGGTGATCGGGCAGAATGCGGAGTCGATCATCAATATTCTGCTCAACGGGGCCGGACGCATGGTGGTGGACGGGGTTCCGGACTCCTACCGCATGACGCCGTTCCGGGTGCTGCTGCGCGACGACCAGATCGCCGAGATCGCCACGTTTATTCGCACCAGCTGGGGCAATGATGCGCCGGCGGTGACGGCGGCGGAGGTGGCCAAGCTGCGCGAGGACACCGATCCGACCAGCGATCACGTGATCATTCTGAATATGCGGTAAGGCGGAATCGGACGGGGCAGCACTGCCCCGTCGGGCGATACGGGCTGGTTCGGCTACCCGTGCACCAGGCCGGCTTTGAGGCGAGCGAGGCCGGCCAAGGCGGCGGGTAATTTCACGTCGTCATAGGCACTGCGCACTGCATCGATCATGGCGGCTTCCGCCTGTCCGTCCAGCAGGGTGGATAGCTGCTTCAGCATGGGCTCGGCGGCGTCGTCGCCGCGGGCGACCAGCGGCTCGACGGTGGCGATCAGGGCGAGGGCGGTCTCGCGATCGCCGCCCGAATGGGGCTGGGCGTCGAGCGCCAACTTGGTGCCAATCGTGTCGAGCACGGCTTGCAGATGCCTGCGGAATTCCAGCGCCAGCGTGTCGATATCGCGGTCGCCGTCGCGGGCCGCCTGTTCCAGTTCAGTGGCGGCAGCGGTGAGCTGGCGCGCCTCCAGGGCGGCGGCGGTGGTCTTGACCAGTTGGGCCAGCGCTTCGGTTTCGGGCAGGTCGTCGGTGCCGATCAGATTGCCCAGTTTGGCGGGGATATCGGCGAAGTCGCGCACGAAGCCGCGCATCAGGCGCTCGAGGCGGTCCGCATCGCCGTGCAGGCGTCGCAGAGCGGTGTCGAAATCGGGCGCCACCACGGAGGCGACCGGTTTGGTGCCGGCGAAGATATCGGCCAGGACGCGATAGAGCCGCGTCTCCTCGACTGGCTTGATGATATGGGCGGTCATGCCGGCACCGCGCCCGGTATCGCGGTCTTCGAGGCCGTCTTCGCCAGTCAGCGCGATGATGGGCAGGCGGGTCCAGGCCGGGTTGCGGCGGATGCGGCGCGTGACTTCGCGCCCGGCCATGTCGGACAATTGCATATCCATCAGCACGGCGTCATAGGCGCGGCGGGCCAGCCGCTCGAGCGCCTCGCTGCCGCTGGCGGCGGTGTCGACCGTGACACCGGCCAGCTCCAGCAGGTCGGTGATGGTCTCGCGGGTCGGGGTATTGTCGTCCACCAGCAGCACGCGCCGGTCGGTCAGGGCGGCCTTGGCCTGGGCGGCGGCGGTGTCGGCCGGTTGCAGGCCATTGCGGGCGCCCGTGCCGGCGGGCGAGAAAATACCCGCCATGACGTCGAGCATCATGGATTGTGTCACCGGCTTGACCAGGAGGCCCTGCAGGCCAAGCTGATCGACCCGGCGCAATACGTCCTCGCGGCCATAGCCGGTCGCCATCAGGACGACGGGCAGGTTTTTTAGCGTCACATCGGCGCGCAGGCGGCGGGCCAGTTCGAGCCCGTCCATGCCGGCCATGCGCCAGTCGATCAGCGCGAGATCGAAGGGCTCTGCGCCCTCCGCAGCTGCGTTCAGGGCGGTGAGTGCATCACTGCCCGAGGCAACGGTCTGCGGGGTCATGCCCAACGCGTCCAGCATGTCCGAAAGTATGGTGCGGGCGCTGGCATTGTCGTCGACGATGAGGACGCGGCGATTGCTCAGCGCCACAGCGGGAGACGCGGCGGCTTCGGCCACCGGGTGCAGCGCGATGGTGAAACGGAAGGTGGTATCGCGCCCCGGCTGGCTTTCGACGTCCATAGTGCCGCCCATCTGTTCCACCAGCCGCTTGCAGACACTCAGGCCCAGCCCGCTGCCGCCATGGCGCGGCGAGCTGCGCGATGCGGCCTGCTCGAACGGGCGGAACAGGCTGCCGATCTGGTTGGCGTCGAGCTCGATGCCGGTGTCGCGGATGCTGAATTCCAGCAGCGGGATCTCGCCATCGCCGGGTAGCCGATCCACCGAGACCACGACTTCCCCGGTTTCGGTGAACTTGACGGCATTGGCGACGAGGTTGACCAACACTTGGGACAGCCGCTGTTGATCGCCCTTCAGGCTGCGCGGCACGTCAGCGTCGACCGCAAAGGCGAGCTCCAGGCCCTTTTCCTCGGCCCGTGGCGCGGTGGCGGCCGATACGGTATCCAGCACCGCCTCCAGGGTGAATGGGCTATCGTCCAGCTCCAGCCGTCCGGACTCGATCCTGGAAAAATCCAGCACGTCGCTGACGATCGCCTGCAGGCTCCTGGCGGCGGTGTCGATCTTGTCGAGGTAGTTGCGCTGCTTGGGCGCCAGTTCGGTCTGCAGCGCCAGCCGGGTCATACCAACCACGGTGTTCATCGGCGTGCGCACTTCGTGGCTCATGGTGGCCAGCAGGTCGTCCTTGGCCTGTTCCATGGCGACCATCTTCTGCTCGGCCTGCCGCAGCGCGTCGCTGGATTGGCGTTCCATGGCGATGTCGCGCAGCACGCCATCCCAGACGGTGCTGCCGTCCGGGCGAACATGGGGCACTGCGCGGCTATGCAGCCAGACGGTGGTGCCATCGGGCCGCACGATATTGAAGCGGCAGTCGAAGACCTCGCCGGACTGCCGTGCGCGCTCGAATTCGGCCAAGTAGAAGCGGCGCTCGGATTTGACCATGGTCTTGGGGAAGGCATCGCGATCGGCCATCAGGGTTTCGGCGGATACACCGACCAGGGCCTCGATGCCGGCACTGGCATCGGTGAGCACAAAATGAGCGTCCGTCCATTCGAAACTGTAGATCGCGCCGAGCGGTAGGGCACGCGCCAGGGCCGCGACGCGCGCCCTGGCTTCTTCGCGTTCCGACATGTCCTGTAGCGTGCCAACGACGCCGATAATGACGCCCCCCGCGTCGCGCTCGGCATGGCCGCGCACACTGGCAAGGAAACTGGTGCCGTCGGGCCGCAGATATTGTACATCCAGCGCATAGGGCTTGCCGGTCTTGAGGCAATGCTGGACCGCGTTGGTGGCGCCATCCTGGGATTGCGGCGACAGCAATTGTTCGAGGTCCGCCTGGGTCAGCGCCGGCGCGTCGGGATCGCTGTCATTGAGCTCATAGAGCATGTCGGAGGCGAAAAACTGCTGGGTGGCGCGGTCGAAGCGCCAATTGGCCAGCCGTACCAGCTTTTCCGTGTCGTGCAGCGCCGCCTTGGTGCGGTTCAGCGCCTCATTGGCGCGATGCGCCTCGGTCACGTCCAGCACGAAGCCGCGCAACCGCTTGGGCAATAGCGCACTGGCCTCGCTCAGGTGCACGGTGCAGGAGACCCAGCGGATTTCTCCGGTTGGGCGCACGACGCGGAATTCCAGCTCCTGCGGCTCCTGTATGCGCTGTGCCATGGCCTTGAAATCGAGCAGGTGGCGATCCTTGGAATGCACCCGGCTGTGGAACGCGTTGGCGCCGGTCAGGCTGCCGGGCTTGACGCCGAAGATGGCGCAGAGGCTGGCGTCGCCCTGCAGCGTGCCGGTATCGATATTGAATTCCCAGATGCCCAGGCCGCTGGTTCCGGCTGCGAGTTGCAGGCGTTCACGGACATCCTTGATGACGCCCTCGGCCTCGAGCAGCGCCACGCGGCCCTGGCGCAGCGCCGCGTCCGTCACATGGCTGTCGGTGACATCGACCATCACGCCGACGGTGCGCGCCGGCGCCCCATCCAGCACCCGCGCCGACGAGCGGACCCAGCGGGTCTCGCCATCGGCCCGCATCAGGCGGAAAACCACGCTGGTCGCTGCGCCGCCCGCATCCTCGGTCAGCCCGAGCAGGTTCGCATCGGTGATGCGCGCCTTGTCGTCGGGGTGGATGAGACGCTTGAAATCATCGAGGGAGGCTAGCGGCTCGGCGCCATCGAGCCCGAGCAGGCGATACCAGCCGGCATCGCCCAGCAGCAGGTCGGCGCCGATCTCATAGTCCCAGGCGCCATAGTCGATCATATCGGCGGCCAAGAGGCCGATTTCGCGTTGGCGCCGGCTTTCGCCTGCCATCCGGGCGCGTTCGGCCAAGACGGCGATATTGCGCAGCTGGTCCTCGATATTGTCGCGAACCTGCGTTGCCAGCCGGCGATGCAGGGAGGTGAACGGCCGCAGTTCCGCCGTCAAAACCTCGATGACGCCGAAAAGGGTGCCGTTCGGCCAGGTGATGGGCAGGCCCAGATAGTCCTTGATGCCCTGGGCAGCCTCGGAACTGCCCGACCATTGAGGGCTGGCGACATCCAGCGTCGAGCGCTCCCGGACCACGTCCTGATACAGCAGCCGCGAGCCCTTGACGGCCACCCGCATGCCTTCGCCGGGCAGGGGCGATCCATAGGCGATGATGACCTCGGCCTCGTTGCCCGACAGGCTCCAGATTCGCCCGTCGCACATGCCCATGGTTTCGGCCAGCGTGCCGAGCATGCCGCGCCAGCGCACCCGAGTGGCGGCGTCGACCGGCGGCATGGCCTGTGCGTCGCGTTCAGCACTGCTCCACTGTTGCATGCTCCGCTGGCCCTCTCCACTGAGTGGCTGTTGGTAGGCAATCGTGTGTCCGCTATCGCGCGGACGAAGACTCAAGACTTCTGCTGGCGTGCCGGCTTTGGGCGTAGAGGGCGATATCGCGTTATCTTGCATCATTGGATGGACGGGGTCAGGGCGCTGTTCCGCGAGAATCGCAGGCGATCAGGCGGTCTATTGCGTCATAGTCCGGGGTTCCGCCAGCGAAGACAAGCCGCCCACACCCAAGCATTTCCGCTTGTACACCTCAAAAAACGCAAATATTGCAAGACGAGCATTTGTTCGGAATGGACAGGTTGAGTGAATGGCCCCGACGCGGCGTGCGAACCAGGCGGATATAGCTGAGCGGCTGGGCGTGTCGGTCAGCACAGTCTCGCGGGCTCTCGCCAACGAAATTGGCATCAGCCCGGCGGTGCGGCGCGACGTACAGCGGATGGCGCGCACCCTGGGCTATAAAAGCAAGCATGCGGTTGGGATTACGGCCGACAAGCGGGCGGTGGCCCTGGTACCGCTGGGCAGCGCCACGAGCGGGCTGTCGGGGTTCTATTTCGGTATCCTCGAGGGCATGAAGACGGCGGCCGCCGACGCCGGCATGCTGCTGGACGTGCGGCTGGTCAATGAGTCGGCGGTGACGCTCGACCTGATCAAGCGCCAGATTGCGCAGGCCGACGCCAATGGCGTGCTGCTCGCCGGGATCGACGCGTGGGACGGGCTGGCCGCGTGGTGCGCCGAGGCTAATGTGCCGGTGGTGCTGGTCAATGGCAGCGATCCGCAAATGCGGGTCAGTTCGGTGGCGCCGGCCAATTTTTACGGCGCGTTCCTCGCGACGCGGCGCCTGCTGGACGCGGGGCATCGGCGCATTTTGCATTATACCCACCAGTATCGCCCCACCATTTTGCAGCGGCAGCGCGGCTTCGAGGCGGCTATCGCGGCAACGCCGGGCGCGGTTGGGAGCATTATCAACACGGCGGAGCGGGCGACCGCGGACCTGTTGGCCGATATCCTGGCCGGCAAACACGATGTGACGGCGCTGTTCAGCTGGAACGACATTGCGGCCGTGGAAATGTTGGAGGGGCTGTATGGCAGCGACAGTTCGCTACCGGCCAATTTCTCGATCATCGGGTTTGACGATTTGCCGATCGCCGGGATGGCGACGCCGCGGCTGAGCACGGTGCGCGTGGATCGCGAGGCTATCGGGCGCGGGGCCGTGCGGTTGCTGGCCCAGCATATGGAAGGCGAGAGAGCCGTGCAGCAGCTTGAGGTTGGGGTGTCGATTGTGGCAGGGGAAACGGTGTTTCCGGCTTAAGGCGAGGCGGTACTGCCGGTCCCTAAACTACCCCGCCCACGGCGTCACCCCGGTGTAGGCCGGGGCCCATCCCGAGATATCCTCGCGGCTGCAAGATGGCGACGTCTGACTCCCCACCTCGCGGCATGTGGCTCAATCTCAGGATGGCCTCCGGCCTTCGATGGGGTGATATCGAGCGTGACAAACGCATGGTGCGTCCAACCGAGTTGGCGTCAAAACCGTCGCAGTGCGATGAGAGTGAGTCACGATTTTTCGGCCTCGCCTTTGAGCTGCGGTGCCCAATTGCATCCTCTCCACACCCTATCCTGCTGACTCATCAATGCAAATCATGCAAATTTGCGTAAATTGCGTGATTTGCGCAAAATACTTGCGAAAGCGCAAATTGATGGCTAACTTGCCGGGGTGCCATAAGGCGCCGGGCCGGGGAACAGACGGCCGCGAGGGAGAGGATTTCATGATGAACAGCCGACTTTGGCCACGCGCATATGCGGGCCGCGTCGTTACCGGCGCACTCACCGCCGTTTTGATGCTGAGCACCGTAGCGCTGGGCCAGCAACAATCGCCGATACTCGATCCATTGGTGGCGGACGGCACGCTGCCGCCGGTCGCCGAGCGGCTGCCCACCAATCCGCTGGTGGTCACCCCGGTCGAGAGCGTCGGCAAATATGGCGGTACCTGGCATTCGGGCCTGCGCGGTGGCGGCGACAATGCCTGGATCGCGCGCACGATCGCCTATGATGGTCTGGTCCGCTATGACCGCGACTGGAATAAGGTCATCCCCAACCTGGCCGAAAGCTGGGAAATCAGCGAGGACGCCAAGACCTATACCTTCCACCTTCGCGCCGGGCTCAAATGGAACAATGGCAAGCCCTTCACCAGCGCCGACATCGCTTTCGCCGTCGACCTGCTGCATGAGCCGACCTATGCGGGCGGCGGCGGTTTTGTGAAGAACCCGCAGAACCCCGTCACCATCGAAGTGGTGGACGACACCACGTTCAAATTTGTCTTCGAAAAGCCCAATGGCGTGCTGCTCGACGAATTGGCCAGCGTCAACGGCCTGACCATCGTGTCGCTGAGCAAAGATTATTGCGGGCAGTTCTATCCCAAGACCAATCCAAATGCCGCGGCTGATGCCAAGGCCGCCGGCTTTGACACCTGGGAGCTCTACATGCAGGACCGCTGCTCCTGGGCGACTGAAACCATCCGCTGGGCCAATCCCGAACTGCCCTTCATGAATGCCTGGATGGTCAAGGAGCCCCTCAAAGGCGACAGCGCCCGGGTCACCTTTGAGCGCAATCCTTACTATTGGAAGGTCGATACCGCGGGCAACCAATTGCCTTATATCGATACGCTCGAAATGCGCGTTTCGGACTCGCTGGAAGAGCTGACGCTGATGGCGCTCAATGGCGAAATCGATTTCCAGGATCGCCATATCAACACCATCATCAACCAGCCCATCTTTTTCGACGGGCAGGAAGCGGGCGGCTATCACCTGGGCACGGAAGTGTCCTCGTTCTCCAATTCCATGGTGCTGCAGTTCAACCTGAACCATCCCGATCCGGCGCGCCGCGCCGTGTTCGGCAACAAGGATTTCCGCATCGGCATTTCCGAGGCCATCGACCGGCAGGAAATCATCGACGTGGCCTTTACCGGCCAGGGCACGCCCTCGCAGGTGGCGCCGCGTCCCGAATCCCCGTTCTATGACGAGGAGATGAGCACGCAATATACCGCGCTCGATCTCGAGGACGCCGCAAAGCGCTTCGAAGCGGCCGGGCTCGGGCCCAAGAACGGCGAGGGCTTCTACACCATGCCTGACGGTTCGCCGTTGGTGGTCACCGTGGACACCATCGCGGCGCTGCATCCGGAATGGGTGGATATGCTCGAAATGATGCAATTGCAGCTTGCTGCGGCGGGCATCAAGCTTGAGATCAACAGCATCGACCGCACGCTCTATTACGACAAGCGGCCGACCGGCGATTATGACGCGCAGATCTGGACCGGCGACGGCGGCCTCGAAGTCATGCAGGAGCCGCGCTACTACTTCCCCTATAGCCCGGAGAGCGTCTGGGCCTTCCGCTGGCAGGCCTGGTACAATGGCACCACGCCCGACATCGCCGAAGAGCCTGCCGATTGGGCCAAGAAGCAGATGGAGCTCTACACCCAACTGCGGGCCGAAGGCGATGCCGACAAGCGTAGCGCGCTGATGAAACAGATCCTGGCGATCGCCAAGGAGAACTTCCCGGTCATCGGCATCAACCTGCCCGGCGAAGGCTACTACCTGGCCAAGAACAATCTGCACAATATTCCGGACACGCTGAAGCAGGCTTACCTGTTCCCGTCGCCGGCACCCTATGATCCGTTCCAGTGGTACTTCGAGTGAAAGTACGTCCCTAAACTCTACTGTGCCGGCCATCTGACGCGACGGTCTGCGCTTCCGGTGCTCACGTACAAACGTACGCTCCGCTCCGGTTCTCGACCGACACGCCATCTGACTCGGCACAGCGAGTTTTTGGACACACTTTGGAATGGATCCCTCCCGCCCCTCGCGGCGCTCCCAATTGCCGCGAGGGGTTGAGAATTGACGGTGGCGTGATAGCGCCACATCCACCGGCAGACACCTCCCCCGTCGACGGGGGAGGTTGGGAGGGGGTGTGCGGAGCCACGATGAAGATCGGGGCTAAACCCACCCCCACCCTTGATCCCTCCCCGCAAGGGGGAGGGTGTCGACTGAGAATTCGGCGGTCGAACACGAAGTATAGGAACACCCCCATGCTGGGTTTCATAACGAACCGGATGATATCGATGGTGTTCACCATCTGGGCGGTGTCGTTCATCGCCTTCGCCATCATCCAATTGCCGCCGGGCGATTATCTGACCACCTATGTGGCCCAGCTCAGTGCCGATGGCGACCGGGTCGATCCCGCCGCGATCCAGGCGCTGCGCGACCAATATGGCTTCGGCGAACCCTATCTGGTGCAATACTGGAAATGGACGGTCGGACTGCTGCATGGCGATTTCGGCCGCAGCTTCGAGTGGAAGGCGCCGGTCAGCGAATTGATCTGGGGCCGGCTGGGCAATTCCATCCTGCTCGAAGGTCTCGCGGTCATCGTTATGTGGCTGGTGGCGCTGCCCATTGGCATCTACGCCGCCGTGCGCAAATATTCGCTGGGCGATTATCTGGCGACCATTGGCGGCTTTCTGGGCCTGGCCATTCCCAATTTCTTCTTCGCGCTGATCCTGATGTATCTCAGCTTCATCTGGTTCGGTGAGACCATCGGCGGGCTGTTCTCGCCGCAATACCAGAACGCCCATTGGAGTTTTGGCCGCATCGTGGATTTCGCCAGCCATGCCTGGGCGCCGATCCTGGTGCTGTCGATGGCGGGCACTGCCGAGCTGATCCGTATCCTGCGCGCCAACCTGCTCGATGAGCTGAAAAAGCCTTATGTGACCACGGCGCGCGCCAAAGGGCTCAGCGAGTTCCGCACCATCATGAAGTATCCCGTGCGTGTGGCGCTCAATCCGCTGGTGTCTACCATCGGCTGGCTGCTGCCGGCTTTGGTATCGAGTTCGGTGATCGTGTCGGTGGTGCTCAACCTGCCCACCGCCGGCCCGCTGCTGCTGCGTTCGCTCACCAGCCAGGACATGTACCTGGCCGGCGCCATCATCCTGCTGCTGGGCATTCTTACGGTCATCGGCACGCTGATTTCCGATCTGCTCCTCGCCTGGATCGATCCGCGCATTCGCTTCGGGAGCAAATAGGAATGGCGAGCGAAACCATGACCGATATCGCCATGCCCGCCATTGTCAAAAAGCCGGTGCGCGAGAGCCAGCGCGCGCTGATGTGGCGCCGCTTCAAGCAGCACAAGCTGGCCTTGGTCGGGTTGTGGATCGTTGTCGCGTTTTACCTCGTGGCGCTGCTGGCGGAGTTTCTCGCGCCGGTTGAGCCAGGCGCCTACAATCCGCGCTACACCTATGCGCCGCCGCAGGGCATCCAGTTCATTTCGACCAATGACGACGGCTCTTGGGCGTTCGGGCCCTATGTCAACGGCTACAAATCCACCATCGACAAGAAGGCAATGCGGCGGACGTTCGTCATCGATCCCGAGGTGAAAATCCCGCTGCAGTTCTTCGCCCCGAGCCAGCCCTACAAGCTTGCCGGCTTTATCCCGCTCTCGGTCAAGCTGTTCGGCGTCTCCGATCCAAAGACCCCGCTCTATATCCTGGGAGCCGACCGCCTGGGCCGCGACCTGCTGAGCCGGCTAATCCACGGCACGCGGATTTCGCTGTCCATCGGGTTGGCGGGTGTGACGCTCAGCCTGTTCTTCGGCATCATCATCGGCGGGTTTTCGGGCTATTATGGCGGCTGGTTCGATAGCGTGGTCATGCGCGTCATCGAGTTCATCCGCTCCATGCCCACCATTCCGCTCTGGCTCGGGCTTGCCGCGGCGCTGCCCAAGGACTGGTCGGCGATCCAGACCTATTTCGCCATCACCATCATCCTGTCGCTGATCGGCTGGACCGAACTGGCGCGGGTGGTGCGCGGACGGTTCCTCAGCCTCCGCACCGAGGATTTCGTCACCGCCGCACAACTCGATGGCGCCAGTGACTGGCGCATCATCACGCGGCACATGGTGCCCAGTTTCATGAGCCACATCATTGCCGCGGCAACGCTGGCTGTGCCCGGCATGATCCTGGCCGAAACGGCGCTGTCGTTCCTCGGTTTGGGCTTGCAAGCGCCGATCGTTTCCTGGGGCACGCTGCTGCAGGACGCGCAGAATATCCGTACCCTCGCCACCGCGCCCTGGCTGCTGACACCGGGCATCTGCGTGGTGGTGATCATCCTGTCGCTCAATTTCTTCGGAGACGGCCTACGTGATGCCGCTGATCCCCATGGCCGATAGTATGCTCTTCACCTCTCCCTTTGGGGGAGAGGTCGGCGCGCAGCGACGGGTGAAGGGGCCTTTGGCGCGCACCTCACCCAGTAAAGGCCCCCTCACCCGACCCAAGAGGGTCGACCTCTCCCCCAAGGGAGAGGTGAAGGTCGGACGACCACGCGTGGAGTTCCAATAATGACCCAACCTCTCCTCGCCATCGAAAACATGTCGATCACTTTCTCGTCTCCCGACGAGGCGGATATCGAGGCGGTGCGGCAGGTCGATCTGACGCTGACGGCCGGCAAGACGCTCTGCCTGGTGGGCGAGAGCGGGTGTGGCAAGTCGGTGACGGCGCGGGCGATCCTGCGGCTGCTCGACCAGAATGCCAATATTCGCACCGGGAAAATCCTGTTCTCGGAGAAAGATGAACCCACCATCGATCTTGCCGCCCTCAAGCAGGACAGCCTGCCGTTGCGCAAGGTGCGCGGCAACAAGATTGCCATGATCTTTCAGGAGCCGATGAGTTCGCTGTCGCCCGTGCACACGATCGGCGATCAGATCGACGAGATGATCCTGATCCATGAGGGCCTGAACCCCAAACAGGCGCGCGAACGCACCGTGGCGCTGCTCGATCAGGTCGGCATTCCCGGCGCACGCGAGCGGGCCGATGCCTATCCGTTCCAGCTTTCGGGCGGGTTGCGGCAGCGCGCCATGATCGCCATGGCGCTGGCCTGTACGCCGGACCTGTTGATTGCCGACGAGCCGACCACGGCGCTGGACGTGACCACGCAGGCGCAGATCCTCGATCTGCTGCGACAGCTTCAAGCCGATTACGGCATGGCCATGCTGTTCATCACCCACGATCTGGGTGTCGTCGCCGAAATCGCCGACGAGGTGGCGGTGATGTATCTCGGCGACGTGGTGGAGCAGGGCAATGTCTACGACGTGTTCCGTGCCCCCCAACATCCCTATACGCGGGCGCTGATGGCTTCGATCCCCAAGATGGCGCGCAAGGCGGACCGGGTGCGGCTGTCGCCGATCAAGGGCACGGTGCCCTCCGCTTCGGACCGGCCCGAGGGCTGTGCCTTCACCAGCCGCTGCCCCTATGCGTTCGAGCCCTGCGCCACGATCCGGCCGGAGCGGACCGTGGTGGGTGATGGGCATATCGCGCGGTGTCATCTGCTGACTAAAGCGCCGGTTATGGCGGAGGCGAATGCATGAGCACGCTGCTGAAAGTCGAAAATCTGTCCAAGAGCTATTCGCTGAGTTCGGGGCTGTTCGGGCCAAGCCGCACACTGGACGCGCTGAGCGATGTCAGCCTCACCGTCGAGGCCGGCGAGACGTTGGCGGTGGTGGGCGAAAGCGGTTGCGGCAAGACCACGCTGGGGCGCTGCATCATCAAGGCGCAGCCGGCGACGGCGGGCACGGTGACCTATTATCCCAAGGGCCACGAGCCGGTCGAACTGACCGCGCTCAACAAGCGGCAGATCAAGCCTTGGCGGCAGGATATCCGCATGATCTTCCAGGACCCGATGAGTTCGCTCAATCCGAACATGCGGGTGTTCGATATCGTGGCCGAGCCGCTGCGCATCCACAGAATCGCCAAGGGGAAGGACCTGGAAGACCGCGTGGTCTCGACGCTGGAAAAGGTCGGCATTGCTGCCGACGGCGTCGGGCGCTATCCGCATGCGTTTTCCGGCGGGCAGCGCCAGCGCATCGGCATTGCCCGCGCGCTGGTGCTCGATCCAAAACTGGTGATTGCCGACGAGGCTGTGTCGGCGCTGGACGTGTCGATCCAGGCGCAAATCCTCAACCTGCTGGAAGACCTAAAGAGCGATTTTGGGCTCACCTACATTTTCATCAGCCACGATCTGGGCGTGGTGAACTACATCGCCGACCGGGTGGTGGTGATGTATCTGGGCCATGTGGTGGAGAATGCGCCCACCGAAATGCTGTTCGAGCGGCCGCGCCATCCCTATACCGAAGTGCTGCTCGAGGCCCTGCCGATTGCCGATCCGCTGCGCCGCAAGGGCCGCAATGTCGAGGTGCGGGGGGAAATCCCCTATCTGGGCAATCGCCCCGTCGGCTGTCCGTTCCACACCCGATGCCGTTATGCGCAAGACATTTGTCGCGCCGAGCGCCCGGCGCTGCGCCCGATCCATGGCACGGCGCAGGAAGCGGCCTGCCATTTCGCCGAAACTCTAGACCTCAAGGGTGCCTACGAAGCGCCCGCCACCGGGACTTATGCCTAGATGACCTATGATCCGCTCAGCGCCAATCCGCTTTTCGGCAACACGCTCAAGACCCGCGCCGATGTCGAAACGGGGCTCAACGACCTGTTCGCGCCGCTGCTGCCCTATTTTTCCGCAGGTGGCGCGCGGGTGCGGCTCGACGCGGCGGCGGCGCATTTCGATCGGGCGGCGGCGGACCTCGAAGGCTTTGCCCGTCCGCTCTGGGGCCTGACGCCGCTGGCGGCCGGTGGTGGCACTTTCGAGCATTGGGACCTCTATCGCCGCGGCCTCGCCAATGGCACCGATCCCGAGCATCCGGAATATTGGGGTACGGTCAAATCCACCGATCAGCGCATGGTCGAGCTGGCGGCCATCGGCTTCACCCTGCGCATGGTGCCCCATCTGGTGTGGGAGCCATTGCCGCAAAAGGCCAAGGACAATCTGGCCGCCTACCTCAAGCATGCCCGCCAGTTCGACTACGCCGACAATAACTGGAAGTTCTTCCGCATCCTGGTCGATCTCGGCCTTGAGGAATGCGGGGTCGAGTTCGACCGCTCGCTGACCGACAAGTATCTGGAAGAACTGGACGGTTTCTACCTCGGCGAGGGCTGGTATTGCGACGGTATTGTGCGCCGCATCGATCATTATATTCCTTTCGCCATGCACTTTTACGGGCTGATCTACGCCACGCTGGCGCGCGGCGACGAAGAGCGCGTGGCCCGCTACAAGGAGCGTGCAGCGCTATTCGCCAAGGACCTCACAAGCTGGTTCGACGAGGATGGCGGCGTGCTGGCCTTCGGTCGCAGCCTGACCTATCGGTTTGCCTGTGGCGGGTTCTGGGGGGCGCTGGCCTTTGCCGATGTGGAGGCTTTGCCCTGGGGCGAGATCAAGGGGCATTTCATGCGCCACCTGCGCTGGTGGGCCAAGCAGCCGATCGCCAATCGCGATGGGATTTTGTCGATTGGTTATGGCTATCCGAACCTGTTCATGAGCGAGAACTACAACTCCGCCGGCTCGCCCTATTGGGCGCTCAAGGCCTTCCTGCCGCTGGCGCTCGCGGCGGATCACCCGTTCTGGACCGCCGAGGAAACCCCCGCGGTCAAGCGTATCGAACCGCTGCCGCTCAAGCATCCCGGCATGGTGATGATGCAAACCCCGGGCAATGTCGTTGCCTTGTCGAGCGGGCAGCAGAATTATCAGATGCGCTTTGGCGCCGAGAAATACGCCAAGTTCGTCTATTCGTCGCGATACGGTTTTTCGGTCGAGTCCGACGAGCGTGGTTATGAAAACGCGGCCTTCGACGGCATAATCGGCTTCTCCGATGATGGCCGCCACTATCGCGTCCGAGAGTCCAACGAAGTGGCGCAGATCGCCGGCGATACGCTGTTCGCGCGGTGGAAGCCGTGGGCCGATGTGAGCGTCGAGACCTGGCTGCTCCCCGCCAATCCCTGGCATATCCGCGTGCATCGGATCATCACGCCCCGCGTGCTCAAAGCCAGCGAAGGCGGGTTTGCCATCGGTCGGGCGGATTTGAATTCCGATACCTATGAAGACGGTACGGGCAGGGCCCTTGCCCGCTCTAAAACCGATGTCAGCACCATTCTCGATCTGGCCGGCAAAAGGGCAGGGCGTGCGCACAAGGCGTTCCCCAATACCAACCTGATCGTTGCGAAAACTATCGTGCCGCAATTGCGGGGCGATATCCCGGTCGGCACGACCGTGCTGGTCACGGCAGCGATGGCGTTGCCGGTGAGCGCTTTTGCCGATGCTGCGCTGGCCAAGCCGCCCCAGGCGCCAGACCTTGCCAGGCTCGAAGCCTTGTTTGCCCGCGAGGGCATCGATGTCAGCGCCATTCTGGTGGCGGAGAGGTTTTGATGGCACCCAAGCTCGCCTTCGCCATGGCGGCGGACAAAACCAAATATGTCTTTGACGACGCCTCGCTGGCGCGGCTGGCAGCATGTTGCGACGTTGTCTCGCCGACGCCGATCGAGGATTTCTCCACCCCCGAGGCGCGCCGCATCCTGCGCGATCTCGATATCCTGGTGACCGGCTGGGGCTGCCCGCAGGTCACCGCCGAAGTCGTCGCCGCCGCCCCCAAACTGCGTCTGATCGCTCATTCGGCCGGCACGGTGAAATACACCCTCGACGCAGCGGTTTATGAGGCCGGCATCACCGTCACCCACGCGGCCGATGCCAATGCGGTGCCGGTCGCCGAGTTCACGCTGGCGGCGATCATCTTCGCCAACAAACATGTGTTCCAGCTGCGCGATCTTTATCGCGCCGATCCCAGCCGCCGCTCCACCTATGCGATGATGGACCAGCCCATCGGCAATTATCGGCGCACCATTGGTCTGGTCGGCGCGTCGCGTATCGGGCGCAAGGTGGCCAGGTTCCTCGAGGCCTTCGATTTCGAGGTGTTGCTGAGCGACCCCTATGTGTCGGCCAGCGATCCGATCACCAAAACCGTCGAACTGGTCGATCTCGACACCCTGATGCGGCGTTCGGATGTGGTCTCGGTGCACGCGCCATCCTTGCCCTCAACCCGCCATATGATCGGCGCGCGCGAACTGGCATTCATGCGCGCCAATACAGCGTTCATCAACACGGCGCGGGGTGCAATCATTGACGAGAATGCGCTGATTGCCGAGTTGCAAACCGGGCGTATCCAGGCGGTGATCGACGTCACCGATCCGGAAATTCCGGCGCGGGACTCGCCGCTTTATCACTTGCCCAATGTGTTCCTGACGCCCCATGTTGCCGGAGCGGTCGGCACCGAACGCTTGCGGCTGGGCCAGTTGGTCACCGAGGAAGTCGAACGCTTCGTTGCCGGCCAAAAGCTTGAATTTGCGATCGAGCCGGCATTTCTGGAGCGTCTTGCATGACCCTGTTGAGCCACGACGAAAGCCCGTTTTCCCGGCGCGACGCGCTGTCGGCATCCGAGGAGGCCATCAAGGCTGCCGATCATGCAGAGCGCCTGCAATGGCTGACCTGGGATCGCACGGCCGAGGATATTGCCAGCCCCGAACATGTCGCGCGCAAGGCGCGGCTGGCGTTGACTGCCGGGGCAGTGTTTGCCCCCACGGCCTATGTGGCGGCCGACGCGGCGATCTTCACCAGCCATCTGGTGCTGGGTGAAAACAGCTGGATTGCCGGCCATGCGCTGGTGCGGGGCGACATCGAATTCGGCGCGAATTCCACGGTCAATTCGTACGCCTGCATTTCGGGCAAGGTGCGCTTCGGCGACGGTGTCCGCATCGCCTCGCATGCTTCGATCGTAGGCTTCAACCACGGCTTCGACGATCCGAACGTGCCCATCCATGCACAGAAGCACTATAGCGCCGGCATCGTCGTCGAGGATGATGTCTGGATCGGCGCCAATGCGGTGATCCTGGATGGCGTCACTGTCGGCAAAGGCGCGGTTATCGCGGCGGGCGCTGTGGTCAGCAAGGATGTGCCGCCGCTGGCGATCGTTGCTGGCGTGCCGGCCAAAGTCGTGCGGCGGCGGGGCGAACTGGCGGTGGGGCGGCAGGCGAAGGGCGATAGCGAAGGGGCGCTCAAGCGTCTGGGCGATATGGCGAAAAGCCAGTGGCCGGATATTCTGGCGCGGCATAGCCGGGACGGCTCGTATCTGTCCTTCGAGGCGAGCGGGCAGGCCAAGCCGAGCATTCGGCACCTCTGTGATGCCATCGAGATCGCCACCTCGTTTGATGCGCTACCGGAGGGACTCGACGTTCCCCGGGCGATTGCGCAATTGCAGGATGTGCAGGACGCGGCGACGGGATTGTTCCCCGATCCGTTCCAGCTGCCGGCGCCGGGGCAGGCCATGCGCGACAATGGGCTGGCGCTCTATAATGTCCTGGCGGTTGGCTATGCGCTGGAATGTCTGGGCAGTCACCCACGCCAGCGGATCGGCGCGGTCGAGGATCTGGATACCAACGCGTTTTGCGATTGGCTCGATGGACTGAGCTGGCGTGAACGCGCCTGGGGCGCGGGGGCGGCGGTCGATGCGATCGGCACGGCGCTGTATTTCAATGCGCGGTATTTTTCGACGGGCCGGACTCGAGAGACGCTGTTCGGCTGGTTGGCGCTGAAGCAGGATCGGGCCACGGGGCTGTGGGGGTCGACCACGGAGGCGGAGGGATTGCTGCAGCCGGTCAATGGGTTTTATCGGCTGACGCGCGGGACGTATGCACAGTTCGGACTGCCGGTGCCGCAGGCGGAGGCGGCGATCAATTCGGTGCTGCTGAACTATCGCAATTATGGTGGGTTTTCGGGGCCGACCTATACGGCGTGCAACCTGCTCGACACCATTCATCCGCTGCGGCTGTGTTTGCAGCAGACTGATTATCGGCGGGCGGAGGCCGAGGCGATTGCGCATGCGATCATCCAACGGGCGGTAGAGCGGTGGGTGCCGGGTGAGGGTTTTGCCTTCGCCGATGGGCATGCGACGAGCCTGCAGGGGACCGAGATGTGGCTGTCGGTGGTGCATCTGGCGGCGGATTTGTTGAGCATGGCGGATGCATTTCCGTTTGCACCCAAGGGCGTGCATCGCACCCGCGCGGTCGGATTGGGGCTGTGAGCGATCAACGCAAAGCGCTCGTGGTTTGGGGCGGCATGGAATTGCACACGCCCGAGCGCAGCGCCAATGTGGTGCGCGATCTGCTGCAGGCCGAGGGGTTCGCCGTCACGGTGACACCGGATTATGACGCACTGGGTGCCGAGGATGTCGGGGATAATGCGCTGGTTGTGCCGGTGCTGACGGCGGGGACGCTGGAGCCGGAGAAAATGGGCCGGCTAATTGCCGCGATCCAGGCTGGAACGGGGCTGGCCGGTTTTCACATGGGGCTGGCGACGAGCTTTCGCGACAGCGTGCCGTTCCGCTATGCGGCGAGCTGCTATTGGGTGTCGCATCCGGGCAATATCATCACCCATCGGGTGGACGTCACGCGCGGCGATCATCCGATCTTGGCGGGGATCGAGAGCTTTGAGCACACGTCCGAGCAGTATTATCTGAACTACGATCCCGCGGTTGAAGTGTTGGCGACCACGACGTTTTCGGGGGAGTTTCACCCTTGGCGCAAGGGGGTGGTGATGCCGGTAGTGTTCACGACTATGCACGATCGCGGTCGGGTGTTTTATTCGTCGCTGGGGCACACGGCGGACGAGCTAGCGCGGCCGCAGGTGCGCGAGATCCTTAGGCGTGGGCTGCTTTGGGCGGCGCGGGGCTGAGGGGCACAAACGTCCCCATCGAGCGTGCTTCCTACTCTTTGAACTCGATCTATCCCCACCCACCGGCAGACACCTCCCCCTTGACGGCGGAGGTTGGGGGGGTGTTGGGCGCCACGATTTAGATCGAGGCCAAACCTCCCCCCACCCTTGATCCCTCCCCGCAAGGGGGAGGGTGTCGACTGACAATTCGGCGCTACTCCTGCTGCTACGTCTGCGCCTGCCGCTTCAGATATTCCGACTCCGGCAGGGCTCCGGCATAGTTCAGTTCGCGATTGGCGCGCTCCCAGAACAGGGGGTGAACCCGGTCGAGCAAAGCCGGCGCGGTCGGTGTCAGACCCAACTGAGCGGCAGTCCCCGCATCAAGATACAGCAGCACGTTCTGCTTGTACCAAGCGGGAATGTCGTCGTCGGTCCAGATGGCGGGTCGGACGACATCGAAGCCCTCATAACCATGGCTGGCGAATAGTGCGGCCCAGTAGCTTTGCCACTGCTCGTTGAGGTGGTTGACGCCGCCCTGGCCGGGGATGGCTGCGCTGAACAGGATTGCCGGGGCGAGGGCGACCAGGTCGGCGACGAAGCTTTGCGCGCGGGCAGGGGTCAGGTGTTCGGCGACTTCAAGAGACATTGCGAGATCGACACGCGGACCGGTGAAGCGCTGCTCCAGGTCTTGCGGGGCGAAGCTGATGCGGGCGTCATCGAGTTGATCGGGGGTGACCCAATTGCCCTCGATGCCGAAGGCTGAACCGGCGCCATCGGCCAAGGCAGCGGCAAGCCAGGTGCCGGTGCCGCAGCCGATATCGGCGACGGAGCGGCGGAGTAGATTGGCGGGCAGGGCCGACAGGATCCGCCTCGCTGCGTGGGCGGTGCCGGCGCGGCGGTTCGTGTAGAAATCGCTGGGATAGATCGAAGCTGTCATGGTCTGGCCGCCTTGGAATGCGTCGAGACACTAACCCGCTCATCCCATTTCAACCAGCCGATGGGCACCGTCAAAGCGAAAGACTTGCTCAAATCGGCATCGCATTCGAACGGACATTGTCGCCTCGGCGCTTGGTGGTTGGCCGATAGGCGCTATGGTGCTTGTGGAACCGGCCGGGCAAGGGCCGGACAGAGGAGAGACCAATGAAACTTGAAACCATGGCGCTGCACCACGGCTATACGGCCGAGGCCACCACCAAGGCCGCGGCGGTGCCGATCTACCAGACCACTTCCTACACGTTCGATGACACCAAGCATGGCGCCGACCTGTTCAACCTGGCAGTGCCGGGCAATATCTATACTCGCATCATGAACCCAACGACGGCAGTGCTGGAACAGCGCGTGGCCGAAATGGAGGGCGGCATTGGTGGGCTGGTGGTTGCCTCCGGCATGGCGGCGATCACCTATTCGATCCAGGCGATTGCGGGCGTCGGCGACAATATCGTGTCGATCAGCCAGCTCTATGGCGGCACCTATAACCTGTTCATGCACAGCTTTCCGCGGCAGGGCATCGAGGTGCGTATGGCGGCCGCCGATGATTTTGAAGCCATCGACGCGCTGATCGACGGCAAGACCAAGGCGGTGTTTTGCGAATCCATCGGTAATCCCGCCGGCAACGTGGTGGATATCGAGCGGCTGGCGCAGATTGCGCACAAGCATGGCGTGCCGCTGATCGTCGATAACACCGTAGCGACGCCATATCTGTGCCGCCCGATCGATTTCGGCGCCGATATCGTGGTGCATGCGCTGACCAAATATATCGGCGGGCATGGCAATTCCATCGGCGGCATAATCGTCGATAGCGGCAAGTTCGATTGGGTTGCCAACAAGGAACGGTTCGCCGTGCTCAACGAGCCTGATCCGTCCTATCACGGCGTGGTCTATACGGCGGCTTTGGGGCCTGCGGCCTATATCGGGCGTTGCCGCGTGGTGCCATTGCGCAATACCGGGGCGGCGCTGTCGCCGCATAGCGCTTTCCTGTTCCTGATGGGACTGGAAACACTGGGCCTGCGCATGGAGCGGCACAACGAAAATGCCCTCAAGGTGGCGCAGTATCTCAAGGCGCATCCCAAGGTGAGCTGGGTCAATTACGCGGCGCTGCCGGACAGCAAGTATAACGCCGTGGCCAAGCGGATCACCAAGGGGCAGGCCTCGGGCATTGTCAGTTTCGGCATCCAGGGCGGGCAGGAAGCGGGCGGCAAGTTCATCGACGCGCTGAACATGATCTTGCGTCTGGTCAATATCGGCGATGCTAAATCGCTGGCCTGCCATCCGGCGTCCACCACGCATCGCCAGCTCAATCCCGAAGAACTGGCGCGAGCCGGCGTCTCGGAAGACCTGGTGCGCATATCGGTGGGCATCGAGCACATCGACGACATTATCGCCGATATCGAGCAGGCGCTGGCCAAGGCCTGATTTTAGTGCGGCCGGTCCGATGGGCCGGCCGCTTTTTCGTCTTCATCCCTGAATGAGCATCTGCATCGGGCAATTGACCGCACTGTTTCGGCGTGTCAGTGTACACGTGTGCAAAGGCCTAATTCCGCGTCAGTCGGACTTTCTTTGTACACGTGCGCAAAATGTCATGAGGCCGTTATGTGCGGCCCCTACAGCACCACAAGCTGGACTTGCGCCAGAGGAGTTTTGCGGCCGACATCGGGTGATGGGTGGCTGCTCTGGGACCAGCCACCTGACGGCTCAACGGGAGAAGACGGATGACAATTCTAAGAGGTTTGATGCGGGCGACCGCACTTGTTGCCGTGACGGCAGCGCTCGCTGGCCCCGCTTTGGCCAAGGACGTGACGATCAGCGTGTGGGCCGGCGGCACCGGGCCAAACGACGTCTATCGCGTCGATTCGATCGATATCGCCGCCGACATTCTGGAGCGTGAAGCCGCCATTCGCGGCGAAGAGCTCAACATTACGGTCGAAAAGACCACCTATCCGGGTTGGCCCGATTTCAAGCAGGCGCTGACCCTGTCGGCGGAAGCCGGCAACCCGCCCAATATCGTCGTATCCGGCCATGAAGACATTGCCCCCTGGGCGCAGTCGGGCCTGATCGTGCCGGTCGAGGATTATGTGGATCTCGACGCCTGGCCGCTCAGCGCCATCTATCCGAACCTGATGGAAATCGCCTCCTATAGCGGCAGCGTCTATGGCATTCCGCAGGACGCGGAGTCGCGGCCTTTCTTCTTCTGGCGGCCATCGATGCTGGCAATCGGCTATACCGATGCCGATCTCGACGCGCTGCCGCAGAAGGTTCAGGACGGCGCTTATACGCTGGCCAATGTGCTGGAAGACGCCAAGAAAATGCAGGATGCCGGCGTTGTGCAGCCCGGCTATGGCTTCTATCCGCGCCCGTCCAACGGCCCTGATTACTGGCAGTTCTACCGCAGCTTCGGCGGCACGCTGGAAGAAAACGGCAAGCTGGTCTTCGACAGGGCCGCAATGACCAAGTTCTACCAGTTCTTCGTCGATGCGGTTGCGGCCGGGGTCACCAAGAAGAACCATATCGGCATGGATGACGCCACCTGGTGGGCCGATATCGGCGCTGGCAAGGCTGGCATCTGGCATGGCGGCACCTGGCATTATGCCCGCTACGTCAACCAGGAAGGCATGAAGGATTTCTTCGGCAATGTGCAGTTCTCGCTGATCCCGGCTGGCGACGCGCAGGGCAAGGCCAATACGCTGACCCATCCGCTGGTCTATCTGCTGACCGCCAACAAGGATGAGGAACTGGTGCAGATCGCCGCCGATCTCATCACCATCGCATCCGAGCCGCAGATCAACGTGCTGCATGCCATCAAGTCGGCCCATCTCGGGATTTCCGAGGAAGAGACGACGCTGGCGCTCTATAGCGACAACCGCTGGGCCTCCGAGGCCAGCCAGCGCCTGCTGCCCTATGCCACCGCCATGCCGAACAACGCCAATTTCGGCGTCTATTGGGATGCGATGTGGGCGGGCCTGCAGGCCTCCTGGACCGGCACCAAGACGGTCGACCAGGCGATCTCTGACGTCGAAACCACGCTCAAGAGTGGCCTTGGCGACGCGATCATCATTCGCTAGCGCCATCCAACCGGCGGGAGCAATCCCGCCGGCCCTTTCCGGCAGCAGGAGGCCCCGATGAACAGTTCCAGATCGCTCGGCCTGATGTTGCTGACACCGGCCATTGTGCTGGTGGTGTTATTCTTTCTGGTGCCGGTGGCACTCACGGCAGTGTTCTCGTTCACCAATATGAGCACCGCAACCGGCATTACCGGCGGCGCCTATCAGATTGGTCCCAGTTCCATGCAGCGGCTGGGCGATAAGTATGGATTTCCCGAGCTGGCCGAGCGGCTGAGCCAGCCGAGCTATGTGATCGACGAAAGGGGTCTGGCGGCGCTGGAGAGTGGCGGGGTCGACGCACCCGCGATCACCGAAATGCGCACCCATCTGGGTGAGGTGTTTCCGACGCGCCGCGAGGCCGAGCGGATGATCAAGGGGCTGAACGCGCGGCCGAGCACCCGGGAGGTCAAGCAGATCTCCGAGCAGTTCAACCGCTCGCTGCTCGATACGCGCTATGAGAGCGAGGGCGATCTCCTGGCCGGGCTCGATGCGCTGGGTGTCGAAGTGACGCCGGCGGAGCGGGATGCGGTGGCGGCGTCGAGCTATTCGGGCTGGACGTGGACCACCGAGAATTTCCGCCGCATGGTCTCCACGCCCGATACCTTGCGGACGCTGATCAATACGGTGTTCTACGTCGCCATCGTGCTGGTGCTGTTCAACACCGGCTATGCGATGTTCCTGGCCATCACGACGTACTACATGCCCGAGACGACAGGTGGTATTTTCCGCTCGATCTGGCTGCTGCCGCGCATCACGCCGCCGGTGATCTACGTGCTGATGTGGAAGTGGCTGGCCTGGGACACGGGCTTTATCTCGATGTTCCTCGGGCAGTTCGGCGTGGCGCCGAAAAACTGGATGCTCGATAGCTCCACCAATGCCTGGGTGTTCGTCATACTCATCAATGGCTTTGTCGGCGCGTCGATGGGCATGCTGGTGTTTTCGTCGGCGCTGCGGGCCATTCCGAAATCGCAGTTTTATGCCAGCGAGGTGGATGGCGCGAGCCGGTGGCAGCAGATCCGCTACATCATCCTGCCGCAGATGCGTTGGCCGATCCTGTTCGTCACTTGTTACCAGACGCTGTCGCTATTGGCCTCGTTCGACCTGATCCTGCTGTCGACCGAGGGCGGGCCGGGTGGCGCCACCGAAGTGTGGTCGCTGATGACCTATCACACCGCGCTCAGCAACTATGCGGGCAACCTCGAATATGGCTATGGCACGGCGCTGTCGCTGGTGCTGGTGGTGATCGGGGTTACGCTGTCGCTGATCTATCTGCGGGTGTTCAATTACAACGCGCTGGTCGCCAAACCGCTGATCGAGCAATAGACATGGCCACGCAAACCCAAGTTTCGGCGAATTTCAAAAGCTGGCCGGTGATCCTGGCGCTGGCCATTGTCAGCCTGCCGCTGATCGTGATGTATCTCTACTTCTTCATCGATACGATCACCGATTCCGCGCCCGGCTCGCTCATTCCCAATGCCATCACCTTCCGGCACTGGGACTTCCTGTGGCAGGCGCGGGGCAATCGCCCAAGCATCTGGCCGGTGGCGCTCAATACGCTGGTCTTTGCCACAACGGTGACGATCATCGTGCTGCTGGTGTCCTCGACCGCCGGTTATGTGCTGTCCCGCCTCAACGTGCCCGGCCGGGGGTTCTTCCTCGCCGGAGTCATGGTGCTGCATGCGTTTCCGTCGGTGACGCTGATCGTGGCCATCTTCCTCGTGCTGCAAATGGTGGGGCTATACAATTCGCTGTTCGGGGTGATCCTGGTCAAGGCCGCGTTGGAAATGCCGCTGGGCATCTGGCTGATGAAGGGCTTTTACGACACCGTGCCGTGGGAAATCGAAATGGCGGGGATTGCCGATGGCGCGTCCCGGTTCACGGTATTCCGCCGGCTAGTGCTGCCGCAGGTGCGGCCCGCGCTGATGGCCCTGGGGCTGTTCGCGTTCCTGTCGAGCTGGAGCGAATATATCCTGCCGCAGGTGCTGGCGCCCGGGGCCAAGGCGCAGGTGCTGAGCGTTTATCTCGCCAGCCTGATTGCCGACGACAACAATTTCGATCTGTCCTTATTCAAGGCGGTCGGCGTTTTCTACATCATCCCGGTGCTGATCCTGTTCCTGTTTTTCCAGAAGCACCTCATGAACATTTACGGCGGGGGCTCGAAGGGCTGATGCGGATTCTGCTCGATAAATTCTCCAAGAGTTTCGGCACGACCAAGGTCATCGAAGACCTGACGCTGGAAGTCGCCGATGGCGAAATGCTGGCTTTGCTGGGCCCCTCGGGCTGCGGCAAGTCCACGACGCTGTTCGCCATCTGCGGTATCCACAAGGTCACTGGCGGGCGTATCCTGTTCGGCGACCGCGACGTCACCGACCTGCCCAGTCAGGCGCGGAGCGTGGGGGTGGTGTTCCAGTCCTATGCGCTTTATCCGCATATGACGGTGGCGGAGAACATCGCCTTTCCGTTGCAGGTCAAGAAGGTGGCGCCCGACCAGATCAAGCGCGAGGTCGATGCGATTGCGGCGCTCGTGCATATCGAAAACCTGCTGGGACGGCGTCCGGCGGAACTGTCGGGTGGGCAGCAGCAGCGTGTGGCTTTGGCCCGAGCGCTGGTGCGCAAGCCGGATGTGCTGTTGCTCGATGAGCCACTGGCGAACCTCGATGCCAAGCTGCGATTGGAGATGCGCTCGGAAATCCGCCGCATCCAGTTGGAGACGGGCATCACGGCGATCCTGGTCACCCACGATCAGGTGGAGGCGATGAGCATGTGCGACCGCATCGCCATCATGAACGCGGGCGAGATCGTGCAATTGGCGACGCCGACGGAAATGTATCACAATCCGCGCACGGCCTTCGTCGCCGGGTTCCTGGGCAATCCGCCGATCGCGTTCCTGCGTGGCACGGCGCGGGATGGCGGCTTTGCGCTGGATAATTCCGATATTCGCCTGCCGTTGCCTGCCGGCACGCTAAGCCCCGCCGACGGCAGCAAGCTGACGCTGGGGATTCGCCCCGAGGATTTCGGGCCGCTCGGGGATATCGCCATTCCGGGCAAGGTCTCGTTTGTGGAAACCCAGGGTCGCGAAAACCTTTATGACGTGCGGCTGGCCGATGGCAGCGTGCTGCGCTCGATCCAGCCGGTGCGCGGCGATATCGCAGTGGGCAATGAGGTCGCCTGGAGCGCCAGCGGCGCCAAGGTCATGGTGTTCGGCGAAAACGGAGCGCGGCTATGATCCCCGCCTATGTGCATGAACTGGCCCTGCGCTATGGCTGGCCGGTGACGGCGGCCGAACTACCGATGACCATCGGCCATCGCGGGGCGAGCGGGCATCGGCGCGAGAATACGCTGGCGGCGTTTCAGCTCGCCGCCGACATGGGCGCGCGCATGTGGGAGCTGGACACCCAGCTCACCGCCGACGGTATTTGCGTGGTCAGCCATGACGATCATCTGCAACGCTTGTTCGGGCAGGACCTGTACATTTCCAAACTCAGCTTTGCCGAATTGCGCGCCGCCGTGCCGGATGTGCCCAGTTTTGCCGAAGTGGCGGCGTTGGGGCGGCAGACGCGTTGCGGGCTTTATGTGGAACTGAAGGCAGCGGGAACGGGGCAGTTGGTCTGGCAGGAATTGTTGGCCAATGAGCAACGCTTCGCCTGCCTCGGCTCGTTCGACGTGGCGCAGGTACGCGAGTTGCGCGACAGCGGCTGCGATTATCCGCTGTCGGTACTGGTGCGGGTGGGGCACGATCCGCATGCGCTGGCCGACCGGGCGGGTGCCGACATCATTCATCTGTGCTGGGAAAAGGCCGGGGCGCGACCGCAGGACCTGGTGGATGCGGCGCTGATCGCCAGGGCGCGAGCAGACGGTCGCGGCATCGTGCTATGGCATGAGGAGCGGCCGGACATCATCGCTGATATCGTCATGCTGCCGGTCCTGGGCATTTGCACGGACCTGCCGGATTTGTTTCAGAACCAGGCCAAGGCATCATGAGCGACACCGAAAACCGTTCACGCAAGGTCACTTCGTTCGACGTGGCGCGGCGTGCCGGGGTGTCGCGCGCGGCGGTGTCGCGCACGTTCACGCCCAATGCCAGTGTCTCGGCCGAAACGCGTGCCAAGGTGCATGAGGCGGCCAAGCACCTGGGCTATCGCGTCAATTATTTGGCGCGGAGCCTCACCAATCAGCGCTCCGATTTCGTCGGCGTGGTGGCAGCGGGCCTCGATAATCCATTCCGAAATCTACAGATAGAACAGATTTCGCGGGCGCTGCTGGCGCGCAATTTCCGGCCGGTGCTGCTGCCGACCGATACCGAGGATCAGGCCGAAGTCATTGCGCAGTTGCTGCATTATGCGGTGTCCGGGGTGCTGGTGACCTCGGATGCGCCGCCAACCTCGCTGTGCGAGGAATTTGCCGATAATGGCGTGCCCATCGTGCTCATCAACAAGGGCGACGACATTCCGCTGGTGGATCGTGTCGTCTCCGACGACAAGGCGGCCGGGCAGATTGCTGCGATGCAGTTGATCGACGGTGGCGCCAAGCGTCCGGCGGTGATGGGGGCGGCTGGCGTGTCCTATACGGCGCGGCGGCGCATGGAGGCGTTCCTCGCCCGCTGCAAGGCGATGGGCGTGACCGCTGATGTGCTGCCCATAGCGCGCAATGATTATGCACACGGCTTCGACGGGGCCGGGCAACTCGCCGGCACCAATATCGATGGCCTGTTCTGCATCAACGACTACCTGGCCTGCGGGGTAATCGACGGCCTCGCCCGACAGCGCAAATCGCGCGGCGCACCTCCACTGCGCATTATCGGGCACGATAACATCCCGCAGGCCGGGTGGGGTGCCTATGAGCTGACGACCATATTGCAGCCCTGCGATATCCAGGCCGAACAGGCGATCGACCTGCTGACCAGCCGCATGGCCGACCCGACGATGACTGCACGGGTGGAGTTTACACCCGTTTCCCTGATCAAGAGGAAGACCGCGTGATTGAGGCCGAAGCCAAAGCCCCGGGCCTGACGGCGCGTGTCACCGCCGCCATCGATCTGGCGCGCCAGGTGGGCCGCGCTGCATCGGCATTCCGCGATAGCGGCGCGCTCAATGTGGAGAACAAGGGCTTGCAGGACTTTGTCACCATTGCCGACCGGCGGGCGGAGGACACGATCCGTACAACCCTCGCGCGGCTGTTTCCCGATGACGGCTTCCTGGGCGAGGAGGGCGGCGGAACGCCCGGCGGCAAGGGCTTCTGGGTGGTCGATCCCATCGACGGCACCACCAATTACATCCGCGGCTTCCGCCATTGGGGCGTGTCGATGGCCTATGTGGCCGACGGAGAAATCCGCATCGGCGTCATCTATGACGCGGCAGTGGACAAGGTCTATTCGGCCGTCAAAGGGCAGGGGGCTTTCAAGGACGGCAAGGCGATCCGGGCATCGTCGGTGAGCGATCCGGCACAGGCGCTCGCCATTTTGGGTCATTCCCGCCGCACCGATTTCGCGGTGTATCAGGGCGTCTCCCAGCGGCTCTACGATCTTGGCATTGACTATCGCCGTATGGGTGCGGCAGCGATAGGGCTGGTACGAGTGGCCGACGGGATCGCCGATTTGTACTACGAGCAGCACCTTAACGGCTGGGACATGATTGCTGGGGCGTTGATCGCGCGCGAAGCGGGGGCCATGGTCGCAATGCCGCCACTTGCTGCGTCGCTTAGTGAAGGCGGGCCCATTATCGCCGGCGCTACCGGTCTTGCCGCCCAATTTGCATTCCTCGCCGACATTGCCGGCCCCGATTGCGTAGCGCTGCCGTGAACCGAGGACTAATTCTGGGATGAACATCTATCTGCTGATCTTGCACCTTGCTGGCGCTGCGACATTGCTTCTATGGGCGGTCCGAATGGTCCGAACCGGTGTCGAGCGAAGCCAGGAACCGGCTCTGCGGCGCGCGTTGCGCGAAAGCCGGGGCAGCAAGATCAAGGCAGCGGGGATCGGTGCCGCCGTCGCGCTGCTGTTGCAGAGTTCGACCGCAGTGGCTGTGCTAGCCGCGGGATTTGCGGGCATTGGCATCATGAGTGTGGCGACGGGGCTGGCGCTGATGCTGGGGGCCTATTTTGGCTCCTCGGTCGTGGTGCTGATCCTTTCGGTCGATCTCACCTGGCTGGCGCCGCTGCTGTTGCTGGCCGGTGGCGGCCTGTTTTTCAGGGGCACGGCGCGCGAGCAGCGGCAGTTCGGGCGTATCCTGATCGGCATCGCGCTGATCCTGATTTCGCTGCAGATGATCGGCGAAGCGACCGCGCCGCTGCGCGGCAATGCCGAATTGCCGATGATTGTGAGCTACCTCAGCGGCGACTTCATCACGGCGTTCCTGATCGGGGCGGCGTTCACCTGGCTGGTGCATTCAAGCGTGGCATCGTCGCTGCTGATTGTGACGCTGGCAGCGCAGGGCGTGATGCCGATCGAGCTTGGCGTGTCGCTCATCCTGGGCGCAAATCTCGGCGGTACCTTAGCGGGTATGGGCCTGACGGGCAGCGGCACCACCGAGGCGCGGCGGATAGCCTATGGGCAATTGCTGTTCCGCGGAATGGGCTCGCTCGCCGTGTTGCTGGTTTATCACTTGCTCAATCCGGACCTGTCCTGGCTGGGCGGGGACGTGGCGCGGCAGGTGATCAATCTGCATCTGGGGTTCAACTTTGTCGTCCTGCTGGTTGGCCTGCCGCTGACCGACGCGGTGGCGGCGTTGATGGCAAAGCTGATCAAGCCGAAGTTGACGGCCGAGGAAATGGCCAATCCGCTGGCCGAGGCGACCAGCGCGCTGGACCAGAACGTGGTCAGCCAGCCAGATCTGGCGCTGGCCAGCGCGACGCGCGAATTGCTGCGCATGGCCGAAATCATCGAGCGCATGCTGGCGCCGCTGATGGAGCTGTACGAAACCGGCGACCGCGAGAAAATTCGCCAGGCCCGGCAGATGGAAAATGCCGTGGATCAGGCGCAGCAGGAGATCAAGCTCTATCTGGCGAAAATTCAGTTCGGCGAAGATCCGGACGAAGTGCGGCGCGCGCACGACCTGTCGAGCTTTGCCATTAATCTGGAATATGTCGGCGACGCCATCTCCAAGACGCTGCTGCGGCTGGCCGAACGTCGGCGCGACCAGAAGCTGTCATTTTCGGCGGAAGGCTGGCGCGAGCTCAACGAACTGCACCACCGGGTGATGGCCAACATGCAGCTGGCGCTCAACGTGCTGGTATCGCAGGATCGCGAATCCGCCCGCAAGCTGCTGTCGGAAAAGGAAGCTATGGGCTGGGCCGAGCGCGCCAGCCACGGCCAGCATTTGCGCCGGCTGCAAAACGGCGGCGCCGACAGCATCGAGACCAGCAATATCCACCTCGAGACCTTACGGGCGCTCAAGACCATCAACTCGCTGTTCGCCAGCGTGGCCTATCCGATCCTGCGCGCCAGCGGCGACCTGCTCGACAGCAGGTTGAGCGGCAAGGCCTAAGCTGGGTCTTCGACGCTGGCGCGGCGGGGCGAGAAGCGATCCCGAATCCAGCTTTGGGCCGGACGCTCGATCCAGCGATAGCTGGCAATCGAGATAGCGATCAGCACGGCGAAGAAGGCGAGGAAACCGAATGGCGACTGTATCGGCGCCAGCGGCAGGCCGCCCAGCATCACAGCCGAGGCGATGGCCAGTTGCAGCGGGAAATGCCACAGGTAGAGTGCGTAGGTAAGGTCGCCGATGGGCGAGAGTTTTTGCCAGAACTTTGCGCCATGGCCTTCGTGCAGGGCTAGCGCGAAAACGGTCAGCGGCACGAGGCCGAGGCGGAAGCCCATCTCGACCCACCACCAGCCGATCATGCCAAAACTGTTTAGCCAGCTGGTGAGTGGGTGGTACTTTGCTTCCACAATGGCATAGAGCCACAAGACGACCGTGAGGCCGAAGATGGGCGCGACGAGCGAGGGCATCCACTGCCGGTCGCGCAGCCGGCGCCAGGCTTCATAAACCACGCCGCCAGCGAAGAAGCCGATAATGCCACGGCCGAGTGCCCATTGGGTCTGCATCACCCACAGGCCGACCACCACCGCGCCAAGCAGAGGCACAATCCAGTGCGGCCTGAGCAGGCGGCAATAGAGGCAGAACAGCACGTAAAGCAGGATTTCGACGCCGACCGACCATTCGGGGCCGTTAAAGGTCCAGCCGGGGATGAAATATTGCAAAAACAGCAGGTTGAGCGTGAAATTGGGCCAAGTGGTGCCGCCATAGACGAAGCTGTCATGGCCATTGGCCATCAGGTTGACCTGCAGTACGGCGATCACGATCAGGGTGATGAAATGCAGCGGGTAGAGCCGCGAAAACCGAGCCAGCCAGAATTTTCCGAGGCTCAGCGATTTTTGGCTGATGGCCTGTCCATAGAGCCAGAAGAACACGAAACCCGACAGCGTGAAGAAGAACTCCACCGCCAGCCAGCCGTATTGGTAAAGCGGAAACAGCAGGTCGTAGAACGGCTGGATGGTGCGGTCGGTGAGCTTGCCGCCGCCGATCAGGTACATGTGCTGCCAGTGCCAGACCACCACCGCCAGCGCGGCGATACCGCGAGCGGCGTCGAGGGAATGGAGGCGTTTGAGTTCAGTCACGCCTACATCCTTCAGAGTGTGCTGCAGCGTTGGCTAATGGTCCGCGATAGCGTGAGCAAGACCAAATTACTGAAATGGGGTAATGCGTGGCTGGCGGATCGGTTTCGAACCTATTGCAACGTTGCGACGGCGCCACCAGAATCGCGATAGAGCGAGGCGGCGATATGAAATTCGAGGCGGGCATGACCGACAAAACCATCCATCTGGTGTTCAAGACCCATCTCGACATCGGGTTTACCGACCATGCCGAAAAAGTGCGGCGGCAATATCACGAGCAGTTCATCCCCCAGGCGCTGAACACCGCCGAGCATTTCTATGCCGAGAACCCGGCCGCCCCGGCCTTTGTGTGGACCACGGGGGCCTGGCTGATCTGGGATCACCTCAATACCCAGGACGCTGCCAAGGTGGCGCGGCTGGAGCGGGCCATCGAGCGCGGGCTGATCGTGTGGCATGGGCTGCCCTACACCACTCACACCGAGCTGATGTCGCCCGCGTTGTTTCGCGCCGGGCTGAGCTATGGGCAGGAATTGGATCGCCGCTTCGGCAGGAGCACGATCGCGGCCAAGATGACCGACGTGCCCGGCCAAACACTGGGCATGGTGCCGCTGCTGGCGGAGGGAGGAATCCGGTTCCTGCATCTGGGCGTCAATACAGCGAGCCCGGTGCCGGATGTGCCGCCGATTTTCCGCTGGCGTGCGCCGAGTGGCCAGGAGGTCGTGGTGATGTATCAGGCCTCCTATGGTGAAACCGATTTTCCAGCGGGGCTGGAGATCGGGCTGAGCTTTGCGCATACCAACGACAATATCGGGCCGCAAAGCGTCGGGCAGACGGTGGAGGCCTATCGGGCGCTGGCTCATGCTCATCCCGGGGTGACGGTCAAGGCATCGACGCTGGACGCGTTCGGCGCGGCGATGTGGGCGCGGCGGGATGAGTTTCCCGTGGTCGATATCGAGATCGGCGATAGCTGGATCCACGGCGCGGGCAGCGATCCAGTCAAGATCGCAAAATTTCGGCAGTTGCAGCGGCTGTACGATGGTTACGCGGTGGGCGATCTCACGCCGGAACGGCTGGCCTTCGGGCGCGGGCTGGCAATGGTGGCCGAACACACCTGCGGGGTCGACATCAAGACCTATCTGCGCGACGAGACCGCGTGGGACCGGCCGGCATTCGAAGCAGCGCGGCGGGCCGATTATCGCTTTGCCTATGCGGAGGCCTCCTGGGCCGAACAGCGACACTATATCGACGCGGCGGTAGCGGGCCTGGGGCACGAAGATCGCGGTGAGGCACAGCGCGCGCTGGCCGAGCTGGAGGTCGGGCCGGAGCCATCGGAGCCTCTACATCAGGTGAGCGAACTACGGGTGGATGGCTGGGTGGTGGCGCTGGACGCCACGACCGGCGATGTGGTCTCGATCACACGCCCTGATGGTATTGGCCTCACCGGACGCGACGGCACGCTGATCGGTTATCGCTATGAGAGCTACGACAGCGCCGAGCTGCAAAAACACCTCGACAGCTATCTGCAGCACCGACTTGAATGGGCCATTCTGGATCATGACAAGCCGGGACTGGAACACGCCAAGACCGCTCGGAATGGGGTGTTTGCGCCGCGTTTCGCCGGGGTGGCGGGCGTAACTGCGGTTGGCACGCTGCCTATGGAGGCCTACGAGACGCTGGGGGCGCCGCGACAGGTGGAAATGACGGCCCGGGCCCTCGGCGCCCGGTGGATCGAGCTGAGCTGGGTGCTGCGCGACAAGCCGGCCAATCGCATGCCCGAGGCCAGTTTCATTGTCCTGACGCCGCAGGGTGGTACGGTGTGGGATTATTGCAAGCTAGGCCTGTGGCAAGATGGGGCGCGGATCGCCCGCAAGGGCGGTGGGCAGCTTCAGGGCGTCAGCGCTGTTCGCACTCACATCGGCGACGTACTGCTCACAGTGACTCTGCTCGATACCGCGCTGGTGGCGCCGGCCGCCAGCTCGTTTATGCCGTTCGCAATAGAGCCGCCCGACCTGTCGCAGGGCCTGCGGTTCAACGTGCATAACAATAAATGGGGCACCAATTTCCCGATGTGGTGGGAAGGCGACTTCAAGAGCCGGATCGTGCTGGAACTCGGCGACTAGTAGAATACAGGCTCGGCAGTCAGCCCGATGCCGAAACGCTCGAAGACGGTCGCCTTGATCCGCGCGGCCAGGGCCTCGATTTCAGCGCGGGTGCCGCCACCGTGGTTGACCAGCACCAGAGCGTGGCGATCTGACACGCCGACCTGCCCTTCGCGGGCGCCCTTGAGGCCGCATTGCTCGATCAGCCAGCCGGCGGAAAGTTTAATGCTACCGTCTGGCTGCGGATAGGCAGGGGCGGTGGGATTGGCGGCGCGGACGGTGGCGTGGACGTCGGCGGTCACGACTGGATTGTGGAAGAACGAGCCGACATTGCCGATTTTCTTGGGGTCGGGCAGCTTGCTTTGGCGCAGGGCGATGACTTGGTCCATGACGGCGCGGGGGGACCTGTCGGGCGGCAAGGTGTTAAGACCGGCATAGTTGAGGATCGGCGCCCATTGGGCCGGCAGGGCGAAGCGGACGCTGGTGACGATGTAGCGGCCCGGCTCGGCCTTGAAGACGCTCTGGCGATAGGCGAAGCGGCACTCGGCAGCGCTGAAGGTGCATAAGGCCCGAGTTTGCGTATCAAAGGCGGTGAGGCTGTCGAAGCGGTCGGCCAGTTCCAGCCCATAGGCGCCGATATTCTGCACCGGCGAGGCGCCGACCGTGCCGGGGATCAGCGCCAGGTTCTCGAGGCCGGGCAGGTCGTTGTCGAGCGTCCAGACGACGAAATCGTGCCAGGTTTCACCGGCCGCGGCCTCGACGATATTGTTTTCGCCATCCTGACCAATCAGCGTTTTGCCCTTGATGGCCATCAGTAAGGTGAGCCCGTCAAACTGCGGTGACAGTATAACATTGCTGCCGCCGCCCAGTACATGCACGGGCAGGCCATGGGCGCGCGCATAGTCATAGGCCGCGGTCAATTCATCCGGGCTGGTGATGATCGCGCCCAAGCGGGAACTGGCAGACAAGCCAAAAGTGTTCGCGGCGGTCAGGTCCATGCTCTGGATCAGTGAAAATGTGGTCACGCGAGGTCCTGCTTGGCGGTGGCGATAGGGTTAGTGCGGGATATCGCCGAAATGGCGACGGCGCAATCCGCGCCCTTTGTACGCTTGGATTCATTGATCAGGTCGGAACTTCGTCAGGGGATTCTCGTTCACTGACCAGCGTCACCCCATCACCACTGGAGTGCAAACACATGGCCGAAGAAAAAACTCTCGACGACCTCTTTCTCGATACCCTCAAGGACATCTACTACGCCGAAAAGCAGATCGTGAAGAACCTGCCGAAGATGGCCAAGGCCGCAACCGCCCCCGAACTCAAGGCCGGCTTCGAGCAGCACGCCGAAGAAACCCAGGGCCATATCGATCGGCTGGAGCAGGTGTTCGAGCTGATCGGCAAGCCCGCTCGCGGCAAGACCTGCGACGCGATTCTGGGCATTCTGGAAGAAGGCAAGTCCATCATGGAGGACTTCAAGGGCACCGTGGCGCTGGACGCCGGCCTGGTTTCCTCTGCGCAGGCGGTCGAGCACTACGAAATCGCCCGTTACGGCACGCTCAAGACCTGGGCAATCCAGATGGGCCTGACCGATGCGGCAGCCCTGCTCGATGCGACGCTCAAGGAGGAAGTCGCCACCGACAAAAAGCTGTCGCAGGTCGCGACCTCCGTCGCCAACCGCAAGGCCGCTTAAGCTCACTTGGCGCGGAGCCAAGCTCCGCGCCAATTTCCAGTCATGCGGCAGATATAATGCGCAAGAATACGGCAGTGGCCGAAGCCATCAGGCGCACGGCATATTTCTTATGGGAGCACGATGGGCGCCCCGAAGGGCGCAGCTTTCATTATTGGCTGCGCGCCAAGGACATGCATATGCGCCAGATGGCTTATGACCAATGGCTGGCCGAGGGTGCGCCACCCGGACGCGCCGTCGCCAATTGGCTGGATGTTGCCGAGGAAATCGACAAGGAATCGTAGAGTGCGCCCGGGGGCTCGGCCCTGCGAGCGTAGCTCCGGGCTAGACCCGCTAAAAACGCGCCACTGGCGCGTTTTTGCTTTGCGCCGAAAAGCCGCAGGTCAGTCCTTGGCGCGCTCGACGTAGGAATTGTCTTCGGTCAGGATCACGATGCGAGTGCCGGCGCCGATATGGGGCGGTACCATGACGCGCAGGCCATTGCTGAGCAAAGCGGGCTTGTAGGAAGACGATGCCGTCTGGCCCTTGACCACTGGCTCGGTCTCGACGATTTCGGCGGTTACGCGCTGGGGCAGAGCGAGCGCGATGGCGACGCCTTCGAAAGTCTTGAGATAAACCTTCATGCCATCGGTGAGATAGGCCTTGTCGTCGCCGATGACGTCCTCGGTCACGGTGATCTGGTCGAAGTTTTCCGGGTTCATGAAGTGGAACCCCTCGCCGTCGCCATACAGGTAATCATATTCGCGCTCGTCGACGTCGGCCTTTTCCACCATTTCGACAGTGCGCCAGCGACCGACGACCTTCACGCCATCCTGGATGCGACGCATGTTGACGTTGGTGATGGAATTGCCCTTACCGGGATGCACATTCTCGGCGGTCAGCACGATGTGCAGCTTGCCGTCCTGTTCGACGACATTGCCCTTGCGCAGCGAGGAGGCGATGACCTTGACCATTATTCTTCCTTGTTCAAGCGGTGGCGGCGGCCTAAAGGAGCGGCAACAGAGACGATCCGGGCGCACTAATTGGTGGTTGGGTGCCCCGATACCTCAATTCCGCCGAAACTGCCAGTCCCGAGCACGAAAGAGCAAAGCTGTTGGCCACAATCGCGCAATCGCCATGGTGGACGCCTGCGGTTCACGCCGACCGGCGACCGATCCTATTGGCGCGCAACCGCATCGAGACCGCCATCAGGGGCTATCTGGTGGACCAGGATTTCTTGATGGTGGACCCGCCGGGGCTGCAGCGTTCGCCTGGCAACGAGACACATTTGCACGCGTTTTCAACCATGGCCATCGGCAATGACGGGCAGGCCGAGACGCTGTATCTGCATACGTCGCCCGAGTTCACGATGAAAAAGCTGCTGGCGGCGGGCGAGCAGCGGATTGCCAGCCTGGGGCATGTATGGCGCAACCGGGAGCGCGGGCCGCTGCACAGCCCCGAGTTCACCATGCTGGAATGGTATCGGGTGGGCGAGGGCTATGAGGCGGTGATGGACGATTGCGCCGCCATGCTGCGATTGGCGGCGGCGGGCGCGGGGACAAGCGTGCTGCGCTATCGCGACCGCGAATGCGATCCATTTGCCGAGCCGGAGCGGTTGAGCGTGGTGCAGGCCTTTGAGCGCCACGCGGGAATTGACCTGTTGGCGAGCATGGATGCGGACGGTTCGACCGATGCGGCGGGCCTTGCGGCACAGATGCGCGGGCGGGGCATGGGCGTGCCCGACGAGTACACCTGGTCGTATCTGTTCAGCCTGGTTTTGACCGAAAAGGTCGAGCCGCAACTCGGCCTGGGGCGAGTTACGATCCTGGATGAATATCCTTCGGCCGAGGCCGCATTGGCGCGGAAATCGGGGCGCGACGGGCGGGTGGCAGAGCGGTTCGAGGTTTATGCCTGCGGGGTCGAGCTGGCCAACGGGTTTGGCGAATTGACCAATGCGGACGAGCAGCGTCGCCGGTTTGGCCTCGAGATGGAGGAGAAGCGGCGGCTCTATGATGAGGCTTATCCTTTGGATGAGGATTTCCTGGCCGCGCTGGCGATCATGCCGGAGGCGAGCGGGATCGCCATGGGATTCGACCGCGTGGTGATGCTGGCGACGGGTGCGCCGAAAATCGATTGGGTGATGTGGGCGCCAGTCGTGGAGGCGGGGACATGACAGTGCACCGCGCTATCAAGAGCACGGATGAACTGGTCGAAGCCGGGCTGATCGAGGTTGGCGATCACGACGGCATCGCGGCGGTCACGCAAAAATATGCGCTGGCAATTTCGCCGACGATGGCGGGGCTGATCGATCATGACGACCCCAACGATCCCATCGCCAGACAATTCGTGCCCGATCCGCGCGAACTGGTGACGACGCCGGACGAGCGGGCCGATCCGATTGGCGATCTGGCGCATTCGCCCCTCGAGGGGATCGTGCATCGGTATCCCGACCGGGTGCTGCTCAAGGCGGTGCATGTTTGCCCGGTCTATTGCCGGTTCTGTTTCCGTCGCGAAATGGTGGGGCCGCAGGGGCTGGGCACTTTGGCGCCCGAGGCGCTTGAGGCGGCGTTTGGCTACATCCAGAGCCATACCGAGATTTGGGAAGTGATCCTGACCGGGGGCGATCCGCTGGTGCTGTCGCCGCGACGGCTGCGGGCGATGATGGAGCGGCTGGCGCAGATTCCGCATGTGAAGATCGTGCGGTTCCATACCCGGGTGCCCGTGGTGGAGCCGGAACGCTGCGACGCCGAACTGATCGCGGCGCTCAAGGCGTGTGGCAAGCAGGTCTATATCGCGCTCCACGCCAATCACCCGCGCGAAATGGGTGAGGCAGCGCGGGGCGCCTGTGCGCGGCTAGTGGATGCGGGCATCGTGATGCTGAGCCAGTCGGTGCTGCTGCGGGGCGTCAATGACGATGTCGAGACGCTGGCGGCGCTGATGCGGGTCTTTGTCGAGAATCGAGTGAAGCCCTACTACCTGAACCATCCCGACCTAGCGCCGGGGACATCGCATTTCCGACTGAGCATCGACGAAGGCCAGAAGCTGGTCGCGGCGCTGCGCGGTACCATTTCAGGGCTGTGCCAACCGACCTATATCCTCGATATCCCCGGCGGTTACGGCAAGGCCGATATCGGGGCCAGCAGCATCGAGGCGATGCCGGACGGGCAGTACGAGGTCACCGATTTCCGGGGCGGCGTGCATCAGTATCCGCCGATCGGCTAGGGCTCGCGGCGGCTCTTTGTCAGTAGTGGCAACTCTATTTTCCCGCCGGACGTAACTTTCCGTTCGGTGCCCGCGAACTCATGGTCACGGGCGGCAAGATGATCGTCCTAGCGACAAAATTCAGCAAACCACATCGTGAGGAATTCGCCATGACTCTCCGTTTGAGCCACAGGACTGCTATTGCCTATTCGATACTGTCCCTTGCAGCCATTACCGTGCCCGCATTCGCCCAAAATGCCATGGCGCCCGATGCCATGATGAACGACATGATGATGGCCAACGACACCGCGGCCATGGGATCGCCGATGATGAGCGAGGGTGGCAAGACCATCATGATCACCATCGAGAATGTGCTGACTGGCCAGCCCTTTTCGCCATCGGTGGTTGAGAGCCACACCAGCGACGCGGCGCCGCTGTTCAAGCTGGGCGACAAGGCCAGCGATCCGCTGGTGCCGGTCGCCGAAGGCGGCAATATCGGCATGTATAGCGTGATGGCGGCGATGAATAAGGATTCCACCATCGGCGATGCGCAACTGGCGATCCATACGCTGCCAGGGCAGACGCGCGTGCTCTATGTGCATGTCGATGAAAAGCACCCACTGATCGACGGCGTCTGGATGCTCGGCAACACCAATGACGGCTTTTCCGGCTTTACCGGTGTCGATGGCTTCAGCCTGACGGCGCCGATGACTATCGACGTGCGCGGCTATGATGCTGGCTCGGAAAAGAACAGCGAGAAGAAGGGCTTTCTTGGCGCCCTGGGCGGCGGCAATGAGCGCGATCCCGAAAATGGCGTCATCACCCACCATACGGGTATTCGTGGCGATGCCGACGCGCCCAAGGAATGGAACTGGGACGTCAATGGCCCGGTGGCGCATGTAACCTTCACCCCCATTCAATAACACCCTGAATACAGCGTCATCGGCCGCGATGCATATCAGTGTCGCGGCCTTTTTGTACCCTTGGACGGGATATGGCCGCTGGCATCACTTAGCTCTTGCACTAAGTGTTTTGCGATGATACTTAGCCTTATGGCTCAGCAATCAGAACAGCTCGACGGCATTTTCCAGGCTTTGGCGGACCCGACGCGGCGGGCGGTGCTGGGGCGATTGGGGCGCGGGCCGGCCAGCATCAGCGATCTGGCCAAGCCGTTCGACATGGCGCTACCGTCGTTCATGAAGCACATCCATTTTCTGGAGGGCAGCGGGCTGATCCAGACCCGCAAGGAGGGTCGCGTGCGCACCTGCGCCATCGACAAACAGCGCTTTGCCACCATCGAGGCGTGGCTGAACGATCAGCGCGCCCTATGGGAGGGGCGCACCGACAGGCTGGAACAATTCGTGCTCAAGACGCAAGACAAGGAAACACCCAAATGAACTTCATGCTGAATCCCGATACTGACCTGACGATCTCGCGCGTCATCAAGGCGCCCCGTGCGCGAGTGTGGAGCGCCTGGGCCGATGCGCGCAGTTTCGAGCAGTGGTGGATACCGGAGCCGGCCAGGTGCAAGGTGGTGGATATGGAGCTGCGCGCCGGTGGGGCGTTCCAGACGCTGATGAGCGAGAACGGCGGTGAGTTCGGACCGCATTTGAACGCGTGCTTCCTCGATGTCGTCGAGGGCGAGCGGATCGTTTTCACCAACGCGCTGACGGGCGGCTGGCGGCCGGCCGCTCAACCGTTCATGACGGCGATCATTACGCTGGCGGATCATCCCGACGGCACCGAATACCTCGCCCAGGTGATGCACAAGGATAATGCCGACCGCAACATGCACGCCGAAATGGGGTTTTACGACGGTTGGGGCACGGTGATCGAGCAGTTGGCCAAGCGGATGGAAGCTGGGGCGTAGCACCAAAACACCAGCACCGGTCGGGAGGCGAGCCGGCAGGTTTCGACCTATTCGGCTGCCGCCCGCCCGGCTGGGAAAATGCCCGACATGACGGTGAAGCCGGGAATGCGGCGCACGCGATCGCTCCAGCGGCGGATGGCGGGGTAGTCCATGCGCGAGATGTTGCCTTCCTCGCTGAGCATTACGTAGGGGAAGCAGGCGATGTCGGCGGTGGTCGGATGTTGGGAAGCGCAAAGCCAGTCGCGGCCCTCGCGCTCACCGAACCAGAGGTGTTCGTCCATCAGTCGGAACAGGCGGTGGGCGCCGGCTTGCGCCTTGGCCAGGTCGAAATCGTAGAACATGCCCAGCGCCAGGCGGGCGGCGGAAGCCGTGGCGGTGATGTCATCGGCGAAGGCATGCCATTGCAAAACTTCGGAAAGCTGGGCCGGCTCGGTGGGAAACCACAGGCCGGTTGGGTCGTATTTTCGGGCGAGGTAGGCGAGGATCGCGCCGCTATCGCGCAGGACCAGACCGTCATCGACCAACACTGGAAGCTGGCCGAGCGGGTTGAGCTTGAGGAACCAGTCGGATTTGTGCTGGCGGCCGGGGTAGAAATCAACCGGGATGATGTCGTAGCGGACGCCGAGAATGCTCATCAGCAGGCGCAGCTTGTAGCAATTGCCGGAGAGTTCGAAGTCGTAAAGGGTGATTGCCATGGCTCAGATATCCAGCACGAGACGAGGGGTCAGCGAGCGGGAGACGCAGGTCATCATGCAGTTGTTGGCGCGCTTTTCACTGGCGTTGAGATAGACATCCTGATGGTCGGGGGTGCCCTCCATGACGCCGGTGAGGCAGGTGCCGCAGGCGCCTTGCTCGCAGGATGAGGAGACTTGCAGGCCGGCTTCGCGCATGACCTCGAGGATGGTTTTGCCCGAGGGGATGTGCAGCGTCATCGCGGAGCGGGCGAGTTCGATTTCGAAGGCGGAGCTGTCGTCGATGACGCGGTCGTTGCGGAAATATTCGTAGTGCACGGCTTCGTCGGGCCAGCCGAGATCGGCGGCAGTGTTGCGCACGGTTTCGAGCAGGGAGCCGGGGCCGCAGATATAGACGTGCTGGGCGAAGCTGTGGGCGCCGAGGGTGTTGGCGATGGTCTGCGCGACGGCCTGGCGGGGTAGGCCGATGTGGAGGGTGACGTTGGCACCAAGGGCGTCGATCTGGTCGCGGAAGGCGATCTGGTCCTCTGAGCGGACGATGTAGTGCAGCTCGTAGGGCAGGTTGGACTTGGCGAGGAAACGCGCCATCGAGAGGATGGGCGTGATGCCGATGCCGCCGGCGATGAGCACGGTGCGGATGGTATCGCGGCGCAGGGGAAAGTTGTTGCGGGGCTCGGAAATGGCCAGCACGTCGCCTTCGCGGACGGCGTCGATCAGCACTTCGGAGCCGCCCTTGGAGGCGAGGTCGCGCTTGACGCCGATGGTGTAGCTGAGCAGTTCGCCGGGACCATTGGTGATGGAATATTGGCGGCTGAGGCCATTGGGCAGGTGCACGTCGATATGGGCGCCGGGCTGGAAGGTGGGCAGGTGATTGCCATCGAGCGCGGCCAGTTCGAAGGCGGTGATGCCGGTGGCGGTTGCCCATTTGCGCTTGATCACGGCGCGCAGGGTGAGCGCGCTGCCGATGGTGATTTCGGGCATGCTGGAGAGTTCGACCGAGACCTTTTCGAAGCTGGGGCTGAGCGGTTCGGGGACGGGCTTACGGGCGGCGGCGCGTTCGAGGCGGTCGCGGAGCGTCTTCAGGCCATCATTATGCCGCCTGAGCTGCTCCACGACATCGGGGAAGGCGTGATCCAGCATGCCACGCACGACACTGCGATTAGAGTCTACAGGCTGTACGAAGTAGAGGATGCTATGATCTCTCTCTGTCAGTTCGGCGGTTAGCTTCACCGCAAAGCCTGGCAGGCGTGTAGCGACGGTAGCCACGCCAAGAATGCCCTTTTCAGCGGTCACCGCATACTGCTCGAGCGCCGCCAATACGTCGTCTGCCGGAGCATTGATTGGCATCGGTCGTAGAGCAAGCCAGTCCTGATCGGCATCACCGGGGAACGCAAAGTCGCCAGCGCCATTGTTGGCCGACCAGACTAGGCCGAAGGCTTCGATGGCCGGATAGGTGGTGTTGGTGATGCGGCGGGCGGGGGCGTCGGCGGGGTGGGCGGGGATATAGGTGCAGCCGGCTGAGCGGTTGGCGTAGCGCCAGCCGTGATACTGGCATTTGAGCTCGGCGCCCTCGTTGATGCCGATTGAGAGGCGCACGCCGCGATGCAGGCAGCGGTTTTCCCACACGTTCACATTGCCGTCGTCGGCGCGCCAGATGGCGAGTTCGCGGCCAAGGAGCTGGCCGTGGAAGACATGGCGCAGCGGGAGATCGGTGCTGGAGGCGACGGGGTACCAGGTGGTGTCGGTGGTGGAGAGGGTCATTGGAGTTGATCCGGGGTCGGTCGGATCGCGCCACGATCGATGGAGTTTGGGACAGCTACCCTGGCGTACGGGGCGGCTCGAGGGAATATCACACCCACTGGCGCTTCCCGCGGACTTGATCCGCGGGTCTTTATGGGCATGCAAAGCGTGTGGAGAGTGGGCCGCGGATCAAGTCCGCGGGAAGGTCGGCGGGTGGGGCGAGATCGGGCCATTTCTGGTCGGCTTGCCCTCAATCCTCAGCTCGCCATCGGAATCGTGCCGTAGGTGATGCCTTTCTGGCTCAACCATCGCCGGTAGGCGATGGCGGATTTGTCGGCGCGGATGGGGGTTTCGGCGCGGGGGTCGAGTGGGAGGCGCTTGGGGTATTGGTTTTCGAGGATCGGCTTGTCCTGGCCGAAAATGGTCTGCTGGAAGCGGCGCAGGTCGGTGATGGTGGAGGTGCTGTCGATCATCGATTGCAGCAGGTGGGCGCGGGTGGTTTCGGCGGTCATCGGCTGCAGGAAAATGGCGATGACGTCCTGGCGGGTCACGTCCTCGGGGCAGGATTTGTAGAGTACCGAGCAGAACGGGTGCGGCACGCGGTAGATATATTCGACCTCGATGCCTTCGGTGGCGCTCAGCGCGGCGCGGGGCTGGAAAAAGCGGCAGCGGGTGGCCAGGACCTCGTCACGTTCCTCGGAGACTTCGACGTCGTATTCCTTGACCTCGGTATGCGGCTCGGCGCCCAGAATGTCGGTGTGGACATAGGGGAAGTGGCCCATGTCGAGGAAGTTTTCCACGATGCGCGGGGCCGACGAGCCGACACCGATGGAGCCGCAACTCATGTTGACGCGGTCGCTCTCGGCATATTCGGGAATGGGGAACAGGTGGTCGGGCGGATTGCCAAAGCTGGTCCAGATATAGCCGTAGCCGGTGATGACCGGCAGGCGGGCGGTGATGCTCGTCAGGTCGATGGTGTCGCCGTGTTCCTCATTGGTGCGGAGCCAGACGACAGGCGTGCCCTCAGTGTCGCGGGAGAAGGCGATGCGCTGGTCGAGCAGCAGCGTGGTTTGCACGATGCCCACAGGAGTCTCGTCGACGGCGGCGATGACCTGCCAGAGATCGCGGGTGACGGCATCGATCGGGGATGGGGTGGTCATGGGCATTATCTCGTGGCAGGTGTGATGTCACAATAAACGGGTCGCGCGGCGTTGCCAGTATAAACTTGGAGCATGAGATGGCGGTGGGTGAGGGCGCGCGGTTTCCGTTGGCGGAACTGGAAGTGCGGGTAGCGGCGGCCTTGCGGCAAGCAGGGGCCAGCGAGGCATCGTTGCAGGCGGCAACGCGGGCGATGCTGCATGCCTCGCGGGTCGGCGTGGACAGCCATGGCATCAGGCTGGTGGAGCATTATTGCGCCATGTTGGCGGGCGGGCGGCTGAACAAGAACCCGCAGTTGAGGGTCGATATTCGCGCGCCCGGCAGCGCCATGGTGGATGGGGACGACGGGCTGGGGCATTACGCGGCGTATAAAGCGGTCGAGGTTGGGTGCGAACTGGCGCGGGTGAATGGCGTGGCCGGCGTCGGCATTGCGCATTCTTCGCATCTGGGGGCGGCGGGGGCGTATGCGCTGGCGGGGGCCGAGGCGGGGTTCGTGGCGTTCGCCACCACCAACACCGATTCCATGGTGGCGCTGCATGATGGCGCGGCGCGGTTTCATGGCACCAATCCGCTGGCTTTCGCCGCGCCGGTGCCGGGGCAAAAGCCGTGGTTGCTGGATATGGCGACGTCCTCGATCCCGATGAACCGGGTGCTGCTGCATCGCTCGATGGGAGTGGACCTGCCCGAGGGCGTGGCGGCGGATGCGGCGGGGCAGATGGTGACCGATCCGCAGGCGGTGGAAATGCTGCTGCCGCTGGGCGGGCAGGGCTATGGCTATAAGGGCGCGGGGCTGGCCGGGGTGGCGACGCTGTTTTCGGCGCTGCTGACGGGCACGACGCTGGATACCGATTTCATCCCGATGTTCGGCGGCGGGGATATTTCAACGCCGCGAAACATGGGGCATTTCGTGATGATCGTGGACCCGGACAAGTTCGTCGGGCGCGAGATATTCGGGATGATGATCAGGCGCTATCTGGAAAGCCTGCGTGGCGCGCCGGCGCGGGCAGATGGCACCGTGATGGCGCCGGGGGACCGGGAATGGGCTGAGGTGGAGCGGCGCGAGGCCGAGGGGGCGCCTGTCGATCCCGATACGATCAGGTTTTTGGGGCTGTAGCGGCGACGCCGCCTTGGGCAACCAGGCGAGGGACTTCGGATAGCGTGAAGTCCTTGGGCAGGAAAATGACGACCGCCAAAGCGCCGACGATAAGCACAGTCCACAGGATACGCATTACAAAACTCCTCGAGCCTCAGGCAAGTCCCCGTTTCAGCGCCTCGCGGGTGGCCTCCGCGCGGCTCGAAATATTGAGCTTCTGATAGATCACCTTAACATAGGACGCCACGGTCTGGGGTTGAAGGCCCAGACGGGTAGCGGCCTCCGATACGGTCATGCCGCGTGCCAGCAGGGTTAACACTTCGGTCTCGCGCGGGCTGAGGCCGGAGGTGTCGGGGCGGGCCAAAGTGGGGCCACGGAAATGGGCCAGCATACGGTGGGCGATGGAGGGGGAGAGCGGCGGCTCGCCGCTTTCGATGCGCTTGAGATAGCCCACAAGCAGGTTCGCCTCCTCATCCTTGAGCACATAACCACGCGCGCCGGCGGCGATCGCCTCAAACAGGTGGGCGTCATCGTCATAGATGGTGGCGACGACGGGCAGCGCATCGGGAAACTCGGCGGCGAGGCGGCGCACGATATCGACGCCCGAGCCGTCGGGCAGGCCGATATCGACAACGGCGAGGGTGAGCTTGGTGCCATTGGTGTCGAGCCATTGATGGGCGGCCTTGAGCGTGCCAGCGGTGGCGACGCGCAGGCCGGGAAAGGCGCTGTCGAGGACGCCCAGCATCCAGTCGCGCGTGTGCGGTTGGTCTTCCACCAAGAGGCAGAGGCCGGTTTGAGGTGACGTGTTCATGGCGCCGACCCTAGCGCTTCGGGCAGGACTGACGGCCCCCGATCCGGGGTGGGCACGATGGCGCGCAGCGGGATGTCGAGGCCGATGGCGGTGCCCTTGCCGGTATTGGCCAAGGTCAGGCGGCCGCCGACATCCTCGACGCGGTGACGCAGGTTGCGCAGGCCAAAGCCCTGGCTATCGCCAGCCAAAGCAGTGGTGGCGAGGCCGATGCCATTGTCGGCGAAGTGGAGGGCGAGGCGGTCGCCGTCGAGGTCGAGACTGACGGCCAGCGTGCTCGCCTCGGCATGGCGGATGACGTTGGAGACGATTTCGCGCACCGAGGAGGTCAGCGCCTTGTGCAGGCGATAGTCGAGCTGGATGGTGTCGCCGGGGATATCGTTGACCGGCCAATCCAGCGCGATGCCGGCAGCTTCCATGCGCCGCGCGGTTTCGTGGCGGGTTTCGGCGAGGACGCGGTCGAGGCTGGCTTCATCGCCGGACAGACCCGAGACGATGGCCCGAATGTCCGAGAGCGCAGCCTGCAATATGGGACGCGTGGCCGTGTCGGCGGTGTGCAGGCCCGTCAGCAGGCGGGCGCCGACATCGTCGTGCAGGTCGCGGGCCATGCGGCGGCGCTCCTCGCCGACACCGCGCGTATAGGCGGCGCGACCGGCCTCGGCGTGCTCGGTGAGGGTGACGAGTTGATTGGCAAGCTGCAGATGCTCGGGCGCAAACAGCCCGCGGCCGGCGAACGGATAGGCCAGGCGGAGCGCTGGTGCCCCGGCGATTGCGGGCAGGAACAGGGTCAGTCCATCGCTGGTAAGGCTCGGTTGGGCGGCGCCGGCATCGGCTTCGGCCAGTTCCAGCGGGTCGAACAGGCGCACCAGCAGATCGCGCCAGCGGATGGCGCTATCCTGGCGGGAGGGCGCGAAGGCCACGTCGATGGCGGCCGCGAAAAGCTGGTGATCCTCGATCTGGCGACTGCGGGTCAGGCGCTGCCAGAGCCAGTCGCGCAGAGGCAGATAGAGGAAACCGACGGTCACCAGCGCCAGCCCGAAAGCGGGAGCGCTATCGAGATCGAGCGTAACCACCAGCACGGCGTCAAAGGTAAGCAGCAGCAGCGCGCCCACGGTATAGAACAGGATGCGATAGGCCCAGCGGCCCAGCTCGAACAAACGGTAGCGCAGCAGGCCCAGGGCGAGGCCGACATAGATGACGACGAGCACGCCGGTAACATGGCTCTGCGGCACGCCGAAGGGCAGGTGTAGCACCACAGGCGCGGCGCCCAGCAGGGTATAGCTACCGGCGCCGGCGATCACCGACAAGCCGATCCAGCCCAGCGCGGCGCGATCCGACGGATGCCGGCGGGTCGACCACCACTGCGCGGCGATGGTGATGAAAATGGCCAGCGTTTCCAGCGCTACCCATAGATAGAGCTGGGACGGGCCGGCACCGATCTTGGCGAGGTCGAGCCCCATGGCGACCAGCAGCGCCAGCGGCAGAACCAGCAGCCAGCGTGGGCGGACCAGCGGGCGCGGATAGCTCAGGAACAGACCGATAATGGCGAGGCCGAAGGTCAGCGAGCCGGCGTGATTGATCGGGGTCATCGTGGCGAACCAATCGCCGTTGATGGCCAGTTCGCGGTTGGCATAGAGGGCCGACGTGGCGGTGGCGCCGATCAGGCCGACGGCGGTCAGCGCGAACATGATCGGCCCCAGCGCGCGTGGGCGCAGCGCCCAGACCCAGCCGGCGATTAGCGTGCCCGCAATGCCGGTGAGGAACTGCACCCAGAAGCCGCTGGGCAGCGTCCACCACGGGCTGCTCTTGGGATAGGCCACGGCGGTGTAATCTGCCCCGGTCAGCGGGTTGACGAGATAGAGCATTACGCTGGGCTGCGCCAGGATCGCCGCCAGCATGGATTGGCGGGCATAGAAGGCGTCGAGCGCCGCATAGGTGTCCAGGCTATCGGGCTCGGGGCGGACGTCGTCGGCCTCGAGCGGGATCGGGTCAGCGGGGGCGCTGCCGGGGGCGGGCACCGTGCCAATGGCTCGCAGCTTGGCGCCCGGGACGATGCCCGGATTGTCGATCCGCGCGCTCAGGTCGACGCTCGCAACGGTGACGACGGTGCCATCGGGGGATGCGAGGAGCGTCAGACCCATGCGTGGCATGCTGGTGGCTGCCGCAAAGGTCACCCATGACAAAACCGCACAGAGCAGCACAACGGCGACAAGCAGGAGACCGGGCGAGGCGGCAGCGGGTTTCATCCCCGCATATGAGGGCGGATTTTTTGCTGGTGCAACAGAATGGTTAGCGCATTGTTAAGGGCAGTCTTCACCTCTCTCCCAAAAGGGCGAGGTGAAGAGGAGCCTCACCCCTCGCGATGAATGGCAAATGGCCCCCAAGCCTGGGTGGTGGCCATCATTTCGAGGCGGTTGATGTTGACGTGGGCGGGCAGGGTGGTGGCCCAGAAGATGGCTTCGGCGATGTCGTCGCCGTTCATCGGCGTGGTGCCCGCATAGGGGGCGGCCGCCTTGGTGTCGTCGCCCTTGAAGCGGACCAGCGAGAATTCGGTTTCGGTCAGGCCGGGCTCGATATTGGTGACGCGGACATTCTTGCCTTGCAGGTCGCTGCGCAGGTTCATGGCGAACTGCTTCACGAAGGCCTTGGTGGCGCCATAGACGCTGCCGCCCGGATAGGCATATTCGCCGGCCACCGAACCCAGGGTGACGATATGGCCGCCGCCGCGAGCGATGACGCCGGGTAGCAGGGCGCGGATGGTGACCATCAGGCCGCGGATATTGGTATCGACCATGGTTTCCCAATCATCGAGATTGGCTTGGTCTGCTGGCTGCAGGCCCAGCGCCAAACCTGCATTGGCGAGCACGATATTGACCGCGTCGAAGGGGGCTGGCAGGCCCGCAATGGCAGCTTCGAGGGCAAGGCGATCGCGGACATCCAGCTCGATGATGTGGCAGCGCTCGCCGAGCTCCGCCTTGAGATCGGCGAGACGATCGCCCCGGCGGCCGGAGGCGATGACGCGGGCACCGGCGGCGATATAGCGGCGGGCGGCGGCGGCGCCGAAGCCGGAGGTCGCTCCGGTGATGAAGACGGTGAAGCCGGCGGGGTCGAGCGTGGGGTACATTGGGCAAGTCCGAGTGGGAGGTTGGGCGGCAAACTGACCCCCTACCGGAAGCTAGTCAAGCGGTGGCGACGAGACCCTCATCCGGCGCTTCGCGCCACCTTCTCCCCGACGGGGAGAAGAATAGAAAGACGAGGGGAGGGGAGCAACGCCCGGCGCTGTTCCTCGCTCAAGTGTTCCCTATCGGCAACGATCTGGCGCCGAGGGGCAAAGTTTGTGATCCAGTGGGTGTTCATTGCCTTGGGGTAGCCCTAAACTTGCCACAGAGTTGAACGCGTTCTGGGCGGGCACGGCGTCAGCGTGTTCGAATTAGAGTCAAGTTTAACTGAATCTTCTGGCTCTCGGAGTCAGGGTGGCAGTCCTCGCCGATGGCGGGTAGGGCGGAACGAGCGACGGGAACGGTCCACTGAAGCTGGCGCGGGTAGTATTGAGTTTGGGGGCGCTTGGCATCGCCCTACCGCTGGCGAGCGTCGCATGGACGCCGCAGGCTTCAGCTTTTGAAATTTTTGGTATCAAGCTGTTCGAAGACCAGTCGGACAAGGACGCCGATGCGGTCATCGCCGATCCGCAGCCCTATACGGTCGATGTGTCGGTGACCCAGATTGGCTCGGCGGAAGCCACGGTGCGCAATGCCTCGGCGCTGGTGGCTGATGCCGGGGAGCCCGCCTCGGGCGCGGCGGGATTGCTGGCCAAGGCGCGCGGCGATTATCGGCGGATTCTGGCGGCGCTCTATAATGAGGGCTACTACGGCGGCAGCATCAGCATTCGCGTTGGCGGGGTGGAAGCCTCGAGCCTGGCGCCGGATGTGAACCTGCCCGATCCGGTCGCGGTGGCGATCGTGGTGACGCCGGGGCCGCTGTTCAAGTTCAACCGGGTGCAGGTGGTCAATCAGGCGCCGACAACCAATGATCCCAACGATTTTGTCGAGCCAGTGTCCAGCGTGGGCTATGGCAGCGGCGAGATCGCGCGCTCCAGCGTGGTGCTCAAGGCCGAGCAACTGGCGCTCGAGGCGTGGCGGCAGCAGGGCTATGCCAAGGCCGAAATTGCCAATCGCGAAGTGGTCGCGGACCATGCGAACTCGACCGTCGATGTGACCATTACGGTCAATCCGGGCGCCAAGGCGGCGTTCGGCGATATCGTGGTCAGCGGCACCGAGAATATGGACGCCGATTTCGTGCGCTGGGAAACCGGCATCGTGCCGGGCCAGGAATACGATCCCGACGATGTCACTCTGGCGCAAAAGCGGCTGGACCGGCTCGAAGTGTTCAGCGCGGCGCGGCTGCAGGCGGCCGATGCCATCGGCTCCAATGGGCTGTTGCCATATAACCTGATCGTGCAGGAATTGCCGGGACGACGCTTTGGCGTGGGGGCCACGTACTCGACCATCGACGGGTTGGGGATCGAGGGCTTTCATCTCTGGCGCAATCTGTTCGGGCATGCCGAGCGACTGCGGCTGGATGCCAAGATCGCCAGCATTGCCTTTCCGATCGATACTGAAGAGTTCGACTATCAGTTCGGCGGCACCTTCACCAAGCCGGGCGTGTTCACGCCGGACACCGACCTGGTTGCCTCGATTTCGGCAGAGCGGACGCTTTATCCAACCTATACCGAGACCTCGATCAACGGGCGGCTGGGGCTGAACCATACGCTGACCGACCAGATCAGCTTCGAGGGCGGCGTGGAATATGAGCGCAGCCGGTTCGACGACGTCTTCGGCACGCGCGATTTCTCGCTGGCGGGGCTTTATGGCGGCATAACCTATGACGGGCGCGACGACGCGGTCGATCCGACCAGCGGCATTTTCGCCTCGGCCAATGTCGAGCCGTTCTACGAGTTCAGCTACGGCAATCCGGCGGCTCGCCTGGTGCTGGAAGGGCGGACCTATTTCGGCTTTGGTGACAACAATCAATTCGTGCTGGCTGGTCGGCTGAAGGCCGGAGCGCTGATCGGGCCGGAACTGTCGGAAATTCCGCCTGACAAGCTGTTCTTCGCTGGTGGCGGCGGCTCGGTGCGCGGCTATGGCTTCAAGTCCATCGGCGTCGATGACGGCAATGGCAATGTCACCGGCGGGCGCTATCTGCTCGAAGGCTCGCTCGAAGCGCGGGCCAAGGTGACCAAGGATATCGGCGTCGTCGGCTTCATCGATGGCGGCTATGTGGCGGCGGATCGCTTCCCCGGCCTCGAGGACCTCAAGCTCGGCGCCGGTATCGGCGTGCGCTATTATACCGGGCTTGGACCCTTGCGGGCCGATATCGCCATACCGCTCAACAAGCGGCCCGGTGATCCGGATTACGCCATCTATGTCGGCATAGGACAGTCGTTTTGATGTCGCGCCTCCTATCGCTGCCGCGGCGGCTGGTTGTTCTCGTGCTCGTCGTGCTGGGGCTGGCCGTCGCCGTGCCCGCGGTCATCGTCGCGCAGGACGTGATGACGATGAGCCCGGACGAGCAGAAGGACTGGCTCACCAGCCTCGTGCAGGACCGGCTCTCCACGCCGGAGCGGCAAATCCGGCTCAGCAATATCGAGGGCGCGCTGGGTTCGGATATCGCCATCCGGGAAATCACCATTTCGGACGCCGAAGGGGTGTGGCTGCGAGTCAATAATGCGCGGCTGACCTGGAACCAGGGTGCGCTCTTCCTTGGGCGGCTGGAGGTCAAGTCGCTGACGGCGGACTCAATCGATTACCTGCGCAATGCCAAGCCGGTCGAAGGCGCCGTCGACCTGCCTCCGGCCGAAGCGGGAACGCTAACCATTCCGGAATTTCCGGTGGCGGTTATCCTGGAACAATTGTCGATCCCCAAGGTGACGTTCGGCGCGGGCGTCTTCGGGCTGGGTTCGGCGATTTCGCTCAATGGCGCGCTGACCTTGGAGGGGGGCAATCTCACCTCCAAGCTCGATATCGTGCGGCTGGACGGGCCGGGCGGTACGCTGGCCTTGATGGCCAATTATACCAAGGCCGACAATGTGGTCGATGTCGGCGTCACGCTGACCGAGCCGCCCAATGGGGTGATGGCCAACCTGCTCAATATCGAAGGCAAGCCCGCTGTCGAGCTGGCGATTGCCGGTAAGGGGCCGGTGGCAAACCTGCAGACCACGTTGACGCTCAAGGCCAATGGCCAGACCGCCTTGGGCGGCGGCGCCACGGTGAACCAGACCGCGGACGGCTTTGCCATCGCGGCCGATCTGCGCGGGCCGGTATCGAGCCTGATGGCGCCGCAATACCAGCCATTTTTCGGTGCGGAGTCCGCGCTGACCGCCAATGCTCTGGTGCGCACCGGCGGTGGACTTTCGATTTCGGGATTGAAGCTCAGCGGCGGGCAATTGCTGCTCGAAGGCGCAGCCGAAACCACGCCGGATAATTTCCTGCGGCAGTTGACGCTCAATGCCGTGGTGGCTGATCCGGCGGGAACGCCGGTGCTGCTGCCGGTGCCGGGTGCGCCGGTCAGTGTCAATGGCGCGCAGGTGGCCATCAATTTCGGTCAGGACAATTCGGAAAACTGGAGCTCGACGCTCGACGTCAAGGGCCTGACCACCGGCGATTTCGCGGCGCAGACCGTGGCGCTGACGCTGGGCGGGGTTGCGGCCAATCTGAACGATCCGACAAAGCGGCGGCTGACCTTCAATGGCGACGGTACCATCGCGGGCATCGCGGCGGCGGACGAGGTCAAGGCGGCTTTGGGCGACAGTATCGGCCTGGGCATTGCCGGGCTGTGGAATGCCGGCGAGCCGGTGCAACTGGCGCAGTTCCGGCTGGTCGGCAAGGCGCTGACGGCGGGGCTGGCTGGCGTTTTGGATGGTCCTGAATTCAAGGGCGACGTGGCCATCGAGACGAGCAGCATTTCGCCGTTCTCCGGCCTTGCCGGGCGGGAACTGGATGGCGGGCTGTCGCTCAAGGCCAACGGCACGCTGAGCCCGCTGACCGGCGGGTTTGACCTGACCTTGGACGGAACCGGTACGAACTTGAAGATCGACGACGACGTGGCCGATGGCATTCTGGCGGGCACGGTCGCACTCTCCGGTCGCGTGGCGCGGACCGAGGCGGGGCTGACGGCGCAGAATTTCAAGCTGGGCAACCAGCAAGTGCAATTGCTGGCCGATGGCACCTATTCCAGCGCTGTGGCGGATTTTACCTTCAATCTCGATCTGGCCGACCTGGCGCTGCTGAGCGAACAAGGCAAGGGCGCGGTCAAGGTGGTGGGGACGGCCAAGGGCCAGGATGGCGTGCTGGACCTCAATCTGAATGCCGGCCTTGCGGCAGGGCAATTGGCTGGGCGCGATTTCCGCCAGGGTACACTGGGTTTTTCCGGCCGCTCAGACAAGAGCGGGCTGACGGGCAATATCACCGGCGACGGCATGCTCGACGGTTTCAAGACCAGCCTTGTGGCCGCCATTGCGGTGGACGGCACGCGGCAGGCGCTGACGGGGCTGGATTTCCAGGCGGCCGGCACGCGGGTGACCGGCGACGTGTCGCGCGACATGGCAGGATTGCTCACGGGGCGGCTCGAGGCAGCGTCGCCTGATGTGTCGGTGGCCGCGGCTTTGGCGCTGATCAAGGCGCAGGGCGCACTCAATGCCAGCGTGACGCTGGCGCCGGCTGACGGCAAACAAAGCGCCGCGGCGCAGGGCGATGTGAAGGGCCTCGTGGCTAATGACATTCGCGTTGGCTCGGCCGATTTCAACGCGAGGGTGGCCGATCTGTTCGGCGTGCCCGCCGTGATCGGCACCGTCAATGGCGCCAACATTGCAGCGGCGGGCGTGACCATCACAACCCTTGCGGCCAAGGCCGGTCAAAACGGCGACACCACGACCTTCGATGCCCAGGCCGCATTGGCAACGGGCACCAATGTCGATCTCGCCGGATCACTGGCGCCGATTGCCGAGGGCTATCGCCTCGCGCTGGACCGGGCCAGCCTGCAACAGGGGCAATTGGCCGCGCGATTGGCCAAACCCACGGTGCTGACCGTGGCCGGCTCGACGGTATCGCTGGATGCGGTTCGGTTCGATGTTGGTTCGGGCAGCATTACGGCCAACGGGTCGGCAGGCGAGGCGCTGAATATCGCGCTGGATATAAGCCAATTGCCGCTGTCTATTGCCAATGCGGTGGTGCCCAGCCTGGGGCTAGCCGGCACGCTGGATGGGCGGGCGACGATCAGTGGCACCGGTAGCGATCCGCGCGTGGCTTTCGAGGTGCGCGGGACTGGGATCAACGCGGCGGCGATCAAGGATTTCGGCATCGCGCCATTGAGCGTCAGCGCCAATGGGACTTTTACCCGTAACGCCGTGTCACTGGACAGCCTGTCGGCCAATGGCAATGGCGGGTTGACCGTGACTGGCTCCGGAACCGTGCCGCTGAGCGGCAACGGGCTTAATGTCACGCTCAAGGGTAACGCGCCGTTAGCACTAGCACAGCGTTTCGTCGCCGATCGCGGTGGCCAGTTGAGCGGGTCGGTGTCTCTGGGTGCGCAAGTTTCCGGCAGCATCGCGTCGCCGAAATTTGGCGGTCGTGTATCGACCAGCAATGCCGGCTATATCGATCCCGAACTGAACTTGCGGCTGCAGGGCATCAGCGGTTCGGCCAGTTTGACTGGCACTAGTCTGGTGATTGACAGCCTGACGGCGGGCTTGGCCACCGGTGGATCGGTTGCCGCGTCGGGCTCCATTGGACTGACGGGCGGCTTCCCGGCCAATGTTAAACTCGCCTTGAATTCTGCACGTTACGCCGATGGCAATATGTTCGTTGCCACCGTTCAGGGCAATCTGGCGCTGACCGGCAACCTGACCGGTAATCCGCTGCTGAGTGGCAATGTGCTGGTGGAAAAAGCCGACATCACCGTGCCGGAAAGCCTCGGCGGCGGCGCGACGATGGTCGACGTCGAGCACGTCAATACGCCCAAGCCGGTCGAGCAGACCCTGGCGCGGGCTCGGGTCGATGCCGCCGGTGCGCCGGTGCCGCAGACGCGGCCGGGCGGGGTGCTGCTGGATATTACCGTCAACGCGCCGAACCAGATTTTCATTCGTGGCCGGGGGCTGGACGCTGAAGTGGGCGGTTCGGTGCGGCTGACCGGACCGATCGGCGATATCCAGCCGGTGGGCGCGTTCTCGCTCAATCGCGGGCGGTTGGCGATCCTGGGGCAGCGGATCACATTCGAAAGCGGGACGGTGACGCTGGTGGGCGATCTCGACCCGGAACTGAACCTTGTGGCGCGCACCGAGGGCGAGGGCATTACGGTGTTCGTCACGGTGTCCGGGCGAGTGTCGGACATCAATGTCAGCTTTACTTCGACCCCGATGCTACCGCAGGACGAGGTGTTGAGCCGGCTGATCTTCAAGCGCGGCATGGGCGAGTTGTCGCCATTGCAACTGGCGAAATTGGCGGGCGCCGCGGCTGAACTGGTCGGAGGCAGTTCGAACCCATCCTTGCTCGATAGCCTGCGCGGTGCGGCCGGGCTGGACGATCTGGATGTCGTCACCGATGACAAGGGCAATGTCGCGGTGCAGGCGGGGACCTACATCCAGGACAATGTGTATCTGGGCGTGCAGGCCGGCGCCAATGGGCAGAGCAAGGTGACGATCAATCTCGACGTTACCAATGATCTCAAGGTGCAGGGCGCCGCCGGGCAGGACGGCAATTCCAGCCTCGGCGTGTTCTACGAGAGCGATTACTAGTCCGTCGCGGCCGACAGGATCGGACCGCCATTGGGCTGCTGCACCAGGATCGCAGTCTTGAGGCCGGCGGCTGGCGCGCTGAGATCGAGAGCGAGCGGTGCGCCGCTCCAAGTGCCCAGGTTCTGCAGGTCATAGACCACGTGGGTATGGGGCAGGGTTCGGCCGGTGTTTTCGCCTCGGCCGATCGGCACCTCGTGAATCTGCGGATCATAGCGGACGAGCCAGACATCGGCGCCTGACGCCGGGGCGGTGCCTGCAGCAATATCGACATGACCACCGACCAGCTCGATTGCGGGGCCAGTCAAGGCCGGGGCGTCCTCTATAAGTCGTTCGACATCCGCGATGTGGTTGCCGACGGCCGTGGTGGCGCCATTGACCACCATCTGCGGCGTGTAAGGACCGAACTGGGCTAGCGCCGGCTCGTAGGTCACCTGACGCTGGGTAAATTCGGGCTTGCCGAACGTGTCCTTCCAGCCCAGGCGATCCCAATAGGTCACGGCGAAGCTGAGGGCCAGTACGTCGGGACGCTGGCTGAGGGTGATCAGATTGGCATTGGCTGGCGGGCAGGACGAACAGCCCTGGCTGGTGAACAGCTCGACCACAACAGGCGCCGTGCTGGCGGCCTGAGCAGGAATCGTGAGGCCTGCAGCGGCCAACAGGGCGCTCAAGGCGATCGTATGGATGGTCCGCATGGCTCGCACTCCTGATGCGATTGGTTTCGCATTGAGAAGTTCGAGCCAGCTAAGCCATTGGTTACAGCCTCGCGATGTCGTGACGGCGGGTTACTGCCCGCCACCGACCTTGGCGGCCTTGGCGTCGTCATACCACCAGAAGGTGGGGAAGCCGATGCCGAATTCGGGGAGGGGATCGGGGTGGCTGAAGCGGTCCCAGCGGGCGACGCGCGAGGTGCGCAGGGTGTAACTGGGGACGACATAGTGATTGGCCAGCAGCACACGATCGAGCGCTTTGGTGGCGGCTTCCAGCGTGTCGCGGTCGGCCGCATAGATTACTTTGTCGATCAGTGCGTCGACGCCTGGATCGGCGATGCCGGCATAGTTCTGCGAGCCTTCTTCCTTGGCCGAGGCCGAGCCCCAGAAATAGCGCTGCTCATTGCCGGGGGAGAAGGATTGCGGCCAGGCCTCGTAGATCATGTCGTAGTCGAAGCTGCGGACGCGGTTGATATATTGCGGACCGTCGACGATGCGGATGTTCGCGTTGATGCCGATCTGGCCCAGATTGGTGGTCAGGTTGCTAACGACCGGCTCGATGGTGGTGCTATCGAGCAGAATTTCGAAGCTGAGCTGCGCGCCGCTGGCATCGACGAGGCGGTTGCCATCGAGGTGATAGCCGGCCTCGGTAAGCAGGCCCAGGGCAGTGCGCAGGTTGGCGCGCAGCTTCTGGGCATCGCCGCTGACCGGGTTGGTATAGGGCGTGGTGAAAACGCTGGCGGGGATTTTGTCCTTCACCGAATTGAGGATTTCCAGCTCCTTGCCCTCGGGCAGGCCGGAAGAGCTGAACGGCAGGCCGAAGAAATAGCTGTCGATGCGCTGGTACTGGTTGAAGAACAAGGTCTTTTGCAGTTCTTCGAAATCGAAGGCGTAGTTGAGCGCTTCGCGAACGCGGATATCCTGAAATTTGGGGTCGCGCAGATTGGGGACGAAGGCCCACATGACGCCTGAGCCGTTATAAGTCTGGGCAAACAGTTCCTTGATGATCCGGCCATCCTTGACGGCGGGAAAGTCGTAGGCGGTCGCCCAGCCGCGCGCGGAAGGCTCGACCCACCAGTCAAACTGGTCGCCCTTGAAGGCCTCGAATTCCACGGTCTGGTCGAGGAAAAACTCGATGCGGTATTCGTCGAAATTGTTCTGGCCGACCTGGGTGGGGTTATCCTTGCCCCAATAGTTTTCGACGCGCTTGTAGCTGATGGTCTTGCCGGCTTCGAAGCTGGCGAGCTCATAGGGGCCTGAGCCCAACGGCGGCTCGAGGGTCGAGGCGCCGATATTGCGCTTGTTGCCCTTAGCGTCGGTGCCTTCCCACCAATGCTGGGGCAGGATCATCAACTGGCCGAGAATTTTGGGCAGTTCGCGGTTGCCGGTCTGATCGAAGGTGAAGGTTACCTCGCCGGGGGCGGTTTCGGTGACGCCGGTGACATTGGCGTAATACTGGGAGATTTGCGGGCTCAACTCCTTGGAGGTGTTGAACGACCAGATTACGTCGGCGACGGTGACCGGTTCGCCATCATTCCACTTGGCCTTGGGATTCATGCGGAAGGTGACCGAGGAATAATCGGCGGGAAACTTCAGCGCCTCGGCCAGCAGGCCGTAATCGGTCAGCACCTCGTCCTGCGAGGGCGTCATCAGCGTTTGGTAGATGAGCCCGAGACCCGCGGCGGCCTCGCCCTTGGGCAGAATCGGATTGAAGGTATCAAAGCCCCCCAGCGCCCCCATGCGCACCACGCCGCCCTTGGGCGCATCGACATTGACGTAGTCGAAATGGGTGAAGCCGTCGGGATATTTCGGCTCGCCGATGGCGGAACTGGCATGCAGCCAGGTGTCGGGCTTGTCCTGTTGGGCAAAGGCGGGGAGGGCCGGGGCGAGCATCAGAACAGCGGCGATGGCGAGGGCTGCGAATTTCATGGGGCGCTCCCGGGCGGATGGCAGTTTTGTGACTGCAGTTTAGGGGGAATGGAGGGGATGTATAGGGGCGACACGCTCAAGTTTTCGCGTCAGATCACCGCGACATCGAAGGCGGCGGCCATGAGGGCTTTGGTATAGTCCTCTTGGGGCGCCGCGAAGATGTCGGCGGCGGGGCCTTGTTCCACGATGCGGCCATTGCGCATGACGATCAGCGTATTGGCGAGAGCGCGGATGACCTTGAGGTCGTGGGAGATGAACATATAGGTCAGGCCGTGCTTCTGTTGCAGCTCGCGCAGCAGGTCGACCACATTGGCCTGGATCGACACATCGAGCGCCGAGGTGGGCTCATCCAGCACGACGAATTTGGGCGACAGTACCATGGCGCGGGCAATGGCGATGCGCTGGCGCTGGCCGCCGGAGAATTCATGGGGATAGCGGAAGCGGATTTCGGGCGGCAGGCCGACTTCCTCCAGGGCGTGGATGACCCGGGCCTCACGCTCGGCCTTGCCGATCTGGGGCGCGTGGACTTCCAGGCCCTCCCCGATGATGCCGGCGACCGAGAGGCGGGGGCTGAGCGAGCCGTAGGGGTCTTGGAACACGATCTGCATATCGGCGCGGAGCGGGCGCATGGCGCGCCAGGATTTCTGCTGGATTTCGTTGCCGAGCACGACAATGCGGCCTTGCGAGGAAATGAGGCGCAACACCGCCGCCCCGAGCGTGGATTTCCCGGAGCCGCTTTCGCCGACGACACCCAGCGTTTCGCCTTGGCGGATGGCGACATCGACGCCATCCACCGCCTTGATATGGCCAACGGTGCGCCGCAACAGCCCGGCTTTGACGGGGAACCAGACGCGAATATCGGTGGCTTGCACCACAAGCGGCGCGTCGGGATTGGCCAAAGGTGGCTGGCCCTTGGGTTGGGCGGCGAGCAGGCGCTTGGTGTAAGCGTGTTGGGGATTGTCGAAGACTTGGGCCACGGGGCCTGTCTCGACGATTTCGCCTTGGGTCATAACGCAGACGCGATCGGCAATGCGCCGGACGATGCCCAGATCGTGGGTGATGAACAGCATGGCCATGCCGAGGCGCTGCTGCAATTGCTTGAGCAACAGCAGGATCTGGGCCTGGACGGTAACGTCGAGCGCGGTGGTGGGCTCGTCCGCGACCAGCAGGTCCGGCTCGTTGGCGAGTGCCATGGCGATCATGACGCGCTGGCGCTGTCCGCCCGAAAGCTGATGCGGATAAGATGCCAGGCGGCTGGCCGGGTCGGGAATGCCGACCTGGTCGAGCAGCTCGATGGTGCGGGCGCGGGCGGCGTTGGCGCGCAGACCCTTATGAATGGCGAGAACTTCCGCAACCTGTCGGCCGATGGTGTGGACCGGGTTGAGCGAGGTCATCGGCTCCTGGAAGATCATCGAAATATCGTTGCCGCGCACCGCGCGCAATTCGGTATCGGAGACGGCGAGCAGGTTCTGGCCCTTGAAGGTCACGTCGCCCCAGACGGCGGCGGACGGGGGCAGGAGCTTGAGGATGGACAGGGCTGTTACTGACTTGCCTGAACCGCTTTCGCCGACGAGGGCGACGGTTTCGCCGGGCGCGATGTCAAAGGAAACATGTCGCGCCGCGTCGCGATTGGCGAAGCGGATATTCAGGTCTCGGATGGAGAGGAGGGGGGCGGTCATGCCGGTGTCTTCCGTGGATCGAAGGCGTCGCGGACGCCTTCGCCGATGAAGACGAGGAGGGTCATCATGATGGCGATGGTGAAGAAGCCGGTGAGGCCGAGCCAGGGGGCCTGAAGGTTGTTTTTTCCCTGCGCCAGCAGTTCGCCCAGCGACGGCGAGCCGACAGGCAGGCCGAAGCCGAGGAAATCGAGCGAGGTCAGGGTGGCGACGGAGCCCGAGAGGATGAATGGTACGAAGGTCAGTGTGGCGACCATGGCGTTGGGCAGCAGGTGGCGCCACATGATGGTGAGGTTGGAGACGCCAAGCGCGCGGGCCGCATTGATATACTCGAAATTGCGACCGCGCAGGAATTCGGCGCGCACGATGCCCACCAGCGATACCCAGGAAAATAGCAGCAGGATGCCAAGCAGCACCCAAAAGCTGGGGGCGATGACGCTGGAGATGATCAGCAGCAGGTAGAGGGCGGGAACCGAGGTCCAGATTTCGATGAAGCGCTGGAACAACAGGTCGGTCCAGCCGCCGAAATATCCCTGCACCGCGCCGGCTGCGACGCCGATGATCGAAGACAGGACGGTCAGGACTAGGCCGAACAGGATGGAAATGCGGAAGCCGTAGATCAGGCGCGACAGCACGTCGCGGCCGCGATCGTCGGTGCCCAGCCAGTGATAGGTGCCCCAATTACAGCCGGGATCCTCGGCGAGCAGGGGATAGCCGGCGCAGCGGGCGTCGCGGCTCATCATCCAGCTAGGGGCGACAGCGCCGGACTGGGGGGTGAAACTGTCGACGGTGTTGTAGCTGAACCGGATGGGCGGCCAGAGCGTCCAGCCATTGGCGGCGATCTCCTCGGCGATGAACTCGTCGCTATAATCGGTGAAAGCGAGGAAGCCACCGAACTTGGATTCCGGATAATCGACGAAGGCGGGGGATAGCAACTCGCCCTTGTAACTGACCAGGATCGGCCGGTCATTGGCGATGAAATCGGAGCCAAGGGTGATGACGAAGAGGACGAGGAAAATCCACAGCGACCAATGACCGCGGCGGTTGCGGCGGAAGGCGTCGAGGCGGCGCCGGTTCATCGGCGAGAGCCAATCGGCGCGCGGCGGGGTTGTGGCAGCGGCCTCGGCGGCGATCTCGCTCATACCTGCCGGCTTTCGAAGTCGATGCGCGGATCGACCCACATATAAGCCAGATCGGAGATCAGCCCGATGACGAGGCCCAGCAGCGAGAAGACGTAGAGCGTGGCGAAGACCACCGGATAATCGCGGCTGGTGATAGCCTCGAAACCCAGGCGGCCCAGGCCATCGAGCGAGAAAATGGTTTCGATCAGCAGCGAGCCGCCGAAGAAGGCCCCGACGAACGCGCCCGGAAAACTAGCGATGATTAGCATCATGGCATTGCGGAAGACGTGGCGGTAGAGCACCTGGTTTTCGGTGAGGCCCTTGGCGCGGGCGGTGGTGACATATTGCTTGCCGATCTCGTCGAGGAACGAGTTCTTGGTGAGCATGGTGGTGGTGGCGAAAGCGCCGAGTGCCATGGCAATGATGGGCAGCACCAGATGCCAGAAATAGTCGATCACCTGGCGATACCACGGGAAGCTGTCAAAGCCCGTCGAGGTCAGCCCTCGCAACGGAAACAGCGACCAGAAGCTGCCGCCGGCGAAGACCACGATCAGGGCGATGGCGATGAGGAAGCCCGGAATGGCATAGCCGACGATGATGACGGTGGAGGTCCAGACATCGAAGCGCGAGCCTTCGGTGATGGCCTTCTTGATGCCCAGCGGAATGGAAATGCCGTAGGAAATCAGCGTCATCCACAGGCCGAGCGAGATCGAGACTGGCATCTTCTCCTTGATCAGGTCGACGACCGAAATGTCGCGATAATAGCTGTCGCCGAAATCGAAGCGCAGATAGTTCCACAGCATCATGCCGAAGCGTTCCAGCGGTGGCTTGTCGAAGCCGAACTGCTTTTCGATGCGGGAAATGAGTTCGGGAGAGAGGCCGCGCGAGCCGCGATAGGTGGAGCCATTGGCGGCATTGGCCGGCTGGGGCGCGGCGTCGGTGAAATCCCCGGTATCGCTGCCAGTGACGCGCTGGGTCAGCGAGTTCTGGGCGCCCGACATGTTAGCGATGGCCTGTTCCACCGGACCGCCGGGGGCGAATTGCACGACGAGAAAGGAAATCGCCATGATGCCGAAGACGGTCGGGATCATCAGCAGCAGGCGGCGAAGGATATAGGCGCCCATTCCGTTCCCTTTGACGAGCGTGTCGCCGCATACCCTAAATTGCGCCCGCCGAGCGGCAAATCACCTTGCGGTGAAACGGCTTGGCGGAGAATGCAGCATGCAAGCGGGGGAATGCAAGCGATGCGCGCGTGAGGGGTTGCGGCCAGGACGCGTGCCGTTCAGGATCGAATAGTCCAAACGGAGGCAATTCATGAGCTTTGAAATCATCGCCCAGGTCGAGGACCCCTCAATGGCGCGGGTGCTGGTGGTGGCGCTTAGGGCGCATGGATTTCATCCGCTGGAAGGCGGCGAGGGTGGCCTGCCCGGACTGCCGGGAGTGTTCGGCCCGAAGGGCGTGCCGGTGCAGGTGCCGGAGGAGGAAGCTGCGGACGCGCGAGTGCTGGCGGACGACCTGTTGCGCGAAATGCTGGAACCATAGGGTTTTGCGGGCATTGACCCCAAAATGGGCCACATTCACAGGCATTGCTGAGTTCGATAGGTTCGGCGATTGAACATGTGGTGTGGTTTGGCTATAAGCCGGCTAAATGTTAACCTTTATTAAGCCTTAGGCAGGAGCAAGCCGATGATGGTTTGGATGCGCGGATCGTTGTCAGCAGTTGGCTTGGCGATGATGGCAATGACTGTGGTCGGATGCTCGACGGCCTCTAACACGGCCGGCCTCAATACCATTCAGGCGCCATCGCAACTGCGCCCGGTGCAGGGTTCGACCGTGGCGCAGGGTAGCTTGCCAGCCATTGGTGCAACCGGGGCTCCGGCGCCGGGCCTGTCTGGACAGCCGGTGCTGGGTGGCGTGGCCGCGCAGCCGGCAGGCGGGTTCAGTACGCTGCCGCCTATTCAGGGCGGGACGCAGACGGCGATGGTCAATGGCCAGTTGGCGCCGATCGCCCAGCCGGGCATGGTTAGTTCCGGCCCAGAAGGCGTGTGGACCGCGTTGGCGGGAACCAGCCAGTGCCGGCTCAACCTGCCGCTGACGCTTAAGGAAGGCGCGAACTATTATCGCGCTTCGGCTCCGGGCTGTGCCCTGCCCAGCCTGGCCGCGGTTGCCGGTTGGCAGCAGGTTGGCGCGCAGCTGCAGCTTTATGATGTGAACGGCAATATCGCTGGCTCGCTCACGCCAAGCGGCGGTCGTTATATTGGCGTGCTCGGCGGCGGCCAAGCCATCACCATGCAGCGCTAGGATTTGACTGAGGCCGGTCTGCAAACGGCGGTTCACTGCGCTTCCGGTGCTCACGTACAAAAGTACGCTGCGCTCCGGTTCTCGCGAACCACCGTTTTCGACTCGGCCTGAGCCAAATCCAACATCCGAAAATCGTAGTGACCATTTCACGAACCTCCGCTTCTGAAGGTCCAATCAGCGCTGCTTATGCGGCACTGGTGGAGCGGGGGGCGTTTGTGGGGGATGGGGCGCAGCGGGAGGCGGCGCGGTTGCTCGATGGGGTGGCCGAGGGGCTGGAGGACAGCAAGCATGCTGGATTTCTTGCGCGGCTGATGGAGAAGCCGGAGCCGGTCAAGGGGCTCTACCTGTTCGGCGAGGTCGGACGGGGCAAGACCATGCTGATGGATCTGTTCTTCACGACCGTGACGATCAGCCAAAAGCGGCGGGTGCATTTCCACGAATTCATGGATGAGATCCATGCCGGGATCGCGGCATTTCGCAAAAAGGCGAAAGCCAAGGGCGACGATGGCGATCCGATTGAGGCGGTGGTCAAGCCGATCATCAAATCGGGGCTGCGGCTGTTGTGCCTCGATGAATTCCATGTCCACGACATCACCAATGCGATGCTGCTGTATCGGCTGTTCGACAAGCTGTTCGCGGCGGGCGTGACGCTGGTGGCGACGAGCAATGTGGCGCCGGATGGGCTTTATAAGGATGGGCTCAACCGCGAGCTGTTCGTTCCGTTCATCAGGCTGTTGAAAGAGCGAACGCTGGTGGCGGAATTGCCGGCGGCGCGGGATTATCGGCGGCTGAAATTTGCCGGGCAGCACGTTTATTGCTTCGGAACCGGAGCGGCGGCACGGGCGGCGATGGACGAGCTGTGGCTGCGCATCACCGGCGGTGAGCCCGGGGAGCCAACCAGCATCGAGAGTACCGGACGGCAGATCGCCGTGCCGCTGGCAGCGCTGGGGGCGGCGCGGTTCGGGTTTGCGGACCTCTGCGAAAAGCCGCTGGGGTCGCGCGATTTCGTCAAAATTGCCCATGCATTCGATTCGATCATCATCGACGACGTGCCACAGATGGACCGGACGCGCAGCGACTGGGCCAAGCGGTTCATCCTGTTGATCGACAATCTCTATGATCGCGGGGTGAAGCTGGGGGCGAGCTTTGCCGTGCCGCTGGAGCAGTTGGCGAGCGACGACAAGACGGCGTTCGAGTTCCAGCGCACGGTGTCGCGACTGATCGAAATGCAGTCGGAGGACTACTTGGCACAGGGTTTGCGCGACGCGGGGGCTGCCGAACCGGCATAGGGCCTTGACCCATGGGCATGGCTGCGAAGCCCTTTAAGACGAAGGGTTCACTTGCCCTGAAATGGGGACAGGGTTAAGAGGTGCGCCAAATCAACGCAGTCGGAGATTGAGGCTTATGGCACGCAAAAAGATCGCTCTCATCGGTTCGGGGCAGATCGGTGGAACTCTGGCCCATCTGGCGGCTATGAAAGATCTGGGCGATATCGTGCTGTTCGACATTGTCGACGGCGTGCCGCAGGGCAAGGCGCTGGACATTTCCCAGTCGGCCCCGGTCGAAGGCTATGATGCCAAGATCACCGGCACCTCCAAATATGAAGACCTAAAGGGCGCCGATGTGGTCATCGTCACCGCCGGCGTGCCGCGCAAGCCCGGCATGAGCCGCGACGACCTGCTGGAAATCAACCTCAAGGTGATGGAGCAGGTTGGCGCGGGTATCGCCAAGTATGCGCCCAAGGCTTTCGTGATCTGCATCACCAACCCGCTCGACGCGATGGTGTGGGCGCTGCAGAAGTTCAGCGGCCTGCCCACCAATATGGTGATCGGCATGGCCGGCGTGCTGGACAGCTCGCGCTTCGTGCATTTCATCGCCGATGAACTCAAGGTTTCGGTGGAAGACATCAATGCCTTCGTGATGGGTGGCCATGGCGACACCATGGTACCGCTGGTGCGCTATTCGACGGTGGCCGGTATCCCGCTGACCGACATCGTCAAGATGGGCTGGATGAGCAAGGAAAAGCTCGACGCCATCGTTCAGCGTACCCGCGATGGCGGCGCCGAAATCGTCGGCCTGCTCAAGACCGGCTCGGCCTTCTACGCGCCGGCCACTTCGGCGATCGCGATGGCGGAAAGCTATCTCAAGGACAAGAAGCGGGTGCTGCCGGCTGCGGCGTATCTGGACGGCCAGTATGGCGTCAAAGGCACCTATGTGGGCGTGCCGGTGGTGATCGGTGCCGGTGGCGCTGAAAAGGTCATCGAAATTTCACTCAACAGTGCTGAACAGAAGGCGTTCGACAAGTCGGTCGGTGCTGTTGAAGGCCTAATCGAGGCGTGCAAGGTGATTGCGCCTAAATTGAAATAATCTCGGCGCTGTGGGCAGTCGTTCCCTCCCCCTTGAGGGGAGGGACAGGGTGGGGGTGTCGAGGTTTCCACGCCCATCGGGCTATATGGTGATCACGACACCCCCACCCCGACCCCTCCCCTCAGGGGGGGCTGACTGAACTGCCGGCAATCGGCCAATAGAATTCGACCCATCCAAGGGGACTAAAATGAATATCCATGAACACCAGGCCAAGGCGCTGCTGAAGACCTACGGCGCGCCGGTGGCTGAAGGCGTGGCGATTTTCTCCGCCGATGAGGCGGCTGCTGCCGCCAAGTCGCTGCCGGGGCCGCTTTATGTGGTCAAGAGCCAGATCCATGCTGGCGGGCGCGGCAAGGGCAAGTTCAAGGAACTCGGTCCCGATGCCAAGGGCGGCGTGCGCTTGGCCAAGACGATCGACGACGTGGTCGCCTTCTCCAAGGAAATGCTCGGCAATACCCTGGTGACCAAGCAGACCGGCCCGGCCGGCAAGCAGGTCAATCGGCTCTATATCGAAGACGGCGCCGATATCGCGCGCGAGCTGTATTGCTCGGTGCTGGTCGACCGTGAGACCGGGCGCGTCTCGTTCGTGGTCTCGACCGAAGGCGGCATGGATATCGAAGCGGTGGCCCATGATACCCCCGAAAAGATCATCGCCGTGGACATCGATCCGCTGGCGGGCGTGACCGACAAGGACGTGGCCGAGATCGTCGCCGCGCTCAAGCTCGATGGCGACGCCAAGACGGATGCGGCCAAGCTGTTCCCCATTCTCTACAAGGCCTTCACCGACACGGACATGAGCCTGCTCGAGGTCAATCCGCTGATCGTGATGACCGACGGGCACCTGCGCGTGCTCGATGCCAAGGTGAGCTTTGACAACAATGCGGCGTTCCGGCATCCCGAACTGGCCGAACTGCGTGACCTGAGCGAAGAAGACGCCAAGGAAATCGAAGCCTCCAAATTTGACCTGGCCTACGTGGCGCTCGATGGAAACATTGGCTGCATGGTCAATGGCGCGGGCCTCGCGATGTCGACCATGGACATCATCAAGCTCTATGGCGCCGAGCCGGCGAACTTCCTCGACGTTGGCGGCGGGGCCACCAAGGAGAAGGTGACAGCGGCGTTCAAGATCATCACTGCCGATCCGGCGGTTGAGGGCATCTTGGTCAATATTTTTGGCGGTATCATGCGCTGCGACGTCATTGCCGAGGGCGTGATCGCCGCGGTCAAGGAAGTCGGGCTGCAGGTGCCCCTCGTCGTGCGGCTGGAAGGCACGCGCGTCAAGGAAGGCAAGGAAATCCTCAACAAGTCGGGCCTGAATGTGATTTCGGCCGACGATCTCGACGACGCCGCACAAAAGATCGTGGCGGCGGTGAAGGGCTAAGGGTGATGGTGCCCCGCAAGATCAACCTGGTCGAGGCGGCCGAGGCCGGCATCAAGGGTGTGTGGCAGCCCCATCTCGCCGGCGACGTCAACGACAGCCAGGTCAAGATCGCCAAATTCGGCGAAGTCTTCGACTGGCACGCGCATGAGCAAGAGGACGAAGCGTTTCTCGTGCTCAAGGGGCGGATTGCCATCGATTTTCGCGACGGCGTGGTGGAACTGGGCGAGGGCGAATTCCTCGTCGTGCCCAAGGCCACCGAACATCGGCCCCGCGCGCTGACCCACGAGCCCATCGTGCTCATGGTGGAACCTTCGAGCACGCTCAATACCGGCAATGCGACAAGCGCGCTGACCGTCACCGAACTCAATCGACTGTAGGAAAATCCATGTCCATTCTGGTCAATAAAGACACCAAGGTTCTCGTGCAGGGGCTGACCGGCAAGACCGGCACGTTCCACACCGAACAGGCGCTGGCCTATTACGGCACCCAGATGGTGGGTGGGGTGAACCCCAAAAAGGCCGGCGAGACCTGGACCAGCGGCGTCGACGCCTCGGCATCGCTGCCGGTGTTCGCGACGGTTGCCGAGGGCAAGGAGCGCACGGGCGCGACGGCATCGGTCGTCTATGTGCCGCCTCCGGGCGCCGCCGCCGCCATCATCGAGGCCATCGAGGCGGAAATTCCGCTGATCGTGTGCATTACCGAAGGCATTCCGGTGCTCGACATGGTGCGGGTCAAGGCGCGGCTCGTCGGTTCGAAGTCGCGGCTGCTGGGGCCGAACTGCCCGGGCGTGCTGACGCCCGAGGAATGCAAGATCGGCATCATGCCGGGTTCGATCTTCTCTAAGGGTTCGGTGGGCATTGTTTCCCGCTCGGGCACGCTTACCTATGAGGCAGTGTTCCAGACCACCAATGAAGGCCTTGGCCAGACCACCGCTGTCGGTATCGGCGGCGACCCGGTCAAGGGGACGGAGTTCATCGATATCCTTGAAATGTTCCTCGCCGACGAAGCGACCAAATCGATCATCATGATCGGCGAAATCGGTGGTTCCGCCGAGGAAGACGCCGCGCAGTTCCTGATCGACGAAGCCAAGAAGGGCCGTAAGAAGCCGATGGCCGGTTTCATCGCGGGCCTGACGGCACCGGCCGGGCGCACGATGGGCCATGCTGGCGCCGTAATTTCGGGTGGTAAGGGCGGCGCCGAAGACAAGATCGCGGCGATGGAAGCCGCGGGTATCAAGGTGTCGAAGTCGCCGGCGCGGATCGGCCGGACGCTGAGCGAAGTGTTGAAGGGCTGAAGAGAGATTGTGGGTGGGGTGACCCCCACCTGACCTCCCCCTGGAAGGGGAGGGACTGACCGGGGCCAGGCAGTGATCTGCGACAGCCCCGATGTAATTCCTCCCCCTCCAGGGGGAGGCTAGGTGGGGGTTCTTCCTCATCGAATTGTGACCATGCCGGTCGCATGTCGGACACAGAACAGTGGTAGCTCCACGCTATGTTCGACGAGACTATTGAGCCGCGTTCCTGCTCAGGGAGCGCTTCATTTAACAGGATACTAAGGATAAGCGGTCAGTATCCGACCTAATTTAAGGACCGCATGCGGCTGGATCTTTCTCCAGCCCGTTCAGAAGGATGGCGGGGCGTGGGCCTCGCGACAAAAAGCGATGACACGACAGGAAAAGAACGACACGTTCTTGCTGACGTCGTTCCTCTATGGTGGGAACGCCGACTATATCGAGCAACTCTATTCTGCCTTCAAGGCTGATCCGGCCAGCGTCGATCCGACCTGGGCGAGCTTTTTCGGCAAGCTGGACGATACCGGCAGCGACGCCAAGAAGAGCGCCGATGGCCCGAGCTGGGGCCGCAAGGACTGGCCGCAGAGCGCCAATGGCGAACTGGTCAGCGCGCTCGACGGCAATTGGGGCGAAATCGCCATCAAGACCGAAAAGGTCATGGCCAAGAAGGCCGAGGCCACTGGCGCTCCGGCAGCGACAACGGCCGACATCCTGCAGGCGACGCGTGACTCGATCCGCGCCATCATGATGATCCGGGCCTATCGCATGCGCGGGCATCTGCATGCCGATCTCGACCCGCTCAAGCTCAAGGCCGACGAGCCGGCGCCGGAACTCGATCCGCGCAGCTATGGCTTTACGGAAGCCGATTTCAGCCGCAAGATTTTCATCGATAACTATCTGGGGCTGGAATACGCCACGATCCCGGAAATGCTGGCGATCCTGGAACGCACCTATTGCGGCACGGTCGGCATCGAATTCATGCATATCTCCGATCCTGAAGCCAAGCAGTGGATCCAAGAGCGCATCGAGGGGCCGGAGAAGGAAATTACCTTCACGCCCGAAGGCAAGAAGGCCATCCTCTCCAAGCTGATCGAAGCCGAGGGCTTCGAGAAGTTCCTCGACGTCAAGTTCACCGGCACCAAGCGGTTTGGCCTCGATGGTTCGGAGTCGCTGATCCCGGCGCTGGAACAAATCATCAAGCGCGGCGGCGCCATGGGCATCAAGGACATCGTCCTGGGCATGGCGCATCGCGGGCGGCTGAACGTGCTGACGCAGGTGATGCACAAGCCGCACCGGGCGCTGTTCCACGAGTTCAAGGGTGGCGCTTATTACCCCGAGGACGTGGAAGGTTCGGGCGACGTCAAGTATCACTTGGGTGCCTCCTCGGACCGCGAGTTCGATGGCAACAAGGTGCATCTGTCGCTGACCGCGAACCCCAGCCATCTCGAGATCGTCGATCCGGTGGTGCTGGGCAAGGCGCGCGCCAAGCAGGACCAGCATATCTCCCCTGATGGCAAGCTCATCAATATCGCCACCGACGGCAAGCCGGACCGCACCATGGTGCTGCCGCTGCTGCTGCATGGCGATGCGGCCTTTGCCGGACAGGGCGTGATCGCCGAATGCCTGGGGCTGTCGGGCCTCAAGGGGCACCGCACGGGTGGCTCGATCCATTTCGTCATCAACAACCAGATCGGCTTTACCACCAGCCCGCTCTATTCGCGCTCTTCGCCCTATCCGACCGATGTGGCCAAGATGATCGAAGCGCCGGTGCTGCACGTCAACGGGGATGACCCGGAAGCGGTGGTGTTCGCCGCCAAGGTGGCCATCGAGTTCCGTCAGAAGTTCGGGCGGCCGGTGGTGATCGACATGTTCTGCTACCGCCGCTTTGGGCACAATGAAGGCGACGAGCCTTCGTTCACCCAGCCGATGATGTATTCCAAGATCCGCGCGCATAAGACGACGCTCGAGATCTATTCGGAAAAGCTGATCGGCGAGGGCCTGCTGACGGCCGAACAGCTCGAAGAGCAAAAGGCCGGCTGGCGCGCGCATCTGGAAGGCGAATTCCAGGCCGGGCAGGACTATCGCCCCAACAAGGCCGATTGGCTGGATGGTGCGTGGCGGGATTTGCGTCCGGCCGAGCAGGATGGTCCGCGTCGCGGCGATACGGGCGTCGCGATCGATACGCTGGCCAAGCTCGGCGCCAAGCTGAGCTATGTGCCGGCTGACTTCAACGTCCACAAGACGGTCAAGCGGTTCATGGACAATCGCCTTGCCGCCATCGAAGCGGGCGAGGGGATAGACTGGGCGACGGCGGAAGCTTTGGCATTCGGCACGCTGGTCACCGAGGGGCACCCGGTGCGCCTTTCCGGCCAGGACGTGGAACGCGGCACGTTCAGCCAGCGACATTCCGTGCTGAACGATCAGGTGGACGACCACACCTATACGCCGCTCAATAACCTGAGCGAAGACCAGAGCCGCTACGAAGTCATCAATTCGATGCTCTCGGAAGAGGCGGTGCTGGGCTTTGAGTATGGGTACTCGCTGGCCGAGCCGAAGGCGCTGACGATCTGGGAGGCCCAGTTCGGCGATTTCGTCAACGGCGCGCAGGTGGTGATCGACCAGTTCATCTCCTCGGGCGAGCGCAAGTGGTTCCGCATGAGCGGCCTCGTGATGCTGCTGCCGCATGGCTATGAGGGGCAGGGCCCCGAGCATTCCTCCGCGCGTCCCGAGCGCTTCCTGCAGCTATGCGCGGAAGACAATATGCAGGTTGCCAACTGCACGACGCCGGCGAACTATTTCCATGCGCTGCGCCGTCAGGTCACCCGCGACTTCCGCAAGCCGTTGATCCTGATGACGCCGAAGTCGTTGCTGCGCCACAAGCGGGCGACGTCGGGCCTCAACGAGATGGGGCCGGATTCGTGCTTCCATCGCCTGTTGTGGGACGATGCGGAAGCGCCTGGCGCGCCCAAGACGACAGTGCGGCTGGCGAGCGACGACAAGATCCGCCGCGTCGTGGTGTGCACGGGCAAGGTCTATTATGACCTCCTAGAAGACCGCGAGAAGAAGGGCATCAACGATGTCTATCTGCTGCGGTTGGAACAGCTTTATCCGTTCCCCGCCAAGGCGCTGCTGGACGAATTGAACCGCTTCCCCAATGCCGAAATCGTCTGGTGCCAGGAAGAGCCCAAGAACATGGGCGCCTGGGCGTTCATCCAGCCCTATGTGGAATGGGTGTTCGACCAGATGGGTCGCAATGGCCAGCGCGTGCGCTATGTCGGCCGGCCGGCTTCGGCCTCGACGGCGACAGGGCTGATGCGCACGCATCTGGCGCAGTTGCAGGCGTTCCTCGACGAGGCTTACGCCAGCTAACAAATGCCGATAGCGCTTTAAAGCGTCAGCGTTACCAGCTAATTTGCGGCGTCCCGCTCAGGGACGCCTGAGACATAAACAAAGGACCTGCCAATTATGTCGACCGAAATCCGGGTGCCGACCCTGGGCGAGAGCGTTACCGAAGCCACGATCGGGCAATGGTTCAAGAAGGTGGGCGACACCGTCGCTGCCGACGAACCGCTGGTCGAGCTGGAGACCGACAAGGTCACCATCGAAGTGCCTGCTCCCGCGGCCGGCGTGCTGGAAGCCATCGCGGCCAATCCGGGCGATACGGTTGATGTCGGCGCGCTGCTGGGCGCCATCGGCGGCGCCGGTGCGGTGGTGACACCCAAGTCCGTCGAAGCCAAGGCGGCCGTTCCCGCAGCGAACGCCGCGGGCCCTGAGCCGATCAAGCCGGCAGGCGCCGCGCCGGTCAATGGCACCACGATGCCGCCGGCTCCTTCGGCGCAGAAGCTGATCAACGAGAACGAGATCAACGGCTCGGACATCGAAGGTTCGGGCAAGCGCGGTCAGGTGCTCAAGGAAGACGTGCTGGCAGCGCTGAGCCGTCCAATCACGCCGCCGGCCGCTCCCGTGGCCCAGGCCGCCGCGCCTGCGGTTGCACAGGCCGCGCCTGCAAGCACTCCGGCAGCGCCTGCTGTCGAGGCTCCGAAGGCGCCTGCCGCGCCGCGTGCGCCGGTCGCCGCCGATGATGCGTCGCGCGAAGAGCGGGTGAAGATGACCCGCCTGCGCCAGACCATTGCGCGTCGCCTGAAGGACGCCCAGAACACTGCCGCCATGCTGACCACTTTCAACGAAGTGGACATGAAGCCGGTGATGGATTTGCGCAATTCCTACAAGGAACTGTTCGAGAAGAAGCATGGCGTCAAGCTCGGCTTCATGGGCTTTTTTACCAAGGCCGTGGTGCATGCACTCAAGGAAATCCCATCGATCAATGCCGAGATCGATGGCGACGACCTGATCTACAAGAACTACGCGCATATCGGCGTAGCCGTGGGCACCGAAAAAGGCCTGGTCGTGCCGGTGGTGCGCAATGCCGACTCGATGTCGATCGCCGAGATCGAAAAATCGATCAACGGCCTGGGCAAGAAGGCGCGCGACGGTCAGCTGTCGATGGCCGACATGCAGGGCGGCACGTTCACCATTTCCAATGGTGGCGTCTATGGTTCGCTGATGTCGACGCCGATCCTGAACGCTCCGCAGTCGGGCATTCTGGGCATGCACAAAATCCAGGAGCGGCCGATTGCCATCAATGGTCAGGTCGTGGTGCGGCCGATGATGTATCTGGCGCTCAGCTACGATCACCGCGTGGTCGACGGCAAGGAAGCGGTGACGTTTCTGGTCCGGGTCAAGGAAAGCCTTGAGGCGCCGGAACGGCTCGTCCTCGATCTCTAAGGGTCTGACGGATTTGAATTTTGGGGCTCGCCGAAAGGCGGGCCCTTATGTTTGTGGGTCATGGCGGGATACGGGCTAAACATCCCCCACCCCTGACCCCTCCCCACAAGGGGGAGGGAGACGATGGAACTGCTGCTCTGAGCGAGTGGATACGAAGATAGTTTGGAGGGTCTCCTCCCCCTTGTGGGGAGGGGACAGGGGTGGGGCTGCTCTTGCGCGGAAGTCAGGCTTTGATATCGCCGTTTACGGTTATGGTTGGAACCCTAAAGCCCATGGCGATCCAGGAGCGGAGCAGTTTGGCGTAGAATCCGGCGGTTGCCATCGCGCCGGCCGGAACATCACCAGTGAGCTGCGTGCCTGGCGGCAGGTTGCCGGTCTGGGTGCGCAGGTCCAGTGGGGGCAGGGGTTGCCCGGCCCAGAGGCCGGCATAGAGGCTCAGCCAATGGCCGTGCTTGAATTCGGTGAAAATGGGTGTGTTGCAGCACCTGGTCAGGACGCGCCTTGTGGGCGAGGTCGGCATCAGGTGAAACTGGGCGAGGCTTTCGGTGCCGACCGGAAAGCCAACGCGATCCTTGCGATAGAGCACGTAATGCGTTCCGCCATTGGGTTGCTGGAGCGGAAAGGCTGGTGGTACGGAAGCGAGCCGGGCGCCGGCTTCGCGACAACTGGTGCAATGACATTCCGCGTTGATGATCGGCGCACCAATGACCTCAAGGTGGAACTGGCCGCAGGCACAGCTCAGGCGGTTTGTGGACTGTGGCATCAGAACGCGCATCCTTTCGGCGATGAAGACGGCGTCGGGATTTCGACCCTGTGGGATGAGCGGAGAGGGATGCGCCCATCGACGATAAATCCTAGACTGTACACATTGAGGGAGATTTGGCGATGTCTGACAAGGTTGTGATCGTTACCGGGGGATCGCGCGGAATTGGGGCGGCGACGGCCTTGCTGGCGGCCGAGCGGGGCTATGGGGTCATCGTCAATTATGCCGGCAATGTGACGGCGGCGGAGGCGGTTTGCGCAAAAATCCATGGCATGGGCGGCGAAGCGCTTGCGGTGCGGGGCGATGTGACGCTGGAGGCCGATATCGACCACATTTTCGCGGCGGCTGATCGGATGGGGCGACTGGTTGGGCTGGTCAACAATGCGGGGACGATCGAGCCCAGTATACGCGTGGAAGACCTCGACCTGGCGCGATTGCAGCGGATTTTCGCGGTCAATACTTTTGGCTCGATCCTCTGCGCGGGGCGCGCGGTGCGCCGGATGTCGACCAAGTTTGGCGGGCAGGGCGGGGCTATCGTCAACGTGACATCGGCGGCCGCCAAGCTGGGTGCGCCCAACACTTACGTGGATTACGCCGCGGCCAAGGGCGCCATAGACAGTTTTACCGTCGGGCTGGCGCTGGAAGTGGCGGGCGATGGCATTCGCGTCAACGGGGTGCGGCCAGGGGTGATCGCGACCGAGATACATGCAGCTGGCGGCGATCCGGACCGGGCGCATCGGATGGGGCCATCGCTGCCGATCCCGCGGCCCGGCACAGCCGAGGAAGTGGCCCGAGCGATCCTGTGGCTGCTGTCGGACGAGGCGAGCTATACTATCGGGTCGGTGATCAACGTGACGGGCGGGCGGGGGATTGCTCCCTAGGGGGCAGGGCAACATCGAGTTTGCGGTGAGGAAGAACCCCCTCCCTGGCCCTCCCCGCAAGGGGGAGGGTGATATCGAGTGTTTTGCACGCTTCTGCCAAGCCCGCCGGGCTCACCCTCCCCCTTGCGGGGAGGGACGGGAGTGGTTCTGCAGCACGCGCAAAGCGGTGGCAAATCGCAGTACTAAGCAACGCCAAACGCGCCACGCCCCGACTCTCCGGTAAAAGTGATTGCACAACCTGCCCACAGCAACGCGCGGGCAAGGTTTTGCCGGTATCAGGCCCACAGAAGATGCTATGGCGCGGGTCCAGGGTTCCGGAGTGGTTTGGTTGACGGGTTTGAGAGCGGTCGCTTGCGCGGCGATGGTGATGCTGACGGGCGGAGTGGCCAAGGGGCAGGACGGCGACGCCAAGCTGGTCGGCGAGTTGATGGCGTTTCACGCCTCGGCCGCCATCGTTTCGGCGATGACTTCGCATTGTTACGAAACCACGGGGCTCGACACCGCCTATGAGCAGGCCAACGACAACTGGTATCTGCGCAATGTCGGATTTCTCGATCTGGCCGACCGGGTCATCGAGCGCCTAGGCGGCGGCACGCCGGGACAACTTGAATCCGCCGAGACCTATGGCGGTGCGCAGATCATGGCCGCCTATAACCAGGCCGGCGACAAGGAAGGGTTTTGCCGCAACTTCCTGGCCGAGGTCGAGGGCGGGGCGATGGATATCGATAAACAGTTGTCGGGCCCACTAAAAAAGGCGCAGGAAATCGCCTCGCAGTGAAAGCATGACTTGGCGGACGGCGCCGATTCGATAAGCTGATCGTTACGTGGAGGGCGACGATGCGGCTGTTGGGGGCGTTGTTGGCGGCGGCGGGACTGGTCGCGCCGGCATTGGGGGCGGAATGCGCATTGGTCAATGCGCGATACGACCAGCCGGGCAGCGACTGGACCATAGAATTTCACGATGTACCGGTTTCGGCGATGGTCAACCAGACCGCTGCCTTCACCATGGCGATGCCAAAATCCGGCGTGGAGCTGCGTGGCGACGTCTGGCAGCCGAACGGCTATGCGCAATCCTGGGGCGCGCTGGAGGGCCCCTGCGATCCCAAGGCCGAGAAGGCACAAACCTGCCGGCTGTGGGAGGCGGTGGTCTATACCGAGATGGTCAATGGCATCAGCGTGCTGGCGACCAATGACCGCGCTCCGGCGCCGTTGCAGATCCTGCTGCCGCAACTGACCTCGGCAATGTGGTATTCGAGTTATCGGCGCGAGTTTAATGACGCCGATCCGGGCGATGTGTTCACGTTCGCGGGGTGCGCGCGGTAGCCGCTGACTCTTTATATCGGGCACTCCAGCGATCTATCCCCACCCACTGTTCTTCCCGCGGACTTGATCCGCGTGCCGCTATCAGCATGGCACAAGCGGCGAGTGGCCCCCGGGTCAAGCCCGCGGGAAGGACAGGAGAGATTTGGGTATGCAGGAGCACCAGCGGCCGGAGCAGAAATGGCTGGAGCGCCTCATCCGCTTTCTACGTGCAGAATGGGATGACGGGACAGCCGGATTTCGGCTTTCGCCCCAGCGATGCCCCGTATAGGTATGGACTGTCATAGCTGCGCGGTGGTGCGATGAGTTTTCCATGGTTTGAGTTTGCCGGACTGATGCTGGCCTTCGCCATCAACGCGGTCATTCCCGGCGCAGACTTTGCCATGGTGCTGCGGCAGTCGATCGCGCAGGACAGGCGGGCGGCCTTGTTCACCTCGGCGGGGATCGCCACCTCGATCCTGGTGCATGGCAGTTACACGCTGCTGGGTGTTGGGGTGATCGTGGGGCAATCGCTGCTGCTGTTCAATATCTTGAAGTGGGCGGGGGCCGCCTATCTGGTGTGGCTGGCGATCGCGGCGCTGCGCAGTCCGCCGCCGACGCCGCCAATCATCGGGGATGAGAACGAGGCGCGGCGCAGCGACTGGGCGGCGTTTGGGCTGGGTTTTTTGACCAATCTGCTTAACCCCAAGGCGGTGCTGTTTTTCCTCGCGCTGTTCACGACGCTGGTCTCGGCGCATACCGGCGGCGACATCAAGGTGTTCTATGTGCTGTGCATGAGCATGATGCTTTTTGCCTGGTTTGCGCTGGTGTCGATTTTCTTTACGACCAGCAGCGTGCGACAGGGCTTTTTCCGTCTTGGCCGGTGGTTTAATCGTGTCACCGGCATTACATTCATCTTGCTGGCGGTGCGGGTCGCTATAAGCCAGCAACACTAGGGTAATTGGGGCTTTCCATCATGGCAGACGCGTTCGATCTCACCATCATCGGCTCGGGTCCGGGCGGCTATGTCGCGGCAATCCGCGCGGCCCAGCTGGGGATGAAGGTTGCGGTGGTGGAGAAGTGGAGCACGCTGGGCGGCACCTGCCTCAACATCGGCTGCATCCCCTCCAAGGCACTGCTGCATGCCAGCGAGATGTTCGAGGAAGCCGGCCACGGCTTCAAGCCGCTGGGCATCGACATTCCGGCGCCGGTGCTGAACCTGGCGCAGATGATGAACCACAAGACCGAAACGGTCGCCGCCAATGTGGGCGGGGTGGATTATCTGTTCAAGAAGAACAAGATCACCACGTTCCGCGGCATCGGCACCATCGCGGCGCCGGGCAAGGTATTCGTGACGCCCGAGAATGGCGCGCGCACCGAGATCGAGACCAAGAATATCGTCATCGCCTCGGGTTCGGTTTCGGCCAACCTGCCGGGCATCGAGATCGACGAGAAGCAGATCGTGACTTCAACCGGGGCGCTGAACCTGGACAAGGTGCCCAAGCGCCTGCTGGTGATCGGCGCGGGCGTGATCGGGCTGGAGCTGGGCTCGGTCTGGGCGCGGCTCGGGTCGCAGGTGACGGTGGTGGAATATCTCGACCGGATTTTGCCGGGCATGGATAGCGAAGTGGCGCGGCAATTCCAGCGCATGCTGCAAAAGCAGGGCATGGAATTCAAGCTGTCGAGCAAGGTTGCGGGCATCGACAAGCAGGACGACGGTTCGCTCAAGGTGCGGATCGAGCCGGCCAAGGGCGGCGACATGGAACTCCTCGATGCCGACGTGGCGCTGGTGGCGATCGGGCGGAAGCCCTTCACCGATGGCCTGGGGCTGGACATCGTCGGCGTGGCGCTGGACGAGCGCGGCCGCGTGCGCGTCGATGCGCAGTTCAAGACCTCGGTGGATGGCATCTATGCCATTGGCGACGTCATCGCCGGGCCGATGCTGGCGCACAAGGCCGAGGACGAGGGCATCGCGGTGGCCGAGATCCTGTCGGGCCAGGCTGGGCATGTGAACTATGCGGCGATGCCGGCGGTGGTGTACACCAATCCGGAAATCGCGTCGGTCGGCAAGACCGAGGATGAGCTCAAGGCTGAGGGCGTCAACTACAAGATCGGCAAGTTCCCCTTCACCGCCAATGGCCGTGCCAAGGCCATGCTGGCGACGCAGGGGTTCGTGAAGATTTTGGCCGATGTGGAGACCGACCGGGTGCTGGGCGCGCATATCGTGGGCAAGAATGCCGGCGAGATGATCCACGAGCTGGTGGTGCTGATGGAGTTTTCCGGCTCGGCCGAGGACCTGTCGCGCACCACGCATGCGCATCCGACGCTGTCGGAGGCGGTGCGCGAGGCGGCTTTGTCGCTGGAGGATGGGGCGATCCATATTTAACGGGGCGGCGGTTCTCACATTGAGCAGCATCGTACCACATACACGGCGCTGCCCGCGGACTTGATCCGCGGGTCATTCTCAACCCGGCACAAGCGGCGAGAGGCCCGCGGGTCAAGCCCGCGGGAAGACCGGTGGTGGGGTGGGGCGAAGAGTTTCTCGTCTTTCATCTTCCATACCAGATTGTCGCGGGGTAGAAGGGCGGGCACGCGCTGAGGAGCTCCGCCATGACCACAGATTTCGAAATCCGCTTTGCCATCGATCCGGTCAGCGCCGCGACGATGAATACCGACGAGCTGCGGGAGCACTTTCTGATCGAGGAATTGTTTACCCTCGGTGGGGTGAACTGGACCTATTCGCATTATGACCGGCTGGCGATTGGCGGGGCAATGCCCGGTGGGGCGGCGCTGGCGCTGGAGGCGATCAAGCCGACGGGGACACCGAACTTTCTGGATCGGCGCGAGCTGATCGTGGTCAATATCGGCGGGGCCGGGAGCATCAGCGTCGATGGCGCGAGCCACAGGCTGGCGGCGCGGGATATGCTCTATGTCGGCATGGGCGCCAAGGCGGTGAGCTTTGCGTCGGACGATGCCGGGGAGCCGGCCAAGTTCTACCTCATCAGTGCGCCGGCGCATGCGCGCCATCCAACTACGCTGATCAAGATTGAGGATGCCAAGCGCCTCGATCTGGGCAGCCAGGCGACGAGCAATGAGCGCTCGATCTTCCAGTTCATCCATCCCGAGGGCGCCAAGACCTGCCAATTGGTCGTGGGGATGACGACGCTGGCGGCGGGATCGGTGTGGAACACCATGCCGAGCCATTATCATGACCGCCGCAGCGAGGCGTATCTGTATTTCGATCTCGCCGAGGACGCGCGCGTGGTGCATCTGATGGGTGAATATGACGAAACGCGGCACCTGATGGTCAAGAACGAGGAGGCAGTTTTGTCGCCGTCGTGGTCGATCCACTCGGGCGTTGGGACCGCGAGTTATACGTTCATCTGGGCGATGGCGGGCGACAATGTCGACTATACGGACGTCGACAAAGTAGCGATGGAAGAACTGCGCTGATGGATCTTTCGGCGTTCAGCCTTGAGGGCAAGACGGTGCTGGTGACGGGCGCCAACACCGGGATCGGGCAGGGGATAGCGCTGTCGATTGGCAGGGCCGGTGGGCTTGTGATCGGGGTTGGGCGGTCATCGCTGGACGAGACGGCAGGGTTGATGGCGGGGATCGGCGCTGACTTCGTGCCGGTGAGCGCTGACCTGTCGAGCGGTGCGCCGGAAATGTTCGAGCGGGCCTGGGAGGCGCATGGGCCGATCGACGGACTGGTGAACAATGCCGGGATCATCAAGCGGGTCGATGCGGTGGATTTTACCGAGGCCGATTGGGATGACGTGATGGACGTCAATCTCAAGGCGATGTTCTTCTTGTGCCAGGCGTTTGGGCGGAAAGTGCTGGATGCTGGACGAGCGGGAAAAATCGTCAATATCGCCTCGATGCTGAGCTTTCAGGGCGGCATTCGAGTGGCGAGTTACACGGCGTCCAAGCATGGCGTTTTGGGTGTTACGCGGCTGCTGGCCAATGAGTGGGCGGCGCGGGGGATCAATGTGAACGCCATCGCGCCGGGCTATATCGAGAGCAATAATACGGTGGCCCTGCGGGCCGATGCCGAGCGGTCGGCGGGAATTTTGGCGCGGATACCGGCGGGACGCTGGGGCGAGCCGAGCGATATCGGCGACGCGGCGGTGTTTCTGCTGTCGCGGGCGGCGGGATATATGCACGGCGCAGTGGTGCCGGTGGACGGGGGCTGGTTGGCGAGGTGAGCATGGACAAGGTTTTTGCGCAGGCGGGTGACGCGACGTGGATCGAAGTGGCGCCGGGCAATCGGCGGCGGGTGCTGATCCATACGCCGGAGCTGATGCAGGTGGAGTTCGGGTTTGATGCGGGCGCGGTGGGCGCGTTGCATAGCCATCCCCATGTGCAGGTGAGCTACGTGGCCGAGGGGAGCTTTGAGGTGACCATCGATGGGGTGACCCAGGTGGTGGGGACCGGGGGGAGTTTCATTGTGGCGAGTGGGTTGGTGCATGGAGTGAAAGCGCTTGAGCCGGGGCGGCTGGTGGATGTGTTCACGCCGATGCGGGCGGATTTTCTTTAGCTAGAACGCGATTGCCAACCAACCACCGGCCCTATCCGCGGACTTGATCCGCGGGCCTTTGTCGGCTTGTGCCGTGTTGGGAGAGGCTCGCGGATCAAGTCCGCGGGAAGGCGGTGGTGGGGAGGCATGCGTGGGCCCGCTTGCTCAACCGAGCGAGTGGAGAGAATCCCCTCACCCGGCCTCCGCTACGCTCGGCCACCCTCTCCCCGACGGGGAGAGGAATCCTGATGGCTCGATGCCCTCTTTTCTTCTAACCGTCGGGGAGAAGGTGGCCAGAAGGGCCGGATGAGGGTGTCTCGCCTACCCAATCTCCGCGAGCATCGCCGCATAGGACGCCTCGTGCCGACCGGCCCTATTGTCCTTCCCCGGGCCGGTCAGTCGCCCTCGCCGGGGCGGGATGAAGCTATAAATCCCGCGGATCGGCCCTTCGCGCCATTGCAAGTTGAACGCTGCGAACTTCGGGAAGAACTCCATGTCGGAATAGGGCAGGTGGTCGTGAACCCACCAGGCCATGGCTTCCCAATCGCCGGTGCGCTCGTAATAGGGGATGAAGCGGTTGACCACCACGCAGGCGGTTGCGCCCATGCGGCCGGCGGCGTCGCGGCGGTCCCAGATGTGGCCGGTGTAGTTTTTCTCATTGGTCGAACAGTTCAGGCCATTTTCGTTGCCGAAGCGGTTCACTTCGGGCGAGCGATAGGCCGAACGGATGGAGAGGCGGCCGAAGCGGGCTTGTAGGGGTTCGAGAAGGGTTTCGCAGAGCACCTTGCCGGCGGCGATGGCGAGATCGGGATCATCGGGAAGGTTGTGGAAGCCGTTGAGAACCGCGATTTCGGAATAGAGAAAATCGCGCATGAAGAAGTTTTCCGACAGGCGGACGCGGCCGAAGGTTTCAAGGGCCTTGACGCTCTGGGGTTTTCGCATGACCAACTCCACTGGGGCTCGAACTCTCCATCGATAACGGAGGAGCGGCAACCCGGTTTCGACGGTGAGGGCGCGCATGCTGATCGTGATTTTCTATATCGCCATTACGGTCGAGGCGATGACGGCGGCGCTGGCGGCGGGGCGGCGCAAGATGGACTGGTTCGGCGTGTGCGTGCTGGCCTGCGTCACGGCGCTGGGCGGCGGTTCGGCGCGCGACATCATCCTCGGGCATTATCCGCTGAGCTGGGTGGCAAACCCCTATCTGCTGCTGTTGAGTTGCGGGGCGGCGCTGCTGACCATTGCCATAGCGCGGATCGTGCACCGGCTGCGCTGGCCGTTCCTGTTGCTCGACGCGCTGGGGCTGGTGGTGTTCTCGATTATCGGCTGCAATGTGGGCATGGAGATGGGGGTGAGCCCGGTGATCGTCATCGTCGCCGGCATGCTGACCGGGATCACGGGCGGGATCTTGCGCGACGTGTTGTGCAATGACGTTCCACTGGTGTTCAGCGGCGAGCTTTACGCGACATGCTCGGCGGTGACGGGCGCGATCTACTATTTTGGCTTGCAGTGGGGCGGCCATGCCGATGTGATGATCGTGGTGGCGGGCGCAATCGGGTTTAGCATGCGGGTGTTGGCGATCTTCTTCAAATGGGAGATGCCAAGGTTCGTCTACGACAAGGATTTGCGATGAAACCGCAGCGGCTGGTGTTGTCGAGAAGGGCCGGGTTCGATCTGCAGGGCAGTTCGTTGGCGCTCAATGGCCTGCCGGCGCAGAGCGTGGCGCGGCCCGGCAAGTGGGGCAACCCGTTCACCATCGCCGAGGTGATGGCGGAACTGGGCGTGGGCAAAGACGCGGCGCAGGCCGAGGCTGTCGGGCGTTATGGGCGCTGGGTGGGCGGAACGCTGGACCCGAAGCTGTCGCCTGGGGCGCCGCCGGACCTGGCGGTCATGAGGGCGGAACTGGCGGGGCGCAACCTGGCCTGCTGGTGCAAGGCGGGTACACCGTGCCATGCCGATCAACTGATCGCCCTGGCAAACGGCGAATAGCGCTTTATCGGCGCGGGCCGGTGTGGCAAAGCACTACCATACAAGTGCGGAGATTTGCTTTGCGACAGACTTGGCGCTGGTTCGGGCCAGCCGATATCACCTCGATCGACGATATCACCCAAGTGGGCGCGGTGGGCGTGGTCAGCGCGCTGCATCATGTGCCCAACGGGGTGGTGTGGAGCGCCGAGGAGATCGCCAAGCGGCATCGCGAAATCGGCACACGCAAGGACGGCACGGCGTCGGGGCTGACCTGGGACGTGGTGGAAAGCCTGCCCGTCACCGAGGACATGAAGAAGCAGAAGGGCGACTGGCGCGCCCATATCGAGAATTACAAGATTTCGATGCGCAACCTGCGCGACAGCGGCGTCGAAGTCATCTGCTACAATTTCATGCCGGTGCTGGACTGGACCCGCACCGACCTGCGCTGGAACCTGCCCAATGGCGGCTCGTGCATGCGGTTCGACATCAATGATTTTGCCGCCTTCGATATCCATATTCTCGCGCGGCCCGGCGCTGGGGCCGACTATACCAATGCCATTGCCGACGAGGCCGGGCGGCGGTTTGGGGCGCTGGACGAGGCGGGCAAGAAGGCGCTGGCGCGCAATGTGACCATGGGGCTGCCGGGATCGACCGAGTCGATGAGCCTCGACGACGTGCGCCAGCATTTGAGCGAATATGACCGCATTTCGGCGGAGCGGCTGCGGGCCAATTTCGTGGATTTTCTCGAGGCGGTGGTGCCGGTGGCGGAAGACCTCGGGGTCCGGCTGTGCTGCCATCCGGATGATCCCCCGTTCGCGCTGTTGGGCCTGCCGCGGGTGATGTCGACCGAGGCAGACTACACGACCATGCTGGATGCGGTGGACAGTTCTGCCAATGGGATGACGCTGTGCTCTGGCTCGCTGGGCGCGCGGCCGGACAATGACCTGCCGGGGATGATGGAGCGGCTTGGGCACAAGGTGCACTTCCTGCACCTGCGCAACGTCAAGCGCGACACGAGCGATGTGATGGGCTCGTTCTACGAGGCCGAACATCTGGGCGGCGATACCGACATGGTGGCACTGATCGCGGCGATCGTGCGCGAGGAGAAAAAGCGCAAGGCGGCGGGGCGGAGCGATCACATCATCCCGATGCGGCCCGACCATGGGCAGGATATTCTGGACGATCTGGGACGGCGTTCGCAGCCAGGCTATCCGACGATCGGGCGGATGAAGGGGCTGGCGGAACTGCGCGGCGTGATGGCGGCGCTGGAGCATGGGGATTTGGGGGTTTAGGGGGTGTCGGACACATCCCATAACCCACAGGCCGTGGCACGGTGCCTTCACTCTGCAGCCAATCCTTAACGCGTTCTTAAAGGGCTGGGACCAATCTCGCGCCAAGCGAATGGCGAGATGGGCCTATGGGTGCATTGGCGAAATTTCGGCGGCTGGTGAGCTGGCTTGCGAGCGCTGTCGCTCATGTGGCGACCCGGCTCGACAGGCGGCGCGCGCTGGTCGAGGAAATCGCGCGGCAGCGGGCGACAATCGACACGCTCGGGGCGGCCAAGGCGGCCGCTGAGCGCGCCAATGCGGCCAAGTCCGACTTCCTCGCCCAGATGAGCCGTGAAATGCGCGTTCCGCTCAATGCGCTGTTGAGCTATTCGGGGCAGCTTTTGGACAAGGCGGAGCTGGAAGGCAAGGGCGAGGCGCTGGCCGATCTGGAAAAGATCCGCGCCGCAGGCCAGCATGTGCTGGTTATGGTCAACGACATCCTGGATATTTCGAGGATCGAGACAGCCAAGACCTGGCCCCACCTGCTCAACGTCGACAAAGGCCAGCAGCCGAGCGTCCCGATGGTGCTGCATCGCGGGCCGAGCCTCGACGAGCAGGCGTTCCTGGATGAAATTGATGCAGAGACCAGCGCGCCCAATGTGGCTGCGGATGCGCTCGTCATTGACGATGAGCGCGAGCGGCTGCTGGTGGTCGACGATGACCGCAATTTTCTCGAGCTGGCTAAGCGGCTCTTCCTCAAGGAGGGCTATGCGCCGATCTGCACCGATGCGCCGCAATCGGCGTTGCAGATTGCGCGGACGGTCAAGCCGGCGGCGATTTTTCTCGATATCCTGATGCCGGGTTTCGATGGCTGGGACGTGCTGGCGGCGCTGAAATCAGATCCGGCGACGGCGGCGATCCCGGTGTTCATGATCTCGATCCTGTCGGACCGTATGCGCGCCCTGGCAGCGGGCGCCGATGGGGTGGTGACAAAGCCGCTCGACGCCGCCAGGGTCAAGGCGGCGATCACGGGGCTCAAGGCGAGGCGCGGCAGCGGCAAGCCGGCGGGCCGCGCAACCGGCAGATGAATGATTGCGGAGGCGCTGCCGGCGCGGCACGACTGCACTTCAGGTTAACCCGCGTTAACTGCGATCATTGCCACACTGCCAACAAGTCCTGATCATTGTGCATACGCAATATTAAGCGCCCCCGCTGCATGGTTACTGCCATGAGTGTCCCGGGACTGTCAGTCATGCTTGGCTTGATTTCGTCGGTCAACGGAATGATCGATCGGCTGATCGGCGCCGATGATCTGGCAGCGCCGGTCCGCAACACGCTGTTGCGGCAGCAATTGCGCTCGGTGGGCCAGACGACCCCGGCGCTACTGGCAGGATCGCTGGTGGTCAGCGTGATCTTCCTGGCGCTGACCTGGGGCACGACGCGATTTGCGCCCCTGCTGGCATGCCTCGCGGCGCTCAATCTGATCTATGGCACGGCCACGGTGATGGCGCGGCGATCGCCACCGCCCACGACTTTGGGGTTCCCGGTCGCGGCGGTCGTCAAGGCCATGTGCTTCGCCATCGTACTGGGGGCGCTGTGGGGCGCCACGCTCAATATCTTGCCGGTGGGCGAGAGCGCTCTGGTGCGCAGCGCTGCCACGATCGGCGTTGGCGGGCTGCTGTGCATCTCGATGATGGCGATGGTCAATTATCCGCAGGCTTTTATCGCCTTCACCGTGCCGCTGCTGGTGGGGGCATTCTGGTCGGTGGTGGGCCTGCACAGCACCGCCGACCTGTGGGTGCAGGGACCGCTGCTGGCGGGTTTTTCGATCCTGATGGTGGTAGTCGCTTTCCGCCACGCGCGCTCGTTCATCGATCATCGCGCCTCGGAGGCCCAGGTGCAGGAAAAGCGCCAGATTATCGGGCTGCTGCTGCGCGAATTCGAACAGAGCACTTCGGACTGGATTTGGGGCTTTGACGAGGCCGGGCGGATCAACCGGATTTCGGGCGGCTTCACGGCAGCGACCGGGGTGAACGAAGAGGCGCTGATGGGTGCCGATTTCGTGCATTTCCTCGCCTGCATCACCCCGCCCAACGATCCGCTGATGGCGCAGGTCGAGTTCGACGTGGCGGACCGGCAGACCTTCCAGGATGTGGAATTGCGGGTGACGGCAGGTGGGCACGAATGCTGGTGGAACCTGACCGGCAAGCCGGCTTTCGACGATAGCGGCGCTTATCTGGGCTATATCGGCACCGGCTCGGACGTCAGCGAGCGCAAGATCGCCGAGCGGCGCATCACCAAGCTGGCGCATCACGATCCGATGACGGGCCTGCTCAACCGCACCAAGTTCACCGAGCTGCTGAACCAATCGGTGGCGCGGCTGGAGCGCTATGGCGCGCCGTTTTCGGTGCTGTATCTGGACCTGGACCAGTTCAAATCGGTCAATGATACGCGCGGTCACATGACGGGCGACAAGCTGCTGATCCAGGTGGCCAAGCGGGTGCTGCGCTGCGTGCGCGATACCGATGTGGTGGCGCGGCTGGGGGGCGACGAATTCGCCATCATCCTGCCCAATGACGCGATGGCGGAGAATGTCTCCATTGTGGCGACGCGGCTGCTCGAGGATGTGAAGAAGCCCTACGATATCGACGGCGAGTTCGTGTCGATCGGGGTCAGCATCGGCATTGCGCTGGCGCCGATGAACGGCACGCGACCGGACGAGATTTTGCGCCACGCCGATCTGGCGCTGTATCGTGCCAAGGCGGACGGGCGCAGCGTGTTCCGGTTTTTCGAGAGCCAGATGGACAGCGAGGCGCGCGAGCGCCGGCTGCTGGAAGTGGAACTGCGCGACGCCATCAAGAACGACGAACTGGTGCTGCATTATCAGCCGCTGGTGTCGGCTGTCGATGCGCAGCCGACCGGGTTCGAGGCCCTGGTGCGCTGGAACCATCCGATCCGCGGTCTGGTGCAGCCGGCCGAATTCATTCCCATCGCCGAGCTGACCAACCTGATTGTCGATATCGGCGACTGGACCATCCTGCAGGCCTGCATGGCGGCCGCGACCTGGCCGGATCACCTGACGGTGGCGGTCAACCTGTCGGCCAAGCACTTTCGCCAGTCGGACATTGCGCTGGTGGTCAAGAAAGCGCTGGCGGTCTCGGGCATCGCGCCGGGGCGGTTGGAGATCGAGATCACCGAGGGGCTGTTGATGGAGAGCCTCGACGAAGTGACCGACAAGCTGGCGGAAATCCGCGCGCTTGGCGTCACTATCGCCATGGACGATTTCGGCACCGGTTATTCGAGCCTCAGCTATCTGCTGAAATTCCCGTTCGACAGGATCAAGATCGACCGCTCGTTCGTCGAGGCATCCAGCACCGATCCAGTGGCGCGCGATATCCTCAAGGCGATTGCGTCGCTGGGCAAGACGCTCAAGCTCAAGATCACCGCCGAGGGCGTCGAGACCAAGGAGCAGGCCGAGTTTCTCAGCGGGATCGCCTGCCATCAATTGCAGGGGTTTTACTTTGCCCGGCCGCTGGACGCCATCGAGCTGCCCCATTATTTGCTGACCACCGTGCCGACGCGGGCGCGGTTGGTGAAGGCGGAGGCCGAGGCGGTGCTAACGCGGGCGGCGGGTTAAGGTCGGCTTGTTGGGCATTGTGATGCCGCACCCACTGTTCTTCCCGCGGACTTGATCCGCGGGCCACTCTCCGCTTGTACCGTGTTGATAGAGGCCCGCGGATCAAGTCCGCGGGAAGAACGGTGGGTGGGGAGATACCTTCCCCAAATCTGAGCTCAGTCTTCCAGCAAGTACCCGCCCGCTCTTGTGGCCAGCGGCTCCGTCCCCACGATCTTGGCGATCGAACTGCCGCGCTTGACGTATTTGGCCGAGGCACGGGAGAGGATGAAGCCGTCGGTACCGGCCAGGATCGGGCGGCGGGCGAGGAAGGCGTCGGGGCCGTCCATGGCGATGAGATCGGCGACGGGTTGGCCCTTGGTGACGCGGTCGCCAAGCTCGACGTGGTAGGCGAGCAGGCCGGGGGCGTCGACGCGGAGGACCTCGGTGGCTTCGAACGGGACTGGAGCCGGCGCCGGCTTTGGTCGCGGGCCGGGATCGGAGGCGATCACGCCGCGGTCGGCGAAGAAATTGAACAAAGCCTGCGCGTCGGCCTGGCCGATGGCGTCGAACACATCGGCCTGGCCGCGATATTCCAGCGTGGCGGTTTCGGAGGCCATGGAGATGGGAAAACCGGGATTGGCGGCCTGCGCCTTGCGGTAGAGCAGAGGCAAGACTTCATCGAACGATCCGCCGCCGCTGTCTTCGGCGGTGAGGGTGGCCTCGGTGCCGAACCAGTCGGCCAGGTCCTGCAGGCCGGGCATCAGCTCGGGCGAGGTGAAGATGTGTTTGAGGCTATCGTCGTCGCAATGCAGGTCGAGCACGATATCGGCGTCGTGGGCGGACTGCAGCGTGATGAGGCGAAGCTGCTGGGCAGCCGAAGTGGGTCGCTGGGTGGCGATGAAGGCGGCGACTGCGGCGCGTATAAGCTTGGTATTGGTTAGGGCGTCTTGGGTCAGTTTTCCGGCAATGGCATCGGCGATGGCGGGATAGAGATCGGGCCAGCGGCGGTTGTAGTTGAGGCCGGTCTGGGTGTCGTAGCGGCCGATATGGTGGCGCAGCGAGCCATTGCCGAGGCCGAGCGGATTGACCGAGGGAAAGACGACGAACCGGGCCCTGAGCTGACCCGCCGCATCGGCATCGCGCAGCATGGGGAGCAGATGATGCAGGGCCATGGTGCCGGGCTGCTCATCGGCATGGAGCGCGGCTTGCAGGTGGACCTTGATGGCCGCGTCTGCGGGGCCGGCAGTGTAGCTATAGAGGGTGGTGGCGGTCCCGGGGGCGTCGCCGATGAGGGTGGTCTGGTGCTGGGTGAAGGTCATGACGGTCTCTAATCGGCGATGGCGGCGAGTTTGTCGGCCATGATCTGGGGCTTGTCGGTGCGGGTCGAGAACACCAGCGTGCAGAACACGCGCTCGACACCGAGTTCGGTCAACCGGGCGCAGCAGGCTTCCACCACGGCGGTGACGGCGGCCATTTCGCCCTCGATATTAGTGCCATTGGCATGCATGACGTGGACCAGGCCGGAGGCCTCGATGATGTCGCGCACGTCGCGAATATAGCGCGATACCGATGGCCCGACGCCCATCGGGACGATGCACAGATCGGCGGTGATCTTCATGATGGGTCTACCTGATCCATTTGGGGGCGAAGCGCATACGCGGCTGGACGGGCATGTGGCGCATCAGGCGTTTGTAAACCAGGCCGAAGAGGAAAAACACCACCAGCGAGACGGCGAGGAAATAGAGCGCCGCGACCGAAAAATGCAGGAAGGTGTTGTAGTCCTTTTCGAAGCGTGACTTGGCGGTGACGAGCAGGTCCATCTGGTTGTCGATCACCGGCAGTGCGAAATAGACGATGGCGGTGGCGTGGAACAGGAACACCACTTCATTGGTGTAGGCGGGCCACGCCAGGCGGATCATATTGGGCCAAGTGACCGAGCGAAACTGCTGCCAGCGGCTCATGCCGTAGGCGCGAGCGGCTTCGGTTTCGCCGCGCGGCACGGCGCGCAGGGCGCCGTAAAAGATTTCGGCCGAATAGGCGGCGGTGTTGAGGATCAGCACGACGGGGCCAATGAACAGCGGGTGCAGCATCCAGCCGGACACGCCCCAAGGCTTCCACAGACTGATATTGAGCGACAGCGCCAGCGAATAGAACATGAAGAACTGGATGAATAACGGCGAGCCGCGGAAGGCGTAGATGTAGCCGCGCGACAGGCGAGAAATCCATGGATTGGGCGACCCCTTGCCGAGCGCGAACAGCACCGCCAGCACAAAGCCGATGGGGATCGAGGCGGCGGCGAAATAGATGTTGAACAGGGCGGCGGGGGCGAAGGCGGCCAGTTCGTTGAGGAAAATGTCCATCAGCGGCGGCTCTCGTCCAAAATGCCGCGGCCAGCCCAGCGCATCAGGACGTTGAAGCCCTTCTCGGAGACCAGCGTCACGAGGATGTAGAACACGAACAGCACCAGGTAATAGCGCCAGCGCCAGTCGTCATGCACGAGGCCCACGCTTTTGAGGAAATTGGGCGCGCCGAGGCGATCGGCCCAGAGTACGATATCGGCGATCTGCAGCAGCGACAGCAGGGACGTCGCCTTGATGATCAGCATCCACACGTTGGAAAGGCCGGGCAGGGCATAGACCCACATCTGGCGGATATGGATGCGCCACAGCACCTGGCTGGCGCTCATGCCATAGGCGCGGGCGGCCTCAAGCTGGCCCTTGGGCACGGCGCGCAGGGCGCCGTGGATAACATTGGTGGCGAAGGCACCGTAGACGATGCCGAGGGAAACGCTGGCCATGACCAGATATTCGGGCGTGCTGAGCAGCCAGTTGGCGGCCTTGCAGGGGGGCCAGGCGGCGGATTGGGCGGCGATGGTTTCGGGGGTGCAAACCTGAGTGGCCATGATCCATTCGACGCCCTGCTCGAAGGCCAGCGGGAAAAAGATGAAAAACAGCACGTCGGGCACGCCGCGCACGATCGAGGCATAGATGGTGCCGATCAGCCGCGCGGGGGGAAAGGTGGAATTCTTGAGCGTGGCGCCGATCAACCCGAACGTCACCGCGAGGAGGCTGCCGAAAACGGCGGCGAAGACGGTGAATTGCAGGCTGGCATACCAGGTCAGGTGCTTGCCGTTGGTCAGATAGCCCAGCCAGAACAGCACGTCGTCGCCGAGGCCGTCGCGCATCCATTGGGGCAGGAAATCGAACATTGGGCGTGGGTGACCTGTAGTTGGACCGTCGGTGATTGATCGCAGTATCTACTGACCGGGCTCGATCGGTTCCCTCCCCCTTGAGGGGAGGGCTAGGGTGGGGGTGTCGAGGCCTCCACAGGCATCGCACCGAGGGAAGCGACGACACCCCCACCCCCAACCCCTCCCCTCAAGGGGGAGGGGAGCAGATCAGTTCGACCGTCGTATCGCGGCCGAATGGGGTACTTACTTCTTGTAGAACGGGCCGGCGCCGTCGAACCACTTGGCGATCAGGGTGTCGACGGTGCCGTCGGCCTTGAGCGCGGTCAGGGCTTCGTTGATCTTGCCCTTGAGTTCGCCTTCGTCCTTGCGCAGAGCGGGGGCGACGCCGCCGCCGATCAGCACGGGCTCGCCGACGAACTCGACCTGGCCGGTGGCCACGATCGGATCGAGATAGGCGCCATCGGCCAGGATGATGTCGAGATTGCCGGCGGCCAGATCGGCCATGGCCTGGTCGGCAGTGCCGAAGGCGACGACGGTGTTGTCAGCGGCGAAATGCTCCTGGGCGTAGGCTTCCTGGATGGTGCCGCCCTGAGCGCCGACGCGCTTGCCCTTGAGGTTGGCAAAATCGATGCCCGCCTTGGGGAGGGCGACGAAGCGCGACGGATCGACGGGCTTGTATTCATCGGCGAAATCGACGGTCTGCTTGCGCTCGTCGGTGACCGACATGCCGGCCATGATCACGTCATAGTTGCCCGCGACCAGGTTCGGAATGATCGAGTCCCACTCATTGGTGAGGATTTCGCAGGTGAAGCCGGCCTTGGCGCAGATGGCATTGGCCAGGTCGATCTCGTAGCCGGCCGGCTTGCCGGCATCGTCGAGGAAATTCCACGGTGCATAGGCGCCTTCAGTGGCGATGCGCACCGTTTCCTGGGCCTGGGCGGCGCCGGACAGGGCCAGAATGGCCACTGCGGCGAGGATGATCTTCTTCATTGTGGGGTTCTCCGTTGAATGACTTTTCTTGTGGTCGCCCGTTGATCGGGCTTGTCGCCAAGGCTGCTGCAGTGATCGCGTGGGCAAGTCACTCGTGGTTGGCAGCATTGAGGAACTGTTTGAGGCGCGGCGAGCGGGTGGCGCCGAACACCTGATCGGGGGTGCCCTCCTCTTCGATCAGGCCCTGATGCAGGAAAATGACCCGGTCGGATACCGAGCGGGCAAATTCCATATCGTGGGTGACCAGCACCATGGTGCGGCCCTCGTCGGCCAGAATCTTGATGACGCGCAGCACTTCGACTTCGAGCTCCGGATCGAGCGCGGAGGTGGGTTCGTCGAACAGCATGACGCGCGGATTGATGCAGAGGGCGCGGGCGATGGCAGCGCGCTGCTGCTGGCCGCCGGAAAGCTGGGCGGGATAGGAGGCGGCCTTTTCGCGAATGCCGACCTTGGCCAGCATGGCGAGGGCTTCGGCCTCGACTTCGGGGCGGGGGCGCTTCTGCACCACCAGCGGCGCTTCCATGACGTTTTCCAGGATGGTCATGTGGGCCCACAGGTTGAACGACTGGAACACCATGCCAAGCTCGGAGCGGATGCGGTGAATCTGGCGCTCGTCGGCGATGCGCCGATCATGGCCGGTGCCGCGCAGCCGGATTTCCTCGCCGTCGATGGCGACGCTGCCCTGGTTGGGCACCTCGAGCATGTTGATGCAGCGCAGCAGGGTGGACTTGCCCGAGCCGGACGAGCCGATCAGCGCGACGACCTCACCTTCGCGAGCATCGAAGGAAATGCCCTTGAGCACTTCGAGCTCGCCGAAGGATTTGTGCAGGTCGCGAATGGACACGACATTGGGCCTGATCGCCGTTTCCGGCGCCGATTGCGTCATATTCAAAAGTTCGCCTGTCGCCGTTCCTGAGGGGGATTGCTCATTTTTTCGGCTGGCAATCGTTCCCGCTCCAAGAAAAGCAAAAGCGGGGGAGATAGCAAGCACCAAATGCGTGATACAGAGCGCAGGCTGTGAGTTCTCTAGGGATAGGCCATGTTCCTGATCGTCGCCAAAATATTCTGGACCGTGGCGCAGCCGTTGGCCGCGTCGCTGCTGCTGATCGTGCTGGGCCTGCTGCTGTCGATCCGATTCCGCAAGTCAGGGGTCATTTTGGCGGTGCTGGGAGTGCTGGTGCTGACCGTGTCCAGCTTCACGACTGTAGGGGCTCTGCTGATCCGGCCGCTGGAGGAGCGGTTCGGGCGTCCGGCCTGGCCGCAGCATGTCGGCGCCATCATCATGCTGGGCGGGGCCTCGAACGGGCCGATCAGCGCCGCGCGACAAATCAGCGAGTTAAACCCGGCAGGCGATCGCTTTGCCGAAACCCTGAAACTGGCGCAGCTTTATCCAGAGGCCAAGATCGTTATCACCGGCGGCATGGCGGTGTTGCAGGATGGCGGCGAGCCGGAGGCGGAGACGGCGCAGCGGTTTTTCCTCGGGCTGGGCATTCCGCAGGATCGGCTGGTGCTGGAGAGCCAGGCGCGCAATACCGAGGAGAATGCGGAGTTCAGCAAAAGTCTGCTGGCGGGGATCGAGGGGCCAAAACTGCTGGTGACCTCGGCGTTTCATATGCCGCGCTCGATGGGACTGTTTCGCAAGGCGGGGATCGAGGTTTTGCCCTGGCCGACCGATTATCGCAGCAGCGGGCTAGAGGGGCTGAGCATGGATGTCGACAATCCGGTGGATAATCTGATGACCACGACCACGGCGATGCGCGAGTGGATCGGGCTGGCTGTGTATCACTGGACAGGCAAGATCGACGAGATGTTTCCGGGGCCGTGAGGGCTTCACCTCTCCCTTGGGGGAGATGTCGGCGCGAAGCGCCGGTGAGTTTGCTGGGTGAGGTGCGCGGGACAGGCCCCCTCACCCGACCCAAGAGGGTCGACCTCTCCCCCAATGGGAGAGGTGGATATCGCGACGAGTGCAGTGCTCCCTTAAGGCTCGAACTGATCCGAGGGAACCGCCAGCCGATAACGCACCTTATCATCGTCGATCTCGAAGCTGGCGCTGCCGCCCACCGAGAGGGGCACGATGCGTTCGAGCACCATGGTGCCAAAGCGGGGTGCCTGGCGGACTTGCTGGGTATCGATGCCGGTTTCCTGCCATTCGATGATCAACTGTTCGGGCAGGCCAGCGGCCTTTTCGATCTGCGCATTGACCCAGACATGGCCGGCTTGATCCTCCGCCAACGCGCCGTGGATCACCGCATTGGCGGCCAGCTCGTGGATGGCCAAGCCGATATGCAGGCTGGCATTGGGGCTGAGCAGGGGATTGTCGCCGGTAATGCGGGTGTCCTTGAGCACGCCGGGGCTGACGCGGGCGAGTTGGGACATGACCAGGGTCTGGAAATGGGTGCCGCGCCAATTGCTCTCGGTGACCAGGTCCTGCGTGCTGGACAGCGCGTGCAGCCGGCCGCGGAACTTGTCGAGGAAGTCCTTGATATCGCCGCTGTGGTGGGCGGTCTGCATGGCGACGGACTGCACGATGGCCAGCAGGTTCTTGGAGCGGTGGCTGACTTCGCGAAGCAGCGTGGTGACGGCGATCTCGCGATTGCGCTCGTCGGTAATGTCAAACAAGGTCGTGACCGTGCCGTGCTCGTCGGGGCTGAAGCGGGCTTCGAAATGGCGACGGCGCGTGGGCTCGGACAATTCGAAATCGATGACCTGCTCGAGGCCGGTAGCCATGCATTGCCGGCGGGCGGTGGTGATCTGATCGGCCAGCAAAGGGGGCAGGATTTCGGCGTCGGTCTTGCCGATGACCTTGGCGGGCCACGCCAGCGGCAGGTTTTCCGCCAGATCGTAGCGGCCCTCGGCATCCTGGTGCAGGATGGCGATGCCCCGGGCGCGCAGCCCGATCGACAGGGCGCGGAGCTGGGTGGTGATGGGATTATCGGCCAATAGCTGGGGCATAGTCCAGAACCTCGACAAAAACAGCCTGGACGCTGGCAAGACAAGCAGCTCGCCGGCAGGCGACACCGCTTGTGGCATTAGACGTCAGAACATCCTCCCGACTAACCTCAGACACGCCGAACAAAGCCAATGGTCAGCGAGATGATGAGGAAGGCGAGAAACACGAAGAAGAGGATTTGGGCGATGCTGGCAGAGGCTCCTGCAATACCGCCAAATCCCAGCACCCCCGCGATCAGGGCGATGACTAAAAAGACCAGCGCGTAATACAGCATTTTGGTCTCCACCGTACGCTTCAGTGAAGAACACAACGGGGAGCGTTAGGGGGCGGTTCCGGGCCGTCACGAAAAAGGCCGGGGAAATCCCGGCCTTTTTCAGACGTGATCGCCAAACGGTTTTTAAGCCGCAGCGCGCGAGCCTTCGTCGAAGAACAGTGCCTGGCTGATCAGCGCCTTGACCATGTCGGGATTAAACGGCTTGGTGACAAGGAAGGTCGGCTCGGGGCGCTCGCCAGTCAGCAACCGCTCGGGGAAAGCGGTGATGAAGATGACCGGCACCGAATGGTGATTGAGGATGTCGTTGACCGCATCGATGCCCGAACTGCCATCGGCGAGCTGGATATCGGCCAGGATCATGCGCGGCTGAGTCTGGTTGAACAGGTTGACGGCTTCCTTGTGGGTGCGGGCAACACTCACCACTTTGTGGCCGAGGCTTTCGACAAGCTGTTCGATATCCATGGCAATCAAGGGCTCGTCCTCGATGATCATGATCTCGGTCGCCACCTGGCGCGAAATCTCGATGGAGGCTTCATCGAGCAGGGCGGTGAATTCCTTGTCGGAGACCGACAGGATTTCGGCGGCCTGGGGATGGGTGAAGCCTTCGACGGCCACCAGCAGGAATGCCTGGCGCGGACGCGCCGAAAGATTGGCCAGATTGGCGGCGGCGCGCTTTTCCCAAGCATAGGAAGAAGTGGGCTCCGGCACGCGCACAGCCGACGAGGAGAACAAGGCGGAAAACAGCTTGTAGAGCGCGATGCGGTCATTGCTCGCTTCGGGGAAGAGCGAGATATCGGCGATCAGCGCTTCGAGAGTGGCGGCCACATAGGCATCACCGGACGTTTGCGAGCCAGTGGTGGCCCGCGAAAACCGCCGCAAGTACGGCAGATGCGGAGCAATCCGCGTTGACAAAGTCATGTAAAGTAACTCCCCAGTGACGCTATGCGAAACCCATCAACGAGAGGGCCGGGCGAAAGTTCCATCGTGGGGTGGAACTTTTTTGCGGCCGGCGCATTTGGAGCTTTGAATGCGGGCAAATCAAAACACATCTGGCGGTTTCACGGTATGATAAAGGAAGACATTGTGTCCCAGCAGCGTACGCGCGTGCAGGCGGGGCGGGCTGACGACGGTCTGGGTCCAAATACGGATATCGGCTCGCGTCTGCGTGCCCTTTACGGCTCAGTTCAGGACGAAGGCGTTCCCGACCAATTGCTAGACCTGCTTGAAAAACTCGATAGCGCGGAGCAGGCGCAAAAATCAAAAGACGCACCGCGTAGCAGGGAATAGCGCCATGACAGAGATGACGCGCGTCGAAAAAATCGCCGCAGAGCCAACCTCGTTCAAGCGCGAAATGCTGTCGACACTGCCCAGTCTGCGCGCCTTCGCGGTGTCGCTGACCGGAAAGCACGACAAGGCCGACGATCTGGTGCAGGACACCGTGATGAAGGCCTGGGCCAAGCAGACCAGCTTCGAGATGGGCACCAATATCAAGGCCTGGCTGTTCACCATCCTGCGCAACGAATTCTACAGCCAGATGCGCAAGCGCGGCCGCGAAGTGCAGGACAGCGACGGTGCTTTCACCGAGCGGTTGTCAGTGCATCCGCCGCAATATGGTTCGATGGATTTGCAGGACTTCAAGAAGGCGCTTGGGCAGTTGCCCGACGATCAACGCGAAGCCGTGATCCTGATCGGGGCTTCGGGGTTCTCCTATGAAGAAGCTGCCGAAATCTGCGATTGCGCCGTTGGCACTATGAAAAGCCGGGTGAGCCGGGCGCGCACGCGGCTGCAGGATATCCTCAAGGTCAGCGGCGAAGCCGATTACGGCCCCGATGCCGTGGCCACGCAGGTGACGACCCACAACCACTCATTCTGAGTTCAACTGGTGAGCGCCTGTTTCAGGGCGCTTGCCAGGTCTTCCTCCAGGAACGGCTTCATGACCACGGGCGTAGCGGGAAAGTCGGAATGGCCGCGGCGCAGCGTGGTGTCGGCGGTCAGCAAGATCAGCTTGACGCCGGCCCTGGCGAGCCCACGCAATAACGAAGCCGTTTTCTCATCATGGCGATGATGGACTTCCACGAGCGCCAAGCCAAAACTGGGCCAGCGGTCGATCGCGTCCAGCACTTCGGCGGTGTTGCGAGCGAACACGGTGTGGGCTGCACCGAAGGTCTCCAGACAGCGCTGGATGTCCAGCGCAATGAGGAATTCGCTCTCGACAATGAGGACCGTTTGGCCAGTGAGCATGATAGATTCCGCACGCGTGTTGAATCGCTTCATGCGCCGCGTGGTTGCGTACTGTCATTTAAGTATGACATGACCCTACGTTTTAGTAGCGGCGGGGTCCGAGCGTGAGCATAGTGCTGCCAAGCCCCGGACGACGCGTGCCGTGCGAAGAGTGTCCCCTGCGCGCCATGCCGCATTTCCGGGCCTTCGAGCCGGCCGAACTCAAGTTCGTCTCATCGTTCAAGGCCGGGGAATTGCAGGCCGAGACCGGCACGACCCTATTGTCCGAAGGCGCGCATAGCGCCCACATGTATACGCTGCTGTCTGGGTGGGCGTTCCGCTACAAAGCCCTGCCGGACGGGCGGCGGCAAATCCTCAACTACATGCTGCCGGGCGACCTGCTGGGACTGCAGGGTTCGGTCATCGGGGAAATGGACCACTCGGTGGAGGCGTTGTCGCCAGTGGTGCTGTGCGTGTTCCAGCGCGACCGGCTGGATGAATTGTTCCGCAACCATCCGGGGCTGGGTTTCGACATCACCTGGCTGGCCTCGCGCGAGGAACGCATGCTCGACGATCACCTGCTGAGCCTGGGGCGGCGCACGGCCATGGAGCGCGCGGCCTATCTGATCGCGTTCCTGCACCAGCGGGCGGCGGCGGTGGGGCTGGATGGCAGCCGGACGCTGCACATTCCGATCAGCCAATCGCATGTCGCCGATACCCTCGGGCTATCGATCGTTCATACCAACAAGACGCTGCGCAAGCTGGCGGATCGCAAGCTGATCCGCTGGCATGATCGCGCCTGCGAAGTGCTGGATGTGGACGGGCTGATGCAGATCGCCGAATGGGACGGGCTGCCCGAGCGCAAGCGGCCGTTGATTTGAGACCGCTGGCCTCAAAACGGCCATTGGCGAGGGCTAGAGGGCAGTCATGCCAGGGCCACGAAACGACGGCAGAATTGACGCACAACGAGCGAAGCGCATGAGCACGACGACCAGTTTAGCACAGCCGGCGGCGAGGCCCGTTCGCAAGAGCGGGCAGCGCTTTGCCACGCTGGTTTCCTTGGCGCTGGTGGTGGTGGCTGGCCTGTCGGCGCTATTCCTGGTGCAAGGCGTCGATAGCCAGATGGGTGACGTGCTGCGCAGCTATGAGGTTCGCAACCAGGCGCGCGAGCTGACCATCGCGCTGAGCGAGGCCGAGAGCAATCAGCGCGGCTACCTGCTGACCGGCAACGAAGAGTATCTGGAGCCCTATGAGCGGGCGTCGTCCACCATCGACACCCGCGTGGCGGCGCTGATCGAGGTCACCAAGACCAATCCGGCGCAAAGCGAGCGGGTGAAGTCCATTGTGGGCCAGATCAACATCAAGACGGCCGAGATGGCGCGCACCGTGGAACTGTATTCGACGCAGCGTCGGCAGCAGGCGCAGAACCTGACCGATAGCGGCCTGGGCGCCCGGATGATGGAGGAAGTGCGCGGCACGCTTGAGCAGTTCATCACCGAGGAAAACGCCAATCTGCTGCAGCGCAACGAGGATATGGAAGGCTCGCGCCGCTGGCTGGTCGCGGCGATCCTGGCGGCGCTGGCCGGGGCGGCGATCCTGGGGGTATCCCTGCTCGGCCGGACCCGGCAGGACATCACCATATTGGCGCGTAACCAGAACGAATTGCGTAGCCAGAACGAAACGCTGGAAGCGCGGGTGCGCGAGCGGACCCAGGCGCTGGAAGAGGCCACGACCCATGCCGAGCGCGAGCGGGAGCGGGTCGAGGCGCTGTTGCAGGATACCAATCACCGCATCGGCAATTCGCTGGCGACGGTGTCGTCGCTGCTGGGGCTGCAACTGATGCGCTCGAAATCGAGCGAGGTGCGCGAAGCGCTGGAGGCGGCGCGGGGACGTGTGCACGCCATCGCCTCGTCGCATCGCCGGCTGCGGCTGGGGGGAGACCTCGAAACCACCGACGCGCACGAATTCCTCAACGCGGTGCTGGACGACCTCAAGGGCACCACCACCGATGCGGGTGCAATCGAGCTGGTGGGCGAGGTCCAGCCGATCGTCATCAATGCGCGCGACGCCACGACGATCGGCATCGTGGTGGGGGAACTGGTGACCAATGCCTACAAGCACGCCTTTCCGGGCGGGCGGCAGGGCCGCATCGTCGTCAAGCTGTTCCGCGACGGCGCCGGCGTACCCACATTGGCGGTGGAAGATGACGGGCAGGGCCTGGCCGAGGGGATCGAGCCGGGCGATGGCGGGCTGGGCTCCGTAATCATCAAGCAACTGGCGCAACAGTTTGGCGGCGTACCGATTTACGAGCGCGGTGCAACGGGCGGCTTGACGGTGACGGTGCCGCTGCCCAATCTCGAGGGCGCCGGCAAGATAGCTTCCGAGACGCCATCAGCCTGACCTGGAGACTTGCCCATTGCGCTTTGTAGCCATCCTCAACCGCGATGGCGGCACGCTCCGGACCATGGATCTCGACGCCTTCTGCTTGCAGGCCAAGGCAATTTTTGAGCAGCACGGGCATGAGCTGGATTGCCGCCTGGTCAAGGGCAAGCGGGTGGAAGCCGCATTGCGGGCGGCGGCGCAAATCGAAGGCATAGACGCCCTGCTGGCGGGGGGCGGGGATGGCACGATTTCGACGGCCGCCGCGATTGCCTTTGCGTCGGGCGTGCCGCTGGGCGTGTTGCCTGCGGGCACGATGAACCTGTTCGCACGCGCGCTGGGCATGCCGTTGACGCTGGCCGAGGCGCTGGAGGCGATTGCGGATGGCGAGATCGGCGCGGTGGACATCGCCAGCGCCAATGACCGGCCGTTCGTGCACCAGTTCGGCGTCGGCATCCACGCGCGGCTGGTGCGCATTCGCGAGAATATGAGCTATGGCAGCCGCATCGGCAAAATGCTGGCGAGCCTGCGGGCGATCGGTGCCGCGGCGATCAATCCGCCCGAATTCAGCGCGGAAATCCACACCGAGAATGGCGTCGATACGCGCCGGGTGGCGGGCATCGCGGTCAGCAATAATCCGCTGGGCAGCGGGCGCGTGCTGCATGCCGACCGGCTGGATGGGGCGGTGCTCGGCGTTTATGTGGCGGCGCCATTGTCCACTCCGGCGCTGCTGAAACTGGCGGCCGATCTCTTTCTCGGCACCTGGCGAGCGAGCCCGGCGGTGTCGGAGGAGGAGGTGGCCGAGGTTACGCTGCACTTCCCCAATCGCAAGCGCGGCGCCATGGCGGTGATCGACGGGGAGCTGATCCGGCTTGACCGCTCGGTAACGCTCAAGGTGCATCCGCAGGCGCTCAAGGTGGTGCTGCCTCGCGCTGTGGCGGCAGCGGCGGGCGACGACAGCGAATAATTTCAAATTGTTTGCAACCTAGGCGCTTGGTTCGCGTTTGCGCGTATGGCGATGGTGTTTTGTGAGTCTCCAGCCGGGTGGACGCGTTAGCTTCAGGACGACAAGTTGATTGATCAGATACCCCCCCTTTCGGACGATGTCCGCAAGGTTGTGGAAGACCCGGCGCGGCGCGATGTGCTCGCTGCGCTGGAAGTCATGGATTCCGAACCAGACCCGGATTTTGACCGTCTGACGCGCATTGCGGCGCGGCTGTTTGGAACCGAATTTGCCCAGGTGACCCTGATTGATGTCGACCGCCAGTGGTTCCGTTCCTGCTTCGGCGTCGATGGCCTGTCCGAGACGCCTACCGAGATTTCATTCTGCGCTCACACCATCGCAGCAGTAGATCGCGACCATCTGGTCGTGCTCGACATGAACCAGGATGAGCGCTTCAAACATAATCGCTTCGTGGTCGGCTGGCCAAACGTGCGGTTTTATGCCGGAGCGCCGGTGACGGTGCGGGGGCAGCGCATCGGTACGCTCTGCGTCTTGGGCACCAGGCCGCGCGAGAGCGTCGACCCCGATCTGATTGCGCAATTGATCGACATGGCCGAAGTGGCGGCGACGTTGTTTTCGCTCAAGGACGAGGCCCGGGTGCGGGCGCGCACGGCGGCGGCGCTGATCAAGGAAGAATGGCGCCACGCGCTGACGCTGGAGGCCGGCAAGGTCGGCAGTTGGGTATGGGATGTTCGCACCGGGGAAGTGTCGTGCAACGACACCTTCCGGCGCATGTATGAACTGCCCGAAGTCGGCTCGATCCATGTCGGGCAAATCCTAGATGCCCATGACGCGCGCGACCGTCCGCTAGTGGAAGAAGCCATCGCCGCCAGCTTCGCCGACGGGCTGGACTATAATGCGGAAGCGCGGGTGGGAAAGAACGGCCGCTGGCTGACCATGCGTGGCCGGGTCTATCAACGCGATGCCGAGGGCAAGCCGCTCATCATGATGGGGGCGAGCCTGGATATTTCCGAGAACAAGCAGAGCGCCGAGCAGACGCGGCTGCTGCTACGCGAGCTTAATCACCGGGTCAAGAATACGCTGGCGATGATCCAATCGGTGGCACGCCAGACCATCAAGAAAAATCCCGACCCCAAGCAGTTCATCGAGGCGTTTTCCGGCCGGTTGCGGACGATTTCGGACGCGCATGTGCTGCTGGCTGACCGCGACTGGTCGGGGGTGCAGCTCTACGAAGTGCTGAGCTCGCAACTGGGCGAAAACTTTATCCACGCCCCGGATCGGGCCGAGGTAAGCGGCGAGGACGTGACCCTGCCGGCCGACCATGCGCTGGGACTGGGGCTGATCCTGCACGAATTGACCACCAATGCGCATCGCTATGGCGCCTGGTCTGGCACGAATGGCATCGTTGCCATTGATTGGGAAGTGCTCAACGCGCCGGTGCGCGGGCTGTCGATGCATTGGCGCGAAACCGGCGGTCCGCAGGTGAACGCGCCGAACGAAGCAGGCCTGGGTGTGCGGCTGATCGAACGAAGCCTGGCCAAGGTGCTCGACAGCGAGGTGAAATTGCGATTCGAGCCGCAAGGGGTCGCGGCGGATATCTGGGTACCACTGCCGCTATTTGAGTGAGACCCTGACCTCTCCCTTACAGCGATAGCAATACACGGCATCATTCCCGCGAAAGCGGGAACCTATTCGGTTCTAATCCAGGTCAAGAATAGGTTCCCGCTTTCGCGGGAATGATGGTGCGATCAATGGATGGGCCACAGTATGTGAGACGCAGACCTGTTGGGTCTTAATCGTCCGTCTTATCGTCCCGCGACTTGCCGATGAACATCGCAGCGGCAACGACGGCGGCCAGTGGCAGGCCCACATTGCGGATGAGGGGCGATTTCAGCAGCACGGGCAGGGCGGTGAGCGCAGCAGTGGTAACGAAGGCGCTGGTGTCGCTGGAGCGGCGTTTTTCCGCGACGCGGCGCTTGCGGGAGTTTTCCGAAATCTGGATACCGATCACGATCCCCGCCGTGATGACGAAGAACACGCCGGCAAAGATCAATGCCGCATAGATGGGGCCAAGCTGGGACGCGAGCGCCAGAAACCCGGCGACCAGCAGGAAGACCAGCGTCAACAGCCCGAACAGCGCGATCACCGCATTGGCGATCGCCAGGGCCTTGAGACGATCGGTGATCTCCTCGACTTCAAAGCCGAGGAGGGCAGCGATGGGAACCAGCAGGTTCATGGCGTTTAGCGGCGCGACAGCAAGGCGAGGACGAAGCCAATGCCGATGGCGCTGGCGACGGCGGTCAGGGGCTTTTCGCGGATGGTATCCTTGAGCTGCTGCTCAAGCGCGCCGGCCTGGTCCTGCACGTCCTCGATAACGTTCTGGCCCTGGCGCTGCAGATGGCGGGCCTCGCTGGTGGCGACGTCGCGCACTTCGGAAACCTTGGAATTGGTCAGCTTGGCGAGCGTGGAGGCGATGCCCTTGAGGTCAGCCTGCAACTGGGAAATCTGGTCCTCGAGCTGAGCTTCCTTGACGGTGCTGCGGGCCCGGTTAGCCGTGCGGCGAGCCGCGGCGGCGGGAGTGCGGTTGGGGGCGAGGTCGGGTGTGGTGGACATTGGGACGCTCCATGAGTTGCGAGTTTAACGCTGCGAACAGCGGGGGGTTCCTTGCGGCGGCAAAAAGAGACGCCCCGATACGCTGGGGGGAGCGCATCGAGGCGTCATGGGGCGGGCAAAAGGTGGGGCGACCTTAGCCCGCAGGGCACGATCTACCTTGAGGTAGAAGCCGGCCGAAGCCAGGTGCCCGTTTGTGGTTCGGCGTCAGATGCGTCCCATCAAGACAAGGATGAGGATCACAACCAGGACGACGCCGAGAATGCCGGAAGGGAAGTAGCCGAAGCCGCGCGAGTAGCCCCAATTGGGCAGTGCGCCGATCAACAGCAGGATCAGGATGATGATGAGAATGGTGCCTAAAGTCATTGGAACTCTCCTGTACGGTTGACGCTAAGGTTCCGGACGCTGACGTTTACAGAATAAACAACATGAGGGCCGCGGCGGCGGCGAGAATGAACAACGCGGGCGCCAAGGCCTTGAGCACGTCGGCATAATGGGTCTGCCCATCATAGCCTTCGGTGGACCAAACCATCGAACTGCGGCCGGCGTCTTCGATTGCCTTGATTTCCATATGGGTCATGCCGGCCTCCGCAACTCATCACCAGCCAAATATTGGTGGGATTGTTTGAACTTTGGAGCGCGTTGTTGCGCTTGCCCAATGAACGGGCAATGGCTGATTTTGGTTCCATTACTAGTGTGTAAGGGATTATTCGACCCGGATGACGTCCACCGATTGGGTGGTTTCATGGCCGCCATGGGTGCGCAGCACGCCGACGATGGGCGAGATATCGCCGTAGTCGCGGCCGTGGCCGATGGAGATATGATCGGGGCCGGCGATCATCGCATTGGTAGGGTCGAATTCGATCCAGCCGGCATGCTGGCCGCACCAGACCCGGGCCCAGGCATGCATGGCGTCGGCGCCTTCGAGGCGGGCCTTGCCGGGGGGCGGAATGGTGCGGAGGAACCCGGAGACGTACCCCGCGGGAATGCCGACGCCGCGCAGGCCGGCGATCATGATATGCGCAAAATCCTGGCAGACGCCCTTGCGCAGTGCAAAGGCCTCTGCGGGCTTGGTGGCGACGTCGGTGGCCTTGGGGTCGTAGGTGAAATCGCGATGGATCGCCATGCAGAGCGCCAGCGTCGCCGACTGCACCGAGGCGGCGCTGGCGACCACATCGCGGGCATAGTCGGTGATGGCCGGCACCAGTTGCACGCGGGGCGAGGCGGCGAGGAAATGATGCGGGCTATCGGGAGCCACCGACCAGAAGCGGGCGATTTCCGCGGCGAGACTAGGCAGGGTAGGCGACAGGTCGGCAGGCGGATGGATGTCCTCGACCTGGACGCGGGCGGAGAGCCGCACATCGAGCGTGTCGTGTGGCCCGTCATAGGCGATGGTGGTAACCGAATTGCCGAAGAAATCGGTGAAATGGCTTTTGCGATCTGGCCGTGGCTCGAACGACAGCCCAGCAGCCACGACGCGCTGCACGCCGGGAATGCTGATCGGCGCGACGCGGATCAGATGGCGCCCACCCTGTACTGTGGCGTCGTAGTCATAATGCAGGTCCAGTTTCACATCGTAGAGCATGGGTTAGTTTTCCGCTCCAGGAGCCCAAAACCCACTGTCGCCTTCCCTCGGGCTTGACCCGCGGGGCTCAGCGGAAGCCGCGATCATGGTGTGTATGGCGAGCGGCCCGCGGGTCAAGCTCGCGGCAAGTGGAGTGCGCGGGGAACATCGTGCCATCGCATTCCCCATCATACAAAATACGCCGCGGCGACGAGGCCGGACAGCATGCCCATATCTGCCGCCAGCTTTTCGAGGCGCACGGGGGTCATGTCGGCAGGCTCGGCGATGACGAGGTCGGTGTGCAATTGCAGCGCGGCCTTGGCAGCGGGCGAAAGTTGCCCATCCTCGACGCCGTTCGGCAGGATTTCGATCTGGGCACGCAGTTCAGTGAGCTGGAACAGCACCGAGCGCGGATTGAGCGGGTCGAGGACCAGCAGGTCAATGGCGCTCTGCGTGCCGGCGCTGACCGAATAGCGGCGGCGATGCGACATGACGCTGTCGCCGATTTCGAGCAGCATTTCGAGCGAACCGTCGGGGGCTTCCTTGTCGGTCAGCCAGGCGGTGATGCGGGCGATCTGGATGGCGCGTTCCAGCCTGCGGCCCAGTTCGAGGAAACGCCAGCCGGCGAAGCGGTACATGTTTTCATGCACGAGGCCCGAAAAACCAGCCAGCTTGCGCAGGATGACCGTCATGGCGCGGGTGGCGTCGTCGCCGGGCTGCACGCGGGCGGCGAAGCGCTGGGCGCTTTTTTGCAGATCAGCCAAAGCGAGCCAGCCATCGGGCGAAAAGCGGTCGCGGATCTGGCTGGCGCTGTGCACTGCGCTGTCGATGGACGATAGCAGTCCCTGCGGCAGCGCATCGGTCGCATCGACGTCGATGGTTTCGAGGAATTTTCGCGCGTGCGTGAGAATGGGCAGGTCGGACTTGGAGAGTTCGGCCAGCCGGGCATTGTACGCCCGCAGGATGCGCACCGTGGCCTCGCAGCGCTCGGCATAGCGGCCGAGCCAGATCAGGTTATCGGCGGCGCGGCTGGGCAGGCTGCCGGGCGAATTGCGGACCAGCTTCTGGCCATCCTGAGGCAGCAGCGTGACGCGCTCCACCGGCTTGCTCGACAGCACCCAGACGTCGGCCGCCTGGCCGCCGCGCTGCATGGCGATGGCGGCGGTATCGGGCGACGAGCCGACGCGGGCGAAGCCGCCCGGCATGATGGTCCAGCCCTTGTCGGTGCGGGCGGCATAGACGCGCAGCGTGATCGGGCGCGGTTGCAGCTTGCCCTCGACATAGACCGGGGCGGTGGAGAGTTGCACCTGTTCCTGGCCGACATAATCGGCGCCATTGAGGCGGATGCGGGCGATCAGATCCGCCTTTTGCTCCGGCGTCATCGACGAGCCGAGCGCAGTACCGCGCGGATCGTCGAACGGCAGCGTAGTCGCGAAAGCGGGGCCTATCATCAGCTTGTCGAAATTGTCGATGACATAGTCGCGCTCGGCCGGCTGGCCGCACCACCAGGTGGCGATTTCGGGCAGTTCGAGCGGCTTGCTGGCGATGGCCTTGGACAGGCGCGGCAGGAAGGCAGCGAGCGCGCGGGTTTCCAGAATCCCGGTGCCCAGAGCGTTGATCATCGAGATCGAGCCCTGGCGCAGGGCCTCGACCATGCCGGGCGTGCCGATGCGGCTGTCATAGCGCAATTCGAGCGGGTCGGTGAAGGAGGCGTCGACGCGACGCCACAGCACGCTGACCGGCTTGAGGCCAGCCACGGTGCGCACCATCACCTTGCCGTCCTCGACGGTGATGTCCTCGCCTTCGAGCAGCATCAGGCCGAGATAGCGGGCGATATAGGCGTGTTCGAAATAGGTTTCGTTGAGCTGGCCGGGCGTCAGGATGCCGACGCGGCCGCCATCGCGGCGGCCCTGCTCGAACAGCGTATCGCGGAAGGTGCGAAAGAAGCCGGCGAGGCGATGCACGTTCATGTCGCTGTAGATTTCGCTCAGCGCGCGCGTCGTGGCGACGCGGTTTTCGATGGCGAAACCGGCGCCGGACGGGGCCTGGGTGCGGTCACCCAGTACCCACCAATTGCCATCGGGGCCGCGGCCAAGCTCGAACGCGCAGAAGTGCAGGAAGTAGCCCGAGGCGGGCTTGACGCCGACCAAAGGGCGCAGGAATTCGCCATTGCGGGCTACGAGGTCGGGCGGCAGCAGGCCGCGTTGCACCAGGGTGTTGTCGGTATAGATATCGGCGACGATCTGTTCGAGCAGTTCGGCGCGTTCGATCAGGCCGTGGCTGATGCGCGTCCAATCGGCCTCGTCGATCAGCAGGGGAATGTGGGCGAGCGGCCAGGAGCGTTCCTTGCCGGCAGCGCCGTCATATTTGCGATAGAACACGCCGGCATCGCGAAGATATTGATCGGCGCGCTCGAAGCGGGCGGCAAGCTCGGTCGGGCCGAGGTCGTCGAAGGCCGACATCAACTCGGCCCAACCCGGACGGATATTGCCCGAGGGGTCGATCATTTCGTCGGGCACGCCCGGTTGCAGCCGGTAATCAGCGATGATGCTGGGACCGGCCGGAGGCTTGCCGCGAGGCTTTTGCTGTCGAGTTTCCATTGGCGGTCAAATCATCTGGGCGGGCGGCGCAGGTCAAGCGTCAGCGGGAATTCATCCGCAGGCTTTTCATCATGAAGAACGAAGCCTCCACCGGAATAGTTTTGCGGCACAAAGCGCGCCAGCCGGCGGGCTTCGGCCTCATTGCCATTGACGGGGAAGGTATCGTAGCTGCGGCCGCCCGGATGGGCGACGTGGTACACGCAACCGCCGACCGGGCGCTGGCTCCATTTGTCGTAGATATCGAACACCAGCGGCGTATTGACCGGCAGTTCCGGATGCATGCCGGAGGCGGGTTGCCAGGCTTTGTAGCGAACGCCCGCAATGGCGGTGCCAGCGGTATCAGTGACGCGGAGCGGGACCGGACGCTGGTTGCAGGTGACGGCGTAGCGTTCCGGGTTGATGCCTTCGAGCTTGACCTGGAGGCGTTCGACCGAAGAGTCCACGAACCGGACCGTGCCGCCGATGGCACCCTGTTCGCCCATGACGTGCCACGGCTCGAGCGCTTGGCGCAGTTCGAGGCGGACGCCCTCGTATTCGACCTCGCCGCAGAACGGGAAGCGGAATTCGAGCTGGGCGGCAAACCAGGCAGGGTCGAGCTTGAAGCCGTGACTGTGGAGATCGGCCAGGATATCGAGGAAATCGGCCCAGACGTAATGCGGTAGCATGAAGCGATCATGCAGCGTGGTGCCCCAGCGTACGAAATTGCCGTCGATGGGGTCGGTCCAATAGCGGGCGATCAGGGCGCGGACCAGCACCTGCTGGGCCAGGGCCATGCGGGCGTTGGGCGGCATTTCGAAGCCGCGGAATTCGACCAATCCCAGCCGGCCGGTGGGGCCATCAGGGGAATAGAGCTTGTCGATGCAGATTTCCGAACGATGGGTATTGCCCGTGACGTCGGCGAGCAGGTTGCGGAACAGGCGATCGACCAGCCAGGGGCGCGGGGCCGGCAGGCCGGAGGCTGGATGCGGCACCTGGGCGATAGCGATTTCGAGTTCGTAGAGGCTGTCGTGGCGGGCCTCGTCGAAGCGCGGCGCCTGGCTGGTGGGGCCGATGAAGAGGCCCGAGAACATGTAGCTCATGGCCGGGTGGCGCTGCCAATGCAGCACCAGCGACTTGAGCATGTCGGGCCGGCGCAGGAACGGGCTGTCATTGGGCGTAGCGCCGCCAACCACGACGTGGTTGCCGCCGCCCGTGCCGGTGTGGCGGCCGTCGATCATGAACTTGTCGGCGCCGAGGCGGCTTTGGCGGGCTTCCTCATAGATCGCCGTGGTGGTGGCGACGCAATCGTCCCAGTTCGAGGCCGGGTGGATATTGACCTCGATGACGCCCGGATCTGGCGCGACGCGGATGACGTTGAGGCGTGGATCGTGCGGCGGCGCATAGCCCTCCAAATGCACCGGATAGCCGACGGCCTTGGCGGCGGCTTCAGTGGCGGCAACGAGTTCGAGATAATCCTCGAGCTTCTCCACCGGCGGCAGGAAGACGCAGATGCGGTGATCGCGCACTTCGGCAGTGACGGCGGTGCGGACCTGGCCCTCGATCTCGCTGATTTCCTGCTCGGTGCGGTCCTGTTGCTCGGTGGCGGCGGTGAAGGCGGCCGTCGTCTGCGTGCGCGGATCGACGGCGGGACCGCCGGTATTGCGCGGCAGGATTTCATCGGGCTCGGGAAGCAAGCCGCGCACTTCGCCGGGGTCCTGTTGGACCACATGCGGATAGTCGATCGGCTTGAGATGCTTGAGCGAGCTGAGCGGCAGGCGGTAGCCGGCCGGGCTGTCACCCGGTGCGAGGAACAGCTTGCCGCGCCGGGTTTTCCACTTTTCGGTGAGCCATGGGCTCGACGCCTGTGCGTTCCAGCGCTGCACCGGCAGCACGTAGCCGGTGGGATTGGTCAGGCCGCGCTCGAACACTTTTGCGATGCGCGAGCGCGCTTCTGGATCTGCCAGTTCGGAATTGGCGGGATCGACATTGGCCGGGAGATTGGCCTCCTTGAGCAGCCATTCGCCGGGGTCCTCGTAGGCCTCGTCGATGGTTTCGCCGGTGAGGCCAAGATTGTGCGCGAAGGCATCGAGGAACTTCTTGGCGTCCTCGTGGGTGGCCGTGGTTTTCACGCCCTCGCGAGCCACCAAAGCCTCGTCCTTCCAGACCGGCTTGCCGTCGACGCGCCAATAGAGCGAAAAGGTCCAGCGCGGCAGGGTTTCGCCGGGATACCATTTGCCCTGGCCGTAATGCAGCAGGCCGGTGGGGGCAAAGCGGGTGCGGAGGCGCCGGATCAGGTCATCGGCGAGCGCGCGCTTGGTGGGGCCGACGGCCCCGGTATTCCATTCATCGGCTTCGAAGTCATCGATGGAAACGAAGGTCGGCTCGCCGCCCATGGTGAGGCGAACGTCGTTATCGAGCAGCACCTTATCGACCTGATGGCCAAGGGCGTTGAGCTCGTCCCAAGCTGCATCGGAAAACGGCTTGGTGATGCGCGGATGCTCGGCGACGCGGGTGACCGTCATGTCGAAGGCGAAATCGACTTCGGCGTAGCTGGCAAAGCCCGAAATCGGGGCGGCGTTCCTGTAATGCGGCGTGGCCGCCAGTGGAACGTGGCTCTCGCCCGTCAGCAGGCCCGAGGTGGGATCGAGGCCGACCCAGCCGGCGCCGGGGAGATAAACCTCGCACCAGGCGTGCAGGTCGGTGAAATCGTGATCGGTGCCGGCAGGGCCATCGAGCGAGACCAGATCGGGCTTGAGCTGGATCAGGTAGCCGGACACGAACCGCGCAGCGAGGCCCAGATTGCGCAGGGTCTGCACCAGCAGCCAGCTCGAATCGCGACAGGAGCCACGGGCATTGCCCAGGGTTTCCTCGGGCGTCCAGACGCCGGTTTCCATGCGCACGATATAGGTGATGTGCTGCTGGATGGACGCATTGATGGCGGTAACGAAGTTCACCGTGTTCATCGGCGTCTTGTCGATGCCGTCGAGGAAATTTTGCAGCAGCGGGCCCACCGGTTCGGGCTGCATATAGATGGATAGATCGGCGCGGATATCCTCGGGATACTGGAACGGCCAGATTTCGGCGCTCTCTTCCACGAAGAAATCGAACGGATTGTAGACCGTCATGTCGGCGACGAGATCGACTTCGATCTTGAGCTCGGTGACCGGCTCTGGAAAGACGAAGCGCGTCAGGAAATTGCCGTAGGGGTCCTGCTGCACATTGACGAAATGATTGCTGGGTGACACCCGCAGCGAATAGCTCAACACCTTGGTCTTGCTGTGCGGGGCGGGCTGGAGCCGGATGATCTGCGGCTGCAGGACAACCGGACGGTCGTATTTATAATGCGTCAGATGATAGACGGCGGCTTTGATCGACATGCGTTCGCGTCGCTCGCTTCAAGTGCCACGAAATTTGACTTCCCGGTCAAAGCTTAGCGGGGTTTGGCGGGCAGGGATAGGCGGGATGAGTGGATGGGTGTTGTGCGGATTGAATTGTGACGGGCTGAGTTGCGAAGGCGCTGAGGTTGCCCAACCACCGTTCTTCCCGCGGGCTTGACCCGCGGGCCGCCCTCAACACGGCGTGAGCGGCGAGAGGCCCGCGGGTCAAGCCCGCGGGAAGGGCAGCGGGTGGGTGAGATGGTGCTAACGGCTAGACTTTAGCTCATCGCGTCGATGATCTGCCGCTGGCGCAGCATTTCGAGGAAAATGGCATAATCCTTGTCGAAGCGAGCACGGGCGGAGGGATCGGGCTTCCGCTCGGTGCCGCCCTGGTGCATGGCCATGCAGGCCTGATCCAGCGACGGATAAAGCCCGGCGGCGGTGGCGGCGACCATGGCCATGCCGAGCAGAGTCGCGTCCTGGGCGGCGGGCTCGACCACCGTGCAGCCGGTGGCGTCGGCGTAGAGTTCCATCAGCAGCGGGTTCTTGGTGTGGCCGCCGGTGACGTGCAGCGTATCGATGGCGTAACCGCGCGTGTTTAGAGTTTCGAGGATGTGGCGGACGCCCAGAGCGATGGCGACGGCGGTGCGCCAATAGAGGCGGCAGAGGGAGTCGAAATCGTTGTCCAACGTCAGGCCGGAAATGACGCCCAGCGCGTGCGGATCGCCGAGCGGCGAGCGGTTGCCGTGGAAATCGGGCAGGACATGCAGGCGTAGCGCGAAGTTCTGGCCCTCAATCGCGCGGAGTTCCATGATGCGATCGGCAATACGGCTATGCATCGCCGAGGTCGGCTCGCCGCCCGCGCCATGCCATTTGATGATGTGATCGAGCAGCGCGCCGGTCGCCGACTGGCCGCCCTCGTTAAGCCAGACACCCGGCAGCACGGCGCCGAAATACGGACCCCAAACGCCGGGGGTCGGTCGGTCTTCTGCGGAGAGCGCCATGACACAGCTCGAGGTGCCGGCGATCAGCGCCAAGTGGCGGTCGATGGTGTCGACATCGCCCGCAAAGGTGCCGAGCACGCCGAGCGCCCCGGCATGGGCATCGATCAAGCCGGCGCCGACATGGCAAGCGGCGGTGATCCCAAGCTCGGCAGCGGCGCCAGCGCTGAGCGGCCCAAGATCGGCGCCGACTTCGCTGGCGGCCTCGGGCAGGGCCGCATGCTCGAACAAATCATCCAGCCCGACGGTGGCGAGGAAATCGCGGCGCCAGGGGGCGGCGACATGGCCCAGATAGGTCCATTTGCAAACCAGCGTCGATTGGCTGCGGGCGAGCGAGCCGGTGGCTTTCCAAGAGAGGAAATCGGCGAGGTCGAAGATTTGTCCGGCGCGCTCCCAAGTGTCCGGCATATGCCGCTTGAGCCACATCAGCTTGGGCACTTCCATTTCCGGGGACATAACGCCGCCGGCATATTTGAGCACTTCGTGGCCGGTGGCGGTGCATTCCTCGGCTTCGGCGAGGGCGCGGTGGTCGAGCCAGACAATGGTGTCCCAACGGGCGAGGCCATTAGTGGAGACGGTGAGCGGCGCGCCGTTGGCATTGCGGACGACGAGCGAGCAGGTGGCGTCAAAGCTGAGCCCGACGACATCGGCCGGGTCGGCCTTGGCCAGCGCCATCGCTTCGCGCACCGCGCCGCAGACGGCGGACCAGATATCCTCGCTGTCATGCTCGGCATGATTGGCGTCGGTGCGGTTCATGGCGATGGGCATTTCGGCGCGGCCGAGCAGCGCGCCTTGCGGCGTCAACACTCCGGCTCGGGCACTCCCCGTGCCCACATCCACTGCCACCAGGAGGCTTTGCTTCAACGCTATTGCGCCTTCTTCTCGGTTCGCAGTGAGCTTAGCCGATCGGGCAGGGCGTGCATATCGTCGAAAATCGCGTCGGGATGGAGCGCGGCGACGGCGGCGCGAAGACCGGCTGGGGCGACGTGGCTGCCGCCCATGTAGCCGAACACCGCCATGCCGGCATTGCGGGCGGCAGCGATGCCGGCGGGGCTGTCCTCGATGACAAGGCACTTGGCCGGCGCAACGCCCATCTGGCAGGCGGCGTGAAGGAACAGGTCCGGCGCCGGTTTGCCGTTTTCCACCATGCTGGCGGAGAAAATATGGGGCTCGAACCAGGGCAGCAGGCCCGTCAGATCGAGGCTGAGGCGGATGCGTTCGAGTTCGGACGAGGAGGCAACACAGAACGGGATTTTGAGCTGATCGAGGATGGCGGGCAGGCCGGGGCTGGGACGCAGTTCTTGGCGGTAGAGCGCGTAAAGGTCACCGCGCATGCTGGCGAGCGCGGCGGGGCCGAGCGGCGCGCCGTGGGAATCGATCAGGCTGGTCGAGATCGAGGCCAGGGACCGGCCGAGGAAATCGCGATAGGCGGTTTCGGTGGTAACGGTGATGCCCTGCGCGGCGATGGCGGCGACCAGCACGCGCATCGCGAGGGGTTCGCTATCGACGAGCACGCCGTCGCAGTCGAAGATGATGAGGTCGATGGTCATGATTTGTCTATAATCCAACCCCACCCACCGCCGCTTCCCGCGGACTTGATCCGCGGGTCTCTCGAGCGATCATCGGCTGTGGGGAGTGGCCCCCGGATCAAGTCCGGGGGAAGGGTCGGTGGGTGGGGCAGCTTTGGCGCCCGGTTCATCGTCAGAGCGTATTCGCCAGATAGCGTTCCAACGTCGCTTTCGTGCCGACCGACCACAGTGTCGTCAGCGCATGGCTGAAGGCCGCGACGAAGGTCGTGTTGCGGGCGAGGTCGCCATAGATATCGGTCATGGCCAGCCAGGCTTTAGGATCGTCTTTCGCCAGTTTGGCTTGTGCGGTCAGGCGGTCCCAGCTTGGATCGTTCGGCTCGATCACAACCTCGGAATCCGTCGTGCCGAAGCAGTAGCGGCACCAGAGGGCGGAAACCAAGGCCAGCCCCGTCACCGATTGGCCGGCGGCAACGCGGTCGGCGGCGGAGGGGATGATGAATTTGGGTTGGCGGTTGGAGCCATCGAGCGCCAGCCGGCGGATAGTGTCGCCAATCTTGGGATTGCCGAAGCGACGTTCGCAGAGCGCGAAATACTCGTCGAGATTGGTATCGGGCACGGGTGGCACGACGGGGATGATTTCGTCGTTCTCGACCTTTTTGAGGAAGGCGGCGACGAGAGCGTTTTCCATGGCTTCGTGCACGAAATGGATATCCATCAGCCCCGCCGGATAGGCGATGGTGGCGTGGCCGCCATTGAGGATGCGGATTTTCATGTGCTCGTAGGGCGCGACATCAGCGACGAACTGCACGCCCACTTTTTCCAGCGCCGGGCGGCCGGCGGGGAAATTGTCCTCCAGCACCCATTGGCGGAAGCTTTCGCAGAACACCGGCCAGTTGTCCTCGATGCCAAAATTCTCGGCGAGCAGCGTGCGCTCGCGATCTGAGGTGGCTGGCGTGATGCGGTCCACCATGCCATTGGGGAAGGCGACCTTGTCCTTGACCCAGGAGGCAAGCTCAGGATCGATCAGGCGGGCCAGCCCGATCACGGCGTTTTCGGTGACATGGCCATTGCCCGGGATATTGTCGCAGCTCATCACCGTGAAGGGCTCGATGCCGGCCGAGCGGCGGGCGAGCAGGCCCGCGAGGATCAGGCCGAACGCCGTGCGGGGCGCATGGCTGTGGGCGGCGTCGTAGGCGATGTCCGGGTGCTTCGGATCGAACTTCTGGCTTGCCGGGTCGATATAATAGCCGCCCTCGGTAATGGTCAGCGAGACGATGCGGATGGCGGGGTCGGTGAGCTTAGCGATCACCGCGGCGCTGTCGCCGGGCTGGAGGTAATCGATCATGCCGCCGGTGACGCGGGCGGTGCTGGTATCGGCTTCCTGCTCGACCACAGTGGTCAGCAGGTCCTGCGCCAGCAGCTTTTGCCGCATGGCTTCGTCGGCCTCGCGCACACCGGCGCCGACGAGGGCCCAATCATGGTCGCTGCCGGTGGCGAACAGGTCGTCCAGATAGACGGCCTGATGCGCGCGGTGGAAATTGCCGACGCCGAAATGGACGATCCCGGCCGTGAGGCTGCTCCGGTCGTATTGCGGGACTGAGGCCGTTTTGGCGACGGCTTCGAGCGTGGCGGCGGAGAGCTTGGTGGTCATTGGTCTAGTCCTTGATCGTGTCGTTCAAGCCACGACGTCATTCCCGCGCAAGCGGGAACCCATTCTATCGCGCCGGCCCAAGAGCGGGTTCCCGCTTGCGCGGGAATGACGCGGCGGTTGGTTCAGAGCGCTTTTCCGTCCGGGCCGAATTTGTAGATGCGGGTCGGCTCGGGCGTCAGGTAGACATCGTCGCCGTGCTTGTAGGTATCCTCGCCGCCGGTGCGCACGGTGAACAGCCCAAAATTGTCGACGTTGACGTGCAGGAACGTGTCCGAGCCGAGCAGTTCGGCAACCGCCACGGTGCCCTTCCAGGCGCCGGGCTTCGGGATGCGCGACAAGGTAAAATGTTCGGGGCGCACGCCGATGGAGTGGGCCTGGTGCTTGGCGGCTTCGGCGCCGTCGATGAAATTCATCTTGGGCGAACCGATGAAGCCGGCGACGAAGCGGTTGGCGGGTTTGTTGTAGAGATCGAGTGGGGAGCCGAACTGTTCGACATTGCCGGCATTGAGCACCACGATGCGGTCGGCCATGGTCATGGCTTCGACCTGGTCGTGGGTGACGTAGATCATCGTGGTCTTGAGCTGCTGGTGCAGTTCGGTGATTTCCAGCCGCATGTTGACGCGCAGAGCCGCATCGAGATTGGACAGGGGCTCATCGAACAGAAAAGCCTTGGGCTCGCGCACGATGGCGCGGCCGATGGCGACGCGCTGGCGCTGGCCGCCGGACAGGGCACGCGGACGGCGGTCGAGATAGGACGCCAGGTTCAAGGTGCGGGCGGCATACTCGACCTTGGCGTCGATCTGCTCCTTGCTCATCTTTGCCATCTTGAGCGGGAAGGCGATGTTGTCGCGCACCGTCATGTGTGGATAGAGCGCATAGGATTGGAACACCATGGCGAGGCCCCGGCGGGCGGGTGGCGCCTTGGTCATATCCTGCCCGTCGAGCAGGATATGACCGCTGGTGGTGTCCTCAAGGCCGGCGATCAGGCGCAGCAGCGTGGACTTGCCGCAGCCCGAGGGGCCGACGAAGACGACGAATTCGCCGTCCTTGATATCGAGGGTGATGTCCGGGATGACCTGAACGTCGCCGAAGGACTTGTTGACGTGGGAGAGTGCGATGGAGCCCATTTTCTACAAATCCCTATTTCACTGCGCCAAAAGTCAGGCCGCGGACGAGTTGTTTCTGGCTGAACCAGCCGAGGAGGAGGATGGGCGCGATCGCCAGCAGCGACGCCGCCGATAGCTTGGCCAAGAACAGGCCCTGTGGACTGGAGAAGGATGAGATGAAGGCGGTCAACGTACCGGCGCGGCCCGAGGTCAGCGTGATGGTCCAGAACGACTCGTTCCAGGCCAGGATGACGTTCAGCAACAAGGTGGAGGCGATGCCGGGGACGGCCATCGGCACGAGGACGTGGACGATCTCGTTCCACAATTCGGCGCCATCCATGCGGGCGGCCTCGAGGATATCAACGGGGATTTCCTTGAAGTAGGTGTAGAGCATCCAGATGATGATCGGCAGGTTGATCAGCGTCATGATGATGGTCAGGCCGTGCACCGTGTCCAGCAGGTGCAGGTCGCGGAAGATCAGGTAGATCGGGATCAACACGCCCACGGCGGGCATCATCTTGGTGGAGAGCATCCACATCAGGATGTCCTTGGTGCGCTTGGTTGGCGCGAAGGCCATCGACCAGGCGGCCGGAATGCCGATGATCAGGCCCAGCAGCGTCGAGCCCAACGACACGAGGACCGAATTGGTGACGTGCTTGATATAGTCTGAGCGATCCTGCACGGCGCCGAAGTTTTCCAGCGTGAAGTGTTGCGGCAGAAACGTGGGCGGATTGGCGATCGCCTCGCCCTCGGTCTTGAACGCGGTCAGGATGGTCCACAGGATCGGCGAGAATAGCAGCAGGGCAATGACCCAGGCGCCGATGGTGAAGCCGACTTTGGCTTGAGTGGAAACGTTGCGTGCCATAGTTAGCTCCTGCCCTCGATGAGGATGGCTTCTTCACCTCTCCCTTTGGGGGAGAGGTCGGCGCGTAGCGACGGGTGAGGGGGCCTTCTCCCAACACCGCGTCCAGAAAAGGGGGGGCCCCCCCCCCCCCCCCCCGCGGCCCCCCCCCCCCCCCCCCGGGGGGGGGGGGGTGAGCGAAACAAACACCACCACCCCCCCCCCCCAACACAACCCCCCGCC
>NZ_JBEPOL010000008.1:0-324311 GCF_040546795.1 Devosia sp. UYZn731
TAAGTCTCAAGGCTTGGGAGAGTAGGTCGCTGCAAGGTCTGCCAAAAACGTATGAGTCTCAAATACAATGTCGAAACAAGAAAACCCCCAGTCAGTAATGACTGGGGGTTTTTGCGTTTGGCGCGGAAGGAGAGGGGAAGGGTTTCAGGATCGGGTTCCGCCCTCTCGGGCATCGGGCATCGGGCGAAGGAGGAGGAGGACAGGGCTGGAAGAGGACCGCCGCGCGGAGGAAAGAAGAGAGGCACGTGCAGAAGCCTTACGGGCCAAGATCGCAAGGCGCGCCTCTCGGCCATTGGCACCGTCATCGGTGGAGAGAACACTCGCCGAGCGTGAGGTCTACAAAAGGGCCGATCAGGCATCGAGTAGACTGCAAACCATCCATCCGAAACTGCGGTTACACACTCATTACAGGGGGCGATCGTCGAGCAAGATCGATGCGTCGAGCCCAGCCAAGATATTGGCGTTGTCGAGCGCACCTTCAGTGACGTCGAAGTAGGCGGGCAACCAGGGCTGGCCCTCAATCATTCTCGGCTCGCCGTGGATGTGGACACGCCATCCCAGTTTCGCCCAAAGCGGCAACCACTTTTTGTCTTGCATGCCGCCGACCTGCCGGTGGCCGTGACGCAGGCAGTATTCCATCACTGCGGCGCAAGATGCCGCCAGCAGCCTCACGCTACCGCGACTGCGTCGCTCCGGGATGATGAAGCCTCGAGTCCATTCCAGAACCTCTGCCGACCTGATGATGGGCGCCAGGGTAAATGTGTCGGGGAAGACGGTGCTAGCCAAATGCGGCTTATCCGTCGGTATAAGGCGGGAGCCGGCGACAAATTCGCCGTGGTCCAAAACGAGGATGTAGACGGCATCCTCGGTATCAAATGCATCGAACTCGCGGCGAGATTGTGTAGCGGGAACCCAGCCAAGCTCTTCCGCGTAAACCCGGTGGCGCTGATAATGGAAATGATCGAGTTGCTGGCTGTGCCTGGCAGCATTTGTGTGATCGACGACCAGAGCTTGCAGGGACGGCTCGCGTGCCGAGCCTGCCAGAGGCTGAGTAATGGACATTGATACGGCTCCCAGATGATTGTCTGGGTAGCGTGTCACGCGGGCACCAGCGGCGGCAATGGCGGCATTTTATGGCCTCCCTAGAGTACTGTGACGGGGAGGGCGCGCGATCTCGCCTTGCGAAAATGACCAGAATGCGCGGACTCCGGGCATTCTGGCAACTGCTCGACCTCTCTTCTAGATCGTGCAAGGGCTCCGGTGAGTGAGGTCCTGGCGCTGGCGCAGCCCAACTATCGCCACGCGCCACCTTCGGCACGACTGGGCAAATCGGCCAACAAATGGCACTTGAGGTTCTTGCAACCGTGTTTTCAGGACGAGCCTGTGTCAGACATGCAAACTGTCAGGATCGCCGCCGCGCAGCCGCCGGAATATCGCGAGGACATAGCAGCGGCATTGCGCTGCATCCATGATATGTCGGCACAAGCGGAGGCCCAGGGTGCGGGGCTGCTGGTCTTTCCAGAGGGGTTTCTACAGGGCTACCTGCTCGATGAGGCGCTGGCGCGGCGCCACGCCCTGGATCTGGCATCGCCGGCTTTCGCCCACATTCTTGCGCAATTGTCCAGGAGCGGGCCGGTGATCGTTTTCGGGCTGATCGAGCTCGCCGAGCGGCTGTTGTTCAACACCGCCGTGGTTGTCGATCGCGGCCTGCTGGTTGGCCGTTACCGTAAGGTGCATCTGCTGGAGGGCGAGCGCGTCTTCACGGCCGGCACGGATAGCGCGGTGTTCGACATCGCCGGGCTGCGCTTCGGGATCAATATCTGCTCGGACACCAACTTTGCCGCGGCGGCGCAAGGGGTGGCAGAGCTTGGGGCGTCACTGATCGTCTGTCCGGCAAATAACATGATGAGCCGCGAGAGCGCGGAACGATTCAAGACCGTCCATAATGCAGTCCGTGGCGAGCGCTGCCGCGAGACGGGGCTTTGGCTCATTTCGTCCGATATCACCGGCGAGCGGGACGGTCGAATTTCCTGGGGACCGACGGCCGTACTCAATCCGGACGGCGACGTGGTGGCACAGTTGCCGCTCGAGCAGGCGGGGCTGCTGGTGTTCGACGTTCCGGTCACGGCTCAATCGGCAAGCAACGCCTTCGCATAATTGGTCAGCGACCGATTGTATCGCGGCAGGTGCGGCGACAATGCCGTGAGCGCGACACTCAAAGCTTCGCGGTCGCGGCCCATGTCGGAGAGACAGAGCGCGAGGAAGGCGGCGACGGCGTCGTCGAGGTCGTCGGAGGCTTTTGCCTGCTCCGCGCGCAGGATTGCGACGCCGGCTTCGGCTTGGCCGAGATTGCGCAGGGTACTGGCGAGCTGGATGCTGACGCGTCGGCGGAGGCTGTCGGGAAGGCCGATGGCAAGAGCCTGGCGATAGAGAGCCGCGGCTTCGGCCTCGTGGTCGGTGGAATCGTGGGCTGATGCCAGCTCGAAAAGGGCCAGCGGGTCGTCCTGCGGGCGTTCGGCGACTAGTTCGCGCATATGCTCAAGAAATGTCTTGGCATCGAGCGTGTCGAAAATCGCCCAGAGGGCGTCGACCCGGGATTGCCAATCGGCGGCGGAAGCGAGGGGCATCGGGATAGTCTCCGCGGATGTGGGTTGAGGGGGGCCGCCGGGCGGATTGGCTCGGGCGTAGTTTGAAGCTTGTCGTCGGGCAGGGGACGATCGTGGCCACGCGCCTACTACCGCACCGCATGGCGCTTGTCTTGCCGCTCATCACCGAACCTACCGCTTGGCTTTGATCGCCATGATCCGATCGGTGTCGCTGGCTTGCAGATAGCGGCCGCGTTCGAGAATTTCGAGCGTGTATTCGTCATAGGTCAGGCCAAGGGCCTCGGCGCGGCGGGCGCGCATGATGGCGATGTCGGCGGGGACGTCCTTGAAGGCGGCCCGCTTGGCGGCCTTCCATTCGAAATAATTGCCAATGCCGTTGCTGCCCCATTCGGGAGCGTGGGGGTCGTCGAGCGGCGGGCCACCATTGTGGCCGGGAGGCAGGGGGGAAGACATGGCAGTGATGCTGCCATAGTGGGGACGGGTTTTCCAGCCAAGATGATCTGGCGCCTTGTCAGGTGAATTGCCCATCATGCCACATTTTGCCCGCTCGCGGCGTTGACGGTGGCGTGGCGACCTGATCGACAGGGGGGCCGCGCCGTTCCTTTGCCAAATATCGAGCCATTCATGCGTTTGTTGATTGCCCTATTGCTGGTCGTGCTGTCGTTGCCGAGCGTGGCCATGGCGCAAGTGCCAGTCCCCGCCGAGACCGCCGCACCGGCGGATGCGAGCATCGACGAGTTGATCCGCATCATCGAGAATGACGATACGCGGGCAGTGCTGCTGGAGCGGCTGCGGCAGACCGCGACAGGCGAGACGACGAAGCCGGTCGAGACGGCGCCCGATTTGAGCATTGCGCGGCAATTGGCCGAATATACGCGCCGGTCGGCCGAGGGCGTTTCCAGCACTTTGCGGGCAGTGGGGCAGGTGTTTACCGATCTGGGCAAGGGCTTTGGCGGCGAGGGGGCCGATCTGTCGGCGCTGGGCGACGTGGCCATCGGCGTGCTGATCGTCGGGGCGGCGCTATTGGCCAGTTTCCTCGGATTGCGGGTCATCGTGATCTGGCTGCAGCGGCGTATTGCGGCGCGGGTCGCCGGCAGGCGCTGGTACATGCGGCTGGCCGGCGCGCTGGCCGCGGCGGCAATCGATGTGGGATCGGTGGTTTTGGCCTGGGCGCTGGGCAATGTGCTGGCGCTGAGCGTGACCGGCACGCCGGGCAGCATGGGGATCAACCAGTCGCTGCTGCTCAATGCGTTCCTCCTCGTGGAATTGAGCAAGGTCGTGCTGCGCGCGGTGTTGCAGCCGCGCTTCGAAACGCTGCGGCTGGTGCCGGTGAGCGATACCAATGCGGCCTATTGGCTATTCTGGTTGGCGCGGATCGTGTCGCTGCTCGGCTATACGTTCATGCTGGTGTCGCCGGTGATTGCCGCCAATCTGTCGGCGGGGATCGCGGCGGCGGTGCAAGTGCTGGTGATGGCGACGGCGGTGACCATCGGCATCGTCATCGTGCTGCAATGCAAAGACGGGGTGCGCGCGTGGCTCGGCCGCATGGCGGAAAAGCGCAGCACCGGAGCCGCGCAGGTGCTGCTGCTGATCGGCAGGATCTGGCACGTCGTGGCGATCACGTACCTGGTGGCGCTGTTGATCGTGTGGTTCGCCAATCCGGATCGGGCGCTGCCCTTCATGCTGGGCGCCACGGTGCAGACCGCGATCGCCATCCTCGTGGGCATGCTGGTGGTGATGTTCATCTCGCGCTTCGTCGATGCGGGGCTGCATTTGCCCAAGGATATCAGCCAGAAATTGCCGCTGCTGGAAAAGCGACTGCACGCTTTCGTGCCGCGCGTAATGGGCATTGTGCGCTGGGTCGTCATTGCCGGCGTGGTGCTGGCCGTGGCGCAGGCCTGGGCACTGTTCGACTTCGTGGGCTGGATCTCCAGCGATCGCGGGCAGCAGGTGGCCGTGTCGGTGATTTCCGCGGCGCTGATTATAGTGGTGTGCATCCTGCTCTATGTGGCGGTGGCGTCCTGGGTGGAATATCGGCTCAACAACACGACGGGGATCGCGGCGACCAATCGCGAGAAGACGCTGCTGAACCTGTTCAAGAACGCTTTCACCATCGCGCTGGTGGTGTTCGGGCTGATGCTGGCGCTGGCGCAGATCGGGGTCAATATCGCGCCCCTGCTGGCAGGCGCCGGGGTGTTGGGCCTCGCGATCGGGTTTGGCGCGCAAAAACTGGTGCAGGACATCATCACCGGCATTTTCATCCAGTTCGAGAATGTGATGAACGAGGGCGACGTGGTGGAGGCGGCGGGCAAATCGGGCGTGGTGGAAAAGCTCACCATCCGCTCGGTGACCATTCGCGACATGACCGGCACTGTGCATCTGATCCCGTTCTCGTCGGTCGACCAGGTCAGCAATATGGTGCGGGGGTTCTCGTTCTATATCGCCGAGGTCGAGGTGGCCTATGACAGCGATATAGAGGAGGTCAAACAGGCGATGCGCGATGCTTTCGCCATGGTGATGGACAGCGAGCACAAGGACGTGGTGCTGGACGATCTTGACCTGCAGGGGCTGATCGCGATTACCCCTGCCTCGATGTCGTTGCGCGCCCGCATCAAGACGCTGGCGGGCAAGCAATGGGGGGCCGGGCGTTATTTCAGCGAGAAACTGATGCGACTATTTGCGGAACGCGGCATCCAGGTGCCGACGCAGAGTGTGCGCTATGTTGAAGGGCGTGGCCCAATGCGTGGGCTGCCGCCGGCGGCAGACTTGCCCAATGCAGGCGATAAGCCAGCATAATCAGCCGTATAGCGGGACCAACACCAATGCTTAGGATGACAACTAAAGCGGTTGTGATCGTGCCTGGTGTTTGCCTTAAGGCGATCTTAATTTGATGGGTTAAAATAGGGATACGCGCGGTTGCACACAGCCGGCGCGGACGCTGGCGGGGATGGGCCGGCGGTCGTGACTGGTTCATGCGTAATCACGAGGCCCAACATGGTGCACAAGACCGGCAAGCGCTTTGGCCTTGCGAAAACTGTTTCGGCGATTGCCCTGGGGGCGTTGATGAGCTTTGGCGCTGTCAGCGCGCCCCTCGCCAGCAGCGCCGAATTCGTGCGCGCCTTGTGGCCGCAGGCCGAGCAGCACGGTGTGAGCCGGCAGGCGTTCGAGGCGGCCTTTGCGGGCTATAGCCTCAGCCCCAAAATTCTGGAGCTGACCAAGAAGCAACCCGAATTCTCCCAGACCGTGGCGCAGTATATCGCCAGGCGGGTCACCGATGCGCAGGCGCAAAAGGGCCGCGCCATGCGCAGCGAATGGAACCAGACGCTGACCGGAGCGGTGCAGCGCTGGGGCGTGCAGCCCGAAGTCGTGCTGGCAATCTGGGGCATGGAAACCAATTTTGGCGGCTTCATGGGCGGCGAAAATACCATCTATGCGCTGGCGAGCCTGACCGAGGGCGGCTATCGCCCGGACTATTTCCGCGGCGAACTGCTGACGGCCCTGCGCATCATTTCGGACGGCAACGTGGCGCCGCGCGATATGGTGGGTTCGTGGGCCGGGGCGATGGGGCATACCCAATTCATGCCGTCCAGCTACATGCGCTATGCGGTCGACTACAATGGCGACGGGCGTAAGGATATCTGGAATTCGGTGCAGGATGCCCTGGGATCGACCGCCAATTATCTCAAGGAGCATGGCTGGCGGCCGGGCGAGACCTGGGGCTACGAGGTGCATCTGCCGCGCGGCTTCGACTATGCGGCGGCGCGGCGCCTGGATCGTGCGCCGATCAGCCAGTGGCAGCAATTGGGCATCACCCGCAGCAATAACAAGAGCTTTCCGCGCGGCAGCGACGTCGCGCGGCTCTATATGCCGGCGGGCGCCAGCGGGCCGACTTTCCTCGTGTTGCACAATTTCGATGTCATCAAGCGCTACAATAATTCGGACAGCTATGCGCTGGCTGTTGGGCATCTGGCGGATCGGATCATCGGCGGCGGCGCGTTCGTATCGGGCTGGCCGGCCAATGACTACGCACTCAATGCCAGCCAGAGGCAGGAATTGCAGGCGCAGCTCAACCGGCGCGGCTTCAATGTGGGCACGCCCGACGGCGCCATCGGGCCCAAGACACGCGCGGCGGTGATTGCCTTTCAGCAGCAGGCGGGCCTACCGGCTGATGGCTTCGTGTCCGGAAGGCTGTTGGATCGGCTCAAAAATTAACCTTTCGTTTACCCTAGAGGGGCAAAATCGGGGGGCTTAAGTAGAGGGCAGGCAGCTTCGGATATTGAGGCGCCTGCCCTCGCCCAAATCCCCCGATACTCGATATTTGTGCTGGGCCGGCCTGCAAACGGCAGTCTCCTGCGCTTCCGGTGCTCACGTACCAACGTACGTTGCGCTCCGGTTCTCGAAGTCCGCCGTTTTCGACTCGGCCCAACACAAATCTCTTCGATCGGTCGTGCGTAACCCTAAGAGACGTGTCGTTCACAATGCTGGCACAGGGATGTGGCAGTCACACAATCTTCGGCTTTGTGCCGCAATCGATGATCCTCCCGCTCTCTGTTCGAATCGTATGTCCATGTTCCGATTTCCTTTGCTCAATTTCCTTCGCGGCGTCGTGGTGATGCTGGCGCTGTTGCTGGCCTCGGGGCCCGCGTTGGCGCTGTCCATCATGGACCCGTTCAATCTGCCGGGGGCGATGGATGGGGGAACGGCCAAGGTGGGTGACGGGATCGCCTATGCGGATGGGCCGCGGTTCAAGCTCGATGTCTATGCGCCCGAGGCGCGCGGGGCGCCGGCGCCGGTGGTGTTTTTTATCTATGGCGGCGGCTGGAGCCATGGAGATCGCGGGGACTACCAGTTTGTCGGGCGGGCGCTGGCGGCGCGGGGCTTCGTCGCGGTGATCGCCGATTATCGGCTGGTGCCCGAGGTGAAGTATCCCGATTTTCTCGATGACAATGCCAACGCACTCCGCTGGGTGCAGGACAATATCGCCAGCTATGGTGGCGACCCGGAGCGGCTGTTCCTCGCGGGGCATTCGGCCGGGGCCTATAATGCGGTGATGCTGGCGCTCGATCCGTCCTTCCTCAAGGACTATGGGGTCACCATGCCGATCCGCGCGGTTGCCGCCCTGTCGGGGCCGTTCGATTTCTATCCGTTCGAATATGACGAGGTGCGCAATGCCTTCGGTTCGGCGTCCAATCCCGAAGGTACGCAGCCGATCAATCTTGTGACCTCCGATGCGCCGCCCATGTTTCTGGCGACGGGCACCGGCGACCCGATCGTGCGGATGCAGAACACCGAGCATCTGGCGCGGGCCCTGCAGGCGCGGGGCACCTGGGTCACGACGAAGTTCTACGAGGGCTTTGGCCACATGGAAGTGGTGATGGCGATGGGATCGCTGTGGCGCTGGCGGATGCCGGTGCTGGACGATGTGACGCTGTTTTTCAACCAGTTCGGGGCTTTTCCCAGCGGCGTGCCCTATATCGCGGTGGCGCCGCAGCCACCCGACGAGGTCATTGAGCCGATGGACGATATCATCGCGCAGATGGATGCGCTGTTCCAGCCCGTCAGCAAGTGATGCGGGCGGCAGGAGAATCGGTCTAGCCTTGCGGCATGAGCGAGCATTTGCGATATGCCGGGGCGAGCCCGGAGCGGCAGCGCCAGGCGCTGGAGGACATTGTTCGGTCCCAGCCGGTGCTGATGGCGGTCCTGACCGGGCTGCGCGACATGGCGTTGCCCGATGCCTGGCTGGTGTCGGGCGCGGTCTATAACGTAGTGTGGAACCACCTCACCGGAAGGCCGGCGCTGACCGGTATCAAGGATGTGGACCTGATCTATTTTGATCCTGCGGACCTGTCCTACGAGGCGGAGGATCGCGTCATCAAGGCGGCGGAGGCCCGGTTTGCTGGCCTGCCGCTGCCCGTCGAGGTGCGCAACCAGGCGCGGGTGCATTTGTGGTTTCCGCAGAAATTCGGGATTGTGGTGACGCCGCTGACGCATTCGACAGAGGCGCTGAAGCGCTATGCTTCGCGCACCCATGCGGTGGCGGTGCGGCTCGAGGCCGATAACACGCTGACCATCGAAACGCCGTTCGGGCTGGAGGATCTGTTCGCGTTCCGCATCACGCCCAATGCCGTGCTGGACAACCGCGCCGCCCACGACGCCAAGGGCGCGCGGGCGAAGACCGTATGGCCGGAAATCACCGTGGTGCCATGGCCGGACGACGTTGGCTAAGCCGGATCGAACTGCACGGATTCAGCCGAGCGGGTGGACGGGCCGTGAAAAACGGCCTCGATATTGTTGCCATCGGGATCGAGGATGAAGGCGGCGTAGTAGCCGGGGTGGTAGAAGCGTTCGCCCGGCGCGCCATTGTCGGTGCCGCCGGCGGCGAGGGCCGCATGATAGAAGGCATCGACCGTGGCGCGATCCTTGGCCTGGAAGGCCAGGTGGACATGAGTGGGTGGGGTGTCCGCATCAGCGGTCGAGACGAACAGCTCGTCGAGGTAGAAAAATTCATCGTTGGACGCCTGGATGTCGAGGCCCAGCACGGCGATCGCGCCCTGATAAAAGCGCTTGCTGGCGGCCAGGTCCTTGGCGCGCAGGTGGACATGATCGATCAGGCGGCCTCGGTGGAACGTCATGCATGGTCTCCTTGGCGGTGGTTGACGCACCATACCGCGAGCCGTAAACTTGCACCATAAGCCGAAAAACATCAGCGGGTTTTTGGTGAGCCCCGCGCTTTCGCTCCGGCGACAAGCAAATATCCAGCGTCCTTGACGCGAGGATCCACGGCAAGGTCCCAACCTGGTTCATTCCGGGGTGGTCTTGCTTGTCGAGGTCCCGATGTCCTGGCTGCCTGCCATTGTTGGACGATTTGCGCGTGCGCCGCCTGTGGGGCTTGGCGCTGTTAGTGTCCTATTTTCCAATTGCAGGTTTCAAAATGCAACTCAATCACGCCAATCTGGCGGTCGACGACGTCGCCGCCACCGTGGATTTTTTCCAACGGTTCCTGGGCTTCACCGTGCTCGTCAACAAGAACGACGCCTTTGCGGTGCTCGATGACGGGCATGGCTTCGTGTTCAACCTGATGGTTGCCGGCAAGGGCGAAGCGGTGAGCTACTCGCGCAATTTCCATCTGGGGTTTTTCGTCGCCAGCGAAGAGGCGGTGCGCGCCAGGCATGCCGAATTTCTGGCGGGCGGCGCGGCGCCGGGCGAGGTGCAGAAGTTCAATCGCGGGCCCACGGGCAGCGTTGGCTTCTACTGCATGACGCCGGGCGGGTTCTTGATCGAAGTGGCGTCCAACCTCGCCTCTTCCTAGGGGGAGGTCTGTGCACAGCGACTGGTGAGGGCGCCTTTTCCACATGCCGACCTAACAAGGCCCCCTCACCCGACCCAAGAGGGTCGACCCCGGATCAAGTCCGGGGCAGGCTCTCTCCCCCAAAGGGAGAGGTGAAGGAAGCGCCTACTCGGCTTCGTCGGCCGAAGCGGAATTCAGCTGGCCATACTTTTCGACGCCGATCTTGGAGAGCAGGTCGAGCTGGGTTTCGAGGAAGTCGATATGGCCTTCCTCGTCGGTCAGCAGCGCCTCGAACAGGTTCTTGGAGACATAGTCGCCAAGGCTTTCGCACAGTTCGCGCGATGCCTTATAGGCAGCGCGGGCATCGTATTCGCCGGCCAAATCGGCCTCGAGCACTTCCTTGATGGTCTGACCGATTCGCAGGGGCGCGACGCGCTGCAGGTTGGGATGGCCTTCGAGGAAAATAATGCGCTCGATCAAGCGATCGGCATGATGCATTTCTTCAATGGATTCAGCGCGTTCCTTGGCGGCAAGCTTCTTATAGCCCCAATCGTCGAGCAGACGAAAATGCACCCAATACTGGTTGACTGCGCCGAGTTCGAGAAAGAGGGCCTCGTTAAGCCGCTCGATGACTTGTGCTTCGCCTTTCACGACGATCTCCACTCCGTTGCTGCTTCAGCTTTGCAAGGCGGGTTTCGAGCTCGACGAGCTCTCCCGGCGTGCGCGCCTGCTGGAGGTGGTAGTTTTCGGTGACGCGAACGATAATGTCCACCACATTTGGCACGCAGCCGCTGCATTTGGCGCGGCGCGCGAGCTCGCGATAGACCTTGGCCGGAACCACCAACTGCCAGGGGTCCTCCTCGAGCAAAGCCAGGACAATGTCCTCGATCTGCTTGGAGGTAATCATATTGCACTGGCAGACGAGCATGGCGCGGGGTGGTTCTATTGGACTAAAAGCACGGCCGCATAAAACTGCGCGGATACCTGAATGTCAATGTCAGATATTGTCGCGTCGCTCGCGATGCGCGACGCGGTTAAAACGCGGGAAATCAGGAACGCGGTCGTGCGTTGCGGGGGCGACGAAACCGTTTTAGGTCGGGTTCCGTATCTAAAGCGTCTCCCCCTCCGAGTGCTGCATGGCCCTATCCCTCCTGTCTGTCGTCAATGCGCTGCTGCCCAAGGATAGCGGCTCGATCAAACTGGCACGCGATGTCGCCTATGGGAGCAAGCCGCGGCAGCGGCTGGATATTTATGCGCCCAGGGGGAGCGGGCCGTGGCCGGTAGTGTTCTTCATCTATGGCGGCTCATGGATGGACGGGAGCCGGTACAATTACGATTTCGCCGGGCGGGCCCTGGCGGCGCAGGGATTTGTCACCGTGATCGCCGATTACCGGCTGATCCCCCAGGTGGAATATCCGGGGTTTCTGCAGGATTGCGCCGCGGCCTTCGCCTGGTGCGTCGAGCATATCGGCGCGTATGGCGGGGACGCCGAGCGGATGGCGCTGATGGGGCATTCGGCGGGGGCCTATAATGCGGTGATGCTGGCACTGGACCCGGCATACCTCAAGGCCCGCGGATTGCTCGGGCGGGTCAAGGCGGTGGTGGGGCTGTCGGGGCCTTACGATTTCCTGCCCTTCGATGGGCCGATTTCGCTGCGAACCTTTGGGGCGGTGCGGGGGCCGCAGGCGACCCAGCCGATCAACCATGTTACGGCGGAGGCGCCGCCGATGTTCCTTGCCAATGGCGAGCGCGATACGCTGGTGGGGCCAAAGAACGCCAGGGCGCTGGCGCGTCAATTGCGGGCGGTCGGCGTGGGGGTGAGCGAAAGCTATTACCCCAGTATGGGGCATGGCCATGTGGTGATGGCGCTGTCGCGGCCGCTGCGGAAGATGGCGCCGGTGCTGGCGGAAGCGACGGCGTTCCTTCGGGCGCGGTTGGGCCGATAACCCAGTTCTTCAATTGTCCGCCGGTGGGACTGGAACGTCTTGCCGCTGTTGGGCCGGGCCGGTTATGACTATGCCGCGAGGGGCCGGTGAGGGAGTTGCCGACAATGAGCAGTCAGATCAAAATAATGCTGGGCGGCGCGGTACTCGGATCCGCCCTCTTGGTGCTGTCGGCCTCGACGGCTTTTGCCGGGCCGCTGTTCGATGCCTGCGCGGCGGCGGCGGCGAGCCAGTTCGAGCCGGGCTTCGAGCATATCGGCCGGGACATGGTGTCGGTGGATGCAGTGGTCGCGGTCGCGGCCTGCGAAAAGGCGCTCAAGGCCGAGCCGAATTCGGTGCAGCTCAAGGCCTGGTTGGCGCGGGCCTATTATGTCGCCAGCGATTATGACAAGGCGGTGCCGTTGTTCGAGGCGGCGAGCGCGGCGGGCAATGTGGTGGCGCTGTCGATGTTCGGCGACATGCTGACGACCGGCGACGGCATCGGCAAGGACATGTCGCGCGGCGCCGCGCTGCTGACCAAGGGCGCCGAGGCGGGATATGCGCCGGCGCAGAACAGTCTGGGGCTGAGCTATGATTTCGGCGAGGGGCTGACGCAGGATTATGCGCAGGCGGCCAAATGGTATCGGGCGGCGGCCGAGCAGGGCCTGTCCAAGGCGCAATCCAATCTGGGGCTGATGTATCAGGACGGGCTGGGCGTGCCGCGCGATTACGTGGCGGCGGCGGCATGGTTCGAGCGCTCGGTGGCGCAGGGCGATGCCTCGGGCCAGGTCAATCTGGGCAAGCTGCTGTCGGACGGGTTGGGTCAGCCGGTGGACTACGTTCGCGCCGCCGAACTCTACGAGGCCGCGGCGGAGCAGGGCGACCAATATGGCCAGAACAATCTGGGTTTCCTGATCGAAAACGGGCTGGGGCAGACGGCCGATCCCAAAGCGGCGGCAGTGCTGTATCAAGAGGCGGCGGATCAGGGCATGGCGCTGGCCCAGCACAATCTGGCGCTGCTCTATGAGGACGGGCGGGGCGTGGAGCAGGATTATGCCAAGGCGCTGGCGCTCTACAAGCAGGCGGCTGAAGGCGGCGAAATGCTGGCGGCGGTCAATCTCGGCCTGCTCTACATGGATGGCCACGGCACGCCGGTGGACAATGCCGAAGCGCTAAAATGGACGCAGATCGCCGCCGATGCGGGCCAGGTCATCGGGCTCAACAATATGGGCCATATCTACGAGGAAGGTCTCGGCGTTCCGGCCAACAAGGAAACCGCGATCTCCTATTACCAGAAGTCGGCGGACCAGGGCTATCAACTGGCGATCGACAATCTGGCCCGACTGCGTGGCGCGCAGGGCGACGGGACCGGGAAGACAAAGCGGAAGTAGCGTTTTGGATTGTCGTGAGGTTGGTGGCTAAACGTCCCCCCACCCCTATCCCCTCCCCACGAGGGGGAGGGAGACCCTCCCGGTCAATCTTCATAACCTCATCAACTGAGCAAGCTGTTCCTGCCTCTCCCTCCCCTTATGGGGAAGGGTCAGGGGTGGGGTAGCAGCGCACGCGCCAGGCCAGCATGGCGGCAAGCCGCAGTTTCAGGACTTGGCATCCTTGTGGCGGCGGGCCGCGACGATGGCGGCAGAGGCGGAAGTGCGATGCGCAGAGGACAGGAATTCGCGCTGGGCGAGCACCAGGATGGTCAGCAGGCACGCCACGATGGTCGCCCATTCGGAGACGAACCAGGCCACGGTGGAGACCGAGAAATAGTAGGCCCGGATACCGCTGTTGAAATTGCGCGCGCCCAGGATGTTCATCTCGGTGATGGCGTCGAGCTCTTCCTCGGAGGTCGGGATGGAGGGGTTCAGGGTCCCGAGCATGATGCAGAAGTGATTGAACTGGCGCAGCGACAGCGTGAAGGCAAAGAAGGCCAGCACGAACATGGCCAGCATGACCACTAGATGCAGTTGCACTTCGGTGACGCTATAGCGGGCATCGAGCGACAGCGAGGACAACGATTCCATGAGCGCCGGAATTTGCCCGAACACCGCAAATACGGCCAGCACCATCAGCACCGCAGTCGAGGCCAAAAAGCTGACGGACTGCATGATATTGCCCGACAGGATGGCGTCGAACGGGCTCTCGCGCCGGGCCGCATTGGCGACCCAGCGGCGGCGTTGCAGGTTCATGATGGACGACAGCGAGGGTCGCAGCTTTTCCATCTGCGGCACGACGATATTGTAGGCGAAGTAGCAGATCAGCGGGAAGAGCGTCGTCAGCAGCGTCATGGGGCCCCGGCAGGACGGTTGGTGAACCGTCCTGTTATAGCGCGCGGTGTGTAAAGAGCAGCTTTAGTTCGGGCGCGGATAGCGGCGGTGGATCGCCGCGATCCCAGCCAGAACCTCGGGACTGAGGGTGATGTCGAGCGCGCCCAGATCGTTGCGCAATTGCGCCACGCTGGTGGCGCCGACGATCACCGAGGTCATGAAAGGGCGGGTCAGGCAGAAGGCGATGGCCATCTGCGCCGGATCGAGGCCGTGCTCCCTAGCCAGTGCCACATACTCCCGCACCGCAGGAGTGGAGAATTCGTTGAGCCGCCACAGGCCCTTCTGGTATTCGGCGCGACTGCCGGGCGGGATGGTGCCGTCCAGATATTTGCCGGTGAGAATGCCCGAGGCGAGCGGCGAATAGGCCAACAAGCCCACATCCTCGTGATGGCTGAGCTCGGCCAGGTCGAGATCGAACTGGCGGCGGATGAGGTTGTATTCGTTCTGCACCGATGCCAGACGCGGCAGGTTGTGCTGCTCGGCGAGCTTGAGCCACTGGGCGATGCCCCAGGTGGTTTCGTTGGAGACGGCGGCGTGGCCGATCTTGCCTTCCTTGATCAGATCTTCGAAGGCGTGCAGCAGTTCGAGAATGTTGGAAATGCTGTCGGCGGTGTCCTGGGTGTGGGGCGCATAGGTCCAGCCATTGTCGAAATTATAGCTGCCGCGCGAGGCCCAATGGATTTGATAGAGCTCGATGCGATCGGTCTTGAGCCGGCGCAGGCTGCCTTCGACCGCTTCGCGCAGGGATTTGCCATCGGCGCGGCCGCCATCCCGCAGGAAACTGGTGCCGCCACCGCCGATTTTGCTGGCCAGGATCCAGCTGTCGCGCTTGCCGGTTTTGGCGAACCAGTTGCCGATGATTTCCTCGGTGCGACCCGAGGTCTGCGGGCTGCCGGGGACCGCATAGAGTTCGGCGGTGTCCATGAAGTTGAGGCCGGCCTCGAGCGCCAGGTCGATCTGGGCGTGCCCCTCGGCTTCGGTGTTCTGGCTGCCCCATGTCATGGTGCCAAGGCAAAGTTCGGTGACCCGCAGATCGGTGCGGCCCAGGGGCTTGAGTTTCATGATGATGCTTTCGGCGGGAGGGACATGGTCTTTTAGAGCAGGCGCATGACAAACGGCAGGGGGCGCCGGATAAAATTGTGCGCGATATCAGGGGCATGGCTGGCATAAATGGCCCGCATTGCGGGCTTGGTCAAAAAACTGTCACGCAGCCCCCATTTTAGCCTTGAGGTATCGGCGCGCAGCCCCTATATACCCCTCAACGCAGCGGCAATGCCGCGACGGCGCTTCGCTCCAGGGTAATGTTTCCAAAGACTTATCGCGGGATGGAGCAGCCCGGTAGCTCGTCAGGCTCATAACCTGAAGGTCGCAGGTTCAAATCCTGCTCCCGCAACCAATGTTCCCCAGATCGGGGCGCCAGCGTAGTGAAAACCCGTGCATCGCAAGATGCGCGGGTTTTTCTTTGGCCGTGCAGTCGCCGCATTGACAGCCCCGGGGCGATGGGAAACAAGCCGATATCCCATATCGTATCGGATTTGTCATGGTTCTGGTTTCCGTCGAAGACTGCACGCAGGCCGCGCTGAGCGTCTTGGCCGCCGCGGGCGTGCCGCCGGAGCATGCGCAGATGCAGGTCGACCTGCTGATCGACGCGGAACTGCGTGGCGTGCCGTCGCATGGCATGCTGCGGTTTCAGCGGATTTTCGATCGTATCGCCAATGGGTTCGCCGACGCACAGACGCGCGGTATCCATCAATGGCGCGGCGAGGCTTTTTTGAGCGTCGATGGGCAGAATGGCCTGGGCCCGGTGGTGGCGCAGTATGCCGTCGATGCAATTACCGCGCGAGCAAAACTGACCGGGATCGCAGTGGCGGCGATTTCGGCTAGCAACCATATCGGCATGCTGGCCTGGTATGCCGAGACGATTGCCGCGGCGGGGCAGGTGGCGATCATCCTGACCACCAGTGAAGCGCTGGTGCATCCGTTTGGTGGGCGCACGGCCCTGCTGGGCACCAATCCCATCGCCATCGGGGTGCCCACGGATACGGGGCCGTTCGTCATCGACCTGGCGACCAGCGTGGTGTCGATGGGAGAAATTCACGATCACGCCCATCGCGGCGCCGCGTTGCAGCCGGGCTGGGCGGTGGACGCGCAAGGCAATCCGACGACCGACGCCGTCGCCGCCAAGAGCGGCGCGATTGCGCCGTTCGGCGGCGCCAAGGGCTATGCGCTGGGGCTGGCGTTCGAACTGCTTGTGACGGCGCTGACCGGGGCGGCGCTGGGACGCGATGTCACCGGCACGCTCAATGCCAGCAAGCTGTGCAACAAGGGCGATGTGTTTATCGTCATCGATCCACTGTCCGGGCAGGGGGCGGCGCTCTCGGCCTATCTCGACGTGCTGCGCAACACGCCGCCCGCGGACGGGTTCGACACGGTGCTGATCCCCGGCGAGCGGGGGCGGGCCCTCAAGGCGGAACGGCGGCAGTCCGGGCTGATGCTGGCCGATGAAGTGTGGGACACGCTGGTCCGGTTGCGCGACCAGGCGGGGGCCCGATAATGGCGGTTCCAAGCGCAGTAGCGGGATTGTTGCGGCGGCCGGCGCGGCTGGGCGACGAGGTCTATAGCGCGATCTTTTCGCGCATCATGGCGCTGGAAATCGCACCGGGTGCCCGCATTTCGGTCGATGCGCTGGCGCGCGAACTGGGCGTGTCGCAAACCCCGATCCGTGAGGCGCTGACGCGGCTGGAGAGCGAAGGCCTCGTGGTCAAGACGCATCTGGTGGGCTATAGCGCGGCGCCCCAATTGAGCGCGGCCCAGTTCAACGATCTTTATGAATTGCGCATGCAGTTGGAGCCGTTCGCGGCGGCCAAGGCGGCTCAACTGATGCCGGAAGCGGTGATCGGCCAGCTGGCAGGCCTGTGCGCGGACATGAGCGCACTGGCCCACAACGAGGGTCTGGGTGCCTACGCGCAATTCGCCCAGCTCGACATGGCGTTTCACGACCAGATCGCCGCCAGCGCGGGCAATCGGCTGATATTGGAGGCGCTGGCGCGACTGCATACCCACGTGCATCTGTTCCGGCTGGTGTTCAATGCGCGCGTAACCGCGGACGCGCTCGAGGAGCATAACACCATCGTCGCGGCGATCCGGCGGCGCGATAGCCTGGGCGCCCAGACGGCGATGACGGCCCATATCGAGGCTTCGCGGATGCGCTTTGCGGCGCGATATCGACAATAGGGCAAGCGTGCACCCGATCCGTCAGGGTGGACTTTAGGGCTGCATGGCGTCACAACGGCGTCAGCCGACCGCCAGAATTCAAGAAGGACATGCCATGACCAATGCCAGCGCCGCCCAGGCCGCCCTCCTGCTGTCGCGCGTGCGCCGGACCGGCGAACAGCTCGTGACCTTTCCCGAAGCGCTGATCCCCCAGGATCGCGCCGCCGCCTATGCGATCCAGGACGAAATCATCGCGCTCGAAGGCGAAGTGGGCGGCTGGAAAATCGGTTCGGGGATGGAGGCGGTGCCGGTCGTCTCGCCAATCCTGGCGCATTCGTTTTTCAATTCGGGCACCACGCTCAACATCGCCGACCTGATGGCTACGCTGGTCGAAGTGGAAGTGGGCCTCAAGCTTGGGGCCGACCTCACCGCGCGGCCCGGCGGCTATTCGCGCGACGAGGTGATCGCGGCGATCGAAGGCTTCCTGCCGGCCTTTGAAATCATCGGCACGCGCTTCGCGCCCGAATACCAGCTGCCCAAGATGCTGAATATCGGCGACCTTCAGGTCAATGCTGCCGTAGTCAGCGGCCCCCTGGTGACGGATTGGCAGGGCCTGAGCCTGGGCGATCTCAAGATGAGCCTGACGATCGGCGGCAAGGTGCTGGAAACAGATACCGGCGCCACGCTGGACGTGATCATCGATTCCATCGTCTGGCTCGCCAATGAGGCGTCCCTGCGCCAGGGCGGGCTGCGCAAGGGCCAGATCATCATCACCGGCTCACGCCTCAAGGAAACGCTGGGGCAGGCGGGCGAGGCGATGAGCGCCAACCTGGGCGCACTTGGCACGATTTCGGTCAAGCTGGCGTAATCTGCGATGGAACGGCAGGACTACGGTATTCTCGCGCTGCTTGCCGGCGTGCTGGCGGTTTCGGGGCTGGTGTTTGCCGATATCGCGCCGCATGTGGCCGACTATATCGTGCTGATCGCCGGAGCGGCTGGCCTGGTCGCCGCCATCGTGCATCGCGACGCGACATTGGCGGCACGGCCGTGGTGGATGCTGCTGCTGGCGCTGGCCTGCCTGGCGCTGACCCTGCCCTTCGTCTATCGCGGTTCGACCGATCTGGTGCCGATCCTGGCGCTGGCGCCGTTTCTCGTCGTGCCAGGCGTCGCGTTCCTGCTGGCGCAGAACCAGTCCCTTTTGCGGCCGTTTGCACTGCCGCTGCTGTGCCTGTTCGGGGCCATCGCGGCGGCGCTGCTCGGCCTGTCGGAATATCTCGCCACCGGGATCGCGCGTGTCGAGGTGGGAAACAATCCCATCCATTATGGCGGCATCGCGATCGTGCTGGGCTTCATGGCGCTGACGGGCATCTGTGTCGGGCGCTCGCCGTGGCGGGTGCTGTTCTTGCTGGGACCGATGGCCGGAATGCTGGCCGCGATCCTTTCGGGGTCGCGCGGGCCGCTGCTGGGCGGCGTAGCGATGGCGGTGGTCGGCATGCCGATCCTGTTGTTCTGGTATCGCCGCGATCTGGCATTGGTGCTGACCGTTGTGGTTCTGGCGGTGGGCGCCTTGGCCTTTGGCCTGACATCGGGGTCCTCGATGCGGGCGCTGTCGGTGTTCGGCGAGATGACGCAAGCGCTGGGGGCCGGGGGGGCATCGCCGACCCCGGATGTGTATCGCACCGCGATGTATCAATCCGCCCTGCAACAGTTTCTGGCCTCCCCGATTTTTGGGCAGGGATTCGGGCAGATCATGGCAACGGTCCGAGCGGCCCATCCCGACTTGCCCGAACTCGTAACGCTCGAGCACATGCACAGCGATATCGCCGATTTCGCGGCGCTGGGCGGGTTATTGGGCCTGCTGGCCTATGGGCTGATCATCGCGGCTCCGCTGGCGAATTTGCGCTTCGGCAAGGCCAAGCCCACGGACCGCGTCGTCGCCTTGGGCAGTGCGCTGTTGGCCACGGGCTACCTCTTCCTCGGCCTCACCAATGCGATGTTCGGGGTCCTTCCCCAGACGGTGCTGTTCGCCCTGCTGCTCGGTTACCTGATCGCGCTGCGTCGCAACACCGATAGTGTCAGCACGCCACCACGTTGACGGCGAGACCCGCAAGGCTGGTTTCCTTGTAGCGTTCCGACATGTCCATGCCGGTCTGGCGCATGGTTTCGATACAGGCGTCGAGCGGCACCGCATGGGTGCCGTCGCCCTTGAGGGCGAGCGAGGCGGCGGTGACGGCCTTGACGGCGCCAAAGGCGTTGCGCTCGATGCAGGGAATTTGCACGAGGCCGGCGACCGGATCGCAGGTCATGCCCAGATGGTGCTCCAGCGCGATTTCGGCAGCGTTTTCCACCTGGGTCGGGGTGCCGCCCATGACGGCGCAAAGACCAGCGGCGGCCATGGCGGAGGCGGAGCCCACCTCGCCCTGGCAGCCGACTTCGGCGCCCGAAATCGAGGCATTGTGCTTGATGATGCCGCCAATGGCGGCGGCGGTCAGCAGATAGTCGCGAATGGTCGAGCTGTTGGCGCGGGCATCGAACTTGATGAAATAGCGCAGCACGGCGGGGATGACCCCGGCGGCCCCATTGGTGGGCGCGGTGACGACGCGGCCGCCGGCGGCGTTCTCCTCGTTGACCGCCATGGCATAAACGCTGAGCCAGTCATTGGCCATCAGTGGGGTGATCTCGTTGCGCTGCCATTGGGCGTCGAGCTGGGCCACGATGGCCTTGGCGCGGCGCTTGACGTTGAGGCCGCCGGGCATGATGCCGGCTTGGCCAAGGCCGCGGTCGATGCAGGCCGCCATGACCGACCAGATTTCGTCGATGCCGTCATCCAGCGTCTTGCGCGAGCGGCTGGCTTCCTCGTTGGCGCGCTTCATGGCGGCAATGGACAGGCCTGAAGAGGCGGCCATGGCCAGCATGTCCTTGGCATGGGCGAACGGATAGGGCACGTCGGCCTGGGCCGGGGAGGCGACCTTGACGGCTTCCAGTTCGGCATCGGTGACGACGAAGCCGCCGCCGATGGAATAATAAATGCGCCGCAGCAGCAATTGGCCGTCGGTGTCGAGCGCGGTGAATTGCAGGCCATTGGGATGGCCGGGCAGGGGATTGCGCTTGTCGAACACCAGGTCGCGGGTGGGCAGGAACCGATAGGCGGCGTGGCCGGGCGGGTGGACCATGCCGGTGGCCTCGACCTGCGCGATCTTGGCATCCATCGTGTCGGGATCGATCTGGCGCGGGTTTTCTCCACACAGCCCCAGGATGACCGCGCGGCCGGTGCCGTGGCCGATGCCGGTGAAGGCCAGCGAGCCGTGCAGGCTGGCCGTCAGCGCCGCCGGGCGGGCACGGGCGGCGCGGGGCCAGTCGCCTGATTTGAGCTCATCGAGGAACCGGTTGGCAGCGGTCATCGGCCCCATGGTGTGGGAACTCGATGGGCCGATACCGATCTTGAAGACGTCGAAGATGGACAGGAACATGGTGCCATCAATGCACGGATCATGCGGCAAGACAACGCGCGTGGCCGCGCTATTGTCCAGCAATCGGCAACAGTGCGTGGCGCAGCGGCCGATTGCGGCGGATGCGGGTTTGCCCGATATCACATTCATCGCAATGCAGGAGGCCGCCATGTCTGATTATGTTTATCGCGAAGCCAAAGGCGCGGTGGGTGCGCCGCTATTGTTCGTGTTCCATGGCACCGGCGGGGACGAGAACCAGTTCTTCGATCTGGGCGGTGAACTTCTGCCCGGCGGGCGGATCGTGGCGGCGCGAGGCGACGTGTCCGAAGGCGGGGCGCTGCGCTATTTCCGCCGCACCGGCGAGGGGCGCTACGACATGGCCGATCTGGCGTTGCGCACCGGCACGATGGTGGCGTTCATCAAGGCCCGGATTGCCGAGAGCCAGCCCTCTCGGGTGATCGGGCTGGGCTATTCCAATGGCGCCAATATTCTGGCTTCGGTGCAATTCGCAGCGCCGGAACTCTTCGATGCCTCGGTGCTGATGCATCCGCTGATCCCGTTCCAGCCGGCTCCGTCGCCGGGTCTTGGAGGGCGCAGCGTGCTGGTCACCGCCGGCAGGCGCGATCCAATTGCGCCGGCAGCTGCGACGCAGCAATTGGTGGACTATTTCACTGGCCAGGGCGCCAAGGCGAATGTGTTCTGGCACGATGGCGGGCATGAATTGCGGCCGGAAGAACTGCGCGAGACACAGCGATTCATAGCCGCGGTGGTGAAGGCGGGTTGATGGTCGGCGCCTCCACATAGGCGATCCGGACATGGCAGCACTTTGTTAATGATCTTTAGAGGGGTGCTCGCTAACAATGGCGGGCAGGTGTCACCTGGGTTGCGCTGACCTTACCCATTGATGGAGCGCGAAAATCGACGGCCTGAGGGGGCGAATTTCCGCGAGCTTGCGGACACGCGTGCTGGTGCTGGTGCTGCTCGGTTTTGCGGCGGTGGCGGTGCCGGCCTATGCGGCATTTTCCTGGATCGTCAATTCGACGGTGATCCAGCTGGGCACCCTGTTTGCCGAAAAACAGATTCTCTACGACCGTTTTCGCGGGCTCGAAGCGCTGACGCGCGAAGTATCGCTGGCCGAAACCCTGGCCGGTACGCAGGCGATCCGCGACTGGGCGGTGGACGAAGCCGATGCCGACAAGCGCGTCCGTGCCATTGCGGAGCTGGAGCATTACCGACAGTCGTTTGCCGACAAGAGCTATTTCTTCGTCATCGGCGCTTCGGGCCATTACTATTTCAACGATGCCGGCAATGCCTATGCGGGCAACCAGTATCGCTACACGCTGGACCCCAATAACCCGCGCGACGGCTGGTATTACAATACGGCGGCGCTGGGCCAGGGCTGTCACCTCAATGTCGACAATGACGACAAGCTGCGCGTCACCAAGGTGTGGATGAACTGCGTGATCCGCGAGGGTCGCAAGGTGCTGGGTATTCTGGGGACCGGCATTGATCTCTCTGCCTTTATCCGCGAAGTCGTCAATGTGCCCCAGGTCGGCGTGGTGGCGATGTTCGTCGATCACAATGGGGCGGTGCAGGCGCATCGCGACCAGAACCTGGTGGATTATCACAGCCTGACGCGCGAGATGACCGATCGCAAGACGGTGTTCGCCATGCTCGACCGGCCAGACGACGCCATCGTGTTGCAGACCATGATGAACGAGGTTTCGGCGGGCGACGTGCTGGTCAAATCGCGGTTCATGCAGATCGGGGGCAAGTCGGTGCTGGTCGGGGTTGGCTATCTCGACAAGCTGGGCTGGTACAATGTGACGCTGATGGATATCGACACCATCATCGATAAGCGCCTGTTCCTGCCGGTAGGCCTGTTGCTGGCGGCGATGATGGCGCTGGTGGCGGTGCTGATCACGCTGGTGTTCAAGCGGCAGGTAGTGGATCGGGTCGGACGCCTGGAGGCGGCGGTCGATCTGGCGCGGGACGGCGATTATGCGGCCGCCGCGGCGCTGGCCGACGATCGCCAGGACGAAATCGGGCGGCTGTCGACGGCGTTCGTGCAGATGGCCAAGGCCGTCGACCAGCATACCCAGGAGCTGGAAGCGCGGGTGCGGGCGCGTACCCAGGAACTCGAACGGCTGGCGTTCATGGACGGACAGACCGGCATCGCCAATCGGCGCGGCTTCATGGCGATTTATCAGCAGCTGCCGCCCGACCGGGTACACGGCCTGCTGCTGGTCGATATCGATCGCTTCAAGACCATCAACGACACTTATGGGCATGCCGCTGGCGATGTGGTGGTGCAGGAAATCGCCCGGCGTATTCAACTGGCCGCAGGGCTGGGCAATCACTGCGCGCGCTGGGGCGGTGACGAGTTCGTCGTGGTGCTGGTCGACAGTGCACCGGTCGCGTTGCGCGCCATGGCGTATGGCCTGACCGCCCAGGTGTGCGAGGCGCCGGTAACGTTGCCCGATGGGCGTCCGGTCATGGTCACGATCAGCGTCGGCGCCTGCATAGCCGAAGCGGGCGAGACGCTGGAAACCACCACCGACATGGCCGATGCGGCGCTCTATATCGCCAAGGAGCAGGGGCGCAACAAGGTCGTGATCTTCGATGCCGATACGGCTTCTACCGGCAAGCCCAGGCTGGGAATCGGCTAGGCTGGGGGCGTTCAGACGGTATTCAGAAATCTCCGGCTAGAGGCTGGGCGATCCTGGGAGTTTGCCGATGCGCTACGTCATTGCCCTGCTGGCCTTTGTGACGCTGTTGCCGGGCGCACAGGGGGCGAGTTTTTCGTGCAGCGACGCCAGAACGCCCATTGAAAAGGCGATCTGCGCCGATCCCGCTTTGTCGCGCGCCGACGACGTGATGGCGCTGGCCTATGTGGGGGCGATTTCGGGGCTGACCGAAGAGGCCGAGATCGTCATGCGCAAGGGGCAGCGCGACTGGCTCGATTTTGCCGACATGGTCTGTTCGGACCAGTATCTGCCTGGCGAGGACAGTGCGGCGGTGGAACGGCCACAATGCCTGCAGCCCCTCTACGCTGCGCGGCTCAAGGTGCTGGAGCAGAGTCGCATGGTGGGCGGCATGCGGTTTTTCACCGCCGACACCTATAGGGCACTGCCCGATCCCGATGGCGGGCGATTCAAGGCAGGTCTCAAGGTGGTATCGAGCCTGCGCATGGACGGCAATGACAGCCTCGCCAATGCCTTCAACGCCTATATGCGGCAGGTCACCGATGACTATACGGGCGACTATACCGATTTTGCCGGAACCACGATCGACGACAGCGTGGCCAATGAGGACAATGATTTCCTGATGGTGCTGGGCGGCGTCAATGCCAGGCGCATCAGCGTGGAGTTGGGTCTGATGTGGTATGGCCACGGCGCCGTCCACGCCAATTCCGGCCTGGGCAATTTTCACTTCCTGACCAAGGAAGAACGGCCGCTAGCGGTCACCGACATGTTCGAGGACAAAAACTGGAGCACGGCGCTGTCCGCCCTCGTGGCCGAGCGCGCCAGTGTCGACCTGCGGGATGGCGAAATGACCTACGATGCCGACACGATGATGGGCTTTGCCACCGATCCGCAGCGCTGGAGTTTTACCCGCGCGGGGCTGATGGTGCAGTTCGAGGACCAGGACGTCACGCCCGGCAGCCCGGCGGTCAGCGTTGCCTGGGGGCGGCTGCGTGATTATCTGGCCGCCGATGCGAACGCTATCGCGCGGCCCTGAGGCGGGGTAATCTGGATACTATCGCCGACGAGGAGACGGGCAATGATGCGGACGATATTGGGCGCGATGCTGCTGTTGTTGGCCTTGGCCGTGGCGGGGCCGGCGAGCGCGGCGAGCTTTGATTGCAGCAAGGCGACGACGGCCTTCGAGAAGGCGATCTGCGACAATCCAAAACTGTCGACGGATGACGATACGCTGGCCGTGGCCTTTGCCACCGCTATCGGCGGGCTGAGCAAGCCGGCGGTCATCGCGATGCGGGCCGAGCAGCGCGCCTGGCTCGATTTTGCCGCCAAGTCCTGCACCGACAATGCCGAACCGCTATCGGACGTGGATACCTATACGGACAACCAGATCGAGTGCCTGGGGCTGGCTTTTTCCACCCGCACGGGTGTGCTGGAGCAGAGCCGAATGCTGGGCGGGCACCGCTTTGCCGTATCCAGCAGCTATAGCGCACTACCCGATCCGGACGCGGTGGATGACCCGACGTCCTATTGGAAAGTGGCGACCCATCAGCTCACCTATCCTACGCTGGACGCGGACAAAGCTGATGCGGAGGGCTTCGACAGCTTCATCAGCGACACCGTCGCGAGCGTCTCCGGCTCGATCACCGACGAGGGTGGCGATGCAATGAGCGATGCGCAGAGCGATACGACGGTGGACATCACGCTGTCCGAAGTGGTGGGCACGCGGGTGACGCTCAAGGTGATGACTAACTGGTTCGGCCATGGCGCGGCGCACAGCAATTGGGGCATCACCTACGCGCACTACCTGCTCAGCCGGCAGCGCGCGATGGAGGCGAGCGATATTTTTGCCGGCGACGGCTGGAAAAAGACGCTGACCGATATTGCCACCGCTGAACTCAAGCGCGAGCATGGCGACAATCTGCAACTCGACGGTGTCGAGGACCTTGGCGCCATCATCACCGATCCCAGCCGCTGGAGCTTTGGCAGCGACTATGGGCTGACCATCCAGTTCGAGCCCTATGAGGTCGCCGCCTATGCGTATGGCGCCCCCACCATCGTGGTGCCGTGGGAGAGCCTCGGCGATATCATGTCGGAAAGCTCGGACTCGGTGCGCTACGGCAGCTAGGCGCGCAGGTCCGCCCATTCGGGGTGACGGCGGAACTGGGCTTCGACATAGGAGCAGATCGGTTCGATCTTGAAGCCTTCGGCGCGGGCGTCAGCGATGGCGGCGTTAACTAGTTTCGCCGCGATGCCGCGGCCGCCGAATTCGGACGGCACGCCGGTATGGTCGATGCTCATCACGCCGGCCGGGGTTTTGCGGTAGGTCATTTCGGCTTCGACGCCGGGCGCCAGATTGACCATGTAGCGGCCGCGCGTGGCATTATCCTGGCGGATGACGGTGATATCGGCAGTGGTCATGATGCATGGTCTCGGGCGTTCGACTGAGCACAATGTCGGTCTGCACGGGGCGCTGCGCAACCCCCGGCCGCGACTAGATATGCGTTACGCCTTGCAGCAGCTCGGGGAACAGCGCGCGCTCGGCCAGGAACGGATGCAGCGCCGACGCGGTGGATATGTCCTTGAGCGCAAGGGCCCGCTTGCCCTGCTTGAGATAAATCATGGCGCGTCCCGACAGGGCCCCAAAGTGGCGCGGTTCAAGCGCCAGGACCTTGTCGATATCGCTCAGCGAGGTCGTGTAATCGCCCTGCAGGTAATGGGCGGTGGCGAGCTGGTTCCAGGCTTCCGCGTAGTCCGGATAATCCTTGGCGATGGCCTCGAATTCATCGAGCGCGCCCGCAGGATCGATCGCCAGTTTGCGCACCGCCTGCTGCATGCGGGTGGCGAGAGCCGGATCGGCCGGGGTCATCCACTGGGTCCAGATCTGCAGGCTGATGGCCTTGGCGCTGGCCTCATCGGGCGCAACGCGAAGCTGGGCGAACAGATTGTCGAGAATGGGATTGTGGGCGCTCTGGGCACTGGCCGGCGCCAAGAGGAACAAAAGAAGCAGCAGCGGCCCCAGCAGGGCTGCGATGACGGCCGGATAGCGGGCGATCCAGATGCGCATGACCTGAGCTTGCCGCCGATTGCGGCCGGCGGCAAGACAGCAGTTCGTGAACCGGCCAGCCTAGTGGGCGATATCGGTCTTGCCCCAGCGGGCCTGGATGGATTTGCCGAAGCCGCCGAGCCAGGGGGCGAGCGCCAGGAGGATGGCGCGGTAGGAGTGGATCAGCAGGAACAGCGCCGCCAGGATCAGCGTGCCGACGACGATGACCAGTTCCAGCGACAGGCCGATGGACTTGAGCCAGGCGGTCAGCAGCATGCCGGGCAGGATATGGGCGGCGGCCCAGATGAAGGCGGAGCTGATATTGATGATGGAGAACCTGCGGTAATCCATGCCCATGATGCCGGCGACGCCGGGAATCACGGCTTTGACGCCGGGGATGAAGCGGCCGATGAACACGCTCTTGCCGCCATGCCGGGCGAAAAAGGCCTCGCCCTTGGTGATGAGTTCGGTGTGATATTTGAACGGCCAGACGGTGCGGATGCTGTCCTTGAGCAGATGGCCGATACCGTAGGAGAGGGCATCGCCGATGACGGCGCCGATCACCGCCGCGAAGTAGACCTCCCAGAATGGCAGGCGGCCTTCGGCGATGATGCCGCCGACCAGCAGCAGCACGGGCGTCGATGGCACGAACAGGCCGAGTACGAAGACTGCCTCACCAATGGCGACCAGGAAGATGAAGATAAAGGTCAGCCAGAAATTGCCCGAAATCGTATCGAGAAAGGTCTCAAAATAGACCGAGATCGCATGAAAGAAATCAAGCATGGGGCGACCTCACTCTCCGCTCGTCGTTAGTGCGGAATATCGGGCTTGCCCCACCGGCTTTCAATGGAACGGCCGAAACCACCCAGATAGGGGGCCAAAGCCAGCAGAATGCGGCGATGATAGTGGATCAGCGCAAACACGATCGCCAGGATCACCGCACCGAACAGGATGACCAGTTCCAGGCTCAGGCCGATGGACTGGAGCCATTGGGTCAGGAACATGCCCGGCAAAATGTGAGACGCCGCCCAGATGAAGGCGGAGATCACGTTGATGATGGTGAAGTAGCTCCACTTCATGCCGAGCATGCCGGCGATGCCCGGGATGACAGCCTTGAGCCCGGTGATAAAGCGGCCGATGAAGATTGCCTTGCCGCCATGCTGGGCAAAGAACGTCTCGCCGCGGGCGATCAGCGGCAGATAACTTCGGAACGGCCAGGCCGTCTTGATTTTGTCTTTCAGCAGGAAGCCGATCCAGTAGCTGATGGCGTCGCCCACAATGCCGCCCAAGGAGGCTGCGAGAAAAATCGGCCAGAAATTGAGATTTTGCGTGGTGATCAGGCCGCCGACCAGCAGCAGGATGGGGAGCGAGGGCACCAGCAGGCCCAGGATAAACACCGCCTCGCCGACGCAGACGAGAAAAACCAGAAACACGAACAGCCAGTAATTGCTCGAAACCGAGAGCATGATTGTGCTGATCAAGTCGGTGATAGCGTGTAGCCAGTCTAACATGCCCGGTGGTTCCCCTTATGAGCCGATCCGGGTTATCGACAGCGCGTGCCGGTCATTCACCCATGGCGGCACATTGCTTTAGCATCATGGCGCTGGCAAGGGTTGCCAGTTGGAGGTCGTCACTATGTCGCTGCCTATTCATCACATGATTGCGTCAGGTCCACGACCGGTGGCGCCTTTTTCCCACGCGGTGGAGGCGGATGGCTGGATCTTTATCACCGGCCAGATGCCGACCGACCCGGCGGCGCCCGACGCGCCATTGCCCGAGGGAATCGTGGCGCAGACCCAGCGGGTAATGGAGAACTTGCGGGTCGTGCTGGCCGGCATCGGGCTGGGGTTCGAGCATGTGACGATGGCGCGGATTTACCTGACCGCATTCGAGCGCGACTATGCGGGGCTCAATGGGCTGTGGCCGAGCTTCTTTGAGGCGGGCAAGCTGCCGGCGCGCACCACGATCGGGGTGACGGCGCTGGCGGTGGGGGCGCTGGTGGAGATCGATATGGTGGCCAAGCGGCCGTGAACCTCTCACCTTCTCCCCGCGGGAGAAGCTGCACGAAGGGCGGATGAGGGGGCTGCAATTTGGATTGCAGTCTTCTGGCACGAAGTCACCCCCCACCCAGAAATTCTGCTGTGCGCATAATTTCTGTCCCTCTCCCGCAAGGGGAGAGGGTGTCGACTGAGAGAGCTTAAGCCGAATAGGCCTTCACGTTCTGCTGCTGTTCGCCCAGGCCTTCGATGCCCAGGCGCATGACGTTGCCGGGCTTGAGCCAGACCGGGTTCGGCTTGATCCCCATGCCGACGCCCGGAGGGGTGCCGGTGGAGATGATGTCGCCGGGCTGCAGGCTCATGAACTGGCTGACATAGGCCACGACCGTGGCCACGCCGAAGATCATCGTCTTGGTGGAGCCGTTCTGATAGCGGTGACCGTCGACCTCGAGCCACATGGACAGGTTCTGCGGGTCGGCGACTTCGTCGCGCGTCACCATCCATGGACCGATAGGGCCAAAGGTATCGCTGCCTTTGCCCTTGTCCCAGGTGCCGCCGCGCTCGGTCTGGAAATGGCGCTCGGAAACGTCGTTGATGACGCAATAGCCGGCGACATGGTTCATGGCGTCGGCTTCCTCGACGTAGCGGGCTTCCGTGCCGATGATGATGCCGAGTTCGACTTCCCAATCGGGCTTGATGGAGTTCTTGGGGATGATCACATCGTCATTGGGGCCGATAATGGCGCTGGTGGCCTTCATGAAGATGATCGGCTCTTCGGGGATGGCGGCGCCGGTTTCGGCGGCATGGTCGGCATAGTTGAGGCCGATGCAGATGAACTTGCCCACATTGGCAACGCAAGGGCCGATGCGATCATTGGCATCGAGCTTGGGCAGCACGCCGATGTCCACGGCGCGAATCTTGGCCAGGCCCTCGGGCGTCAGCGTATCGCCGCCTATATCGCCCACGATGCCGGTGAGGTCGCGGATGGTGCCATCGGCATCCAGAATGGCGGGCTTCTCAGCGCCCTTGGCGCCAACGCGGAGGAGTTTCATGGGGTCAGATCCAGTTGAGGGTGATGAGGCAATAAAGCTAACATGTTAGCCTGTCGAGGCCGACCAAAGGCCAATCGGTTCGGCTGGACGGATTATTGCGGGCGAATAATGCCCTTCTTGAGCAGGATATTGCCATAGAGCCGGCGCTCGCCGCTCTGCACGATGGCGTAGCCGGTCTTGACCCGGTCGTAGAAAGCGAAGCGTTCCAGTGACGACACGCCCATCTTGGGTTCGTGCTTTTTGACGATGGCGTCGAACTCATCCACGATGGGCGGGCGCGCACCGGCGTCGCCGACGACCTGCATGGTGATGGCGGCCTCATCCACGAAATCGTCGAGCGGCATCAGCGTCAGGACGGCCTCAAGGACATCGGTGGCGCTGATGCCATCGAGGCGCACCAAGGCGGGCCCGGCCGCATCGGCGGGATAGTTGGCATCGACGATGGCGATCTCGTCGCCATGACCCATGGCGCGCAGAATGCCGAGCAGGTCGGGGCCGAGCAGTGGCGGAATATTCTTGAGCATTTTTTGGGTCCCCTCCCAGGGATTTAGCCAAACGGAAAACTGTCGCTGTCGCTGCCCAGGGTGGCGCCATCGGCGAATACCGACGGGTCATCGCGCGCGAAGGCGAACAGCTCGACCATGACGGCATCGATATGGGCGCGGATGGCCCTGGTGGCCTGGGCCTGGTCCGCCGCCAGGATGCCGTCGAAAATTGCCTGATGCTCGGCGATAGTGATGGCCAGCCGGCGCGGCGTGATGATCAGGCGGCGCGCGCGATCGAGATTGGCGCGGGCGCTGTCGATGATGTTCTTGATCTTGGTGAATTTCATCGAGCGGAAAATGATGTCGTGGAATTCCAGATCGATCTGGTGAAACGCCTCGGCATCGTCGCGGCTCGCGGCCTCGCGCTGGGCGGCCATATTGGCATGCAGCGCCTCGATGACGTCGGCGTCGTGCTTGCCGATCAGCACGCGCAGGGCCTCGCTTTCGATGCCTTTGCGGATCAGCATATATTCGCGCACGTCGGCAATGCGCACCAGCGACACCGTGGAGCCGCGCTGGGGTGCGATATCGACGAGCCCCTCCGCCTGCAGCCGCGCCAGCGCTTCGCTGACCGGAAAGCGGGAGACGCCGAGCTGTTCGCAGATGGCGGTCTTGTCGATGGACTGACCCGGCGCCAGCGCCAGGGTGACGATGGCCTGGCGCAGCGCCGCGGTCACGTCGAGCGTGACGCTGCCGCGCGACAAAGCCGTGGGGCGGGCGAGAAAACGATAGGGACTTGCTTCCATAGTCATGCTAACATGTTAGTCAGACCCGTGGCGATTTACAACACGATTGAAGCCGGCGGCCCGCACTCCAGGGTGCCTATGTGGCCGGTATTGAGCGTGCGGTAAAGCCTTGGCAGCAGCAGCATCCGAAAGTTCACACCCCATGTCGCAAACCATGATCCGCCCCGAAACCAGAACCCTGGTGCTGAATCCGGCCGACAATATCGCCGTGGCTTTGGCCAATCTCGATGCCGGCACCGAGACGCCGCAGGGCCGTATCGTCGCCAAGCGGGTGCCCAAGGGCCACAAATTCACCGTGCGGCCGGTGCGGGCGGGCGAGGCCATCGTCAAGTTCGGGCAGATCATCGGCTTTGCCAGCGTGGACATTGGGGCGGGCGAGTGGGTGCATGAGCACAATTGCGGCATGGGCGGCGCCGATGGCAGCCTCAAGCATGATTATGCCTTCTCCGAAGGCGCGGTGGCGCCGGAGATGATCCCCGCTGAACAGCGCGCGACCTTCGAGGGCTATCGGCGGGCCAATGGCTCGGTGGGGACGCGCAATTATGTGGGCATCCTGACCTCGGTGAATTGCTCGGCAACCGTCGCCAAGTTCATCGCCGAAGGCATCAACCGCTCGGGCATCCTGGATGATTATCCCGAGATCGACGGCGTCGTGCCGTTCGTGCATGGCACCGGTTGCGGCATGGAATCGCGCGGCGAGGGTTTTGACATCCTCAAGCGCACGCAGTGGGGCTACACCTCCAATCCGAACCTCGGCGCTGCCATGCTGGTGGGCCTGGGCTGCGAAGTGTTCCAGATCGGGCGCATGAAGGAAATGTATGGCATCACCGAGAGCGACACGTTCCAGACCATGACGATCCAGGAAAGCGGTGGCACCAGGAAGATCATCGAGTGGGGCATCGAGCGCATGAAGGAAATGCTGCCGGTGGCCGCCAAGGCGCGGCGCGAAACCATCGACGCATCGGAGCTGACACTGGCGCTGCAATGCGGCGGCTCGGACGGCTATTCGGGCATCACCGCCAATCCGGCTTTGGGTTATGCGGCCGATATCCTGGTGCGCAATGGCGGCACGGCGATCCTGTCAGAGACGCCGGAAATCTACGGTGCCGAACATCTGCTGACGCGGCGTGCCGTGTCGCGCGAAGTGGGCGAAAAGCTCCTCAGCCGCATCCATTGGTGGGAAGACTATACCCAGCGCAATCATGGCGAGATGAACAACAATCCCTCGCCGGGCAACAAGCTGGGCGGGTTGACGACGATCCTCGAGAAATCGCTCGGCGCCACCGCCAAGGGCGGCACGACGCCGCTGACGGCGGTTTACGAATATGCCGAGAAGGTGCGCGAAAAGGGCTTCGTGTTCATGGACACGCCCGGCTTCGATCCGGTTTCGGCGACGGGGCAGGTGGCGGGCGGCGCCAACATTCTGGCCTTCACCACCGGGCGCGGCTCGGCCTATGGCTGCAAGCCCGTGCCCTCGATCAAGCTGGCGACCAATTCGGACATGTATACCCGCATGACCGGCGACATGGACATCAATTGCGGCGACATCGTCGAGGGCGTTTCGATCGAGGACAAGGGCCAAGAAATCTTCGATCTGCTGCTGCGCGTTGCCTCGGGCGAGCCGACCAAGTCGGAAGCTTTGGGCTATGGCGACAACGAATTCGTGCCGTGGCAAGTCGGCGCGACAATGTAGGCTTTTGACGCCCAAACCGGCCGCCGCTTGACAAGGCGGCCGGGCTCCCTATTTTAAAGCCATGAACGCTTTTGCGATGCACCTGCAGGATTTTGCACGCCGGGAACACCCGGTCGCAGGCGCACGTCCCTAGACCTGAGCTGACGTCAAGCCGGGTTTAGGGTGGTTCTGCAGCGTTTTGAACGCTGCCCATAGCGGTTTGTCCGCTCAGACGAATTCACAACAATCAACATTCTGCACGCCAGCGCGGCCAAGACCGCTGCGGCTTGCCATCTAAGGACTATCATCATGCCAAGCATGAACTCTGTCACCCTGCGCCCCAAACTCGTGGTCGGCGAGGGTGATCACCGCAAGCTCATCGCGCTTGCATTGGCCGGTATCGGCCACACTTCCGATGCAGCGGACGACCTGCTTTATGAACTCGATCGCGCCCGCGTCGTCAGCGACGCCAAGCTGAGCGGCGCCGTCGTGCGCATGGGCTCGAGCGTCACCTATCGTCCCGATAACGGCGAAGATCGCACGGTCACGCTGGTCTATCCCGTCGATGCCGATATTTCGGCCGGCCGGATTTCCGTGCTTACCCCCGTGGGAACCGCCCTGATCGGGCTGACCAAGGGCCAATCGATCACCTGGAACGCCCGCAACGGCCAGCGCCATGTGCTGACCGTGCTGGAGGTGGAGGGCTAAGCTTGAGCCTATGCGGGTTTGGGCGCCGCATCAGCGCGGGCGAAGAAAATCGACACCTTCATGCCCAGTCCGGGAGCCGAGGTGACATCGATCTTGGCGTGGGCATTTTGCTCCAGGGAATGCACGATCAGCGCGCTGAGCTTGCCCGGCTTGGGCCAGTGGACCCCTTCGGCCAAGCCCACGCCGTCGTCCGATATGGTCACCAAGCAGCCGGTCTCATCGACCAGGCTGTGTAGCTTGATGGTGCCGCCGTCGCTGCCCACGAAGGCGTATTTCAGCGCATTGGTCAGCAGTTCGTTCACCACCAGCCCGGTCGGCATGGCGACATTGACCGAGACCGGCCAGGTATCCACCTGCAGGTTGAGCCTGATGCCTTCGACCGCGTGGGCCGCCATCACGGCAGAGGCCACCTGGCTGAGGTAAACCCCCAGGTCGACACTATCGCCCAGGTTTTCCTCGGTCAGCGATTGGTACAGCAGACCGAGCGAGCTGACCCGCCCGGCGAGGCGCCCGAAGGCCTCGCCGGTGGCGCCTTCGGGCATGTTGCGCGCTTCCAGGCGGATCAGCGCGGTGATCATCTGCAAATTGTTTTTGACCCGGTGCTGCAGCTCGCGCAGCAGCGTGTCCTTCTCGCCCAGCTGGCGCTTGATGTCGGTAGTGTCGGGCGAGGACGCCAGCGTTTGGGCCAGTGCCACCAGGCGGAACATGGGCGTGCCGTCATCGTTCTCGATGATATTGGACCAGGCATCGGCGCTATGGGACCCCGCGTCCAGCGCGATGGTGAAGGTGCCGAGATAATCGTCCTGCTCGGTGACCGCGCGATTGAGGGGGTGCCCATCGACCGTGCTGATCGCGGTGACCGGCAGGGCATCCCAGCCCTTGCCCTGCAATTGGGATGCGGTGCGGCCGATCAGCCGTTCGAACTCCACATTGGCGTAGGTCAGCCGCTCCGTGGGACGCAATTCGGCGACCGCGATGCCGAACGGCACGTGGTCGAGAAATTGCTTGAAGCGATCACTCTCGAGCGCATCCGATAGGTTCGCGGTGTCCAGCAACTCGTCGACGGAGTTGCCGTTGCTGTCTTGAGTTGCCAATGCGTGTCCTGTTCCGGGTTACGAGGGACGATCCCTAGCACACTATGGCGCCGTTCTGGGGCAACACAATCATGGCCGCTGCAAGCCCGTCGTCCCGACATAGAGCGAATAGACGAATTGGCTCGAGGTAATGAACAGCCGGTTGCGCCGCGCCCCGCCAAAGGTGAGGTTTGAGGTCGATTGCCCGGTCTTGATGCGGCCCAGCAAGGCGCCCGCCGGGTTATAGACGTTCACGCAAGGGCCGGCGCTGGTCCAGATATTGCCTTCTGTATCGAGCCGGAAGCCGTCGGGCAGGCCGGTGTCGACATCGACATAGGTGCGCCCATTGGTGAGCGTCCTGCCGCCGGCGACATCGAATTGCCGAATATGGGCCGGCCAGTCGGGATCGTGGCTGCGGCCGGTGTCGGCGATGTAGAGGATGCTTTCGTCGGCCGAGAAAGCCAGCCCGTTGGGCTTGGCGAAGTCGTCGACGACGACGCTCAGCGAACCATCGGCTGGATCGAAGCGGAAGACGTTGCAGCGTTCCTGTTCCTGGTCAGATTTATAGCCTTCGTAGTCGCTGAGGATTCCATACGGCGGATCGGTAAACCAGATGGTGCCATCGGATTTGACCACCACGTCATTGGGGGAGTTGAGGCGCTTGCCCTGGTAGCTGTCGACCAGGGTGGTCACCGTGCCATCGGGCTCGGTGCGCAGCACCGCACGAGCACCGTGCGAGCACGAAATCAAGCGGCCCTGCAGATCGCGCGTGTGCCCATTGGTGTAATTGGCCGGGCTGCGGAAGGTAGACACCCCCAGGTCGGGGGTCCAGCGCAGGATGCGGTTATTGGGAATGTCGGACCACAGCAGATAGCCACCATCGTTGAACCAGACCGGCCCCTCGGCCCAGCGGCAGCCGTCATAAAGCGTCTCCATGGGCGCATTGCCTTGCACCAGCGCATAGAATTTCTTGTCGATATATTCGAGGTTTTCGCCCGCCAGCAATGCCATGTTCGTAGTCTCCCTTTGGGCGGCATTTGAGGCAAGAGACCGGGGTGGCGCAAGGTGGGTGGGCGCGGAATTTTGTGGCCACCCACGGTCCTTCCCGCGGGCTTGACCCGCGGGCCTCTTGCCACCCCACCGAATTCAGTGCGACCGGACAGCGCCCCGCGGGTCAAGCCCGCGGGAAGACCGGTGGGTGTGAGCGCGGTGATGAAGCCATCTCCCTATCGCCTCCCCAATCCACCCGCTCCATCGTCCCCTCCCCTTGAGGGGAGGGCCAGGGTGGGGGGAACTATCCGCAAGAGTGGAACTAGCCGAAAAGAGTGGAGCCAGCCGAAACCAACTCCACTCCGCGCCACATAACTGGCCTCGATCTGGTCCCCCACCGCCCTTCCCGCGGGCTTGACCCGCGGGCCTCTTGCCACCCCACCGAATTCAGTGCGACCGGACAGCGCCCCGCGGGTCAAGCCCGCGGGAAGACCGAGTGCGGTGTGCATCCCTTGCCCCCGAATTTCTTCCCGTTATCCCTCTTATCCCCACCCCCAATTCCCGGCGTATCCTCACCCCCGATATCCCCACAATGGCTGCGGGTTCGCGACGAACGGCTGTGGGGCTTTGAGCCGTCCCGAAGGGCAAATCGATCCGGTGGATTGATTTGAGGCGAGAAGGCCCTGAGAGCTATGCTCGAATGGCAGCGTGGGAGGGGACGCGGTCGCGCGATCCCTGGGCCAGCGCGACGTTCGTCATCCGAGTCAAAGGATGACCACGTTCGGGCGGCCAGAAACCCCATCGCATGCGGCGAGGCGCTGTCTCGCTTATCTACCAAACCCATGAGGCACGTCTCGCCGCATGCCGCAGTCTGCCAACCGCAGGGCTTTGGCTTGAGCGGCACGCAGCCATGTCCACTGCTGCATTGACGACTAACATGTTAGTTGCTAGGGCAGGGCAACTTTGGGAGCCCAGCATGGCCGCACTCGACAAAATCCTCACCGTCGCCGAAATGAAAACGGCCGCTCATCGGCGCGTGCCCAAGATGTTTTTCGAATATGCCGATAGCGGCAGTTATACGGAAAGCACCTACCGGGAAAACGAGAGCGACTTCGCCAAGATCAAGTTGAAGCAGAAGGTGGCGGTGAACCTCGAAGGGCGCAACCTGAAGACCACGATGCTGGGCAAGTCCATCACCATGCCGGTAGCCATCGCGCCGGCCGCTACGGGCGGCATGCAGGTGGCCGATGGCGAGATCAAGGCCGCCAAGGCGGCCGAGAAATACGGCATTCCCTTCGCGCTCTCCACGATGGCCGTCTGCTCGATCGAGGACATTGCGGAAAACACCACGGCGCCGTTCTGGTTCCAGCTCTATGTGATGCGCGACCGCGGCTTCATCGAGCGCATGATCGACCGCGCCAAGGCGGCCAAGTGTTCGGCGCTGGTGCTGACCATGGACCTGCAAATCCTGGGTCAACGCCACAAGGATATCCACAATGGGCTCTCGACCCCGCCCAAGTTCAATGCCTATTCGATCTGGCAGATGATGCAGCATCCCCTGTGGTGCATGCGCATGCTGGGCACCAATCGGCACACCTTCCGCAATATCGTGGGCCATGTGAGCGGTGATCACGACCTGGCGTCGCTGTCGGCTTGGACGGCCAGCCAGTTCGATCTTACGCTCAACTGGGGCGATATCGCCTGGGTCAAGAAGCGCTTTGGCGGGCCGGTCATCGTCAAGGGCGTGCTCGATCCGGACGATGCGCTGGCTGCGGTGAACAATGGCGCCGACGCGGTGATCGTCTCCAATCACGGGGGTCGCCAACTCGACGGCGCCCCCTCGACCATCCGCGTGCTGCCCGAGATCATCGACGCCATCGGCAACAAGACCGAAGTGTTTCTCGATAGCGGCATCCGCTCGGGCCAGGACGTGCTCAAGGCAATGGCTTACGGCGCCAAGGGGACTTTTATCGGTCGTCCCATGCTCTATGGCCTGGGCGCCGGTGGCGAGGCTGGCGTTACCCGCGTGCTCGACATCATCCGCAAGGAACTCGACACCACCATGGCGCTGTGCGGCGAGCGCGACATCCTCAATGTCGGGCTGCACAATATTTATTCCAATGATATTCCGAAGCGAAATAGCCCACTGGGGGCGCAGGCCTAGGTTCTTCACCTCTCCCTTTGGGGAGAGGTCGACCCTCTTGGGTCGGGTGAGGGGGCCTTCCACGCACCGAACCCAGCAAAGGCCCCCTCACCCGGCTCGCAAGAGCGACCAGACCTCTCCCGCGAAGGGAGAGGTGAAGCAAGTCTTATCCCCGATAGGGAACATCGCCTTCGGTCATCTGGCGGTACACGGCTTGGGAAACGGTTTTCATCTGCGCTTCGGGCAAGGTGCCCACTACCGTGCAGGTAATGCGCGCATTGGCCCAGTAGAACGCCTCGGCGCCGCCGGCATTGGCGAACTGGTAGGCCGGCGCACGGTCGGGCAGGGCGGCGGTTACATAGACGGTCACCCGATCCTTGGCGGCATTCTCGTACATGAGTTGCGCGGCGCGGCCGCCGGCATCGGGCTCGCCGGGCAGCAGCCGGCCGCCCACCAAAGTGAACCCTTCGGCTGTCAAATCCGGCGTATCCAGCGGCGTGGCGAGCCGATTGGAAAGCCAGGTTACCAGATGGTCCTGATCGGTGGCTGGCACTTCGACGGCGTGGCGGTTTTCGGCAACGAAGACCGTGTGGGCGTTGACCGCGTCGGCGATCAGGGTGGCGCTGGCCGCGGGTGCGCCATTCAGCAATGGCCGGGCAAACCAGCCGGCGCCCAGACCCAGGCCCACCAGCACGACCGCCGCGGCGGCCCAGCGCCAGGAGCGCATGCGGCGCGAACCGCTCGCCGCCGCAATGCGATGCGCCCGCAGGCGCGCCGGAACCGGCTCGGAGCCAACGGGGGCGAACAGCGCGCGCAGGGCGTTGGACTGGCGCTGCCACAGCAGCACTTCGGCGGCGGCTTCAGGATTGGCCGCCAGATGGGCCTCGACCGCCGGCCGATCGGCCGCCTCGAGTTGGCCATCCACATAGGCCATCAGCATGTCGCGGGTCACGACGCTCATTTGACGGTCCTCAAATGCGGCTCGGCACTGTTGCCCGTGGCCACGCGCAGGGCCGCGCGGGCGCGGCCCAGCCGGGACATCAGCGTGCCCTGGGGAATACCGAGAATGGTCGCGGCCTCGGAATATGAGAGGCCTTCGAGGGCGATCAAGAGCAATGCTTCCTTCTGGTCGAGCGGTAGGGTTTCGATGGCGCGGGCCATTTCAGCCAGCGCAATATGGCCCGGCTGCGTCGCCGGGGTGGAGGGTTCGGGGATGGTGTCGATATCCACCATCTGGCCCCGTCTCTGGGAGGAACGCAGGCTGTTGCGATAAAGGTTCAGCAAAATGGTGAACAGCCAGGCGCGGACCGGCCCCGTGGGGCGAAACAGTCCGCGCCTCGAAATCGCACGCTCCAGGCAATCCTGCACGAGGTCGTCGGCCAGATCGATATTGCGTGTCAGCGCCCGCGCATAACGCCGTAGCGCCGGCACGCAGGTTTCGACCTGGTCGAGAAAATCACTCAAGCTCTATGCCCGGTTTACGCAGTTCATTCGACCGCAGTATGCCAGACGCCACCGACGCCGTCGCCGGTGGTATCGCCAGCCTTGGTGTCCTTGAACCACAGATAGAGCGGCATGCCCTTATGGGCCCACATCTTGGAGCCGTCCTTGCGGTCGACCAGGGTGAAATCGCCATCGGCCTTGGCATCGGCAGCGGCCATCGCGGGCGGCCATTTGGTGGCGCAATCATCGTAGCAATTGGTGACGCCGGCAGTGTCCTTGTCGAAAGTATAAAGGGTCATGCCTTTGGCGTCGGTCAGCACTGCCTTGCCACCAATTTCAGAGGTCTTGACGGCGCCGGCGGCATAATCTTCGGCGAAGGCTGGGGCGGAAAACAGCGCCAGCGCAGCGGCGCCGGCCAGGAGCATACGGATATTCATGGATTTTTCCTCCGTGTTCAGGGGCCGTCATGGCGCCCTGCATAGGGATCAACACCGGTGCGAAACAATTAATCCCCGGCCGCCGGAATAAACTTAAACTTCTGTGCTCAAGCGGCGAGCAGATACTCACCTCGCTGGTGACAGGGCGGGCAAAAATGCTATGGGCTGGCGCTGTGCCGAGGCGGCGCGGCATCTGTCGGGAGAGCGGAATAATGTTTGTCGTTGGTGGAGAAAGCCTGATCGATCTGAAGGCCGAAGTCGAGCTGGCGGATGGCACGCTGATTAACCGGGATGGCGCTGGCCAGATCGTGATGACGGCGCATCCGGGCGGTTCGCCCTATAATTGCGCCATCGCGCTGGCCAAGCTGGGCAATGACACCGGCTTCCTCTGCCCGATCTCGGCCGACGCGTTCGGCGATTATCTGCTGGGGCCGCTCGATGCCGCTGGCGTCACCACGCTGCTGCCCGAGCGGGTGCCCGAATATACTACTCTGGCGGTGGTGAATTTCGATGACAACCACAATGCGCGCTATGGCTTTTATCGCCAGGCCGATGGGGTGATCGACGCCGCCAAGGCAATCGCGGCGCTGCCGGATGATCTCAATCTCTATCAAATCGGCGGCTTCTGCCCGATGAAGGCGAATGAGGCGGCGGTTTGGTTGCAGATCGTGCAGGCGGCGATCGCCAAAGGCGCGACCATTTCGATCGACCCCAATGTGCGCCCCAGCCTGGTCGATGATTTCGAAGGCTACAAGCAGCGCCTGTCGGCATTCCTCGACCTGGCCCATGTGGTCAAGGTGTCCGAGGAGGACCTGGCCGAACTCGATGCAGGCAAGAGCATCGAGCAGCACGCGGCAGACCTGCTGGCCCGACCCAATTGCCAGCTTGTGGTGGTGACGCTGGGCGAGAAGGGTTCGCGGGCCTTCACCGCGGCAGGCAAGGCGCAAGCCGATATTTATGCACCGCCCGTGTTTGGCGACACCGTGGGTGCCGGCGACAGCCTGATGGCCGGCGTGCTGTCCTGGCTCAACGAGCGGCATCTGCTCAAGCCCGGCAAGCTCGATAGCCTGGGAAGCGGCGCGCTCGCCGACATGCTGCGGTTCGGCGCCGTCGTCGCCGGCCTCAATTGCGGCGAGAAGGGCTGCAAGCCACCGACCCGGGCGCAAGTCGATGCGGTGCTCAACGCCTGATCGACGTGACCGTTAGTCGGCGAGCATGTCCGGTGTGATATCGCGGGCAGCGTGGAGGATGCGGACTATATCTAGGATTTCGGACGAGACACGGTAGAACAGGACATATTGATCGATCGGAAATGCGCGCAGGGCGGCGTCAAACTCCAGACGTTGTCTGCCAGCGTCAGGATAGTCCGCCAGCATGCTGATGGTCCGATGAAAATGGTCTATTTGCTGGTCGGCAGCATCGAGATTTTCGGTGGCGATATAGAGCCATATGGCGTCCTGGTCCGCACGTGCCTTGGCGCTACGCCTTATTCTAAGCGGCATTGCTGCGCCGCCGCTCGGCTAGAATGCGGCGGCCCTCGCGTTTGACATCTTCGCTGTCGGTATAGTCCTCGAACGGGCCTTCCAGCCCTTCCTGGATTGCCTTTTTCAGCTCCGCCAGCTTCCATTCCCGTAGCGCCTCGCGTTCTTCCATCAGCCGCATGCCATCGCGAAGCACCTCGCTAACGCTGGCATAGCGGCCGGATTTGACCAGGTCGCGAGCGAAGGTCTCGTAATGTTCGCCGAGAGAATAGCTTGAGGGCATTGCGGGTCTCCGGTCCAGATTATCATTTTATGATAGTATCGGAGGGTCTGGGCTTCAAGCCCCGGCGCGGATGGCGAGGGCTTCCTCCAGCGTCATCGTGGTGTGATGCTCCCAGTTCTTGTCGTCGGTTTCGGGAAAATCGGTACGGAAGTGACCGCCGCGGCTTTCGGTGCGCTTGAGGGCTGCGGCGACGACGAGCGTGGCCGAGGTGGTCATGTTGAGGTAAGCGCTGGTGACGTGCTCGGCGCTGGATTCGAGCGCCGCGATCTGGCGCAGCGCCTGCTTGAGCCCGGTGGCGTCGCGCTCGACGCCCACGAGATCTGTCATGATGTGGCGCAGGTTCTGCACCGCGGGCAGGTCGCGCAATACCTGTTCGGCCTTTTCGCCCTCGGCCTCGTTCCACTCGATGCCCTTGAACGGCGCCAGGTTCCGAACCGGCTCCAACCCGCCGATGTCCTCGGCGATGCGGGCGCCATAGACGGTGGCTTCGAGCAGTGAATTGGACGCCAGGCGATTGGCGCCGTGCAGGCCCGTGCAGCTGGCTTCGCCGCAGACCCAGAGGCCCGGCAGGGACGATCGACCGCGCTCGTCGACCTTGACGCCGCCCATGTGGAAATGGGCGGCCGGTGTCACCGGGATCATGCCGGCAACCGGGTCGATGCCGGCATCGAGGCAGTATTTTGCCACCGTGGGGAAGCGGGTGAGGATGGCCTCGCCCAGGACTTCGCGGGTATCGAGAAACACCCTGTGCCCCGCCTGGATCTGGCGGAAATTGGCACGGGCGACGACGTCGCGGGGGGCCAATTCGGCATCGGGATGGATGGCGGGCATGAAGCGCTCGCCGAGCTCGTTGACGAGGATCGCGCCTTCGCCGCGCAGCGCCTCGGTGGCGAGGGGGGCCGGATCGGCACCGGTGGCGATGGCCGTGGGGTGGAATTGCACGAATTCGGCGTCGGCAATCAGCGCCCCGGCGCGGGCCGCCATGCCCATGGCGTGGCCGCGCACGCCGGGTGGATTGGTGGTGACGGCAAAGAGCCCGCCCAGCCCGCCAGCGGCGAGCACTGTGGCGCGAGCCCGGATGAAGACCGGCTCGGAATAGCGGTCGCCCAGCTTGCGGCAGAAGACGCCGACGATGCGGCCGTTGTCACGAGCGAGGCTCAGCGCGGTAATGCCTTCGACGACGCGGATCGAGGGGGTGCGGCGCACCTGCGCGATGATGGCCTGCATGATGGCCCAGCCGGCGCGGTCGCCCTCGACCTTGACGATGCGGTTGGCCGAATGGGCGGCCTCGCGGCCGAGTTCATAATGGCCGAAATCGTCGCGGTCGAAGGGCGTGCCCCAGCGGGCCAGGTCTTCGATGCGGGCGGCGGCCTCCGCCGTCACCGACTCGGCGATGCCGTGATCGACAATGCCGGCGCCGGCCATTTCGGTGTCGATTGCATGGGCGTGACTGCTGTCGCCTTCGCCCACCGCCGCCGCGACGCCGCCCTGCGCCCAGGCCGATGACGCCCCGAAGCCGAGGGGCTTGGGTGAGAGGACAGTGACCGGACGCGGCGCCAGCTTGAGCGCGCAGAACAGGCCGGCCAGACCGGCGCCGACGATCAGGGCGCCATCGGCATTGAGGGTGTTGTCGAAGGTGGTCATGGCGCGCTCGGTCCTGCTTGCAAGATAGGTGGTTGTGCGTAAGGTCTTTTCCGTCTGGAAGGCGGAGAGCGTTTGTGGCCAGTGGCGATGACGACGGCTTTGGTGAAGAGCCCCAACGTGGCTTTGAGGCCGATCATACGCTGGATGTCTATACGGGTCTCTATCGATTGGTGCTGCTCAGCTACGGCAATCGCTGCGCGTTGACGGGCGCGCGTTTTGGGCCGCCCGTGCTGGCCTTGCATGGCGATCTCGATGTCGAGGCGATCCAGCCGCGCGACCAGGGCGGGCCGCTCTCCGTCACCAATTATCTGCCGATGATAGCCTCGCTGGCGCGCCCGTTCCGGGATGGCCTCATTGCCATCGAAGATGATTATCGAATCGTCGTGCCGCATCCGGACCTGCTCGGCCGCACCATGCTGGCGGCGCTGCGCACAAGTTTGATCGTGCCCGACGATGTGCTGTTCCGGCCCGGTCCGGAATTTCTGGCACATCACCGTCGGTACGCTCTGAGCCGTTAGTCGCCCTTCCGGCTCATTTCGATCATGCGTTCCACGGCCAGCCGCGCGGCGGGGATGATGGCGGGATCGACGGTGACTTCCTCGGTCATGGTGTGCAGCGACCACAGGATGTTTTCGAGGTTGATGCGCTTCATGTGCGGGCAGATGTTGCAGCCGCGCAGGAAGTCGACGCCGGTGGTTTCGGATGCCACATTGTCGGACATCGAGCATTCGGTGACCATGACCACGCGGGCCGGCCTTTCGGTCTTGACCCAGTCGATCATGGCGGCGGTCGAACCGGCGAAATCCACCGCGTCGATGACCTCTGGCGGGCATTCGGGATGGGCGATGATCTTGGCCGTCGGATAGGCGTGGCGCAGTTCGGCAATGTCCTCGGCGGTGAAGGTTTCATGCACCTCGCAGGCGCCGGCCCAGGTGATGATCTTCTTGTGGGTCTTCTTGGCGGTGTTCTGCGCCAGGAACTGGTCGGGGATCATGATGACGGTGTTGCCCTCGATCCGGTTGACGATATCGGCGGCGTTGGACGAGGTGCAGCACACATCGGTGACGGCTTTGACGGCGGCAGAGGTGTTGACATAGGTCACCACCGGCACGCCCGGATACATGGCCTTCATCGCCAACACATCCTCGACGGTGATCGAGGAAGCCAGCGAACAGCCGGCGCGGCTATCGGGGATCAGCACGGTCTTTTGCGGGTTCAGCAGCTTTGAGGTTTCGGCCATGAAGTGCACGCCGCACTGCACGATCACCGATTGCTTGACCTTGGTGGCCTCGATAGCCAGCTGCAGGCTATCGCCGACGATATCGGCGACGCCGTGATAGATTTGCGGGGTCTGGTAATTGTGCGCCAGGATGACCGCGTCTTTTTCCTTTTTGAGCTGGTTGATCGCGAAGATCAGCGGCGCATAAAAGCTCCACTCGATCTGCGGGATCTTGTCCTTGACCCGCTCATAGACACTCTCGGTGGCGCGCTCGATCGCCTTGGAGAAGTGCAGATCGTAGCTTTCCGCCAGATTGGCGCGGGCATCGTCCAGCGGCGTGAGGGCGTTGATCGTCTGAACCATCGTTGGACCTCTGGCGAGCCAAGTGCGCGGGCGGAACCTAGGTATTTTCGCGCCGCATTTCAATGAAGAGGGTTGCGAGAATTTTTCCGAGCCCCTAACCGTTCGTGCATAGCAACCCACTAGCGGGAGTCCAAAATGCCCCAAGATGTCGAAGCGATCCGTTCCATCCTGTCGCTGGCCCCGGTCATTCCGGTGATCATCCTGGACGATGTCAGCCAGGCGCGCCCGTTGGCCGAAGCGCTGGTGGCGGGCGGGTTGCCGATCTTGGAAGTGACGTTGCGCACGCCAAACGCGCTCAAGGTCATGGAAGAAATGGCCAAGGTCACGGGCGCCATCGTTGGTTCGGGCACCGTGCGCAACGCCACTCATATGCAGCAATCGGTGGATGCCGGCTGCCGGTTCATGGTGTCGCCGGGCATTTCGCCCCGCATTCTGGATGCAGCCGACGATATTGGCATTCCGCTGCTGCCGGGCATCGGCACCCCCAGCGAGGCGATGACCGCCAGCGAGCGCGGCTATTCGTTCCTCAAGTTTTTCCCGGCCGAAGCGCTCGGCGGCGCGCCGGTGCTGAAGGCCTTTGCCTCGCCGCTGTCCGATATCAAGTTCTGCCCCACGGGCGGGCTCGATCCGGTCAAGGCCAAGACCTATCTGGCGCTGCCCAATGTGATCTGCGTCGGCGGCTCCTGGATGATGCCGGCCGATGCGCTGGCCTCGGGCGATTGGGCGCGCATCGAGGCACTGGCGCGCGAGGCCTCGGCACTGCGCGGCTAAGGCCATGGCCGGCGTTCCCGATAGCGGCTTGACGCATCTACGGATCACCCTGACCGAAACCGCCTATCTGGGGCCTGGCCGTGCCGACCTGCTGGAGCAGATCGGCCAGACCGGATCGATTTCGGCGGCGGGCAAAGCCATGGGCATGAGCTACAAGCGGGCCTGGGGGCTGGTGCAGGCGCTCAATGAGGGCTTTGGCATGGTGCTGGTGGAAACCAGCCGCGGCGGCAGCGGGCAGGGCGGCGCGCAATTGAGCGAGGCAGGCCAACTGGTGCTGACCCACTATCGCTCCATGCAGGAGCGGACGCGCGCGGCGATTGCCGAAGATGTGAGTGCGCTGCGGCAGCTGCTCGATATGTCCGGCAAGAAATAACGCTTGCGGGCCGCTCCGGCGTTTGCCAGAACCGATAGGGTTCATCAAACATATCGGAACGAGACAATGAACAAGATTCTAATCGGCGCGCTGCTGCTGGGCGTATCGTTCGTGCCGCAGGCCTATGCTGAGACGGCGAGCGTTGCAGTGGCGGCCAATTTTACAGCGGTGGCCGAAAAGCTGGCCGAGGCGTTCAAGACGGCGACCGGCGATGACGTCACACTGAGCTTTGGCGCTACGGGGGCGCTCTATACCCAGATCACCCAGGGCGCGCCGTTCGATATCCTGCTGTCGGCTGACGATACGCGTCCCGCCAAGGCGGTGGCCGATGGGCTCGGTGTCGATGGTTCGGTGTTCACCTATGCGATCGGTTCGCTGGCGCTCTACAGCACCTCGATCGACGTGACCGATGGCGAAGCCGTGCTCAAGGCGGATGCGTTTTCCAAGATCGCGATCGCCGATCCCAAGACCGCGCCCTATGGCCAGGCGGCGATCGAATCGCTGACCAAGCTGGGCCTGCTCGATGCGGTTACGCCCAAATTCGTGACTGGCGAGAACATCACCCAGACGCTGCAGTTCGTCGATAGCGGCAATGCCGAGCTCGGTCTTGTTGCTGCGAGCCAAGTGCTCGGCAAGGATCACGTCTGGATCGTCCCTGCCGAACTGCACGAGCCGATCAAGCAGGACGCCGTATTGCTCAAGACCGGCGCCGAGAACAAGGCCGCAACCGGCTTCCTCGATTTCCTCAAGAGCGATGCGGCCGTGGCCGTGATAGAAGCCTCGGGTTACACCACGAAGTAATCGGAACAACTGGATGAGCGTAGCAGAACTCTGGCCACCGATCAGCCTGACGCTGATGCTGGCCGGGATCAATACGCTCATTCTGCTGCTGGTCGGCACGCCGATCGCCTGGTGGCTGGCGCGCAGCCAGTGGGCCGGCCGCGAACTGGTGGGCGCCGTGGTGGCGCTGCCGCTGGTGTTGCCGCCGACAGTGCTGGGGTTTTATCTGCTGCTGGCGCTCGGTCCCTATGGGCCGGGCGGCTGGATTGCGGGGTTCTGGGGCGGGCGGACGCTGGCCTTCTCGTTTGCGGGCCTCGTCATCGGCTCGGTGTTTTATTCCATGCCCTTCATGGTGCAGCCGCTGCGCAACGCCTTCGTCGCCATCGGCGATGAGCCGCTGGAGGCAGCGTCGTGCCTCGGCGCCAGCAACTGGCAGCGTTTTGTTCGCGTGGCGCTACCACTGGCGCGGCCGGGCTATATCACCGGCGCGGTGATGACCTTTGCCCATACGGTGGGCGAATTCGGCGTGGTGCTGATGATCGGCGGCAATATTCCGGGCCAGACCAAGGTGCTGTCGATCTCGATCTACGACTATGTCGAACGGCTGCAATGGGGCACGGCGCATGTGCTGGCGCTGGGCATGGTGGTGTTTGCCTTCGTTGTCATCGCGGTGACGATGACTATGGATCGCCGCTCGACACTGCCGCTGCCTTAGCCCGCAACCTTGTCCAGCATCGCCTTGGTGATGGTTTGCGTGGTCGAGAAATAGCCCTTCCATGGGTCTGGTTTCTTGGCCCGTTCGGCGGCGGCGGCGAGGCTGAACTGGTTGGCGGCTTTGATGTCCTTCAACTCGTCCCAGCTCACCGGCACGGCGGCGGGGGCGCCCTGGCGTGAGCGGCTAGACCAGGGGGCGATGGCGGTGGAGCCGCGCTCATTGCGCAGGTAGTCGACAAACATGCGCCCCTTGCGCTTGGCCTTGCTCATATTGGCGACGAAACGATCTGGCTCGCGTTCCTCCAGCCGCTTGGCGATGCCCTTGCAGAAGGCCTTGATATCGGGCCATTCCAGCTTGGGCACCAGTGGGGCGATGACATGCACACCCTTGCCGCCGCTAACCAGCGAATAGGTTTGCAGGTCGAACTCCTCGAGCAGCTTGGCAATGTCGCGGGCAGCGTCGCGGACGTGTTCGAAGCCAAGGCCCTCGTCGGGGTCGATGTCGAAGATGATGCGCTCGGGCTTTTCGATATTCTTGGTGCGCGATCCCCACAGGTGCCATTCCAGCACGTTCATCTGGGTTCCCCCGAGCAGGCCCGCGAGGGTGTCGATATAGAAATAGTCTTCCTTGTGGCCGTCCTTTTCCTCGATCAGGATGGACTTCATCACGTCGGGGAAGCCGCCGGTATCGTGCTTCTGGAAGAAGCAATATTTTGTGCGCCCCTGCGGACACCGCAGCAGGCTGAGCGGGCGGTTTTCGATATAGGGCAGCATGACATCGGCGACCGCGGCGTAGTAGGCCGCAAGGTCGCCCTTGGTGACGCCCTGGCCCGGATAGATGATGCGGTCGGGGCTGGTGAAGTGGATGCCGGCGGCTTCGGCGGCGATTATACCGGCCTGGCTGTGCAGCGGCGAACTTGCGGTATCGGTGGGGGCAGGGGTCTCCAAAGCAACCTCGCCGGCCGGTTTGTCCTCGCGCAAGGCGAGGAAAGAGGGGTGGCGCAATACCCCGTCCGGCGTGAACTCGGCAAAGCCGATTTCGGCAACCAATTCAGGAGCCACCCAATGGGCCGTCCGCGCGATCAGCTTGGGCACCTCGGCAAAGGGGCTGGTCTTGCGGGCACGGGCATCGAGCTTGGCTTGCAAGGCCTCGGCGCTATCGACGGTAAAGCCGGTGCCGACACGACCGCGATAGACCAGCTTGCCGTCTTCCAGGGTGCCGATCAGCAGCGAGGCGAAGGTCTTCTTTTTCTCCGATGGCGACCAGCCGGCAATGATGAATTCCTGTCGTTTGGCGGCCTTGATCTTGAGCCAGCTCTTGGTGCGCTCCCCGCGATAGGGCGCATTGGCCAGCTTGGCGATAATGCCTTCGTGGCCCTCGGCGGCGACAGCGTCGAACACCTTTTGGCCGTTGCCGGTGACGTGGGCGGAATATTGCACGAGGGAGGATTTATCGATCGGGCCCAGCAGCTTCTCCAGCCGCGCCTTGCGTTCGACCAGAGGTAGTTTGGTGAGATCCTCACCATCCTGCTCCAGCAGGTCGAAGGCAAAATAGGTCAGCGAACCACCATCGGAAAGGTGATCCTTGAGGGTGGCAAAATCGGTGCGCCCCTTGGCGTCGAAGGCGCATAGTTCACCATCGATCAGCGCACTGCCCTTGGTCAGCTTGCGCAGGGGTGGGGCGATGGCCTTGAACTGCTCGGACCAGTCCTTGCCGGTGCGCGTATAGAGGGTCACCTGGTCGCCGGCCACGGCCGCAAGACAGCGATAGCCGTCATATTTCATTTCAAACACCCACTCGCTGCCCTGCGGCACGGCGGTGACGAGGGTCGCCAACTGGGGGTCGCGGAAAACCGGCATCGCCACAGCTTTGCCGGTTTTTTTGGGCGTGGCCTTGGCGACGACGGGATTGTCGACCGCCTTGTCCTTGTCGGAATGCCAGACGGCCTCCGCAGGCGTTTCGGTCGACTTTTTCGGCTTCAATCCGTTGGCGATACCAGGCATGTCGCGGCCGGTGGACACCGAGGTGGTGAACTTGGGCACCAGGGTCTCCGCGTCCTTGGCATAGTCGTCGTGATGCTTGATCAGCAGCCAGTTTTCGCGCGGCGGGCCGGATTTGCGCTTGCTGTCGCGCCCCTTCATATGGACCAAAACCCATTCGCCCTTCATGCGATGACCGTGGAGGCGCATCTTGAGGTCGCCGTCGGCCAGACCATCATGCGGGTCGCCCTGTACGGGCTCCCAGGTGCCCTCGTCCCACAGCATGACGGTGCCGCCGCCATATTCGCCCTCGGGGATGGTGCCCTCGAACGTGCCGTAATCGAGCGGATGGTCCTCGACCCGCACGGCGAGGCGCTTGTCGGCGGGATTATCGGATGGCCCCTTGGTCACCGCCCAGCTTTTCAGCACGCCATCGAGTTCGATGCGGAAATCGTAATGCAGACGCGTGGCGTCGTGCTTCTGCACGACGAAGGTCAACTGGCCCTGCCGGTCGACACTGGAGTCGCCCGACGGCTCCTGCGTCTTGGCGAAGTCGCGCTTGGCCTTGTATTCCTTGAGGAGGGTCTGCGCTTTAGTGGCCATTCAAACCCCCACCCTTGATCCCTGCCCACAAGGGGGAGGGAGACGATGGAGCTTGGTTCAGCGCCAAGGCTGAATACGGAGCAGACTTCACTCCCCCTTGTGGGGAGGGAGTGAGGGTGGGGGTACTTGGGGCCATCATCAGCTTGCCTTCTTGCGCGGGGCGGCCTTTTTCGCCGACGCGGGTTCGGACTTCTTGGAAGCCCCACCCTCCAGGCTCGATTTCAGCGCCGCCATCAGGTCTACTACGTTGGAGCCGGTGGGTTTGTGTTCGGGCGGCTCGTCCTTGGTGGAGATCTTGCGGCCCTTGGCCTTGAGCTTGCGGGCGATCAGCTCGCGCAGCGCAGCCTGGTAGTGATCCTTGAATACCCCCGCGTCGAACTTGGCGGTCTTCTTGTCGATCAGCGCGGTGGCAACTTCGAGCAGGTCGGGATCGGCCTTCTTGGCGGAAATCTCGGAGAAGAACGGATCGGATTTGCGGATTTCGGCTTCGTAATGGAGGGTCTCCAGCAATAGCCCGGTGCCGGTGGGCTTGATGGCAACGAGGTATTCCTTGCCGCGCAGCGCCAATTGCCCGAGCCCCACCTTCTGGCTTTGCCGCAGTGCATCGCGGATGACCCGGAAGGCGTCCTCGGCCAGCTCGTCGGAGGGGACGACGAAATAGGGTTTGTCGTAATAGATCGGATCGATCTCGGCGGCGCCGACGAACTGGGTCAGTTCCAGTGTCTTGCGGGTCTCCAGCTTCACCGCGTCGATCTCATCGTCGGTCAGCAGCACATAGTCGCCCTTTTCGTATTCGAACCCCTTCATGATCTCGTCCTTGTCGACGGGACCGACGCCGGCAACCACTTTTTCGTAGTTGATGGGCTTGCCGGTGGGCTCGTGAATTTGCCGGAAGGCGGGCTTGGCATTGGGTTTGGTCGCCGAATACAGCTCGACCCCGATGGAGACGAGCGAGAGGCGGAGCTGACCTTTCCAGATCGGGCGTGACGCTGGCATTGCGGGCTCGCAGAGTTGATTTGGACCAGGGCCTCAACGGTTGCGCCGCGCGCTTGGTTGCGCGGTGGGATTCGATTGCGCGGACCCTGTGCCAACCGTAAAGTCGCGGCGCGAGGCGCGGTTGGGAGAATCGATATGGAATTTATGGACGGAATTCGGCTCGACGGGCTGAGCATCACGCTGATCGGGTTGGGCATTCTGGCGCTCTTGGTGTTGTTCGCCGGCGCCAAGACCATTCCGCAGGGCTACAATTATACCGTCGAGCGGTTCGGCAAATACACCCGTACGCTCAAGCCGGGCCTCAACATCATCGTGCCGTTCATCGATAACATCGGCAAGAAGATCAACGTCATGGAGCAGGTGCTCGAGGTGCCCCACCAGGAGGTCATCACCCGCGACAACGCCTCGATCACCGCCAACGGCGTGACATTCTATCAAATCCTCGATGCAGCGGCGGCGGCCTACGAGGTCTCGGGGCTGGAAAACGCCATCCTCAACCTGACCATGACCAATATCCGCACCGTGATGGGCTCGATGGACATGGACGAGCTACTGTCCAACCGCGACGAGATCAACCATCGCCTGCTCAAGGTGGTGGATGCGGCGGTCTCGCCCTGGGGCGTCAAGATCACCCGTATCGAAATCAAGGACATCGATCCGCCCAAGGACGTGGTGGAGTCGATGGGGCGGCAGATGAAGGCGGAACGCGAAAAACGCGCCGCGATCCTGGAGGCCGAAGGCCGCCGGCAGTCGGCAATCCTGCAAGCCGAAGGCGCCAAGCAGGCGCAGGTGCTGGAGGCTGAAGGGCGCAGGGAAGCCGCGTTCCGCGATGCCGAGGCGCGCGAGCGCGCCGCTGAAGCCGAAGCCAAGGCGACCACCATGGTGTCCGAGGCGATAGCCAGCGGCAGCGTGCAGGCAATCAACTATTTCGTCGCCAATAATTACATCAAGGCGCTGGAGGCGATCGCCACGTCGCCCAACCAGAAAATCCTGATGCTGCCGCTGGAAGCCTCCAGCGTCATCGGAGCGATCGGCGGCATTGCCGAAATCGCCCGCGAAACCTTTGGCGGCTCATCGCCGAGCACGCCACGCAGCGGGCGGCCGCCATCGGTCACCCCGGGCAGCCAGGGCTGATCGGAGGCCGCGATGCAGGTCATCGATTTTATCGCTGCCTATGGTCCATGGTCATGGATCGTCGCCGGGATCGTGCTGCTGGCGCTCGAAGTGGTGGGCTCGGGCGGGTTCCTGCTGTGGATGGGCGTGGCGGGGATCGTCACCGGGCTGATCGTCCTGGTTCACCCCATCGACTGGCCGCTGCAATGGCTGGTGTTCGGGGTGCTGTCGCTAGTGGCGATCGCACTGTGGCTGCGCTGGCAGCGCGGCAAGGTGGTGCAAAGCGACCGGCCCTATCTCAATCGCCGTGCCGACCGCTTCACCGGGCAGGAAGCAATGCTTGAGGAGCCGATCGTCGACGGCTTCGGGCGGCTGGTGCTGGACGATACGGTCTGGCGTGTGGCGGGCCCCAACCTGCCGGCTGGAGTGAAAGTGCGCATCACCGGCAATAATGGGGCCGTGCTGCATGTGGTGGCGGCTTAGAGGAACCAGTTCCTCGGCTCTATCATCCCCTCCCCCTTGAGGGGAGGGTGGGGGTGTCGGCGGTTCCGCAATACGGTAGCGCCGAGCTTGCTCGACCCTGGACACCCCCACCCTCGATCCAGCCATTCGAGCACAGCTCTCATGGCCTTGATCGCTCAAATCGCTCCACCGGAGCGATTTGGCCCTTCGGGCCGCTCGCAAGCCCCTCAAGGGGGAGGGAGGCGGTCCGGTGTGTTTGGGAAGAGGCGATACTGTCAAAACCCCATATTGGCCGGCAGTGGCGGCGCGTCGTATTTCAGCACGATGATGACGCGCTCGTTGGACGGCAGATAGGGATCATTGGTAAAGAACGGATCGCTGTCGGACCGGCCCGAGACATCGGCGATGCGCTGGTCGGGCACGCCGAATTCACCCAGAATCTGGCGCACCATATTGGCGCGGTCAAAAGACAATTCCCAAGGCCCGTAATTGGGATTGGGAAAGCTGCCGCCGGCCGCTGTATGGCCCGAAATGGCGATCTGGTTGGGCATTTTGGCCAGAGCCGGCGCCATGGCGGCGAGTGCCTTGCGCGTCATTTCGTTGGGATATTTCGAACCCGGGGAGAACATGGCGCGACCGGTCTGGTCGGCGATGATGATGTTGATGCCGTCCTGGGTCTCCTCGACAATCAGATTGTCGGCTAGCGCCGTGATGTCGGGCTGGTCCTGCCAGGCCTGCTTCAGGCTTGCGGCAGCGAGGGAAAAATTGGCGGCGCGCTGGACGTCGTTGGGCTCCTTGATCGCCGTATCGGTCTGCTCGCCCCGGGCATTGAGGTTGTTCGCCTGCACGGTGGAGAACTCGGTGGTGGCGTCGGTGCGTTCCTGCGTCACCGATTTCATGAAATTGCGGTCGGGCTGGCCGTTGCGTTCGATCACCCCGGCCAGCAGGCTGTCGGGTGTGATCCCGAAGGCATGCTGCAGCGAGCCGGTGGCTTGGGTCAGCTTTTCCTGCTCCTGGGTGGAGAAGCTCAGCAGCATGACGAAGAACGCCATCAGCAGGGCCATCAGGTCGGCGAAGGAAACGATCCAGGTGCCACCATGCGCGCCGCCGGCGGGGTGTCTTTTCTTGAGAGCGGCCATGGATCAAGCCGCCTGAAGCATGGGGCGGCTGTGCAGCGGCAGGTAGCTCGCCAGCTCGTCCCGGATTGCCAGCGGGTTCTTGCCATCGCGGATCATCACCAGCGCCTCGATGATGAGGCTGCGATTGGTGCCCTCCTCAGTGGCGCGATTGGCCAGTTTGTCGGCAATCGGCAGCATGATGACGTTGGCGACGACGGCGCCATAAAGCGTGGTCAGCAAGGCGATGGCCATGCCGGGGCCGATCTTTTTGGGATCGTCCATGTGCCCGAACATCGAGACCAGGCCAATCAGCGTGCCCACCATGCCCATGCCGGGCGCGGCTTCGCCAAGGGCGCGGAAAATCCGGCTGCCGTCTTCGAGGCGCTCGTAGTCGAGGTCGCGCTCGCGCTCCAGCGAATAGCGCATCGCCTCGCCCGTATAGCCATCGGCGATCATGCGCACGCCGCGCTGGAAGAATGGGTCGTCCAGCTTGACCGTTTCGAGCGCGATCGGACCCTTCTTGCGCATGCGGTCGGCGATGTCGGCGATCTGGTCGATCAGGGTGGTGGGCGTGACGTGCTTGAAGTAGATGGCGCTCTTGAACGTGGCCATGGCGGCGATGAAACCGCCCAGCGTATAGCGTCCCATGACGGCCATGGTGGCGCCGCCGACCACGACCACGACGGCCAGCAGGCTGAAGAAGCTCATAGGGTTGGATCCCTCGAGCAGGATGGCGATGAACAGCAGGCAAATGCCACCGAACAAGCCGATCAGGGTTGCGATATCCATTTTATGTATAGGCCCCGTAGACGCCCCGTTCTGGGACGCTTGAATATGGCCACACTATTGGCGCGCAACAAATAATTGGCGCTTAAGCGGTGCAGTTAACGCTCCATGAGTCGCCAAATGCGGCGTTGCAAGGCTTCGTTAACTATAAGCTGTAAGGATTAGCGGGCGTCGGCTGCCGTTTGGGCAGGCTCGTCGCTATCAGCATTGTCCTGACGGGAGCCAAGCCTTTGCCCTTGCGGTCGTTCCGGCATATCGGGCAAGTCGGCGCGGCGTCGGCATTGTGCGTGCTCGCCATGGCGGGCTCGGCGCTGGCACAGGCCCAGCTTGGCAATGGCGACGGCTCCGATGCTGACAATCAACGGCTGCTGCCCGGCGTTTACCCTGCGGCGCCCGTTGATGCGCTGCCGCTGGATTTTCCGGGCCTGCGGGAGCCTTACGATCCATTTTTCAACATCGATTGGTCGATGGCGCTGCGCGGCAGCTACACGAAAACCAATGATGGTGAACAGTTTGATGTGGTTTTGGCGCCCAGCGCCAGCTTCGAGCACACCGGCTCGCGCTCGCAGATCAAGTTCGATGCCAGTGCCGAAGTCGACCAGCCGGTCGACGGCCAGATCGATGTCAGCGCCTTGCGGCTCGACCTCAGCACCAGCTACGCGCTGGATAGCGTCACTACGCTCGACGCCAATGCCAATCTGTCGATCAGCCGGGACCGGCCCGATACCCCGGGACTGGCGAACGGCATCACCCAGGCGCCCCAGACCATTGTGGGCAGCATCGATGGCGGCGTGACGCGCCAGTTCGGCCGCTTCAATGTCGGGGTGACGGGCGAGGTGACCCGCTCGCTCTATGGCAATACGACCTATGCCGATGGCTCTGCGGTCGACAACAGCGAGCAGGATTTGTGGACGGCGGGCGGGGGGCTGCGGCTGGGCTTCCAGGCGACGCCGATCTTCGAGATTTTCACCGAAGCCAATCTCGGCCGCGAAATGTTTGACAGGCCCTCATCGGTGCTGCTGATCAAGCCGGATGCCACCAATTCGTCGATCAAGGCTGGTGTGTCGGGCAAATGGAGCGAGGTGTTGAGCGCCGAAGCCTCGGTGGGGCTGGGCCTGCGCCGGTTCGACGAAGCGAGCCTGGGCGAGGTCAAGTCGAACCTCTATGACGCCCGACTGGTGTTCAGCCCCGATCCGACTTGGCGCTTTACGGCAGGTCTGACCACTACGGTGGCGCCTCCGGGGCCGGACAATGGCGGGCTGACCAAGGTCGAATACGCCGCCAATGCGGATGTCAATTACACGGTCAATTCCTGGCTGGTGCTGCGGGCGCTGGCCGACTGGAATACCAGCACGTTCGATGGCAGCAGCGACACCGAAACCGGCTATGGCTACGGCGTCGGCGCCGACTACAGCGTCAATGCCCACACCGCGCTCACCGCCGACTATGGCTACGCGCACGCCGATAAGACCAATGACAGCCCCGAGGACAACCATCGGGTGACGGTCGGAGTGACGGTCAAGCGCTAGAGCGTGGCGTGTTTGAGTGGTTTCAAATTCAGGTTGTCGTCATTGCCCGGCTTGTCCGGGTGGTGACGGTGGGAAAACGTGCGATTCCAGCCATTCGCTTGGCTAACCCCACCACCGGCCTTCCCGCGGACTTGATCCGCGGGCCACTCTCCGCTCACACCGTGTTGCAAAAGGCCCGCGGATCAAGTCCGCGGGAAGACCAGTGCTGGGGAGACGGCTTTCTTCTCCGTTCCATCGAGGGGAGGGAGGCAAATACGCGGCACATTCGTCCTAGAAATGTTCGCCGAGATCAAGCTTGCGCAGCTCCGCCACAAAACCGTCGCGGATGTCGTCGCGGTCGAGCGCATAGACCACATTGGCGGTCAGGAAGCCGATCTTGGAGCCGCAGTCGAACGACTGTCCCTGGTATTTCACCCCGGTGAAGGCCTGCGACTTCATCAGTGTCTGCATCGCGTCGGTGAGCTGGATTTCCCCGCCCGCGCCTTTGGGCTGGTCGGCCAGCAGTGTGAAGATTTCCGGCTGCAGGATATAGCGACCCGAAATGATCAGGTTGGAGGGAGCTTCCTCTTGCTTGGGCTTTTCCACCATCTGGGTGATGGCGAAATTGTTGTCGGGGCCATCGCCGCGCGCAATGATGCCATAGGATGACACTTCGGCCGGGGGCACTTCCTCGACGGCGATCACATTGCCGCCGGTTTCCTCATAAGTGTCCATCATCTGCTTGAGCACGCCCGGATCACCCTTGAACAGCATATCGGGCAGCAGCAGCGCGAACGGCTCGGTGCCCACGATGTGGCGCGCACACCATACGGCATGGCCCAGGCCCAGCGGCTCCTGCTGGCGGGTGAAGCTGGTGCGGCCGGCCGAGGGCAGGTCCTTGCGCAGCTCATCGAGCGCCTTGGTCTTGCCGCGCATTTCCAGCGTGGTTTCGAGTTCGAACTGGCGGTCGAAATGATCCTCGATGACGCCCTTGTTGCGGCCGGTGACGAAGACGAAATGCTCGATGCCGGCTTCGCGCGCCTCATCGACCGCATACTGGATCAACGGCCGATCGACGACCGTCAGCATCTCCTTGGGCAGGGCCTTGGTGGCTGGCAGGAACCGCGTTCCCAACCCCGCTACGGGAAATACTGCTGTCCTGACGCGCTTGCCCACTGTTCACCCCAATCTGGATTTTCGCCGTAAAGCTATCTCAACATCTGGCACATAACATCACGGCAAAATAGCGTCTTAGCGGTTGGAGTTAACAGCATGGCAGTCCTGGTCACCGGCGGCGCCGGATATATTGGCAGCCATATGGTGCTGAACCTGACGGACGCGGGCGAGAGCGTCGTCGTGCTCGATAACCTGGTCACCGGCTTCGATTGGGCCATCGATGGGCGCGCCACGTTCGTGCAAGGTTCGGCAGGCGATATCGAACTGGTGCAGGCGATCGTCAAAGAGCACGGCATTACCGAGATCATCCACTTCGCCGGCTCCATCGTAGTGCCCGAGTCGGTGGTCGATCCGCTCAAATATTACGGCAATAACACCGCCATCTCGCGCAACCTGCTGGAGGCTGCGGTCAAGGCCGGGGTGAAGCATTTCATCTTCTCCTCGACCGCCGCAGTCTATGGCATGACCGGGCTCGCCCCCGTAGTGGAGGAAACCCCGCTCAATCCGATGTCGCCCTATGGCCGTTCCAAGCTGATGACCGAGTGGATGCTGGCCGATGTGGCCGCGGCGCATCCGATCACCTATGGGGTGCTGCGCTATTTCAACGTAGCGGGCGCCGATCCCGGCAAGCGTAGCGGCCAGTCGACGCCCTTCGCGACCCACCTGATCAAGGTGGCGGCGCAGACGGCGCTGGGCCAGCGCGAAAAGATGGACATTTTCGGCACCGACTACGAGACGCCGGACGGCACCTGCGTGCGCGACTATATCCACGTCACCGACCTGATCGCCGCCCATGCGCTGCTGCTGGGGCATTTGCGCAGTGGTGGCGAGAGCACGACGCTCAATTGCGCCTATGGGCAGGGCTATTCGGTGCGGCAGGTGGTCGATACGGTGAAGGCGGTGTCGGGCGTCGATTTTCGCGTGGATGAAGGCCCGCGCCGGCCTGGCGATCCGGCATCGATCACCGCCACCGGCGAAAAGGTGCGCTCGATTTTGGGCTGGGTACCCCAGCATGACGATCTGCAAGAAATCGTCGAATCCGCATACGCTTGGGAGAAGCACCTGATGGTGCGCAATCGCTAGGCTTGCGATAAAGGAGGTTGGGTGTGATCAAGACTATCGTTGTCGGCCTGCTGTTGGCGCTGCTCAGTTTGCCGGCATCTGCCCAGCCAATCGAAAGCTTCGACAGCTTCATTGCCAATTTCGAGGCCAAGGCGCTGGCGGCGGGGATCACCCGCGAAACCTATCAGGCAGCGATGATTGGCCTGACCCCGGACGCCGGCACGCCGGACCTGGTGAGCGCGCAGCCCGAATTCACCACCCCGATGTGGGATTATATCGACCTGCGCGCTTCGCCGCGTCGCATTACCAACGGCAAGGCGGCGATGGAGCGCAATGCGGCCCTGTTCGCCGACATCGGCCGGCGCTATGGCGTCGAACCCCATCTGCTGGGGGCAATCTGGGGCATCGAGACCAATTACGGTTCGGTACTGGGCGATACCAGCATCATCCGGCCGATCGTGCGCTCGCTGGCAACGCTGGTGCATCAGCGCCGCAGCCGCCTCGAAGGCGACGAGGCCGATTTGATCGCCGCGTTGCAACTGGTGCAGCGGGGGCCGCTCGACGCGCAACACCTGGTCGGCTCTTGGGCCGGGGCGATCGGGCATTTGCAGGTCAATCCGTCCAATGTCGTCAAATATGGCACCGATGGGGATGGCGACGGCGCGGTGGACCTGCAGAATTCGCTGGCCGATGCGCTGGCGACCAGCGCGGTCTATCTGCGCGGATTGGGCTATCAGCCGGGCGTGCCCTGCAGTATCGAGGTCGCGGTGCCGGATGGTTTCGACTACCTTTTGGCGGACCGGACCCAGATGCGGCCGGTGTCGTTCTTTGCCGCGAAGGGCATTGCACGAGTGCGGGGCGAGGCCTTTGCCGATCCCAATTTGCCGGTCTTTCTCTACGTGCCGGCAGGCAAGGACGGCCCGAAATTCCTCATGACGCAGAACTATATGGTCCTCAAGGGCTATAATCTGTCCGACAGCTACGCCATGGCGGTGGCGCACCTGGCCGACCGGCTCAATGGCGCAGGTGCCTTTGCGGACGATTGGCCGCGCGACACGCAATTCCCCAATATCGCCGAGCGCAAGGCGATCCAGGCGGCGTTGATCAAGCTGGGTTTTCTCAAGGGCGATGTGGATGGCCGGATCGGGCCGATCAGCCAGCAAGCCTATGCGCAGTTCCAGGCCTCGCGCGGCGAGGTGGCCGATGGCTTCATCACCAAGGCATCCTATGAGGAACTGGCGGCCGCGACGCGATAGGAGATTGCTTGCAATCTCTCAGTTCGGCGTGACCGAACTGGTCTTGTCGAGGCTGTTTTGCTAGAGAATGGGCGAGTTTACCAAGGGCTGACATGATCCGCGTCCTATCCGCCATCGTCCTGTGCTGCTTCGTCATGGTCGATATTGCGCCGGTGTTTGCGCAGGACCAGGGCACGATCGTGGTGGCGCAGGCGCAGAAGCGGCGGACGCTGTTCGACCTGCTGTTTGGCGAGGAGCCAGCGCCGCCGCCCCCCGTGCAGCAGCAACAGCAACCACGCAGCACCGCGCCGCGCACGCCCACGGCCGCGCTGCCGCCGGCCAAGCCGATCGTCACCAAGGCCGAGGGCGCAACGCGGCTGGCCGTGTTCGGGGATTCCATGGCGATCGATCTCAGCAAGGCGCTGGAACGGTTTTATGCCGATGATCCGAACCTGGTGGTCATCGACCAGGGCGTGGGGGACTCGGGGTTCGTGCGCGAGGATTTCTTCGATTGGGACCGGGCTGTGGGCGAGCAGATCGCCGCCAACAGCTTCGATCTGGCGATCGTCATGATCGGCGTCAATGACCGGCAGGAAATCGATGCCGACGGACAGAGCTACAAGTCCCTGACCGATCCGTGGAAGGCCATCTACCAGCAGCGGTTGACCGCGTTCCTCAACCAGTTGCGCGCGGCCAACAAGCCGGTGATCTGGGTTGGCCTGCCGCCGATGAGCAAGAGCGAATATTCCGCGGCCCTGGCCCAGATCAGCGCCATCCAGCGGCTGGCAAGCTTCTCGGGCGGCGCCGAATTCGTGGATATCTACGAGCGGTTCCTGGGCGAGGACGGCAAGTTTTCCGCCTATGGCCCCGATGTGAACGGGCAGAGCGCGCGCATGCGCAAGGATGACGGCATCCATTTTTCCACTGCCGGCTCGGATAAGCTGGCCTTCTACCTCAACCAGTCGATCCGCAATTTCTATCGCGGCGGCGGGGTGAGCGTGGCGGTTGCCGACCCGCTGGTGGGCACCGATGCGGGCGCGATGGTGCGGCTGCCCTATCAGGGGCTGGGACAGGTCCGCCTGCTCGAGGTTGCCGGCGCGGTGATCCCCCTGAGCCGCTCGCCCAACCGGGCCGGCGACCTGGTGACGGCCTCAGGCCAAGCGGCGCCGGTGCCGGCCTTCACGCTCGAGCAATTGATGACCGCGCCCAAGGGCCGCGTCGATGCGTTCGGGGTTGGTGTCGATCCGGGCGCCGTGGAGAATGCCGCCGGGCGCTGACTATTCGAGGAAGCGAACGGCCCCGATATGGGGCAGGTTGCGATTGCGTTGGCCATAGTCGATGCCGTAGCCGACGACGAACTTGTCGGGGATATCGAAGCCCACCCATTTGGCCTGCACGTCGGTTTCGCGCCGGCTCGGCTTATTGAGCAGCGCGCACACTTCCATGCGGCGCGGATGGCGCGTTTCGAGGATTTCGAGCACGTGCTTGAGGGTGTAGCCGGTGTCGACAATGTCCTCGACCACCAGCACGTCGCGCCCGCCGATTTCGCCGCGCAGATCCTTGAGGATGCGCACTTCGCGGCTCGATTCCATGGCATTGCCATAGGAGGAGGCCTCGAGGAAATCGACCTCGACCGGCAGGTCGAGTTCGCGCACCAGATCGGCGATGAAGATGAACGAGCCGCGCAAGAGGCCGACAACCACCAGCTTGTCGGTATCGGCGTAGAAGGTGGCGATTTCCTTGGCCAAGGCTTCCACCCGTGCCGCAATGGCCTTGGCGGAGATCAGTTCATCGACGGTGTAGGGAGGCTGGGTCATGCGGCGATTCCCGATGGTGGCGGGGCCTTTAGTACCCCCACCTAGCCTCCCCCTGGAAGGGGGAGGGACAGAATTGTGCTTGTGGCACGTGGTTGCCTCGCCGCCAGCCGGTTCCTCCCCCTTCCAGGGGGAGGTTAGGTGGGGGTCCTCGCCCTACCGCGGCAAATCCGTCTTGCCCATCAAGTCCTTGTCGATCGCCCGCGCGGCCTGCCGACCTTCGCGGATCGCCCAAACCACCAGCGATTGCCCGCGCCGCATGTCACCGGCGGCATAGACCTTGTCCACCGTCGTCTTGTAGCTGAACGTATCGGCGAACAGGTTGCCGCGCGCATCCAGCTTGGCGCCGAGTTCGGCCAGCATGCCCTCGTGGATGGGGTGGGCGAAGCCGATGGCCAGCAGCACCAGGTCAGCCTTGATGATGAATTCGGTGCCCGGAATCGGCTGGCGCTTGCGGTCGACGCGAGCGCATTCAACGCCGGTGACCTGGCCCTTGGCGTTGCCGATGATCTTCATGGTTCCGGCGGCGAATTCGCGGATCGCGCCTTCGGCCTGGCTCGAGGACGTGCGCATTTTGACTGCCCAGTTGGGCCAGTTGGTCAACTTGTTCTCGAGCTCGGGCGGTTGCGCACGAACGTCGAGCTGGGTCACCGCGATGGCGCCCTGGCGGAACGAGGTGCCAACACAGTCGCTCGCCGTATCGCCACCCCCCACGACGACGACATGCTTGCCCGCCGCCGACAGGAGCTGTTCGCTCGAAACATCCTCGCCGCCAAGGCGACGATTCTGCTGCACGAGGAAGGGCATGGCAAAATGCACGCCCGCCAGGTGGACGCCTTCGGCATCGACATCGCGCGGATGCTCGGAGCCGCCAGAGAGCAGCACCGCGTCGTGCTTCTGCTGCAGATCGGCTAGCGTTCGGGTAACGCCGATATTCTCGTTATAGTGGAAGGTGACGCCTTCGGCGGTCATCTGCTCGACGCGGAAGTCGATATGGTCCTTTTCCATCTTGAAGTCGGGAATGCCATAACGCATCAGGCCACCGGCCTTGGGCTCGCGCTCATAGAGGTGCACGTCGTGACCCGCGCGGGCCAACTGCTGGGCGGCCGCCATGCCGGCGGGGCCGGAGCCCACAATGGCGACCGACTTGCCGGTCTTGTTGTCATTGATCTGCGGCTTGACCCAGCCATTGCGGATGGCGCGGTCGGCGATGGCCTGTTCGACGGTCTTGATGGCGACCGGGGTGTCTTCCAGGTTCAGCGTGCACGCTTCCTCGCAGGGTGCGGGGCAGATGCGACCGGTGAATTCGGGGAAGTTATTGGTCGAGTGCAGGTTGCGCGCCGCCTCTTCCCAATCGCCGTTGAACACCAGGTCGTTCCAGTCCGGAATCTGGTTGTTGACCGGGCAGCCGGTATCGCCGTGGCAGAACGGAATGCCGCAATCCATGCAGCGCGCCGCCTGATCGACGATGCGACTTTCCGACATCGGGATGGTGAATTCACCGAAATGGCGAATGCGGTCGGAGGCCGGCTCATAGCGGGGCTCTTCGCGCTCGATTTCGAGAAAGCCTGTTACTTTACCCATCTTATCTGCTCTCCCTGCGCTTGCACGCAACTGCAGTGATCGTCCATTCGTAGGAGTTACCGTCGGGGCTCACTATTGTTCCCCTTGGCAGTTTCTTGGGCAGGACGTAGTTCCTCTTTTCCTGGAGACAGGACGAATATGTGCCATCCCCTGCCGGAAATGGCATTTCGCCCTGCTGTCCAGTCTCAGAAACTATCGTCCATTCCATGTCATACTGATCATCGGCAATTGCCAAGGTCGGAATACAGGCGAGGAGCGCGCCTGCGAACAAAACTAATTTCTTCATCGTCATTCCCCCGCCGTGCTTTGCAGCGTCGGCAAACCCAGTTCGTGTTCGCAGGCGGCTATCCAGCGGGTTATCGCGGGCCGCCCAGTCAAGTCCAGCCCGCCCTCGGGGGCGGAGCGTGTATAGGGCATCAGTGCAATATCGGCGATCGACATGGTGTCGCCGACAAGGAACGTCTTGCCCGTCAATGCCTGCTCAAGGCGATCCAGCGCCCTGTTGGCGCGAGCCATCAAAGCCGGGTCGAGGTCGGGGATAGCCACCTTGTCGTAGTGGACCCGCGCGCGGGCCACAGCCACCGTTGGCTCATGGCTATACTGTTCCCAGAACAGCCACTCGTCCACCTTGGCCTCTTCATAGGCGTCCTGCGGAATGAACCGGCTGCCCCGCGCCAGATAGCGCAGGATGGCGTTCGATTGCGCCAGCGGGCGGCCATCGTCGAGCACGACGACGGGCATTTCGCCCGCCGGATTGAGCGCCAGATATTGTGGCGTCTTGGTGTCGCCCGAGCGGGCGCGCACGGTATTCCAGACATAGGGCGTGCCGGTGGCGTCGGCGATATACTTCACCTTGAGGCAGTTGCCCGACCCAAGGTCACCGTAGATGTGCAGCATCTATTTGACCGTCGTGATGAGGTCGTCGCTGTACATCTCGCACTGACCACTGATGAACTTCCAGCCGGTGAATTCAGGGAAGTTCCTGGTATTGGCCAGTTGGCGCTTCAGAATGCGTACCTGCTGGCGCGCGTCCCTCTGGCATTCTGCCATGGTCAGGGTCTTCCCCAAGGTGGGCGACGGCAGCGTCTTGATCGAGCCGTCCGGCGCCTCGTAGCGCATGACGATGACCGCGCCGCTGAACTGCTGGGCCGGGGCCGGCATGGCCATGGCAGCCATTGCGAACAGAATAAGTAGAGCCTTCATCGTGTTCCCCATCATTCCGCCGCCGCCATGACGCCGCGCTTCTTTTCCATCTCGCGGATGGCGCGGCGGTATTCGACTGGCATCACCTTGACGAATTTCGGGCGCATCTCGGCCCAGTTGTCGAGGATATATTTGGCGCGCGTCGAGCCGGTATAGTGCAGGTGGTTGGCGATGAGCTGATGCAGGCGCTCATTGTCGTGCTTGGTCATGTCGCCCGAAATGTCGACGCGGCCATGCCATTCCAAATCCCCGCCATGATGGTGGAGGGACTGCATGAGGTTTTCTTCCTCGGTCACCGGTTCCAGATCAACCATGGCCAGGTTGCATCGGCTGCGGAAGGTCTGGTCCTCGTCGAGCACATAGGCGACGCCGCCGCTCATGCCGGCCGCGAAGTTGCGCCCGGTCTGGCCGATGACCACGACGACGCCGCCGGTCATATATTCGCAGCCGTGATCGCCGGTGCCTTCGACCACCGCGATGGCGCCCGAATTGCGCACGGCGAAGCGTTCGCCCGCGATGCCGCGGAAATAGGCCTCGCCCTCGATGGCGCCGTAGAGCACCGTATTGCCAACGATGATCGACTTGTCGGGATCGAACCCGGCCTTTTCGGATGGCCGCACCACGATGCGCCCGCCTGACAGACCCTTGCCCACATAGTCATTGGCATCGCCCACCATATCGATGGAAATGCCCTTGGCGAGGAAGGCGCCAAAGCTCTGCCCGGCCGTGCCGGTCAGCTTGATGGCGATGGTGTCTTCCAGAAGCCCTTCGTGGCCGTACTTCTTGGCCAGGGCGCCACTGAGCATGGCGCCGGCCGAGCGATCGCGCGAGCGGATCGGCAGTTCGATATGCACGGCCGTGCCATTGTCCAGCGCTGGCTGGGCCAGTTCGATCAGCTTGCGATCGAGCACAGCTTCCAGGTGGTGATCCTGGAATTCGGAGTGATAGATCGTGTCCTCGCCAATCGCTTCGGGCTTGTAGAACAGCTTGGTGAAGTCGATGCCCTCGGACTTCCAGTGATCGGCCAGCTTGCGCTGGTCGAGCAGGTCGGAGCGGCCGACCAGTTCGTTGAGGGTCTTGGCGCCCATGCCGGCCAAGAGGCCCCGCAGCTCTTCGGCGATGAAGAAGAAGTAGTTGATGACGTGCTCGGGCGTGCCCTTGAAGCGCTTGCGCAGCACCGGGTCCTGGGTGGCGACGCCAACCGGGCAGGTGTTGAGATGGCACTTGCGCATCATGATGCAGCCTGCCGCGATCAGGGGCGCCGTGGAGAAGCCGAACTCGTCGGCGCCCAGCAGCGCGCCGATCAAGACGTCGCGGCCGGTCTTGAGACCGCCATCGACCTGGAGGACGACGCGGCTGCGCAGGCGGTTGAGCACCAGCGTCTGGTGCGTCTCCGCCAGGCCGATTTCCCAGGGGCCGCCGGCATGCTTGAGCGAAGTCAGCGGCGAAGCGCCAGTGCCGCCATCATAGCCCGAGACAGTGATGTGGTCGGCGCGGGCCTTGGCGACGCCGGCCGCAACCGTGCCCACGCCCACTTCGGACACCAGCTTGACCGAGATATCGGCCTGTTCGTTGACGTTCTTGAGGTCGTAGATCAGCTGCGCCAGATCTTCGATCGAATAGATATCGTGGTGCGGCGGGGGTGAAATCAGGCCGACGCCGGGGGTGGAATGGCGCGTCTTGGCGACGATCCAGTCGACCTTGTGGCCGGGCAATTGGCCGCCTTCGCCGGGCTTGGCACCCTGCGCGACCTTGATCTGCAGCATATCGGCATTGACCAGATAATCGGTGGTCACGCCAAAGCGGCCCGAGGCGATCTGCTTGATGGCCGAGCGGAGCGGGTTCTGGTCGCCATTGGGCAGCGGCTGGTAGCGGTCGACTTCCTCGCCGCCCTCGCCGGTATTGGACTTGCCGCCAATGCGGTTCATGGCGATGGCCAGCGTGGTGTGGGCTTCGCGGCTGATTGAGCCGAAGCTCATCGCCCCGGTGACGAAGCGCTTGACGATATCGACGGCCGGTTCAACCTCGTCCAGCGCAACGGGCGCGCCGATCGGGCGAACTTCGAACAGGTTGCGGATGGCGAGATAGCCGTTTTCGCCGCTGTTGACGCGTTCGGCGAAGCTGTCATAGCGCGCCTGGGCCGATTCAGGGCTTTCGTCGCGGGTGCGCACGGCGTGTTGCAGGTCCGACACCACGTCGGGGCTCCAGGCATGCTTTTCGCCGCGGATGCGGTACATGTACTCGCCACCGACATCGAGCGACTTGCGCAGCACGACATCGTCGCCGAAGGCGTCGCGGTGGCGGCGGACGGTTTCCTCGGCGATATCGGCCAGGCCCACGCCTTCGATCGTGGTGGCGGTGCCGAAGAAGAAGCGCTGCACGAACTCTGTCTTGAGGCCCACGGCGTCGAAAATCTGGGCGCCGCAATAGGACTGGTAGGTGGAAATGCCCATCTTGGACATGACCTTGAGCAGGCCTTTACCGACGCTCTTGATATAGCGATAGACCACTTCGTGGGCATCGACTTCGGCGGGATATTCGCCTTCGGCATGCAGCGCCGAGAGCGTTTCGAATGCCAGATAGGGGTTGATGGCTTCGGCGCCGTAGCCGGCCAGCATGGCGAAATGGTGCATTTCGCGGGCTTCGCCGGTTTCGACGACCAGACCCGAGGAGGTGCGGAGGCCCTTGCGGATCAGGTGGTGGTGCACGGCCGCCGTCGCCAGCAGCGCCGGGATGGCGATCCGGTCGGAGGCGACGCGGCGATCGCTCAGCACGATGATGTTGTATTCGCCCGCGATGGCGATTTCGGCCTGGGCGCAAATGGCCTCGATGGCCACTTCCATGCCCGCCGCGCCACTATCGGCAGCGTAGGTGATGTCGATGGTCTGGGTGCGGAATTCGTTGTCAGCCATGTCACCGATGGCGCGGATCTTTTCGAGATCCTCGTTGGTCAGGATGGGCTGGCGCACCTCGAGCCGCTTGTGCTTGCTGGCGCCTTCGAGGTCGAACAGGTTCGGCCGCGGCCCGATGAAGGACACGAGGCTCATCACCGATTCCTCGCGGATCGGATCGATCGGCGGGTTGGTGACCTGGGCGAAGTTCTGCTTGAAATAGGTATAGAGGAGCTTGGACTTCTCGCTGAGCGCGGAAATCGGCGTGTCGGTGCCCATCGAGCCGACGGCTTCCTGGCCGGTGGTGGCCATGGGGGCCATCAACAGCTTGATGTCTTCCTGCGTATAGCCAAACGCCTGCATGCGATCGAGTAGCGACTCCGAGGTCACCGGCGCCTGGGGCGCGGTTTCGGGCAGGTCTTCGAGCACGATCTGGGTGCGCGCCAGCCATTCGGCATAGGGGTTTTTGGTGGCCAGGGTGCGCTTGATCTCGTCGTCCGAGATGATGCGGCCTTCTTCGAGGTCGATCAGCAGCATGCGGCCCGGCTGCAGGCGCCACCGCTCGACGATATCCTCGTCGGGAATGGTCAGCACGCCTGATTCCGACGCCAACACGACATGGCCCTCGCGTGTCACCAGATAGCGGGCGGGGCGCAGCCCGTTCCGGTCGAGCGTAGCCACCACATAGCGGCCGTCGCTGAGCGACATGGCGGCGGGGCCGTCCCACGGCTCCATCAGAGCAGCGTGATATTCATAAAATGCGCGGCGCGTGTCATCCATCAGCGGATTGCCGGCCCAGGCTTCGGGGATCAGCATCATCGCGGCGTGGGGCAGGGAGTAACCGCCGCGCACGAGGAATTCGAGCGCGTTGTCAAAGCACGCCGTATCGGACTGGCCCTCATAGGAAATCGGCCAGATCTTGTTGATGTCGTCGCCGAACAGGGGTGAGGAGACTGAGGCCTGCCGCGCGGCCATCCAGTTGACGTTGCCGCGAATGGTGTTGATTTCACCATTGTGGGTGGTCATGCGGTAGGGGTGCGCGAGCTTCCAAGAGGGGAAGGTGTTGGTGGAAAAGCGCTGATGCACCAAGGCGATGGCGCTCTCGAAGCTCTCGTCCGAGAGATCGGGGTAAAACGCCTTGAGCTGGTAGGCAAGGAACATGCCCTTATAGACGACGGTGCGGGCCGACATGGAGACAACGTAAAAGCCGTTATCGCCATTGGACTCGGGTACGCGCGCATAGACGGTGTTGGAGATGACCTTGCGCACGATCAACAGCTTGCGCTCGAACTCGTCCAGCGTCAGGCCCTCGGGGCGGGCGATGAACATCTGCTCGATGATCGGCTGGGTGGCGATGACGCCTTCGGACAAAGCCGAATTGTCGGTGGGCACGACGCGCTCGCCCAGCAGCGTCAACTGCTCGGCCAGCAGGCATTCGCGCACAGCCGTGGCACAACGGTCGCGCAGGGCGACGTCGTTGGGATAAAAGATCATCACCGCCGCATAGGCGTGCTTTTCGGGCAGCGCGAAGTCCACCGACTTGGCGAGGAAAGCGTGCGGAGTCTGCACCAGGATACCGGCGCCGTCGCCCATCAGCGGATCGGCGCCCACGGCGCCGCGGTGTTCCAGGTTCTCGAGGATTTCGAGACCCTTTTCGACCACTTCGTGGCTGGGGCGGTTCTTGATGTTGGCGATCATGCCGATGCCGCAGGCGTCGTGCTCGTTGGCGGGGTCATAAAGACCCTGCGCGGCGGGACGGCCGGAAACGGGGACGACGCGACGACCGTTCTCGATCAGGGTTTTACGATTGGCTTTGCTCGTCGTGACGGGAGAAAGGGATCCGTTCCGCTCGTGTGCCATGTCGCTGTTCCTCGTTCGTTGGTCGCCCTTGCGGGCTCTGTCGCTATGTCGTGTGCATCCTTGGGGTGCCGGTCAACCGGCGGGCAGGATGCGTTTCGTCCTCAGGTGGGCGCGCTGTTCAAACGGTTCGTACACTGTACGCCCCGGAAGAGCAAAATGCGTCCATGCGTGGGGAGTGGCACTGCATCCAAATGGCCACTCGAATTCGAGCTTCAAAGCTCCGCCTATCCGTTTCCGCTCATCAAGAGCGGGCCAGCCGGACCGGCGTGCGTGCTGGCCGCGGAGAGCGGGGCGACGCTTCAGATAGGACAGTCGTGCTGCCCTAACCTCTGCACATTGTCACAATTCCAAACTATGGGCAAGGGGTTTGGCCACGGTTCGGACACAGAAAATAGGAGATTGCCAACTTCCCTATAGGAAAGCGTAGGAAACGCGCGCCCAGCACCTATCAGCGCCGGACGATGAAGTCATAATAGTGCCAGTGCTTGGCCTTGCCGCTGAGCGTCTGGCTGTCGGGCTCGTCGTGTTCCTCAAATTCGAGCGGGCGCAGGTCGCTTAGCAAGGCGCGGGCCTGGGCCAGCGTGTGAAAGCTCATGCCGGGCGTTGCGGCCCAATCGTCAAAATTACCGAAAAGCTGTCCGGTCAGAATGCCGCCCGGCTTGAGCGAGGCGCAAATGCGGGCAAAGACCGCGTCGAAATGATCGGGGTGAATATAGGGCAGGGCATATTGGGCATTGACGAGGTCATAGGCCGCCACGGGGAAATCGAAAGCCTCGAAAGTCGAAATGACGTAGCGGAAGCGATCGGCCGGCATTGTGTCTGCAATGTCCTGGGCGATCGGCGCCGAATCAAGCGCGGTGACCGAAGCGAAGCCTTCATCGAGCAGGAAGCGGGTGTCGTTCAGCGCTCCGGAGCCCACATCGATAGCGCTGCCCCGCACTGGGACGAACTGCAACGCGCGGCCCAGCAACTCGCGCGGCGGCTGGCCCCTGGAATTCTCCACATATTTGTCCCAGCCTTGGAAGCTTTCGCTGAAACTTGCCATGCAGCCCTCCCGAAAAAAAGCGCCGGAGCTGTTCCGGCGCCCGTTATCTTAGGGAAGCCCGCGGCCTATTCCAAATGCGACTTGATGAACCACAGGTCCTTGTCCAGCTCACGCGAAAACGCTGTCAGGATATCGGTGGCGTCGGCATCGCCGGCCTCATCGGTCGCGTCGATATCCTCGCGTACCTGATTGGCCAAAGCGGCATAGCGCTCGGCCAGGGCCGCCAGATGGTCGGAAACCTTGCGGATATCGGTCGGGTAGGGCGCCAGCTTGCTCGATTTGGCGACGATCTGGCTGGTGCCCAAGGCGACGCCATCGAGCTGGGCGACGCGCTCGGCAATGATGTCGACGTGCTCGTCGATAGCGGCGCGCATCGGATCCAGCATTTCATGCACGGCGATGAACGTGGGACCCTTGAGATTCCAGTGCGCCTGCTTGGTGATCAGCGCCAGATCGATGGCATCGGCCAGCCGGGCATTGAGAATATCGATGACCGCGGTTTTGGAATTGGATTTGAGAGTGATGGAGGGGGTTTTCATGGAAAAAGTCCTTTGACGCTTTACGTGCCGGAAGAACCAATGGCAGCGTCGCAGGTTCCCCCGTTTCGCAAAAAGGCGCAGCTGTTGCCAGCTGCGCCCTGCGATCATCGGCCGGGAGGGGAGACCGAGATTAGTTGACCGACTTGTCCTCGATGACGGCGGTGCCGCCCTTGATCTCGATCTGGCGCGGCTTCTTGCTTTCGGGCAATTCGCGTTTCAGTTCGAGGTGGAGCAGGCCGTTTTCGAGAGTGGCGCCGGAGACCTCGACATAGTCGGCAAGCTGGAAGCGCAGCTCGAAAGCGCGCTCGGCAATGCCGCGATGCAGGAACTCGCGGGTCTTGTCGGCAGTCTCGGCGGGCTTGGCGCCCTTGACCACGAGGCTGTTCTCCTTGGTCTCGATGGCGATATCGCCATTGGAGAAGCCGGCTACGGCGATGGAAATGCGGTAGGCATCTTCGCCGGTGCGCTCGATATTATAGGGAGGGTAGGTTTTGGCTTCCTGCCCGCCAAGGGTATCGAGGCGATTGAACAGCCGGTCATAGCCGACGGTGGAGCGGTAAAACGGGGTAAAATCGATGGTCTGCATAGTCACATTCTCCATGAGCAACGTGGATGTCCCGGTCCTCAAAAGCGCTCCCTGCAATAGGCAAGCGTCGGTTCGGCGAGGTCGGGGTTCCCGCGATAAGCGGCGAACGCAACAGATGTAGGTGACCGATTTCGGTGTTCAAGAGGCGGGAGGCGCGGTCGCCCATTCACCGGGACCGCCAAGATGAACCGAACATGAACGCGTTGGTCCAGTTCAATTCAGCCTGGCTGGCGTAGAACGGGTCAGGTGAAGAAGAACGGAGGGCATTCGTTCTAATTCACGACCCAAATGCGGTCCCGTCACCCGCCCCCCGCACGGGCCGCACGCAAGGAAGCCAGCATCTTTTCGGAGATGCTGGTTTTCTTTTATCTGTTTGGTCTAAGTCAGATGACCATTCGGAAACCCATCATGATCGCTGCTGCCGCTGCTGCCGGACCGGACCTCGTCAACATCGCCAGCAATCCCGTGCCCGAGGGCGCGCGGGTGGGGTATTTCCTGACGACCGACAAAGTGCGCATCCGCTACGCGATCTGGCCGCGGACCGGGGAAAAGCATCGGGGAACGGTCTGCCTCGTGCAGGGGCGGACCGAATTCATCGAGAAATATTTCGAGACCATCGCCGATTTCCGCAAACGCGGTTTCGCCGTGGCGACCTTCGACTGGCGCGGCCAGGGTGGCTCGGACCGGCTGATCTCCGGCGATCTGGGCTATGTGGATACCTTCGACGACTATTGGTGCGACCTGCAGAGCTTCCACACTGAAATCCTGCTGCCCGACTGCCCGCCGCCGTTTTACCTGGTGGGCCATTCGATGGGGGGGCTGGTGAGCCTGTTCGCCGGCATCAACGACCGGCTGATGTTCGACCGGGTGTTCCTGTCCGCGCCCATGGTTGGGCTGGACCGCCAGCCGCTGAGCTTTGCGGGCATGGCCAGGGTTGCCGGAGCGCTCAATTTCGTGGGGCTGGGCAAGCTGCCGATCGGCCGCAAGGGCGACCGGCTCGCCGCCGAGCAGAGCTTCCCCGACAATCCGCTGACCTCGGACCGGACGCGCTATATGCGGACAGTCGATGTGATCAAGGCCCGGCCCGCGCTCGGCGTCGGTGCGCCGACGATCAGTTGGGCGGCGGCGGCGATGACCACGATGGCACAAGTTGGCCGCGACAGTTTTCCCGGCAAGATCCGCGTGCCGGTGCTGATGCTGGCGGCGGCGCTGGACCAGGTGGTGTCGACCGGCACAATCGAGCAATTGGGCCTGCGGATGCGCACCGGCCACCACATGGTCCTCGCCGGCGCCCGGCACGAGTTGTTCATGGAAAAGGACGCCATCCGCAGCCAGGTGTTTGCCGCGTTCGATGCGTTCATTACCGAGCAGACGCATTAGCACGATCACGTTTTTGTTCGCTAGCAGACCAATAGCGGCTAAATTTTCGCGTTGTTAAGCCATCTCGTATGTACTCGACCGATCGGTTGAAACACTGACGATAGGACATCGTAGTGCGGTTGGGGGGGCTGCTCGGGGCTTTCGCGAAGGAAACGCGAGGCAACGTGGCCATTATTGTGGGCTTTTTGTTCGTACCGCTGGCGGTCATCGCCGGCGGGGCGACCGATATTGCGCGCTACGAATCGTTCCGGGCGCAATTGCAGGACGGGGTCGATCGCGGCGTGCTGGCAGCTACGTCGTTGGCCCAGACCAAGACTGTCGAAGACACGGTGGTCAACTACCTCAAATCGGTGTCGTTCAACGACGAGGTTAGCGTCACCGTGCTGAAGGACGTCAAAAGCTCCACGAGCAAAGTCGTCACCGTTCGCGCCGACTACACCATGCCCACCGCATTCTTGCCGCTGATCGGCATCGACACGATGACCGTGGTTGCCCAGGCCAGCGCCGAAGAGCGGCGGCAGAACGTGGAAATCTCGTTGATGCTGGATTTTTCCGGCTCGATGGTCGGTAGCCGCTTCGCTCGCCTGAAGCCGGCTGCCCGAGACTTTGTCAGCACGCTGCTGACCGACGCCACCAAGCCCTATACGACCATCAGCATCGTGCCCTATGCCGGGCAGGTCAGCGTGGGCGCGGCCATGTTCAATGCCCTGGGCGGGGTACGGGTGCATAACAATTCGTCGTGCTTCATGCTCAAAAGCCCTGACTACGCCGCAGGGCTGATCAGTTTCAGCGGGCGGGCGCAAGTCGACAATTTCACGGTCTGGAACGCCACCAATTATTCCACCGACCTCAATCCGGCATGGTGCCCGGGCGACGATACCGCGATCTCGTTTTTGTCCAACGATGCGGCCTATCTCAAGGCGCAAATCGACGGCTACAAAATGTATGACGGCACGGGCACGGCGGTCGCGATGAACTGGGGCCTGATGCTGCTGGACCCGAGCGCGCGCCCGCTGATTGCCCAGGCCGTGGCCCTTGGCAAGACGCAATCCCAGTTCGCCAATCGGCCGGCCGACTATACCGATCCCAATACGATCAAATTCATCGTGCTGATGACCGACGGCAATATTACCGAGCAATATGTCGCCAAAGATCCCAGCAAGCCGGTGCGCACCGAAAGCAATTCCAAGCTCTACCGGGACCCGATCACCAACAAAGATCAGAATGCTACGGAAACAGCAGCGCTGCTCGCCAAGGTGTGTACGAGCGCCAAAGCCAATCGGGTGATCGTGTTCACCATCGGCTTCGACATCGGCAGCAATACCGACGCGATGACGCAAATGCGCAATTGTGCATCGAGCCCGAGCCATTTCTATTCGGTGACGGGCCTGGATATCGCCTCCGCTTTCCGCTCGATCGCCACGGCGATCCAGAAGATCAAGCTGACGCAATGATAATCTGGCGGCAGCGACTGGCAGAATTCCTGCGCGCTTCCGGTGGCGCTTCGGCGGTGGAGTTCGCGCTGGTGGTGCCCATGCTGTTCGCCATCATCTTTTCTACCTTCGAGGCGGGCTGGCTGATGACGCAGACCATCATGCTGGATCATGCGCTGGACCGCACCGTGCGCGAATTGCGCACCGGACGATTGGACGGGGCATCGAGCGCGACGGTCAAGACCAGCATCTGCAATGGGGCGGTGGTGCTGATCAATTGCGAGAGCTCGCTGACGCTGGAGATGATCCCGATCCGCACTGCCGCCGATTACCCTACCGATGATGCGCGCTGCATCGACCGGGCCGTTCCGATCGCGCCGGTGGTGCGCTACACCGCCGGGGCGCGCTCGGAACAGGTCTTCGTGCGCGCCTGCTTCGTGGTCAGCGCGATCACGCCATTCCTGGGGGTCGGGCTTGGCCTGCCCAAGGACGCTACCGGCGCCTATCGCATCGTCTCCCGATCCGCGTTTGCGAACGAGCCATGACGATGATGGGGCTGGGCGTGGCAATCAGGCGGCTGCTGCACGACCGCGAAGGCGTCGCCGCCATCGAATTTGCGCTGCTGGCGCCTTTGCTGCTGGCGCTGCTGATGGGCACGGTGACGTTGTTCGATCTGTTCCGGGCGTCCCAGAATGTGGAAAAGGCTACCTTTACGGCCGGCGACATACTCTCGCGCCAGAGCACCATCAACGCGGCCTATCTGCAATCGACGTTCAGCACGGTCACGACACTGGTGGGCGGCGACGCGACGCAGATATCCATGCGTGTGAGCAGCATCAAGCGCACGCTCAGCACCTATTCGGTCGACTGGTCCAAGGTGACGGGCAAGGCGGTTCCGCTGCTGACGACATCGACCATCCCCACCGGCCGTATCCCCGACATTGCCGATGGCGATTCGGTCCTGGTCATCGACACCTTCGTACCCCATAGCGCGATCTTCTCGATCGCCGGGTTCAACGCCATTACCTTCAATAGCATGTCGGCCTATCGGCCGCGCTTCACCAGTTCCATCGCCTACGTAAACTAAGCCGCATTCACCAGTGCCAGCGCCTGCTCCAGCAGTTCGGGCGTCGCCGCGGCCACCACGTTGCCGCCACCGGTGGGCTCGCTGCCGTCCCAGCAGGCGATGGCGCCGCCGGCTTGACGGATGATGGGCACAAGCGCGGCGATGTCGTAGGTTTGCAGGGATGGCTCGATCACCAGGTCCGCGTGGCCGGCGGCCAATAGCGCATAGCCGTAGCAATCCATGCCGAAGCGTTGCAGGCGGGTGGCGCCTTCGACGGCGCGCCACTTGCTCGCCAGTTCGGGCGTGCGAAACAAAGCCGGCGTCGTGGTGAAGACGCGCGCGGCGCCGAGTTCGGTTTGTCCGCTGGTGCGAATGGTCTGGTCGATGGCGCCCCGCCGATAGCTGGCGCGGCCGGGCAGGCCCAGGAAAATCTCGCCGATAAAGGGCTGCGCCATCAGGCCGGCCATAGCGACGCCCTGATAGGCCAGTGCAATCAGCGTGCCCCAGACCGGCGCGCCGCTGATGAAGGAGCGGGTGCCGTCGACGGGATCGATGATCCAGGTGAAATCGCTATCCCCGCTATTGCCCCATTCCTCCCCGATCACCGCGTGGTCGGGAAAGCGCGCTGCGATCACGGCGCGGATGGCGGTTTCAGCGGCGCGGTCAGCCTCGGTGACCGGGTCGAACCCTACGCTCAGCTTGTTGTCGATCGCCAGATGGGTGCGGAACAGCGGCAGGGTTTTGTCCGACGCAGCCTCGGCGGCTTCAAGCAGGGTCTGGGTGACAAGGTCGAGATCGATGGGGAGGGAGGGCATGGGAAATCCGGGCGCGTGAGGCGAGTGCAAAGAGCTTAAAGCGTTGGCGGCAAAAGCTCCACTCCCAAGGCGCTATCGGGGTGGTAGACGCGCTCCCTTACCTCGCCCCTCCGGGGAGAGGTCGACCCACTTGGGTCGGGTGAGGGGCCTTTGCTGGGGGAAGTGCGCGCGAAAGTCCCCTCACCCGTCGCTGCGCGCCGACCTCTCCCCGGAGGGGCGAGGTGAGGAAGGCGAATGAGTCCATTGATGCAGCGGAAATGGCGCCTTACTCCGCCGCAGCTTTCTCCGCAGCAGCCGGTGTGCTGGCCAGTGCCATCAGGTCCAGCCCGATCAGCGCGAAAATCAGCCGCTCGATCAGCGACTGCATGGCCTCGAAGCCATCGTTCTTGGTCAGTGTCGCCTCGTTCATATAGAGATGGCGGCTGATTTCGATCTGCAGTGCGTGCACGCCATGCTGGGGGCGGCCATAGGTGCGGGTGGCAAAGCCCCCGGCATAGGGCCGGTTGCGCGCCACCTTGAGGCCGGCGCCGGCGAACATGGTTTCCACCAGGTCGACCAGAGCGGGGGCGCAGGTGGTGCCATAACGATCACCCAGCACCACGTCGGGTGCGGCCCGGTCGCCGCTGCGGGCAATGCGCGGCATGGAGTGGCAATCGATCAACAGCGCCACGCCGAAGGCCGAAATAGCGTCGCTGAGCAGGCCCTGCAGCGCGGTGTGATAGGGGTGATAAATTCCCTCGATGCGGGTGCGGGCATCGTCCAGCGTCAGCCGGTCGCGATAGATGGGTTTGTTTTCGGCCACGATGCGCGCCAGCGTGCCGAGCCCGGCAGCAACGCGCGGCGAGGTGGTGTTGAAGCGATCCGACAGCGGCTCGACGAACATGGTGGGATCGAGTTCCCAGGGTTCGCGGTTCACATCCAGATAGGCGCGGGGGAAATGTGCGCGCAGCATGGGAGCGCCCAAATGGGGCGCGCGGCCGAACAGTTCATCCACGAAGGCATCTTCGGACTGGCGGATCGACAGGTGATCGAGCCGCGTCATGGCGAGGAAACGTTCGGGATAGACCCGGCCGGAATGGCCCGAATTGAACACGACCGGCGCCACGAGCCGGCGGGGCCGGATGGTTTCGAATGCCGGCTGATCCCAATAGTCGGACCGCACGCTGCCTCCCAGTATTTTTGCTTTGCGATCAGGGCGAAGCATTATTGATAAACCAGCATGGCGTGCGTCGCGGCCATTGTCCAGTTTATCGCAAAAAATCGTCATGAAATGGTCTTGTGGTTGCCCTTCCGTAAAACTGGCTTAAACATCCACCTCTATGGTGCGACTCAGGGCGCTGGAAGACAGCGCATTGTGTTGCGCGCAGGTCGCGACGGCTGGAGACATGATGAAGCGAATTTTGCTCGCCGAAGACGATAACGACATGCGCCAGTTTCTGACGCGTGCGCTCAAGAACGCGGGCTATGAAGTCGTGTCCTTCGATAACGGGCTTTCGGCGTATGAGCGCCTGCGCGAGGAGCCCTTCGCGCTGCTGCTCAGCGATATCGTGATGCCCGAAATGGACGGAATCGAATTGGCGCGCCGCGCCACCGAACTCGATCCGGACCTCAAGGTGATGTTCATCACCGGCTTTGCGGCCGTGGCCCTCAATCCCGATAGCGACGCCCCCAAGGATGCTTCGGTGCTCAGCAAGCCTTTCCATCTCAAGGATCTCGTCAACGAGGTCGAGCGGCTCCTGGCCGCCTGATTTTCCACATCGATTTCTTTGTTGCACAAACCCGGCGCAGGCTCTTGACCCCATCTGGGGTTTTATGGTCTATCCGCGCCACTGGAGCGGCTTAGCCGATCCTTCCCGGAGAGATGGGCGTATAGCTCAGCGGGAGAGCACCTCGTTGACATCGAGGGGGTCACAAGTTCGATCCTTGTTACGCCCACCATCTCTCTAGACTTTTCGCCTCTGGCGACGGGAGTATAGCTCAGCGGGAGAGCATTCGCTTCACACGCGAAGGGTCACAAGTTCAATCCTTGTTACTCCCACCATTTGCCTTCCACTCCGGTGAAGGCGGCCTGCAAATATCAAATTGCTGCGCTTCCGGTGCTCACGTGCTCATGCACGTTGCGCTCCGGTTCTCGCAATCCGGCATTTTCGCCTCGCCTTGACCGGCTGGAAGGCAAATGGTGGCCGATTGGATCATTTGCTCGTCAGGAATCACCCTCGGGCGTAACCCGAGGGCGCAGTTAGTCGTCGCTAGCCTTATGCCGCGGCAGCTGTTTTGTGGACGCGGGGGCCTTCGATGATGCCGAAGCTGGTATTGCCGTCGATGAAATCGTCGAACAGCACGGTGGTGCGGTCGGGGGTGCCGATGACGACGGCCATCTGGCCGGGACCGTCGATGCGGCGGATGGCGGCTTCGGGTTCGTCGACGACGAAGCTGACCGAATAATGCCCACCGGCCAGGGTGGTGAAGGGCAGGCCGCGCCAGGTTGCCGTCGAGGTGATGTGGACGTGGCCGGCGATCACCTGGCGGATATCCGGATGGGTCTTGAGCGCGCCGATGAAGGCGTCGGGTTCGAGCAGGCGGATATCGTCGGAGCGGATATGGAGCGCATTGGCATTGTGGTGCAGCACCACGATCACCGGGCGGTCCAGCGCTTCGGCGAGGCGGGCATGCAGCCAGTCGATCTGGTCGTCCTCGAGCACGCCATCGACGCGGCCGGGCTCGGACGAATCAAGCATGATGATGCGGTAGCCCTTGATGTCGATGACCTTGTCGACCTTGCCGGTTTCGGCATCGGCGAAATCGGCGCCGAAGACGTCGAGGAAGGCGGGGCGGCGGTCGTGATTGCCCAAGGTGATGTGGACCGGGATCGGCATGCGCGCGATGATGGTCTTGAGATACTCATAGGCGGCCGGTTGGCCCATATCCGCGAGGTCCCCCGCCAGGATGCAGAAATCGGCATCGCCATAGCGCTCGATCACCGCATCGATCGCCTGTTCGAGCCGGGCGCCGGTATCGAGGGTCATCGACAGTTCGCCCTGTGGCATCAGGTGCAGGTCACTCATCACCACGAATTTCAAAGTCATGTTCGCCTCTTGGATTTGCTCGTGGCCTCCTAGCGGCTGCAGATGACTTGGCCGTGACAGGGCCGAAAGAGCGGACTACTCACCGCGGCTTGATCGATTGCGGGGCTCGAAATCGGGGGCGTTCGCGCCTATATCTGGGCCATGTTCAAATTCTGGAAAAATCGGGAGACGCCCATGGATGCCCATACCTATCCGGTGACACGCACGGATGCCGAATGGAAGGCCAAGCTGACGCCCGAGCAATATGCGGTCATGCGCGAGCATGGCACCGAACGTCCCGGCTCCTGCGCACTGCTGCATGAGCACCGCGCCGGATCGTTCTCCTGCGCCGGTTGCGATCAGGAACTGTTCAAGGCCGACCTGAAGTTCGAAAGCGGCACCGGCTGGCCCAGCTTCAACGACCCGGTTCCCGGTTCGGTGGAAAACACGGTGGATCGCAGCCATGGCATGACGCGCACCGAATGCCACTGCTCACGCTGCGGCTCGCATCTGGGGCATGTGTTCCCCGACGGCCCACCGCCGACGGGCCTGCGCTATTGCATCAATGGCGTGGCACTGAATTTCATTCCGGCGTAACGCCGCTCGCTTCCAATCACTCAGCACCCTCGGGCTTCGCCCGGGGGTGTTTGTTTGTGCGCACAGGGTGCGTTTGGACGCCGGCCTAACTCCTCCCTTGACGGGGGAGGCGGGGTGGGGGTGTTCGGAGCCACGATGTCGATCGGGGCCAAACATCCCCCCACCCTTGATCCCTCCCCGCAAAGGGGGAGGCAGACGACTGCAAAATCTAAGTCCCTCTAGGCTTCGCCCTTGCGGTGGGGGCGGCCTTGGCGGGGTCGTCGGGCCAGGGGTGGCGCGGGTAGCGGCCCTTGAGGTCCTTGGCGACGTCCACCCAGGAGCCACTCCAGAACCCGACGAGGTCGCGCGTGGTCTGGATGGGCCGATGGGCCGGCGATAGCAGCACCAGCAGCAGGCGAATGCGGCCATTGGCAATGGTGGGGTGGCGGGTCAGCCCGAACAGTTCCTGCACCCGGATTTCGATCGCCGGCCCACCTTCGGCCGAATAGTCGATGGGCACGGCGTTGCCGGTGGGGGCAGTGAAATGGCTGGGCAGCAAAGCCTCGATGTCCTGGCGGCGTTGATAGGGTAGCAGCAGGTCAAGCGCGGTGCGCAACTGCTCGCCGGTGATGTCGCTCAGTTTGGTCAGGCCGAACAGGGCCGGCGCCAGCCATTCGGCCACGCTGGGCGCGAGAGCCTCGGCGCTCAAATCTGGCCAATCATCGCCCAGCGTGCCGCGCAGGAAATTGGCGCGGGCTCGCCAGGCCTTCTGGTCGCGGCTCCAGGGCAGAATATCGAGCCCGCGGCGCGCGGCGGCGTCCGCCAACAGACGCGCCGCAGCCTCGGGATCTTCAACGGCAACCGGCTCATCGGCCAGGCGCAGCGCGCCGAGGCGGCGGGTTTTTCGCGCGCGGACGCTGGCGGACGGCTCGTCGAAGGCCAGCACGGTTTCGTCGATGATGTGGGAGGCGAAAAGACGCTCGAGATCGGCCCGCTCGATCGCAGCGGCGGCGCGAATCTTGCCGCTCGCGGCCGCACCCGTAATATCGGTGACCACAAGAAACGGCGCGGCGGCCAGCGCATCGGTGCTGTCGAGGCTCGCCTGCCGCCCATTGGCGAGCCGAAAGCGCCCTCGTGCCCCCGCCGCCTGCGCAACACGGTCGGGATAAGCGCGGGCGAGGTGATGACCGACATCGAGATTGCCCCCTTTGCCACCACCCGCCAGACCCGCCCAGCGCCGCGCCAGAGCGCGAGCATCATTGCCGCGCGGACTGCGGTCGGTGCGAAAGCGGGCAAGGCGTGTGGCGAGGTCGGTACTATCACCGCCCAGTCCCCGCTCGCCGATCAGCACGGCGAGGTCGGTCGCGGTCTGTGCATCATCCTCGGCGGCCGCGGCGACGATCATGTGAGCCAGACGCGGATGCAACGGCAAACGAGCCAGCGCTTTTCCGGCTGCTGTGAGACGGCCTTGCGCATCGAGTGCGTCGAGGCTCTGCAGCAAGGCGACGGCCTCGCTCCAGGCGGGGCGCGGCGGTGGGTCCAAGAAATCCAGCATGCTGGAATCCGTAATGCCCCACGCGGCCAGATCGAGGGCAAAACCGGAGAGGTCCGCGGCGAGGATTTCGGGGGTATCGAAGGGCTCCAACCCAGCCGTTTGTCCCTCATTCCACAGCCGGATACAAACCCCCGGCGCCGTCCGTCCAGCACGCCCCCGGCGCTGGTCGGCACTGGCGCGCGAGACGCGGCGGGTCTCCAGTGTGGTCAGGCCGGTGGCCGGCTCATAGGCCGGAATGCGGCGGAAGCCGGCATCGATTACGATGCGTATCCCGTTGATCGTCAACGACGTTTCGGCGATCGAGGTCGCCAGCACGATCTTGCGGCGGCCAGCCTCGGCGGGACGGATGGCGCGGTCCTGCTCGGCGGTGGTGAGTTGGCCGTACAGCGGCGCGATATCGGTATTGGCCGGCACTCGGGAGCCAAGCCGTTCTGCGACCCGGATAATTTCGCCCTGGCCGGGCAGGAAGACCAGCGCCGAACCCGCATGCTCGCGCAAGGCGGTGAGAACGGCGGCAGTAATCTGGTCCTCAATGCGCGCCAGCGGATCGGGCTCGACATAGACCGTCTCGACCGGAAAAGCCCGGCCCTCGCTGGTAATAACCGGGGCATCGGCCAGCAGTTTTGCCACGCGCGCACCGTCGATCGTCGCCGACATGACCAGGACACGCAGGTCCGGGCGCAGCGCGGCAGCGTCGAGGGTCAACGCCAGGCCAAGATCGCCATCGAGACTGCGCTCGTGGAACTCGTCGAACAGCACGGCGGCGACACCGCTCAGTTCGGGGTCGTCGAGCAGCATGCGCGTAAAAACGCCCTCGGTGACGACTTCGATGCGGGTGTTGCCGGAGATTTTGGCATCCATGCGGACGCGGTAGCCGACCGTTTGGCCAACCTCCTCGCCAAGCGTCTCCGCCATGCGGTGGGCGGCGGCGCGGGCGGCGAGGCGGCGCGGTTCGAGCATGATGATGCGGGCATCGCCACGCCAGGGCGCGTCCAGCAGCGCGAGGGGAACGCGCGTAGTCTTGCCGGCGCCGGGCGGGGCCACCAGCACGGCGTAGGGGCCTTGCGCCAGCGCGGCGAGCAGGGCCGGGAGAGCGTCATCGATGGGGAGGGGCGGAAGGAGCATGAGGCGGTTGTGGCCGATTGGGGGAAACGGGGCAAGCTTTGGGATCGAGTCCGCGGCGACATATCCCTTCCGGCTCGCTTTGTGGGGAGGGGTCAAGGGTGGGGGTTCTTGTCGGTCGCGGAGCAGTTAAGATACTGCCGAAACAAGGAACCACACTCATGTCAGGAACGACCCGTATCGGGAACGACCAGATCACTGTCGACATCGCCGCGCTGGGAGCGGAAATGCAGTCGATTACCACGACGGATGGGGCGCAGTGGTTGTGGAATGGCGATGCCAAATATTGGGGTGGGCGGTCGCCAATCCTGTTTCCGATGGTGGGGAAAGCGCCGAACGACACGATCAGCATTGAGGGCAAGAGCTATGCCATGGGCCAACACGGCTTTGCGCGGAGCAGCGAGTTTGAGTTGGTGGCGGCAGGCGCCATGTCATGCCGCTTTGAGCTGATGGCGACGGAGGCGAGCTGGCAGGTCTTTCCGTTCGATTTCCTGCTGGCCCTGTCCTACGAGATCGAGGGCAAGGCGATCACCATCACGGCCGAGGTGAGCAATCGTGACCACAAGCTGATGCCATTCGGCATCGGCTTTCACCCCGCCTTCGTGTGGCCACTGCCGGGCTCGCCGGCCGATACGCATGGCGTGAGCCTGGACAATGGGGCGGAGCCGGCGCTGATCCGGCTGGATCATGGGCTGGTGGTGCCCGAGGAACTGCCGTCGCCGTTCCAGGCGGGGATGCTGGTGCTGGAGCATGGTTTGTTCGAGGCGGACGCGATGCTGTTCCCCGAGGGGGCGGGCGCAGGGCTCAGTTATGGTTGCCCGGGCGGGCCCTCGATCAAGATCGACTGGACGAATTTGCCGAACCTGGCGCTGTGGAGCAAACCGGACGCGCCGTTCATCTGCATCGAGCCCTGGCACGGCACGGCAGCCGAAGTGGGCGGCTCCGACGATCTGGAAAAGCGGCCGTATAGCGAAGTACTGGGGCCGGGGGCGACGGCGCGGTTTGTGATGCGGATCGAGGTGAGGGTTTAGTCCCGATCTTCCTTCCCGCGGGCTTGACCCGCGGGCCACTATCAACATCGCACCAGCGGCAAGAGGCCCGCGGATCAAGTCCGCGGGAAGAACGGTGCGTGGGGCGGCATAGTGCCCGGGCCATGGCGACTCATTCCGCCGCAGGTCGTTCTTCGACCATGGCGTCCGGCCCAGAAGGATCGCCGGGGCCCGTTTCGCAGCCCAAATCGGGAAACGCGACGACGCGGTTGTTGCGGAAATCCAGGCGGACCACCAAAAGTCCGCGTTCTTCGAAATAGGTGAGGAGGCGGCGCGCGCGGGTGGCGGAGTGGGTGCCGTAGAGGCGGGCCAGCGTGGCGTCGGAGGGGCAAGGCGCGGCGGTGACGGCGGCTTGCGCCAGGACAAGGAAGACGCCCTGAATGTCATCGGCGAGGGTTTCAGACAGCGCGAGGGCCTGTTGCCAGGCGGTGCTGTCGGCCGTGGCGCGGTCGAGGCCGACGCGCGCTACGGCGAGTTTGCGCTTGAAGGCGGGCAAAGCCGGCGCTTCGCCGGGGACGCGACGAATGCGGCAGCGGACCAGAAAGTCCTGATAGAGCACGGCGACGCTGCGGAAACTGGCGTCGGGATCGCCCAGCAGTTCGACCATGATGGCGTCGATCTGGGCCTCGCGCTCGGCTTCGTCGATTTCGGGGAACAGCGACCGCGGGGGCGCCTCGATTTCGGGCTTGGGGCGCGCGAGCTGGGCAAGGATATCGGCAGTCGGCGTCGGGGCCGGCGCCTGTGGCCGGCGGATCGGGGTGCGGGCCTCTTCTGGCGTCGCGGTAAAAATCAGGTCGTGGGCGTCGGCGCTGGCCTCGGGCAGCGGGGTCAATTTTGGGCTGGTGGAGCGGGCCGAGGTTTCCACATCGCCGATGGTGACGGGGAGCGGCCGGCGGCTGAGCGCGGGGCCCAGCGCAATGAAATGGCCGCGCGCGAGGTCGCGGAACTGTTCGGCCTGGCGCTTTTCCATGCCCAGCAGATCGGCGGCGCGGGCCATGTCGATATCGAGAAAAGTGCGGCCCATCAAAAAATTACTGGCTTCGGCGGCGACGTTTTTCGCCAGCTTGGCGAGGCGCTGGGTGGCGATGACGCCAGCGAGGCCGCGCTTGCGGCCACGGCACATCAGGTTGGTCATGGCGCCGAGCGACAGCTTTCGCGCTTCGTCGGAAACCTCGCCCGCAACCGAGGGGGCGAAGAGTTGGGCCTCATCGACGACGACCAAGACCGGATACCAGTAATCGCGGTCGGCATCGAACATGCCGCCGAGGAAGGCGGCGGCTGCGCGCATCTGCTGCTCGACATCGAGGCCTTCGAGATTGAGCACGACCGAGACACGGTGCTGACGGATGCGGCCCGCAATGCGGGTCAGTTCGTTTTCGGTACGGGCGGCATCGACAACGACGTGACCGAACTTGTCGGCCAGAGTGACGAAATCGCCCTCGGGATCGATGATGCATTGCTGCACCCAGGGCGCGCTCTGTTCGAGCAGGCGGCGCAACAGATGGGATTTGCCCGAGCCGGAATTGCCCTGGACCAGGAGACGCGTGGCCAGCAGCTCTTCGAGATCGAGCATGGCGTGGGCACTGCCGGTCGTTGCTCCCATGTCGATGGCTACGTTCATTCGGTCTCCGGATCGGGCTGCAACATCCCAGTCGATCGGGAGGCACGGCAAGCTCATCGCGCCATGTTACACGCAGCGACGCCGATTCGGGACAGCAGAGCACGCCCAGAACACAGATGTTACGAGCTGTTGCCGCGACGACCCGGTGCTGGGCGCACCGGGTCGTGCTGTGTCAGAGGCGAACCAGGGTGCGCACGTCCACCGGCAGGCCGGTGGCGAAAGACTGGTTGGCGGCAATGCCGGTCAGGATGGACAGCGCGCCGTCGCGGTGATTGGCGCCGTAGCCGGGCCGGGGCGTCGCATTGCCGAAGATCTCCTCCAGCATGATCTTGTCGCCGCCGCCATGGCCGCCTTCGCCGGCGACAATGGGGACCTGGCGGGATTCGCCATGCAGGGGGAAGTGGTAGAGGTGGACGCCCTTGGCTGCGCCTTCCGCGTCAGACGAGCCGCCGGCATTGATGTAGCTGGTCTCGTGCACGGTAAGCTCCACGCGACCGCCGGTGCCGTTGATGGCGACGTTAAAGCCTTCCCAGGGCGCGTAGGCATAAAGCGAGTAGGTCATCACCGCCCTGTTGCGATAGCGGACCATGACGTTCATGGTGTCTTCGATGGAAATGCCATCGCCGAACACGTTCTGGTCGCGGAGATAACCGTCTTCCTTCTCGGCATCCCAATAGAGACCTTTCTGGGCCGGGTTGTCGGTCAGGTCGATGGCGAAGCGGTCATCCTTGGCGGCCTCGACACCGGTGGTGCGGGTATAGGGCGTGAAGACGCCGCGTTCCTCGGCATTGGCGCGTCCGTAGAACTTCAGGTCGCCCATGGCGAACACGGTGTCAGGCTGCGAACCGAGCCAGAAATTGACCAGGTCGAAATGGTGGGTCGACTTGTGCACCATCAGGCCGCCGCTATTGCGCTTGTCGCGGTGCCAGCGGCGGAAGTAATCGGCGCCATGGCGGGTATCGAGCAGCCACTCGAAATGCACCGAGGTCGGGGTGCCGATGGCGCCGGAGGCAACGAGTTCGCGCAGTGCCGAATTGTGGGGCGCGTAGCGGTAATTGAAGGTGACGCGCACCTGCTTGCCGGTGCGCTCGACTGTGTCGAGGATGGCCTGGCACTTTTCCGGGTCCGTAGTCATCGGCTTTTCGGTGATCACGTCGCAGCCGGCTTCGAGCGCGGCGATGATGTATTTGTGGTGCGTGCGGTCGATCGAGGTGACGATGATGGTGTCGGGCTTGTTTTCCGCGATCATCCTGGCGAAATCGGCGGCCTTATAGGTTGGGACGGCCTTGCCGGACAGTTCCTGCTCGATCACCCGGTTGGTATAATCCACGCGGACCTGGTTGGTATCGCAGAGCGCGACGAGCCGGGAGTGCTCGCGGTGCGGTCCGAAAATCGCCTCATAAAACATACGGGCACGGCCGCCGGTCCCAACAAGCGCGTAGGTCTTTGCCATTCGAATTCTCCCGCATCGACATAATCGTGCGCCATGGATGGCGCTTCGCACGCATCTACCATACAAGATTGAGGAAGCACTAGTTGTTTTGCTCGCCTGCGCGGTATTGATCTCGGCGAACGAGGCTGTGGGTAATGATGCATCGAGCAGTGACGGGCGCCGGTGTATGCGCACATGGTCGGTGAGGGGAATCAGGCAATGACGGTTGGCGAACTCGAAGCGAGCGAAGAAACCATGGCGCTGCGCGTGGTGGGAGCCCTGCGCGACGAAATCGTCACCATGGCGCTCAAGCCGGGCGACGTGATTTCGGAAAGCGATATCGCCGGGCGCTACGGGGTGTCGCGGCAGCCGGTGCGCGAGGCGTTCATCCGGCTGGCGCAGCAGGGCCTGCTGCTGATCCGGCCAAAGCGGGCCACTATCGTCAAGAAAATTTCGCCCGATGGGGTGCGGCAGAGCCGGTTTATTCGCGAATCGATCGAGGTTGAGATCATCCGTCGGGTCGCGGCGCGGCCGGGTGACGCCGAGGCGGTGCTGGCCGACCTGATCGCGGGGCAAGAGACGGCCTCGGCGGCGGACGATAATCTGGGGTTTCACACGCTGGACGAGCTGTTCCACCGCACGCTGGCGCGGCTGGCGGGCGTGGAATATGCGTGGCAGTTAATCGACGACCACAAGATGCAGCTCGACCGGGTACGGTTTTTGACGCTGGGCGTGTCATCGAGCCAGCGCGCCATCGCCGAGCACAAGGAGATCGCGGCGGCGGTGGCGGCGGGGGATTCAGCGGGCGCAGAAGCGGCGATGCGCGCCCACCTGGCGCGGGCCGAGGTGCTGTTGAGCCAGACGATTGCCGACCATCCGGATTATTTTGAACCGGTGCATTGATCGCCCTTAAGCCCTAGACATCACATCACTACTGGCCGCTGAGCTTGCAGCTAAATCGTCCTTTCCCCCCTTGAGGGGAAAGCCGGGGTGGGGGTAACTGCGGTTGAACACAGACTGGAGCCCCATCTATGAAACAGCGCATCCTTGGCAAAACCGGCTATTCGGTCTCCGAAATTGGTCTTGGCACCTGGCAATTGGGTGGAGACTTCGGGCCGGTCGATGACGCCGTGGCTGCGGCCATTCTGGATGCCGCCAATGCCCAGGGCGTCAATTTCTGGGATACCGCCGACGTCTATGGCGGCGGGCTGAGCGAGAGCCGGATCGGCGCGCATGCCAAGGGTTTTGGCACGCATGTGGCGACAAAGGTGGGCCGGTCGGGGACGATGTTCCCGGACAAGTTCAGCAAGGGTGGCGTGCGCGAGAGCCTGCTCGGCTCGGCCAAGCGGCTTGGCGTGGAGACGCTCGATCTGGCGCAATTGCATTGCGTGCCCACCGAAGTGCTGCGCGACGGCCAGATTTTTGGCTGGATGGACGAGTTCAAGGCCGAGGGGCTGATGCGCCATTATGGCGCCAGCGTCGAGACGGTCGAGGAAGGGCTGATCTGCCTGCAGCATGAGGGCGTCGCGACGCTGCAGATCATCTTCAATATCTTGCGCCAGGACGCCGCCAAGGACCTGCTGCCGCAGGCGGCAGCGCAGAATGTGGGCATCATCGTGCGGCTGCCGCTGGCGAGCGGATTGCTGACCGGCAAATATGCCAAGGACACGCGGTTCGATGCCAGCGACCACCGCAATTACAATGCCGACGGCGCGGCATTTTCGGTGGGCGAAACCTTCTCGGGCATTCCGTTCGAGCGCGGCGTGGAACTGGTGCAGGAACTGAAAGGGCTGGCGCCCGAGAATGTGCCGCTGGCGCAGGTGGCGCTGCGCTGGGTGCTGGATCATCCCCAGGTGAGCACGGTCATCGCCGGGGTGAGCAAGCCCGAGCAGCTGGCGGACAATGTCGCGGCGAGCGAGCGGGGAAGCCTGTTCCCGGCGCTGATGCGGCAGATGGCGGAGTGGTATGAGCGGGAAGTGAAGCCGGCGATCCGGGGCGGGGTCTAGTCAGCGGAGCGCTTTGCGCCAGACGCGAACCTTACGCCTTCGTCATCGTTGCCCCCTAGCGCATCCTCTTGCGCCTCCCTACCTTGTGCGCAACGCATTCCAAGAAAAGACCTTCCCATGTCCACTCATGATGCCTTCGAACTCGTTCGTGACGAGCATATTGCCGAGGTCAATTCGCAGGCGAAACTGTATCGTCACAAGAAGACCGGGGCGGAGGTGCTGAGCCTCGTCAATGACGACGAGAACAAGGTGTTCGGCATCACCTTCAAGACGCCGCCCGAGGATTCGACGGGGATTGCGCATATCCTGGAGCATTCGGTGCTGTGCGGAAGCCGGAAATATCCGGTCAAAAAGCCGTTCGTGGAACTGATCAAGGGGAGCCTCAATACCTTCCTCAACGCCATGACGTTTCCGGACAAGACCGCCTATCCGGTGGCCAGCCAGAACCTGCAGGACTTCTACAGCTTGGTGGACGTGTATCTTGACGCGGTGTTTTTCCCGCTGATTTCCGAGGATACTTTCCGCCAGGAAGGCTGGCATTACGAGCTGGAAGATACGGCAGCGCCGCTGGTCTACAAGGGCGTGGTGTTCAACGAAATGAAGGGGGTGTTCTCCTCCCCCGACAGTGTGATGCGCGATATTTCGCAGCGCTCGCTTTATCCGGACATCACCTATGGCAAGAGTTCGGGCGGTGATCCCAAGGCGATTCCCGACCTGAGCTACCAGCAGTTCAAGCGCTTCCACGAGAAGTTCTACCACCCCTCCAATGCGCGCGCGTTCTTTTCGGGCGATGATAATGCCGATGAGCGGCTGATCATTCTGGACGCGTATTTTTCGGAATTCGATCGCGCGCCGGTCGATGCCGAGGTGCAGTTGCAGCCGCGCTTCAACCAGCCGCGCAATATCGTCGCTACCTATGCGGGCACCAAGGAAGACGGCAAGGCGCGCGACGGCATGGTGTCGGTCAACTGGATGATCGACCCGCCTGCGGACAAGACCGAGACGCTGTCGAATGGCCTGCTGAGCTACATGCTGGCCGGCAATCCGGCGGCGCCGTTGCGCAAGTCGCTGACGGATTCGGGGCTGGGTGAGGGCATGACCGGAGGCGGTATCGGCTCGGGCCTGCGCCAGCCAATGGCAAGCTTCGGGATGAAGGGGATCGATGCGGCCGATGCCGGCAAGGTCGAGGCACTGATCCTGTCGAGCCTAGAGCAGATCGCCACTGATGGCATCGACAAGCAGACCGTGGAAGCGGCGCTCAACACCTTTGAATTCTCGCTGCGCGAGAACAATACCGGCTCCTACCCGCGCGGCATGTCGATGATGTTTTCGTCTCTGGGCACGTGGCTCCATGGCGGCGACCCGCTGGCGCCGCTGCATTTCGAAGAGGCGCTGACCGAGCTCAAGGAAAAAGCCGCCGACGGCCATTTCGAGCGCGAAATCCGTCGACTGTTCCTCGACAATATGCACCGGACCACGGTGACGCTGAGCGCCGACGACAAGCAGGGCGCGCGTGACGTGGCAGCCGAAGAGGCGCGGCTGGCCAAGGTACGCGAGCAGCTTGATGTCGAGGCCATCAAGGCGGTGATTGCCGATACCGAAAAGCTCAAGGCATTGCAGGAAGCGGTCGACGATCCGGCGCAATTGGCCAAGATCCCGACGCTGGGGCTGGCTGATCTGGAGCGGACAATCCGCACTGTGTCCATTGATATCGGCACGCTGGCGGGCACCAAGCTGTTCTATCACGACCTGCCGACGCTGGGGATTTTGTACCTCGACCTGGGGTTCGACCTGCATGTGCTGGACAAGGGCTTGCTGCCCTATCTGCCGCTTTTCGGGCGGGCGCTGATGCAGACCGGCACGAGCAAGGAAGACTTTGTATCGCTGACGCAGCGCATCGGGCGCTCGACTGGTGGTATTGCGCAACATCGGGGCCTTTCGGCGCGACAGAACGACAATGGCAGCGCGGCGTGGTTTTTCCTCTCGGGCAAGGCCGTGCCGGACAAAGTCGAGGAAATGCTCGCCATCATGGGCGATGTGCTGCTCGATGCGCGACTGGATAATCGCGAGCGCTTCAAGCAGATGGCGCTGGAGGAAAAAGCCGGGTTCGAAGCGCGGCTGGTGCCGGCGGGCAATTCGATCGTCGATACGCGGTTGAAATCGGGCCTGACGGAAGCGAGCTGGATTGCCGAGCAAATGGGGGGCATCAGCTACCTCAATTTCGTGCGCGACCTGGTCAAGCGTATCGATAGCGACTGGGGCAGCGTGCAGGCGGCGCTGGAGCGTATTCGCGATACGCTGTTCAACCGCGGACGGGCTGTGGTCAATGCCACGGCGGATGCGTCGATCTGGAGCCGGGCACAGGGCGAGGTCGCTTCGTTCCTCGATCGCCTGCCCAGCGGCAATCTGGCGCTGGCCGACTGGAGCGTGGACTTCAAGCCGCGTTCGGAAGGGCTGATCATTCCGGCGCAGGTCAATTACGTGGGCAAGGGGGCCAATCTCAAGGCACTCGGGTTCGACCTGACGGCGGCATCAAGCGTGGCGATCAAGTTCCTCAACACCACCTATTTGTGGGACAAGGTGCGGGTGCAGGGCGGCGCCTATGGGGGGTCGAGCCGGTTCGATCTGACGAGCGGCAATTTCTCGTTCCTCTCCTATCGCGATCCCAACCTGCTCAAGACGTTGGATGCCTATGACGGGGCCAGCAAGGCGCTCAATGCCGGGATTGGCGACAATGACCTGACGCGCTCGATCATCGGCGTGATCGGGGACATGGACGGCTATGAATTCCCCGATGCCAAGGGCTATTCCTCGATGTGGCGGCAATTGACCGGCACGACCGAGGCCCTGCGGCAGCAGCGGCGGGACGAGGTGCTGAACACCTCGGTTGCCGATTTCAAGGCGCTGGCCGAGGCGGTCGATGCCGTCCGGGACAAAGGCCATGTCGTGGTGCTGGGCGGCGAAGCTGCGATCACCGCGGCCAACGAGAAGCGTCCGGGACTGCTCGAGGTTACCAAGGTGTTGTAAGATGATCTGGGTAACGGCGTTGGTCTGGCTCGTGCTGGTCATCTAGGCCGGGCACCCGAAACGAACCGATACGAGCCGGCCGCGTTGTGTCTCCCACACAGGAGAAACGATCATGGTCACCAAGGCAATTTACGCCAGCATGAAAGCCAAGCCGGGCAAGGAAGCCGAAGTTGAGGCATTCCTGAAGGGGGCACTGCCGCTGGTGCAGGCCGAACCCGGCACCGTCACTTGGTACGCGCTCAAAGAAGGTGACGGCCGGTATTCGATCTTCGATACTTTCGAGGATGATGGCGGCCGGGATGCTCATCTCAACGGCAAGGTCGCGGCTGCGCTCATGGCCAAAGCGGACGAATTGTTCGCCGAGGCGCCCAGCATCAGCAAGATCGATATCCTGGCCGACAAATAGTCAGATCATCTCCAGCGAGGCCTTCCGTCGCGGTGGCGGGAAGGCCTTGTCGAGCTTGGCGATGTCGGTTTCGGTGAGCTCGATATCGAGTGCGCCGAGATTTTCGGACACGCGTTCGGCATTGCTGGTTTTGGGTATGGCAACGGCGCCGGGTTGGCGTAGCACCCAGGCCAAGGCGATCTGGGCCGGGGTAGCGGCGTGGTTGCGGGCAATTTCGGCCAGCGTAGGGTGATCGAGGAGCGCGCCCTGCTCGATGGGTGAATAGGCCATGATCGGCATGGAGCGGCGCTGGGCCTGCGGCAGCAGGTCGAATTCGATGCCACGGCGGGTGAGGTTGTAGAGCACTTGGTTGGCGGCGCAGCGCTTGGATAGGGCGTCGAGCTCGACCATGTCGGCGGGGTCAAAATTGGAAACGCCCCAGCGCAGAATTTTGCCCGCGGTGACGAGGTCGTCGAAGGCGCGGACGGTTTCGGACAGCGGCACCGAGCCGCGCCAATGCAGAAGATAGAGATCCAGTCGATCGGTGTTGAGCCGACGCAGGCTCGCCTCGCAGGCGGTGATGGCCTTGGCGCGCCCGGCATTGGAAGGCAACACCTTGCTGACCAGGAACGTGTCGTCGCGGCGGCCCGCAATGGCCTCGCCCAGCACGCGCTCGGCGCCACCGGAGCCGTACATTTCGGCGGTGTCGAACAGGGTCACGCCCTCATCGAGACCTGCCCGCAGGGCGGCGATTTCGGCGGGAATATCGGAACTGCGTTCGCCCATTTTCCAGGTGCCGAGGCCAAAGACCGGAATTAGCGTGCCATCGGGCAGGGGCGTGGTGGGAATTTCGCGCATGATCGGCTCACCTTGATTGTCGAGGGGGCAACCTGATGCGACTATGCCTCGTTCCATTGCGCAAGCGGGAAATGAAAATCGCCATGTTGCTGGACCGAAATCTGCATATCCGCGCCATCGACGCGTTCATCGATCCATCGACACCCAAGGCGCGCGCGATCGTGACGCATGGGCATGCCGATCATGCGCGTAGCGGGCATGGTGCGGTGCTGGCGACGCCAGACACGATCGCCATCATGAAGACGCGTTATGGGGAGGATTGCGCGGAAAGGTTCGAGCCGCTGGATTTCGGCGTGCCGCTGCAGGTCGATGAGGTGACGATCACCCTCTATCCAGCCGGGCACATTCTGGGCTCGGCGCAGGTGCTGGTGGAGCACAAGGGCGAGCGCGTCGTGGTGACCGGCGACTATAAAAGATTGCCGGACCGGACAGCGCAGACGTTCGAACTGGTCGAATGCGACCTGCTGGTGACCGAGGCGACGTTCGGGCTGCCGGTGTTCCAGCATCCGCATCCAAAAGTGGAGATTGGGCGCTTGCTGGCTTCGGTCACGGCCAATCCTGACCGGGCGCATCTGGTGGGGTGTTATGCGCTGGGCAAGGCGCAGCGGGTCATCGCGCTGCTGCGGGACGCCGGGTATGACGCGCCGATCTATCTGCATGGCGCGATGCTGCGGCTCTGTGCGCTCTATGAAGGGATGGGCGTGCCGCTCGGCGATTTGCGGCCAGCGCTGGATGTGCCCAAGGCGGCGTTTGCGGGGCAGATTGTGATCGCGCCGCCATCAGCCATTCGCGATCGCTGGAGCCGGCGGTTTCCCGATCCGGTGACGTGCCAGGCATCCGGGTGGATGAGCGTCAAGCAGCGGGCCAGGCAGGCGCTGGTAGAATTGCCGCTGGTGATTTCGGACCATTGCGATTGGGGCGAGTTGGGGCAGACAATTCGCGAGACCAGGGCGGAAACCGTGTGGGTGACGCATGGGCGCGAGGATGCGCTGGTCTATTGGTGCCAGCAGCAGGGCCTGAACGCCGAGCCGCTCAATATCCAGGGGTTCGAGGACGATGGCGGGGAGGGCGAGGAGTGAAGCGCTTTGCCCAATTGCTGGAACTGCTGGCGCTGACGCCGTCGCGCAATCGCAAGATCACGGCGTTGACCCAGTATTTTGCGGAGACACCGGACCCCGATCGCGGTTTTGCGCTGGCGGTTTTGACCGGGGCGCTGACGTTTCGCAATGTGAAACCAGCGCTGCTCAAGGATATCGTGCTGGCGGAGGTCGATCCGACGCTATTCGCGATGAGTTATGATTATGTGGGGGACCTCGGCGAGACCATTGCGCTGATCTGGCCGCATCACGGTGAGCAGAGCGACCTGCCGTCGCTGACCGACCTGATCGAGCTGTTCAATACGACCAGCAAGAGCGAATTGCCCAAGCTGATCGCCGCGCTGCTGACGCGGGCGGGGATCAATGAGCGGTGGGCGCTGGTGAAGCTGGCGACCGGGGCATTGCGGATCGGGCTCTCGGCGCGGCTGGCCAAGACGGCTTTGGCCGAGATGAGTGGCAAGGATTTGCAAGAAATCGAGGAGGTGTGGCACGGGCTGAAGTTGCCTTATCTCGATCTGTTCGCCTGGCTCGACGGAAAGGCCGAGCGGCCCGATATCGACCAGTCGGCGCGGTTTCATCCGCTGATGCTGTCCAATCCGATCGATGAAGAGAAGGACCTCGCCAAGCTCGATCCGAAGGATTTTTCGGCCGAGTGGAAGTGGGACGGCATTCGCGTGCAATTGGTGCTTGGCGGTGGCACGGTGTCGCTGTTTTCGCGGACCGGCGACGATATCGCGACGGCATTTCCCGATATCGTCGGGAATGTGCAGGGCATGGCTGTGCTGGATGGGGAATTGCTGGTCGGCAAGGATTTCGAGCCAGGCAGTTTCAATGACCTCCAGCAGCGGCTGAACAAAAAGGTGGCGAGCGCGAAGCACCTCAAGGACAGCCCGGCGTTTATCCGCGTCTATGACATGCTGTTCGATGGGCGCGAGGATGTGCGGCCGCTGGACTGGACGCAAAGGCGCGCGCGGCTGGAGGCCTGGATGGCGGCCAATCCGCAGACGCGGCTGGATTTGAGTGAAGTGCTGCCGTTCGGCGATTGGGACGATCTGGCGAAGTTGCGGCGTCAGGGCGCGGACGAGCATGGGCACGAGGGTGTCATGGTCAAGCTGCGGACCTCGCCCTATGTGCCGGGGCGGCCCAAGGGGTTCTGGTTCAAGTGGAAACGCGACCCGAACGTCGTGGATGCGGTGCTGATGTATGCGCAGCGCGGGCATGGCAAGCGCAGTTCGTTTTATTCGGACTACACGTTTGGCGTGTGGAAGGGCAATGAGATCGTGCCGATCGGCAAGGCGTATTTCGGGTTCACCGATGAGGAGTTGAAGCTCTTGGACAAGTGGGTGCGGGCCAATACGATCCAGAGTTTCGGGCCGGTGCGGGAAGTGAAAAAGGAACTGGTATTCGAGGTAGCGTTCGACTCGGCGCAGCAGAGCGCGCGGCACAAATCCGGGGTGGCGCTAAGGTTTCCGCGGATCAATCGGATACGGTGGGATAAGCCGGCGAGCGAGGCCGGCACGCTGGAGGATATGGCCGTGTTCGTGGCCGCCAGTTAGGAGGGGTTTCATGTCATCACGATCAAACCATCTTCGCCTTGTGGCGCTGGAAAAGCAGATGGCGCAAGCGGCGGAGGCGATGGACTTTGAATTGGCCACCCGGTTGCGCGACGAGATCGCCCATCTGCGTGGCGAAATGCCTGAAGTGCCGAAAGTGGATGACGAAGGTGGGTTCACCACCACGGTCAGCCAGCCGCCGCCGGGGGCCATGGGGCTGGGCACCAATGTGCCGGTGCGGCAGCCGCCCAAGGGCTGGGTCAAGCCGAAGAAGCCGGATTTCATGACAAAGGGGACGAAGCCAAGGGGCGGGCGCTAACCCGCCTTGGCCATCCGTTCGTCGGCCAGCTTCTTGATCTCGCGCAGTTCGGCGATGGTGGTTTGCAAATCCTCCAACTGGCCCTCAAGCGAGGTCAGTCGCTCTTGGACCATGCCAGCGAGGAGGTGGACCTGCTGGTTGCGGTCGGCGTCGTAGAGGCTGAGATAGTCGGAAATATCGCGCAGCGAGAAGCCGAGGCGTTTGCCGCGCAGGATCAGGATCAGCCGGGCGCGGTCGCGGCGGCGGAAGATGCGGGTGGCGCCGACGCGTTCGGGGGCGAGCAGGCCCTTTGCCTCGTAGAAGCGCAGCGCACGGGTCGAGATGCCGAATTCGCGCGCAAGGTCGGCAATGGCGAAAAGGTCGCGGTTTTCAGGCTCCAGGCGGTTCATGGCTTGGCCGCCTTCATGGCCTGGTATTCGGTGCGCAGCTCCTTCTTGGACAGCTTGCCGATCAGGGTTTTGGGCAGCGTGTCCTTGAAGATGAACTCGCGTGGCATTTCGATTTTGCTGATGGTCTTGGCGAGGAAGGTCTTGAGATCGGCCTCGGTGACGCTCTGGCCGGGCTTGAGCTTGACGAAGGCGATTGGCGCTTCGCCGCGATAGCTGTCGGGCACGCCGATGACGTTGGTTTCATCGACCGCCGGATGGGTCATCAGCGCTTCCTCGATGATGCGCGGATAAATCTTGAAGCCGGAGGAAATGATGAGGTCTTTTATGCGGTCGACGAGGAACACATAGCCTTCGTCGTCCATGTGGCCGACGTCGCCGGTGCGCAGCCAGCCATCCTGGAAGGCAGTTTTCGAGGCTTCCTCGTCCTTGTAATAGCCGGCCATGACCTGGGGGCCCTTGACCTGCAACTCGCCATTTTCACCGATGCCGACGACTTTTCCGGTGTCCGGATCGACGAAGCGGATATCGGTGCCCGGCAACGGCATGCCGATGGACATGGGCTTGGATGGGACGCGCAGGGCGGCGCAGCAGACCACCGGGGAGGCCTCGGTTAGCCCATAGCCTTCGGCCAGGAGGGCGCTTGATTTCTTGACGTATTCGGCGCGGATTTCGTCGGACAGTGCGGCGCCGCCGGAAATGGCAACCTCGATGCTCCTGAGGCTGTCGCTGGTGGCGCTATCGGCGCGGGCGATGGCGGTGAGCAGCGTGGGCACTGCGGGCAAGATATTGGCGCGGGTGCGCACCAGCAGCGCCAGCAGGTCCTTGAGATCGAAGCGCGGCAGCATGACGATCTGGGTGCCATTGCACAGCGGCACGTTCATGCAGACCGTCATGGCGAAGATATGGAAAAACGGCAGGACGGCGACGACCTTGGAGGGCGGATAAAAAATGCCGCCGCCCCATTTGTCGATCTGGCTCATATTGGCCGCGATATTGGCGTGGGTCAGCAGGGCCCCGCGCGGAACGCCGGTGGTGCCGCCGGTATATTGCTGGACGGCGATGTCCTTGGTGGCGTCGATGACCACGGCGTCGGGGGTTTCGTGGCGCGAGATCATCTCGTCGAAATAGGTGATGCTGCGGGCAATGCGCGACCTGCTGGGGCGGGACAGGTCCTTGCGCTTGGCCACGGAGTAGAGGACCTTCTTGACCAGTGGCAGGGCATCGGGAAAGTGGCATACCACCACCGACTTGACATGGCCCTGCTCGACCAGGGCCTCGGCCTTTTCGAAGATCATCTTGAGATCGAGGGTAATCAGCACCTCCGCATCGGCGTTTTCGGCGATGTGGCTGAGTTCCTTGATGGTGTAGAGCGGATTGCAATTGACCACGATGCCGCCGGCCCGCAGCACGCCGTAATAGGCGATGGGATAGAACGGCGTGTTGGGCAGCATCAGCATGACACGGCTGCCCTTGGTCACGCCGAACTGGTGTTGCAGGGCGCCGGCGAAAGCGATGATCTTGCGGGCCAGGTCGCCGAAGCTGGTGATACCGCCGAGGAAGTCCATGGCGGGGGCGAAGGGGTCCTTGGCGCAGGCGGCCAGCACCTGTTCGTGCACAGGACGGGTATCGATCGATACGTCCCAGCGAATGCCGTCAGGATAGCTGCCGATCCATGGCCGCATGGGTGCCGGCACGGACGTGTCGATTGCGGTATCCATCAGATATCCTCCAGGGGCGCTGCCGGCGTCCGCTTGGTGCGGATCGAATTGAGCGAACTATCCCACGGCTTTACGTTAGCGTCAAACAGATGCCCGAACTTCTGGACGGACATTCTTCGATGACGACGTTATGGATCGTTGGTTGACGTAAACGTCAATTAGAATAAACTGTCGGTCAATCGTTAAGAGACATCGCGCTATGATGGTGCGGCCTTGCGTGACTATGCTGGCGTCAGTCGGCTCTTCGCCTGGGTTTGGGGAATGCGACGTCATCCGGGGCAACGGATGCGGCGCCGAGGAGGGGACGACATGACACTCGCACTTATCGTGATCAGTCTGGTCGCGGCTGCGGTTCTGGCGGTGCGCCAGTCGCCGCTGTGGCAATGGGGCGTGGCGGCGCTGGTGATCGGGCTGCTGACGCGGGTGGACTTCACCGGTGCGGGGGCGATGTTCGCGACCGATATCGGCGGGCTGATCCTGGTGCTGCTGCCGGCGGTTATTCTGCTGTTGCTGTCGGTCGAGGCGATCCGCAAGAGCGTGGTGACGCGGCCGGTCTATGGCATGGTCAAATCCATTCTGCCACGGGTGAGCCGCACGGAACAGGAAGCGCTGGATGCCGGCACGGTCGGCTGGGATGCCGAGCTGTTTTCCGGTCGCCCCGATTGGACCAAGCTGACTTCGATCCGGCCACTGACGTTGAGCGCCGAAGAGCAGGCGTTCTTGGATGGCCCCGTCAATATCGTCTGCAAGATGATCGACGATTGGGATACGCGCCATAACCGCAGCGACCTGTCGCCGGAAGTCTGGCAGTTCCTCAAGGACAATGGCTTTTTGGGCATGCTGATCGGCAAGGAGCATGGCGGGCTGGGCTTCACCGCGCAGGCGCAGTCGATGATCGTCTCCAAAGTGTCGAGCCGCTCGGTGGCCGCGGGCATTACGGTGATGGTGCCCAACTCGCTTGGGCCTGGCGAATTGCTGGAAAAATACGGCACAGCCGAGCAGAAGGCGAAGTATCTGCATCGACTGGCCAAGGGGCTGGAAGTGCCATGTTTCGCGCTGACCGGGGTACATTCGGGCTCGGATGCGGGTGGCATGCGCGATATCGGTATCGTCACCAAGGGGATGCACGAGGGCAAGGAAGTGCTCGGCGTGCGCCTATCCTGGGACAAGCGCTACATAACGTTGGCGCCAGTGGCGACGCTGGTGGGCCTGGCCTTCATCATGCACGATCCGGATAACCTGCTGGGCCGTGGCGAGAAGATCGGCATCACGCTGGCACTGGTGCCGTCAACCCATCCCGGGGTAGAAATCGGGCGCCGGCATTATCCATCGCGGCAGGCCTTTATGAATGGGCCGACCAAGGGCACCGACGTGTTTGTGCCGATGGAGTTCCTGATCGGCGGCACCGATTATGCCGGACAGGGTTGGCGCATGCTGATGGAGTGCCTGTCGACCGGACGGGCGATTTCGCTGCCGGCCATCGGCTCGATCTCGATCAAGCAGAGCCTGCGGGTCAGCTCGGCCTATGCGCGGGTGCGGCGACAGTTCGGCATCCCGGTCGGCATCATGGAGGGCGTGGCCGAGCCGCTGGGCCGGATGGTCAAGAACGCCTACACATTCGAAGCGGCGCGGCGGCTGACGGCGTCGATGGTCGATGAAGGCCAGCGGCCGGCAGTGATTTCGGCACTGCTGAAGTACCGCGCCACCGAGGCGATGCGCGAAAGCCTCGATGATGCTTTCGACATTCATGGTGGCCGCGCCATCCAGGACGGACCGACCAATTATCTGTTCGGCGCCTATATGGCTACGCCGGTGGCGATCACCGTGGAAGGCGCCAATATTTTGACGCGCACGCTGATGACCTTCGCGCAGGGCGTGCTGCGGGCGCATCCGTTCCTCTATCGCGAAATCGAGTCGGTGCAGAACCTCGACAAAAAGGCCGGGCTCGACGCCTTCGACAAGGCGTTTGGCGGCCATACCAGCTTCATGCTGCGCAACATTTTTGCGACCTTCCTGCATGGCGTGTCCGGCGGCGCTTTTGCCTCGACGCCCAATGACGGTGAAATGGCGCACTGGTATCGCCAACTGCATCGCTACAGCCAGGTGTTCGCGCTGGTGGCGGATTGGACCACGGTGTTCCTGGGCGGCGCGCTGAAGCGCAAGCAGATGATCTCGGGGCGGATGGCCGATATTTTGGGCGATCTCTACCTGATGTCGGCCACGCTCAAGCGCTATGACGAGGAGGGGCGGATTGCCGAGGACAAGATCGTCGTCGATGCGATCATGGCCGACCGGATCGCGGCGATGGAGAAGAGTTTTGGCGAGATTTTCGCCAATTTCCCCAATGGACTGATGGCCAATGCGATGCGCTTCCTTTGCTTCCCGCTGGGGCGGCATGCCAAGCCCGCGACCGACCGGATCAACTACCGCTTCGTGCGGGCCGTGCTGCGGCCCGGCACGTTCCGCGATCGGCTGACGACGGGAACCTATGTGTCAATGGACCCCGATGACGTGACCGGCGTGTTGGAAGACGCGCTGATCAAGGTGACGGAGGCCGAGGAGATCGAGGCTAAGTTCTCCAAGGCGGCGCGCAAGGGCGTGTTCGAGCGGCGGTTGGATCGCGATGCGATTGCCGATGCCGTAGCGGCGGGCGTGCTCAACGACAATGAGGCCGGCATCATGCGGGCCGCCGACGAGGCGACCGATCGCGTGGTGAAGGTGGATGATTTTGCGCCGGAGGAGCTGGCTGCAGAGCATCATCGCAAGGCGGCGGCGGAATAAATTTGGACTTGGTGATTCAGTCGACACCTCCCCCTGACAGGGGAGGATCAAGGCGGGGGTTGGTCGCCTCAATATCGGTCGGTGCTAATACCCCCACCCCGCCTCCCCCGGGAGGGGGAGGAGCCCGCCGGTGGATGTCGAAGATAAGCGGCTAAAACCGCAATGATTGTCGAGGAGCAAAGATGTTTCAGCCTAAGGTGACGCGGACCAAGCACTGGCACTTCGCGATCGATGTGGAGCAGCTCGGCTGGCTGACCATCAATACGCAAGGCGCGCCGGTCAATACGCTCAGCCGCGAGGCCATCACCGAGCTTGAGGCTCTGGTGGCGCAGATCGAGGAACTGGCGAACGCCAAGCAGTTGGTCGGCGTCATCCTGCTATCGGGCAAGGATAGCGGCTTCATCGCTGGTGCCGATGTGTCCGAATTCGACGCGATGAGCGATTTTTCGGTGCTGCCGGAGGCGCTGAAACGCACGCATGCGCTGTTCCAGCGGATCGAGAATTTGAAAATTCCGGTGGTCGCCGGCATCCACGGCTTCTGCCTCGGCGGTGGGCTTGAACTGGCACTGGCCTGCCACTACCGGATCGCCGTCAATGACGACAAGACGCGGATCGGCTTTCCTGAAGTCGGGCTTGGGATTTTCCCCGGCTTCGGCGGCACCGGCCGCTCGATCCGGCAGGCCGGGCCAATCGATGCGATGGGGATCATGCTGACCGGGCGGATGCTCAAGGCCGGCGCGGCGCGGGGCATGGGGCTGGTCGACAAGCTGGTGCGCCATCGCGACATGCTGGGCTGGGAAGCCCGCAAGGCGGTGCTGCAGAAGCGCAAGTCGGGTGTTGCCGGCTTCACCAAGCGCATCATGGGCATGGGGCCGTTGCGCGGCTATGCCGCCGGCAAGATGCGTGAGCAAGTCGCTAAAAAAGCGCGAAAAGAACATTATCCGGCGCCCTATGCGCTGATCGACCTGTTCGAAAAGCACGGCAATGACTGGCAGGCGATGAGCCGCCGCGAAATCGAGCCCTTCGTGCCGCTGATGGGCACCGATACGGCGGCCAATCTGCGCCGGGTGTTCTTCTTGTCGGAGAGCCTCAAGAAGCAGGGCCTCAAGGGCGCTAAGTTCGCCCGGGTGCATGTGATCGGCGCTGGCGTGATGGGCGGCGATATTGCGGCCTGGTGCGCGTTGCGCGGCATGAGCGTGACGCTGCAGGATCTGGATATGGAGCGCATCAAGCCGGCGCTGGATCGCGGCAAGGCGCTGTTCAAGAAGCGCCTGCGCAAGAAATACGAAGTCGACGCGGCGGTGATGCGGCTCGAGGCCGACCCCACCGGCAAGGGCGTCAGCCGGGCAGATGTGATCATCGAGGCGGTGGTCGAAAAGCTCGAGGTCAAGCAGGCCATTTTTGGCGGGCTGGAAGACAAGCTCAAGCCGGGCGCGATCCTGGCCACCAACACCTCCTCCATCGAGCTGGAGCGGATTGCCGAAAAGCTTAAGGATCCGGCGCGGCTGATCGGGCTGCATTTCTTCAATCCGGTGGCGCAATTGCCGCTGGTCGAGGTCATTCGTTCGACCTTCAATACCGATGCCGAGATCGGCAAGGGGGCGGCCTTCGCACTGGCCATTGGCAAGAGTCCGGTGGTGGTCAAATCGGCGCCGGGGTTCCTCGTGAACCGGGTGCTGATGCCCTACATGCTGGCCGCCGTCGAGCGGGTGCAACGCGGCGAAAGCAAGGAATTACTGGATGCGGCCGCCGTGGCCTTCGGCATGCCGATGGGACCCATCGAGCTGATGGACACGGTGGGGCTGGATGTCGGCAAGTCGGTGGCCAGGGAACTGGGCCATGCGGTAGGCGACAATACGCAATTCGCCGATCTGGTGGCGGCCAACAAGCTCGGTCGCAAGAGTGGCGAGGGCTTTTACAAGTGGGTTGACGGCAAGGCGGTCAAGGGACCGGTGCCGGAGGGGCGCGACATGGCGGCGCTGGGCCGCGAGCTGGTCAAGCCGCTGATCGATATGACCGAGATCGTGGTGGCCGAAGGCGTCGTCGCCAACGCTGACCTTGCCGATATCGGGGTAATCATGGGAACGGGCTTCGCGCCGTTCCTCGGCGGGCCGATGCGCGCGCGTAGAGATGGGAAAGCTTGAAATTGGTCCCCAAAGACGTGATGCCGGTCTGCGACGGGCGTTCGCCTGCTCTCCGGTGCTCACGTACCGAACGTACGCTCCGCTCCGGTGCTCGCCGAACCCCCGTCTCGCCTCGGCCTGACGCCTTTGAGAACCAATTTCGAGGAACGAAATGACCGAACTTCGCAGGATTGCCATTATCGGCTCGGCGCGAATTCCCTTTGCGCGCGGGCACACCGCCTATCAGGACGAGACCAATCTTTCCATGCTGTCCACGGTGCTGGGCGGGCTGTCGGACAAGTACGGCCTCAAGGGCGAAAAGATCGACGAAGTGATGGCGGGCGCCGTCATCGGCCATAGCCGCGATTTCAATCTGGCGCGCGAGGCGAGCCTCGACGCTGGGCTGTCGCCACGCACGCCGGGAACGACGATTCAGATCGCCTGCGGCACCAGTTTGCAGGCGGCATTGGTGCTCGGCGCCAAGATTGCCTCGGGCGAGATCGAAAGCGGTATCGCCGCCGGTTCGGATACGGTGAGCGATAGTCCGATCGTGTTCGGCACCAAATTTCAGCACCGGATGATCGAATTGTCGCGCGCGCGGACGACGGGGGAGAAGTTCAAGACGTTCAAGGGGTTTTCGTTTGGCGAACTGACGCCGGTGGCACCGTCGGTCAACGAGCCGCGCACTGGCATGTCAATGGGTCAGCATTGCGAGCTGATGGCGCGGCAATGGGGCATTACCCGCCAGGCGCAGGACGAGTTGGCCTATCGCAGCCACCAGAATGCGGCCAAGGCCTATGACGAGGGTTTTCACGATGACCTCTTGGTGCAATGCGCGGGCCTCGTGCGCGACAATAATGTGCGTGCCGATACGACGCTGGAAAAGATGGCGACGATGAAGCCGGCCTTCGACAAAACCTCCGGCCATGGCACTCTGACGGCCGCCAATTCCACGCCACTGACCGATGGTGCATCCTCGGTGCTGTTAGCCAGCGAAGACTGGGCCAAGGCGCGCGGCCTGCCGGTGCTGGCCTATCTCACCATGGGCCGCGTCGCCGGCAACGACTTCGCCCATGGCGAGGGACTGCTGATGGCGCCGACGATCGCGGTGTCGGAATTGCTGGCGCGGGCGAAGCTAACGTTTGCCGATATCGATTATTTCGAGCTGCACGAGGCGTTCGCCGCGCAGGTGCTGTGCACGCTGGCGGCGTGGAACGATCCGCAATATTGCAAAGATGTGCTCGGGCGCGACCAGGTGATGGGCACCATCGATCCGGCCAAGATCAACGTAAAGGGCTCCAGCCTAGCCTATGGCCATCCATTTGCCGCAACCGGGGCGCGTATTTTGGGGCTGACGGCGAAGCTGCTGGCAACGGGTGCTGGCAAGCGCGCGCTGATTTCGGTATGCACCGCCGGCGGGCAGGGTGTGACGGCATTGGTGGAGAGCGCGGCTTGAGTGATAATGTCGTAAAGTTCCGGCGCATCGAGAAGAAGCCGGAAAAGCCGCCGAACAAGGTGCCGCCTAAAATGCCGGGCTGGCTGCCGTGGGTCGTGCTGGTCGCGGTGGCGGTCGGCATCGTGGCCTGGCAGCAACTGGGCATGATGGGCGGCCCGCCGGCTTGACAGCGGTCCCCATCGTGCCAAGCTAGGGGCAGGAGGTCCGCGATGACTAAAAAGCTCGATCCGATCATTTCCGAATTCGAGACCCAGGAACAGGCCGACAGCTACGACAAGTGGTTCAGGGAACAAGTTCGGGCGTCGATCGCCGACAAACGTCCTGGCGTTCCACACGACGAAGCGATGGCGAGGATTCGCAAAGCTATTCGGGAAGCCGCGAAGAAGTCGGCCTGATGCTCCAAATTATCTGGAGCGAAAGGTCCCTCGAAAAACTTGAAGCCATAGTCCGCTATATCGGTCAATTCGACGAGCGTGCCGCCACGGCACTTCACGCCCGCGTTGAGGACGCCGTATTGCCCTTGTCGCGGCATCCATATCTGGGACGCCCGGGCCGGGAAGATGTGGGACCAGAGAACTGGTCGTCCATCCAAATTACATTGTCGTCTATCGAGTCTTAACCGATCAGATTGATATCGTCTCCGTCCTGCACGCCCGCCAGGAATACCCTTGAAAAAATCGTTGAGCAGTTGACGTTTAGGTCAAGGTTTTACTTGTCAGTGGACGAAAAGGCAGGATACCGTCCAATCTTCTTGACCAGCGGGTCAAATCCGCTGGCATAGACGAGGGCATCCGGGCCGCAGAGTCTGGGGCACATAATAGCATCAGGAAATAGTCCACAGGAGATGGCACGAGCATGAAATTCACCCAGGTTTTCAAAGCGGTCGCGACCGCAGGCGCCTTGGCGCTGATGATGGTGGGGTCGGCATCGGCCGTTACCCTCAACCTAGGCAATGGTGGCGAACCCGGTTCGCTGGACCCGCACAAGGTTTCCGGCGATTGGGAAAATCGCATCGTTGGTGAATATCTCGAAGGCCTGGTTGCCGAGGATATCAAAGCCGATCCGATTCCTGGCCAGGCCGAGTCCTGGACGATTTCCGATGACGGCACCGTGTATACCTTCAAGCTGCGGGCCGATGCCAAGTGGTCTGATGGCGTAGACGTGACTGCGCAGAATTTCGTCGACGCCTTCCAGCGCCTGTTCGATCCCAAGACCGCTGCCGAATACGCTTATCTGCAGTTCCCGATCAAGAATTCGACCAAGATCGCGGCCGGCGAAATCACCGATTTCAGCCAACTCGGCGTCAAGGCCATCGATGACAAGACCCTCGAGATCACGCTCGAGGCCTCAACCCCTTATTTCCTGCAGGCGCTGACGCATTACACGGCCTATCCGATCCGCAAGGACATCATCGAAAAATTCGGTGACCAGTGGACGCAGCCCGGCAATATCGTCGGCAATGGCCCCTATAATATCACCGAATGGGTCCCGGGCTCCTACGTCAAGGCTGTCAAGTCGGACACCTATTACGGTGCGGCTGATCTCAAGATCGACGAGATCATGTTCGAAAACACGGAAGACCTGACCGCCGCGCTCAACCGCTACCGCGCCGGCGAACTCGATATTCTGACTGACTTCCCGTCCGATCAGTATCAGCTGCTCAAGGACCAGTATCCCGGTCAGGCCCATGTCGCCCCGTTCCTGGGCGTCTATTACTACGTGATGAACCAGTCCAAGCCCCCGCTGAACGACGTCAACATCCGCAAGGCGCTGTCGATTTCGGTGATGCGCGACGTGATCGGACCGGACGTTTTGGGCACCGGCGAACTGCCGGCCTATGGCTGGGTACCGCCCGGCACCGGAAATTACGATGGCGCAGCTTACGCTCCGGCATGGTCCACCGAGCCCTATGAGCAGCGCGTGGAAGAAGCCAAGGCCTTGATGGCCGCAGCCGGTTATACCCCGGAAAAGCCGCTGAAGCTGCAGCTACGCTACAATACCAATGACAACCATCAGCGCATTGCCGTCGCCATCTCCGACATGTGGAAGCAGATCGGCGTCGAAGTTGAACTGTTCAATGCCGAGACCGCCGTGCACTACGATGCGCTCAACGCCGGCGACTTCCAGGTCGGCCGCGCCGGCTGGTTGCTCGACTACAACGATCCCAGCAATACGCTCGACCTGCTCAAGACCGGCGTCAAAGGCACTGACGGCGTGGTCAATTGGGGCAATAACTATGGTCGTTATTCCAACCCCAAATATGATGAGCTGATGACCCAGGCCTCGAGCGAACTCGATCTGGTCAAGCGCGCTGGCCTGATGCATCAGGCAGAAGCCCTGGCGATGGACGATTTCGCCAGCATTCCGATCTACTGGTACGTGTCCAAGAACGTTGTTTCGCCCAAGATCACGGGCTTTGAAGACAATGCCAAGGACATCAATCGTGTCCGCTGGATGACTAAGTCGGAATAGTCCTGCAAACCGCTGGATCGCGTGTGGACGCACGCGATCCAGCCTTGTTCCCTCCGGCTGCTGGCGGCCGTATGACGGGAAAGGTCACCTCATGATTTCCTACGCGTTTCGTCGCGTCCTGTCGGCGATCCCGATAGTTTTCCTCACCATTACGGTGTGTTTTTTTATTCTGCGCTTGGCGCCGGGCGGCCCGTTCGACGGCGAACGTGCGCTGCCGGCCAACGTGCTCAAGAATCTGCGGGCCCATTATAATCTGGATCAGCCGATCCTGACGCAGTTCTTCATCTACGTCGGCGGGGTGCTGCGCGGCGATTTCGGCCCATCCATGGTGATGGAAGATTTTACCGTCTCGCGGCTGCTGTCGATCGGCCTGCCGTTCACGCTGATGCTGGGCTTTACGGCCTTCATCGTCGGCACTTTGGCGGGCCTGGTTGCCGGTGCGCTGGCGGCGGTGAACCAGAACAGGTGGCCAGACTACCTGCTGGTTTTCGTGGTGCTGATCCCGCTGATTATTCCCAATTTCCTGATGGCCAATCTGGCTCAACTGATTTTTGGGGTCTATCTAGGCTGGCTGCCGGTGGGGGGCTATCGCCCAGGCAGTTATATCAACTTGGTGATGCCCATCATCATCTTGGCCATGCCGCATGGCGCGCGCGTGGCGCGGCTGGTGCGTGGCTCGATGATAGAGGTGCTGGGCACCAATTATATCCGCACCGCCCGCTCCAAGGGGCTGGGGGCGGCGCTGATCCTGACGCGGCATGCGATCAAGCCGGCGCTGTTGCCGGTGGTGTCTTATCTGGGGCCTGGCCTTAGCTATCTTCTGACCGGTTCGCTCGTAGTGGAGCAGATTTTTGCGCTGCCCGGCATCGGCAAGTACTTCATCACTGCGGCGCTCAATCGGGACTACGGTCTCGTGCTGGGCACCACCATTTTGTACGTCTTCATCATCCTGGCCCTGAATCTCATCGTCGACGTGCTTTATGCCTGGCTTGATCCAAAAGTGAGGCTGAACTGATGGCCGGTATTACGGGCAAAGACACGGTGCTGACCGCCTATGCGGTTGCGCTCGAACAAGAAGCCCCCAAGGGGCGCTCGCTGACGCAGGACGCGTTGCGGCGCCTGTTCGCCAATAAGGCGGCGGTGGTCTCGATTTTCCTCCTCGCGGCAGTGATCCTGATCGCGATCTTCGGGCCATATTTCCTGCCCTGGAGCTATGACAAGATCGATTGGACCTCGATCCGCAAGCCACCCGATTTTGCCAAGGGCCATTTCCTCGGTACCGACCAGAATGGCCGCGACATGGCCGCCCGCATCCTGCAGGGCACGCAGATGTCGCTCACGGTGGCGGGCGTGGCCACGGTGGTGTCGGTGGTCATTGGCATCGCCTATGGGGCGATCGCCGGCTACTTCGGTGGCCGCATCGATGCCGCCATGATGCGGTTCGTCGATATCATGTATGCGCTGCCCTATATCCTGTTCGTCATCATTCTCGTGGTGATCTTTGGGCGCTCACCGGTGCTGCTATTCGTTGGCATCGGGTGCCTGGAATGGCTGACCATGGCGCGCATCGTGCGCGGGCAGACCCTGTCGATCAAGGAACGCGAGTTCATCGAAGCGGCGCGAGCCGGCGGCGCCAAGCCATTCACCATCATCTTCCGCCATATCGTGCCCAACCTGACCGGTCCCGTGGTGATCTACGCCACGCTGACCGTGCCCGAGATTATTCTAACCGAGAGTTTCCTGAGTTATCTTGGCCTCGGCGTGCAGGAGCCGCAGACCTCGCTGGGCACGCTGATTTCCTTCGGCGCACCAGTGGCAGAGGCTCTGCCCTGGATGTTGTTCGGCCCGGCACTGTTTCTGGTGCTGATGCTGGTATGTTTTTCCTATATCGGGGATGGCCTGCGCGATGCCCTCGATCCAAAGGATCGCTGAGCCATGAAACAAGTACTTTCCGTCCAAGACATGTCGGTGACTTTCGCGCTGCATAACAGCGAAGTGCATGCCGTGCGCGAGATGAATTTCACCCTGGGCGAGGGCGAAACCCTTGCCGTGGTGGGCGAAAGCGGCTCGGGCAAAAGCCAGGCCTTCCTCGCCATCATGGGCCTATTGGCGCGCAATGGGCGCACCGGTGGTCGCGCCATGATGGGGGATGTCAACCTGATCGGCATGGCGCCGGACCAGTTGGATCGCTATCGCGGCAAGGATATCGCGATGATCTTCCAGGATCCGATGACATCGCTCAATCCCAGCCTCAAGGTCAAAACGCAACTCAGCGAAGTGCTGGTCAAGCATCGCGGGTTCGATCGGGACAAGGCAACCAAGTCGGCCGTCGAGATGCTCGAGCGGGTCGGTATCCCCGAGCCTGTAAAGCGCGCCAATGCCTATCCGCATCAGCTCTCGGGCGGGATGCGCCAGCGCGTCATGATCGCCATGGCGCTGCTGTGCCAGCCGAAAATCCTGATCGCGGACGAGCCGACCACGGCGCTGGACGTGACGGTGCAGGCGCAGATGCTCGACCTGTTCAAGACCCTGACCGACGACTTTGGCACCTCGCTGGTGCTGATCACACACGATCTGGGTGTCGTCGCGGGCGTTGCCGACCGCATGATGGTCATGTATGGCGGCCGCGCCGTGGAGAAGGGCGGCGTCGACGATCTGTTCTACGATCCGCGCCATCCCTATACGCTGGGCCTGCTGCATTCGACGCCGCATATCGCCAAGCGGGCGGCGCGGCTCGATCCGATCCAGGGCCTGCCGCCGAGCCTCGAGCATCTGCCCAAGGGCTGCTCGTTCAATCCGCGTTGTGCGTTCGCGTTCGATCGATGCCTCGTCGAGCGGCCGCCGCTGGGCGATGCCGGCGACGGCCGGGAGAAGGCGTGTTTCTATGAAGGCCCGATGGCCTATGGGCAGGTGGCATGATGGATCAGACCCCGATCAACCTGCTGGAAATCCGCGATCTCAAGAAGACCTTTTCCATCTCCGGCGGTTTCCTGGCCCGCCCGTTGGTGCTGACCGCGCTCAGCGATATCAACTTCACCATCCGCAAGGGCGAGACGCTGGGCATTGTCGGTGAAAGCGGCTGCGGCAAGTCCACGCTTGGCCGCTGCATCCTGCAATTGCTGGCGCCCGATGAGGGTCAGGTGCTGTGGCTGGGCCAGGACCTGACCAAGCTGCCGGCCGAAGAGATGCGCAAGCATCGCGCCGACCTGCAGATCATCTTCCAGGACCCGCTGGCCTCGCTCAATCCGCGCATGACGGTGGGCGAGATCATTGCCGATCCGCTGCGCACGCTGCGCCCGGAGCTCAACAAGGACGAGCGGCGCGCCCGCGTGCTCAAGACCATGGAGGCCGTCGGTCTCCTGCCCGAGATGATCAACCGCTATCCGCACGAATTCTCGGGCGGGCAGGCGCAGCGCATCGGCATTGCCCGCGCGCTGATCACCGAGCCCAAGCTGATCGTCTGCGATGAACCGGTCTCGGCGCTCGATGTGTCGATCCAGGCGCAGATTTTGAACTTGCTCAGTGAGCTCAAGGATGAGTTCGGGCTGACGCTGATCTTCATCTCGCACAATCTGAGCGTGGTGCGGCACGTGTCGGATCGCATTCTGGTGCTCTATCTCGGCCGTATCGTCGAGCTGGCGACCGGCGACGAAATCTACGAGGAGCCGCGCCACCCCTATACGCGGGCGCTGCTGACGGCCGTGCCGATCCCCGATCCAAAGCTGGCGCGACAACGCAACATCGATGCGCTGCGAGGGGAAATCCCCTCGCCGATCAACCCGCCGTCGGGGTGCACCTTCCGCACGCGCTGCCGCTTCGCCAAGCCACGGTGTGCCGAAGTACGGCCCCCGCTCGAAACCATCGAGAATGGACGACTGGTGGCCTGCATCCGTTGGCGCGAGATCGGCGTCCCGGAGGACGCGGTGCTGGGGGTTTAGCTCGCCTTGGGCACCAGGATCAGCGGGGCCTCGTCACGCCGATCCTGGTCGCCGATAGCGACGGTTTTGCGACGCCGGTCGGGGCCTTTGTAGGTTGCCGCCTCGACGAAGCCGCGAGGATTGGCCGCGATGGAGACCAGGCGCGACTGTAGATGGGCGGCGGCAAAGGGTTTGCGCAGGAATTCGGTGACGCCGGCGTCACGGGCTTCGGCGATACGTCTGGCATCGGGGGCTGCAGAGATCATGACCACGGGCACGTAGCGGTTCGGGCTATCGACGGAGGCACGCAACTGGCGGACCAGTTCGACACCGTCGAGGCCGTCCAACCCATCATCGATGACGAGAACGTCGAATTGCCGGTTGGCAAGTTCGTCCATGGCGGACTGGGCGTCATTGGCTTCGCGGTAATCACGCCGACCGATGCCGCGCAGCATGCCACCGATCAGGGAAACCATGTTCGCACTGGGGTCAGCGATCAGTACGCCATGGTTGGGAATGGACTCTTGTGCCATGACGAATGCCGGACCGTGGGTTAATTTTAAGTGATGAGACAATAGCTTAGCATTCTATCCACGGGGTTAATGCCCGGCTTGGCGGTGCCCCAAATCCACACTTGTCGAGCATGGCGGAAAACGCGCTCGGGCGCGTTGACAGACCTCCACGATTTCCCTATGTTCCGGCCAATTCTTCGGGCGCTCAGGCGCCCCTTTTGTTTAATCGAGGATATACGATGAAAGTCCGCAACTCGCTGAAGGCGCTGATGACTCGCCACCGCGCGAACAAGCTCGTCCGCCGTCGCGGTCGCGTTTACATCATCAACAAGGTCGACAAGCGCTACAAGGCCCGCCAGGGCTAAGCTTGGTTCGTACCGTACGAATTTGAAAGCCCGCGCAAGCGGGCTTTTGGTACGAATTTGAAAGCCCGCGCAAGCGGGCTTTTGTTTGTCGCGAACTGTGCGATGCTGGTGCAGTTGCGGAACCCAAGATGCGCCGATCCCACACCATCACGCTGCAAATCGAACGCCCCTATGCGGTGGTGTACCGCTTCCTGGCCGATCCGCGCAATTTTTCGCAATGGGCCGCGGTGGACGAGGCGACGTTCGTGCCGCTCGAGAGCGGCGATTGGTCTGCCATGACGCCGGGCGGCCTGCGGCACTATCGGTTCACCCCGCCCAATGAATTCGGCGTGCTCGACCACGCCCAGTTCGTGCCGGGCGAGACGCCCCTGTTCACGCCAATGCGCGTCGTCGCCAATGAAGGGGGAACCGACCTGATGTTCACCTTTTTTCGGCGCGCCGGTATGAGCGACGCGGAATTCGATTCCACGATCGAGTGGATCACCACCGATTTCCTGACGCTCAAGAGCGTGCTGGAGGCCTAGGCGGCAAAACCCGCAGGACTTGAACCCGGGCGAATTCGTCCCATCTTCGAGCAAACGGAGAAAACGCCATGACTATGGATCGGACCTCGGCCCAATACGATATCGAAAAGAAGTCTCTGCTCGTCGCCTATTTGCTCTGGTTTTTCCTCGGCTATGTGGGCGCGCACCGGTTCTATTTGGGCCGGACTATCAGTGGCTTTGTGATGCTGGCGCTATCGGCGGTGACGCTGGTGCTCACGCTGGTGTCGTTCGGGTTCCTCAGCTTCCTGTGGTTCGTCGTCGGCCTGTGGTGGCTTATCGACGCGCTGCTGATCCCCGGAATTGTGGCGGGTCGCAATAGCCGTATTGCCGATCGCGTTTTCTCGTCGCGGCGCTAAAGCAGGTTACCTCTAAAAAGAAAAGGCCCGCTTGCGCGGGCCTTTTTGCTGTCTGATGCGAAGCGTGTCAGCTTGAGCCGGCGCCGTCCTGGCGCACGAAGGCGATACGCAGCATGTTGGTCGCGCCTGGGGTGCCCAGGGGAACGCCTGCGGTGATGGCGATGCGGTCGCCGGGGCGGGCAAAGCCCTCTTGATAGGCGATGACACAGGCGCGATCGACCATGTCTTCGAGGCTGATCGCATCTTCCGTCTGCACGCAATGAATGCCCCAGACAACCGACAGGCGGCGGATGGTGCGATGATTGGGCGAGAGCGCGATGATCGGCTTGGAGGGGCGCTCGCGGGCGGCGCGGATGCCGGTGGAGCCCGAGGCGGTGTAGGTGACGATGGCGGCCAGATCGAGTGTTTCGGCAACCTGGCGGGTCGCTGCCGAGATGGCGTCGGCCGCGGTGGCTTCCGGCTCGGTCTGAGCCGCGCGGATAATGCCGCGGTAGTTGGCATCGCCTTCGACGGCGATGGCCACCTTGTTCATGGTATTCACCGCTTCGACCGGATAGGCGCCCGAGGCGGATTCGGCCGACAGCATGATGGCGTCGGCGCCTTCGAACACCGCAATCGACACGTCCGAGACTTCGGCTCGGGTTGGCACCGGCGAGGTGATCATCGATTCCAGCATCTGCGTGGCCACAACCACCGGCTTGCCATAGCGACGGCACATGCGGATCATACGCTTCTGCAGGCCCGGTACGGTTTCGAGCGGCAGCTCGACGCCGAGATCGCCGCGCGCCACCATGATGGCGTCGCACAGCTTGACGATCTCTTCGAGGCGATCGATGGCCTGGGGCTTTTCGATCTTGGCCATGACGCCAGCGCGGCCCTGGACGATCTTGCGCACGTCGATGATGTCTTCGGGACGCTGCACGAAGGAAAGCGCGATCCAGTCGGCTTCGGCCTTGAGGCCTTCGAGCAGATCGGCATGGTCCTTTTCGGTCAGCGCGCCGGTGGGCAGCAGCGTATCGGGCAGGGAGACGCCCTTCTTGTCGCTGAGCTTGCCGCCATAGATAACCTCGGTCTCGATGGCGCCATTGCCCACCTTGGTGGCCTTGAGCGCCAGCTTGCCATCGTCGAGCAGCAGGCGGTCACCCACAGAAACGCTCTCGATGATTTCGGGATGCGGCAGGTAGACGCGATCGACATTGCCCTGATCGTCATTGTGGCTATCGAGGGTGAATTTTTGGCCAGCGACCAGCTGGACGGAGCCGCCGGCAAATTTCCACACGCGCAGCTTGGGGCCTTGCAGGTCGACCAAGATGCCGAGCGGGTGGTTCAGCGTCTTTTCGACATTGCGGATGCGTGCCACCGTCTGGTGCAGCACTTCGTGGCTGGCGTGGCTCATATTGATGCGGAACACGTCGGCGCCGGCGCGGGCGAGCTCCTCGATCATCCGCTCGTCCTGGCTGGCAGGCCCGAGGGTGGCGACGATCTTTACGCGTCTCATGCGTCTCATTGCGGTTCCGTCCGGTTGGTCGTCGTTAATCGGCACCGTCCATCGGTGCGTCATTGGCTGGCACGTCGGGCGCGCCGTCCATCGGCGCTTCGTCAGGCGGCAGAGGCGGTGCGCCAGGAACATTCGGATCGACCAGGAAGGTCGGATCGTCGCCTTCCGGGCTATCAGTCCCTTGCGAACCAGGGCCGTCGCCGTCGTTGGTTAGTTGTAGAGTCCAGTCACTACGGTTTTGTGTATCGATTTCAAAGAACCCGGTGCGCTCATAACCGCGCGCGAGACAATCCTCAACCCCGAATATCGTGAAGGTTTCGTCACGTGTGCACATGAACACCGAGCCGTCCCACGCGCCACCACCAATGTCGTCGGCTGCGAAGACATAATAGAAGCGCCGCTCCAGGTTGCCCTGGTACAAAACCCGGCAATCGCCGGGCGGGGTTTGCCACCAGCCTTCGCTCATCCAGCCGCGCTCGGCGCGGTAGCCAAGCGCCACGGTCAGCGGATTGGCGGTCTCGTTGCAGACGCGCAAATCGGCCCGTGCCGGGAGCGAAAAGAACATAAGGCTGGCGATCAGCGCGCCGACAAGGGTCAGGCCGAGACGGAGTTTGTGCAAGAGCGTGCCGGAAATCATGGGGATCGAAGCCACTTTTTGGGCGCAAGGGCGCGTTGCGTCAATGGCTATCGGCTCGATTTGGCCGAATTGGGTTCAGGTGTGACAGCGGGCATGTGGATTGGACACAAAAGCGCTTGAACCGAAGGCCGCACTAGGGTTGAACCCAGGCTTGAACCGAAAAGGACTTTGTCGATGGCCGAAGAGAGTGTTGCCCAGGACCAGTTGCGTGCGTTCATCGAACGGATCGAGCGCATGGAAGAAGAAAAGGCCGCCATCGCCGCCGACATCAAGGAAATCTACGCCGAGGCCAAGGGCAATGGCTTCGACACCAAGGTGATCCGCGAAATCGTGCGCATCCGCAAGCAGGATGCCAGCGAGCGCCAGGAGCATGAGGCGATTTTGGAGTTGTACATGTCGGCCCTCGGCATGGTGGCGGCGCCGAGCGAGGACTGATCCGATGGTTCCGCATCGGCTGGAGATGGCGGCGTGAGCCGGTATTTTGTGGTGATGCGGGGCCTCGCGGCAGCGGCAGCGATGGCGCTGCTGTTGGGGCTGGCACCGGCCCAGGCGGGGCAAGAGGATCTGGTCGAGAATGCCTTGCGGGCGGCGGCGCGGACTTTTGAACGCGCGCTGCCGCAATTGGACGCCGTAACCATGGGCGTGCCGACGCAAGAATATCATGACGCCCTGGTGCAGCGGCGGTTTGCCTCCTCGCTCTGGGCCACGGCCCTCGACGTGCAACTGGTGACCAACGAGAGCGAGCAGGGCTTGTGCGCCGGCTTTGCGGCGTATGTGACACCGGCGATCCAGCAAGGCGCGGTGTCGCTGGTGATGTGTCCGCGCTTCTTTTTGCCAGGAGCGGATGCGCTGCGCGAAACCACCATCCTGCATGAGATTGTGCATGTGGTTGCCGGGACCGATGAGTGCCAGGCCATGGCATTTACGGCCCGCATTCAAAAGCTCGCGACCGGCTCGTTCCAGCCGGTCAGCGAGTATTGGACCCGCAACAAGTGCAATGCGTCGCGCTATCGGCTGCCGAATTAGTTCGGCGTCAGCGTCGCTTCGGTCAGCTTGATCGAGCGCTTGCGGGTGTTGGAGTCGCCCGGGCGGCTGCGCACCGCGTCAGGGACGTCCAGTACGATATCGAGCAGGCCCGTATCGGCCGTAACGCCGGCCGGAATGGCAAACGGTACAGTAACGGTCTGGCCGCGCGGAATGGTGGTGGTGCCAACCGGGGTGCCATTGGCCGACACGACCACGCGCTGGTCGCTCATGCCCTCAATATCGTCTGCGGTCATTTCCAGCGTGAGCGTCATCGCTTCCGTTGTCGTACCAGTGGCGAAGCGCAGGCGGGCGGTTTCCCCGAGCAGGTGCATGCCGTTGCCCACGGGGCCTTCCCAGCCGCAGGGGCGCAATTCGGTGGTGTCGCTGCCGCCGGAGCGGAAATCGATGGTGGTGCCCATTGTGTAGGCGCCGGTCACCGGCTGGCGCATGCACGTTGTCGTGTGGTCGATGTAATAGGCGCGGTAGGCCTCGGGCACGTTGGGGTGGATGGCCTGCCAAAGGATAACAAGTTCGATCAGCGCGAGCAGCGCGACGGCGCCGTAGGTGGCGACGAAGCGGGGCGATCCCGGTTTGGGATCAGACAAGAGCGACATTATTGCCCAACCAGGCCAGAGGGATGACGTAGCCGAGCACGATAATACCCAGCAGGCTCAAGGCGAAGAGCCAGCGGCGTGAGGCCAACAATTGCATGGCCAGGACTGTGATCGGCACCATTGCGGCGGTAAAGCGGATGACCGAAGCTAACCCGGCGAACAGCGGCAGAGTCAGCGAGACGAAAGCGAACAGGGCTTGGGCCCATTGGCGGCGCCACGCGAGTACGAGCGTCAGCACAAAACCCAGCACCGCCGCGCCAGCCAGCCATTGTGAGGAGGTCGGCCAAAAGCCCGTATTGGGCCAAGCGGTCAGGCCCTGCCAAACGAAGAAGATTGGATTGCCGTAAGGCCGGCCCCAGGCGCGCTGGGTATGCTGGAATGCCAGACCATCGCCGATATAGAAATTGAGGAAGGCCATATAGGCGAACAGGCCGAGCGGCGCGATGAAAATGGCGAGCAGCAGGTTGGGCCGCTTGAGAAAGGCGCCGATGAGGCCGCGCCAGGAGCCGGTGGCGGCGCGGTGGTCGAGCGCAGCCTGGACGATGAGTGACAATGTGGCGAAGACGCCGACGATCCGGGTGGCCGAGAGCAGCACGGTCGCGAGGCCCGCACCCATATAGTTGGAGCGCTTCAGCATGACAAAGACCACGGTCATGGTCAGCACGAACATCGGCTCGGTGAAGAAGCTGGTGAAGTAGAACGCGAAGGGGCCGCTGAGCAGGTAGGCGGCGTAAAGCGTAAAGGCGCGCAGGTTCCTTTCGAAGAGTGGCCAGGCAATGACAGCGGCGGCGTAAGTCGTGAGCAGTGACACGATGCTGGCGGTGACGATGGTGGGAAACGGCAGGACGAGGCGAATGGCGCCGACGAGCAGTGGGTAGAACGGGAAAAACGCCCAGTTGCCGGCGTTGATGCGGCTGGGGATCGGGAATGGATCATAGCCGGTCTGGGCCATCTTAACGTACCAGCCGCAATCCCAGCGGCACATTGCGGTGATGAATGCGGATGGACCTGCCTCGGGCTGGGCCACGCGGAAGGCCAGGAACCGCAGTGCCAAACCGATCACGAGGAACAGCAGGGGGAGGACGAAGATGAGTGCAGTGCGGGATCGGCTGGTGGTTGAGGCCGGCTGGAGCATGTGCTGCACGTGTGTTCCTCGATACGCGCGAACTTGGCGCAGCTGAACTGGCCGCGCCGGGCATCGCTTGTCAACTGATGCAACGGCAATGGTTGCAAATAGACGTCTGCATTTTACGCAGGGCAGCCATCACAGACTTGCATGCAACCGATCCTTATTTCCGTGCTTTTTGCCAGCTAGATCAAAACATCGCGACCTGCATCGGATATTTCATGACGGAAATCGGTAGCCAGACCAAAGTTGACGACGTCCGCAACCCCGTTGCCACTGGCCATCCGCCACAGCTCGCGGTGATTGTTCCAAGCTTCAATGAGCGGGGCAATATCGAGTTATTGTACGAAAAGCTGGCGATTGCGCTCAACGAGACGGCCTGGGAAATGATCGTCGTCGACGACAATAGTCCCGATGGCACCGCCACCGTCGTCAATGAAATGTCGCGCGTTTACGCCAATGTTCGCTGCATTCGTCGGTTCGGGCGGCGCGGATTGTCCTCGGCCTGTGTCGAGGGCATGGCGTCGACGTCGGCCCCCTATGTGGCGGTGATTGACGCCGATTTGCAGCACGACGAGGCCATCCTGCCGCAAATGCTAGAAAAGACATTGGCGGGGGCCGATCTCGTGGTTGGAACGCGCTTTGCGGGCGAAGGCTCGGCAGCGACCGGCCTGAGCGCCACGCGCCTGTCCGGCAGCCGGCTCGCCACCAAGATGGCGGCGATGATCGCCGGTCAGCCGATCAGCGATCCGATGAGCGGATTTTTCCTTGTTCGTCGCGACATCTTCGAGAATGTTGCGCCCAAGCTGGCCAATGACGGCTTCAAGATTTTGATTGACCTGATCGTGACCTCGGCGCGTAACGGCAAGCCGCTGCAGATTGCCGAAGTCCCCTATACGTTCCGCCCGCGTCATGCCGGCGAGAGCAAGATGAACCCGCTGATCGTGATCCAGTATCTGGGTCTGTGGGCATCCAAGCTCAGCGGTGGCATCCTGCCGCCGAGCTTCCTGCTGTTTGGCCTCGTGGGCGTGACCGGTGTGGTGGTGCATATGGCCACGCTTGGCGCCGTAACGGCAGGGCTAGGCGGCAATGGCGCCCTGTCGTCGGAAACGATTTTCGTCGTGGCTCAAATCGCCGCCACGATGGTGGCGATGACCTGGAACTTCTTCCTCAACAACAACCTGACCTATTCGGATCGCAAGCTGCGCGGCCGCAAACTCGTCGTCGGGCTGCTGGGTTTCTATGCGATCTGCGCTTTGGGTGGCATTGCCAATATTTCCGTGGCCAGCGGCATCTATGAGTTGCGGCACCAGACCTTCATCGCCGGCCTCGCCGGCGCGGTGATGAGCTCGGTGTTCAACTATGCGGTGACGCGGGCCTTTACCTGGAAATAGGCGATCAGGCCAGGATATCGATTGCCGACTTCTGCATGTCGCTGGCGACCTTGATGATCTGGGTCGAGGCTTCGAAATCGAGCTTGGCGGTGAGGACGTTGATCAACTCCTCCGCCAAGTCGGCGCCTGAATTTGGGCTGGCGACGCGGGCCGCGCTGGTCTCGAACTTTTGCGTTGCGCGCTGCAAGCCGGACAGGCCGCTGGACATGGCAGAAATGGTCATGGCTTCACCTCTGCTGCGGTGATAGCGGCCCAGCGTCTCAATCCCGTTAATTCCGGCGCTAAAACTAGCTGATCTTGCCGAGCGCTGCTTCAAGAGCGGCGCTGTCGTAGCCGAGCGTGGTCAGCGCGGTTGCCACGATGCCGGCGCGGTCGAGGCCCGCGGCGGCATACATATCGGCTTGGCTGGCGTGCTCAACGAAATGATCGGGGATCATCAGCGGGCGGAAGCGCAGCTTGCCGTCTAGCATTCCGTTGCTGGCGAGGAAGGTGGCAACATGGCTGCCGAAGCCGCCGATGGAGCCTTCCTCGACGGTTAGCAGTACATCATGATTTTGCGCCAGTTGGGCGATCAATTCCTCGTCGAGCGGCTTCATGAAGCGCGCATCGGCCACGGTGGGATTAAGGCCCAGGGCTGCCAGCTTGTCGGCGGCGGCCAGCACTTCGCCCAGCCGCGTGCCATAACTGAGGATTGCAATGGTGCCGCCCTGTCGCATGATGCGGCCCTTGCCGATGGGCAGCGCAATGCCGCGGGCGGGCATGTCGACACCCACGCCGTCGCCACGTGGATAGCGGAAGGCGATGGGGCCATTGTCATAGGCGGTGGCGGTCGCGACCATGTGCTTGAGGTCGGCCTCGTCGGCGGCGGCCATCTGCACGATACCCGGAATGGCACCGAGATAAGCGGCGTCATAATTGCCCGCATGGGTGGGGCCGTCGGCGCCCACATAGCCGGCGCGATCGATAGCGAAGCGCACCGGCAGATGCTGGATCGCCACGTCATGCACCACCTGGTCATAGGCGCGCTGCAGGAAGGTGGAGTAAATGGCAACAAATGGCTTCATGCCTTCGGTCGCAAGGCCGGCCGCGAAGGTCACCGCATGCTGTTCGGCAATGCCGACGTCGAAGATGCGGTCCGGGAAGATCTCGGCGAATTTGTCCAACCCCGTGCCAGAGGGCATGGCGGCGGTGATCGCCACGATGCGCGGATCGTCGGTGGCTTCCTGGATCAGACTCTCGGCAAACACCGCGGTATAGGATGGTGCGTTTGACGGGGCCTTGGCCTGGGCGCCGGTGATGACGTTGAACTTGGAGACACCGTGATATTTGTCGTCGGAGTCTTCGGCCGGGCCATAGCCCTTGCCCTTCTTGGTGACGACATGAACCAGGATTGGGCCGTCGCCGGCATCGCGCACATTGTCGAGCACCGGTAGCAGGTGGTCGAGATTGTGGCCGTCGATGGGGCCGACATAATAGAAGCCCAGTTCCTCGAACAGCGTGCCGCCGGTGAAGAAGGAGCGGGCGAATTCCTCGGTGCGGCGGGCCGGCTCATGAAAGAACTGCGGCAGTTTCTTGGTGATCGACTTGGCGGTTTCACGCATGCCCAAATAGGCTGGGCTTGAAACCAGCCGCGCCAGATAGGCGCTCATTGCCCCGGTCGGTGGCGCGATCGACATGTCGTTGTCGTTGAGAATGACGATCAGCCGTGCATCCATGGCGCCGGCATTGTTCATCGCCTCGTAGGCCATGCCGGCCGACATGGCGCCATCGCCGATGACCGCGACGACGTTGCGCGGTTTGCCTTGCAAGTCGCTGGCGACCGCCATGCCGAGGCCGGCGGAAATCGAGGTGGAGGAGTGGCCGGCGCCGAACGGATCGTATTGGCTCTCGGCGCGACGTGTGAAGCCGGAAAGGCCATCCTTCTGGCGCAGCGTGCGGATGCGGTCGCGCCGGCCGGTGAGTATTTTGTGCGGATAGGCCTGATGGCCGACGTCCCAGATGATGCGGTCATGCGGGGTATCGAAGACCGCATGCAAGGCCACGGTCAGCTCGATAACTCCAAGGCCAGCGCCCAAATGGCCGCCGGTGACCGAAACGGCGTCGATCACTTCGGCGCGCAGCTCATCGGCCAGAGCGCGCAGATTTTCGCGCGGCATGGCGCGCAGATCGGCGGGCGTCGAAACGGTATCGAGCAGAGGGGTAAGCGGCTTGTCGGGCAAGCGGGCGATCCTTTACCAAGGATTGTGACAATCGAGGTTTAGGCCCGGGCCCCTGGCTTTGCAACCGGAACAGACCTGCCGCGCCAAACGCCGCAGGCTAGCGCTAAGTTGCGATCATGCTGGAATTGGGGCGGCTACCGCTTGGCTCTAGTTGAACGCGACGATCGGCGGGTGGCTGGTCTGGAAGCGGGTGGCGCTCAATTCGGCCGGAACGGCGCCGGCGCCCATGACGGTGACGTAACGGCCCATTTCGGTGGTGGGATCGAAATCGGCCTCGTCATGGTCGTAGATGACCGCGAAATGGTCGGACGTCATGACGACCGGGGTGAGGAAGACCTCGGCGACGTGTTCAAGGTCGGGGGCGATCAGGTCGACATTGCGCATTGCATTGGCATCGGCACGCACAGTTGCCGGCGAGGCTGCCGCCAGGGGCGCAACGCGCTGCTTGCTCGTATCCTGGGGATTGCCGAACAGGCTTCTCAGCGCGTTGACGGCAGGCTGGCCGCCCAGCGATGCGGTATGCAGGCCATTGGCGGTACCGGGCAGTGGCGGTAGCACGGCAATGGGCGCCTTGGGCTGAGCGCTGGCGGTGGTGCTGCGCTCGATGATCATCTGCAGGGCGCGCTGCGCCTCGGGGTCCTGCGTCAGGATGGGCGCATAGGCGGTGAGCATGGCATCGGCCGGATTGCTCATCTGCAGGCGCGGCTGCGGGATGGGAGCCGTCAGGGCCGCAATCGCGGTCACGGCGGTTTCGCCATTGCCGGCGGGCAGGGCCGCCGACGTGGCCATCAGCAAGGCCTGCGATTTGATCGCGGGGATCGGCGCGGCACTCGCAGTCATCAGTTCGGCATCGTCCAGCGGCGCACTGCCGGTGGTCGAAAATGGCAGTGGCGGCGCTTTGACAGCGGCCATTCGGGCCACAGCGCCAAGCGCCGCGGGGCGCATGGCTGGGATGGGGGCGTCGACCTCGACAGGGGCGACGGACGCGGTTTGCATGGGCGCCTGGGCGCTTGGCGCGGGCTGTTCGCCCTTGCCGAAGAACATGTCGGTTAGCGAACGGCCCGAGCCGCCGCCGCCATTGCTGGCGACCTGGGTGTCATTGTAGCGCGCGTTGCCGTTGCACGGCACGGTATGGCACTGCTGCCACTGCGCCATGGCGTATTGGCGGCCGGCCTCCGACAGCGGCTTGCCGTCGGTGGGCACATGCAGCGTCTTGCCGTCCGGGAAAATCTGCTGCAACTGCGCCTTGGTCATGCGGGGCCAGGCACGCACATTGCCGGTATCCAGATGCACGAAGGGGCTGCCCGAGGTCGGATAGAAGCCGACGCCGCCAACCTGTTTGTGCATGCCGGCGGCACGCAGCCTGGTCAGCGAAATGCCGGGAATGAAGAAATCCATGGCCTTGCCGCGCATGTGCTGCGAATTTTCGGCGACGCCCGAGCCCTTGACGGCGCGCAGCGAGGCATTGGTCGCGGGGTTGCGATAGGCCGAAACCACGTTGATCGGCTGGGTGGCGCCCACTTCTTGATAAACTTCCCAGACCAGGTCGAACAAAGCCGGGTCCATCTTGGCAGGCTCGTTATGGCGCCAGTCGCGCAACATCTGGTTGAGCTGGTTGAGCCCGGCCTGGACATATTGCCCATTGCGCTTGAACACGATGCGGGCGGTTTCGCCGGTATGCGTATAATAGAGATAAAGGCTGCGCTCGTTGGCCGCACTGGCTGGAACCGTCAGGGACGGCAACAGCATAGTCATGCTCAGAAGCGCGCTCAAGATGAGCCGCAGGAGATGGTTGCGTATCAAGAAGCTGTCCCCGTCACGCTGAACTCTGCCCGGTTACTACAGTGTGGTCCGATTTTAGCGCAAAGTCGCGTAGAACTTATTAACGCTAACGAGACCTCAAGCCTGGGTACCTCGACCCCTCATAGTTGCATTTTTACTGACAAAAGCTGGCTGAACCAAGGCGAAAGTGTGAAGCGGGAGTTAACGGGACGGAGGGGCGCTGCCGAGCGCCAGCATTGCCAGCGCCAAGCCCTGCCTCAAACGCGATCTTCCCGCGGGCTTGACCCGCGGGCCACTCTCAACACGGCACATGCGGGGAGTGGCCCGCGGATCAAGTCCGCCGGAAGGCCGGTGGGTGTGGGGTTATAGTGGCTGCAGTCGCCAGATCTGAGAAATTGCGGCTGCGATAATCACCAGATCAGGGGGACAGCGCGCCGTCTTCAACCGAGACGGGCGCTGCCGCAGGGGCGGCGCCGGGCGTGTTCAGGCCCATGGCTTCGATCAGCTTGGCATTGTGGCCATAGACGTCGCCGAACGAGCGGATGGTGCCATCGGGCTGCACGCGGAGGGTGAAATAGGCCAGGTGCACCGGAATCTGATGTTCGGGGTTCACCCACCGCTCACTGGTGCCGAACATGGCTTCAAGCGAGGCGCGGCTGATGGTGGTTTCGTTGGCCAGCAGCGCATCGGCGAATTCCATCGGGTTCTGCACACGCACGCAGCCATGGCTATAGGCGCGGTAGTCACGGGCGAACAGCGACTTGGACGGCGTGTCGTGCAGGTAGACGTCGTGCTTGTTGGGGAACAGGAACTTGATCTGGCCCAAAGCATTGCCGGCACCAGGGCGCTGGCGGACGCTGAACGGGAAGCTGTTGCCCACGGCCGACCAATCGATCGAGGAGGCGCTGACGACCTTGCCGCCATAGAGCAGTTCCATGTTCTGGCCGGCAATGTATCCCGGATTGGCGCGGGTCTTGGGCGCGATTTCGTTGCGCACGATCGAGGCCGGCACGTTCCAGTAGGGATTGACGACGATGTGCTGGATCGCGTTGGAGAAAATCGGCGTCTGATGCGCGGTGGCGCCGATGACGACGCGGGTGGTGTAAACCTCCTGCCCCTGGCGATAGATGGCCAGGCGGTATTCGGGCAGGTTGACGAAGACGTTGAAGGCGCCGAGATCGCGCGGCATCCAGCGCCAGCGTTCCATATTGGCCAGGATATCGTTACGGGTGATGGCGGTGCCGCCATTGAGCGCGGCGACGGTGGCCGGGCCCATAATGCCATCGGTGGTCAGGCCCAGGCTGCCCTGGAAAGCCTTGATGGCCTCGATCAGCGCGTCGTCATAGGTCGTGTCGGCCACGGCGGGCAGGGCGAGGCGTTCGCGCAGCAGCGGGACGCGCTCGTCGCTCATGCCGGGCTTGAGCGTCTTGCCATCGGCGACGTGGACGGGTTGGTCGACGCTGCCGTCGAAATTGGCCAAAGCCGCCTTGAGGGCGAGGAATTCGGGATGCGTCGGCTCTAGGGCCTGAAGGACAGCGACGGGGTCGGCGCTCGAGGCGAGCTGCATCATCAGAGCCGACTGGTCGAGCAGCTTGGGTTCGATATCGAGGTTTTCCGATAGCGACAGCGGGCGGATGCGGCCAGTATAGATATTGCTGGCATAGCGCATGGCGGCGCCCGAAAAGGCGGTTTCGAGCGCCGCCATCTTGAGCGGATCGCCCTTGGCGCCGGCAACATCGAGATCGGGCGTCAGGTAGTCGCTGGGGCGCAGCCCTTCGCTGCCGGCGGCCAGGAACAGCTTGAGGATTTTCTGGGCCGAGGCGGAAAAGGCCACGTCACCATTGGCGGCCTGCTCCAGCCAAAGCGGCTCGAAATGGCGTTCGCCGTAAAAGAAATAGAGTTTCTGGGCTTCGTTATAGGCCGTGCTGTCTTTGACAGCGCCGTAATAGGCGGCGGCGAGGCCAGTTTTGATGGTGCTGGCCAACTCGCTCTGGGGCGGCGCGATGACCACCCGCGTCGGCAGCGTCGTCGTCGCATCCTGCGCCAAGGCCGGCAGAGCAGTGCTGGCACCGGCGAGAGCGGCGAAAAGGCAGACCATAAGCTTGTTCATGCGAACTCCGGCGGCGCTGTCGCGGGCTCGGGCCAGGCCAGAATCAGAGGCTCCGGCCAGTCGTTCCGCATGAAAAAATCAATACTCCGCAAATCTTAACGGGCGCAATCGCTCGCAATGTTGTGAGCGATCTTTGTGGCGGCGCTGCAACTTTATGCGGTCCCGACTAGACCGCATCAAGTTCCCGCTAAACCGCAAACCTGTCACCTGTCGCCTTGCGCCTCGATATAGAGGGGGAGCGGGTGAACGCGGGCTGAACGACGGTAAATGCGCTGCATCACCCTAGTGTAGTTATCCGGAGAGCGCGGCCCGTACGCTTGCGACCAGCAGGAAATGGGTACGAAGAGTTGAGCTGCTGCCGGTTCGGTGGACACGCAGTTAGGCTAACTTAGCTTGCTCTTCGTAATCCACGGGGCTGAGATAGCCCAGCGTTGAGTGCCGGCGCCTCGGTTTGTAGAAGCGCTCGATATAGTCGAACACATCGGCCCTTGGCATCGTCCCTGGTGCGATAGACCTTGCGAGCGGTGCGTTCGGTCTTGAGCGATGAGAAGGAGCTCTCCATCGCCGCATAGTCCCAGACATTGCCAGACCGGCTCATCGAGCAGATGACGCCATGATCCGCCATCAGGCGCTGGAACTGCTCGGATGTATATTGGCTGCCCTGGTCGGAGTGGTGCAGCAAGTTGTCGGGCCTGCCGCGACGCCAGATGGCCATGATCTCCCGACCAGTGTCCTTCGCCATTCTCACGTCGCTCGCCTTCGTCGGCTCGGCCGTCGCGCTAGTCACTGGGAAGGGCATAGACGCTGCCACCATCGTGAACCTCGCCATCTCTCTCACCACCATGATCATCGGTCAGGCGGTACTGGTTTCGGGACGGCGGGATGGGCTTGCTTTTCATCTGAAGCTCGACCGGATCATTGAGGCCTGCCGAGCGACAATGAAGCCATAGGTGCCGAGCGCGCGAAAGAGGCGGAGATTCAGCGGGAGATTGATGCAGTCGAGCAACGGGCCAAAGCCGAACCGGCAACCCAGCCCTGAACCAGCGGCGACGAAAGGAAAAATTTACGACCCTGCGCCGTTGCTGGCATTGTCCAGTCAGGTGCCCCAGATGCTAGCAGTTTCCTGCGGTTTTATTGCCGCACTCGCCTTTGCCATAAGCGTCGACCTAAAGCGCCGGAAGAGTTGGTAGGCGATTTTGATCTGCCAAATTTCGTGGACGTCGTTTTGCTAACAGGTCCGCGCATGCGCTAGATCAACTGCTGCCGCAGTAGCAATCGCCAGCAGTTGCAGATGATTTTCTCTTGACGATATGTGCAGCAGGAGAACCCGCTCCCGGTGGAACATTTAAGGCGGCTGACGGTTAGATCAGGGATGCCTTGAGGAGAGCAATAGTGAGGACATTATTCACACTAGCCGGCATGGTTTTCGCCGTTACAGCCGTTCTGCCGGTTGTGGGCCAGATCGCCCCGGGCGGAGGCACAAGTCTGCAGGAGGGCGTTGTGACGACGCCAGCGCCCTGCCCGGATGGGTCAAAGCCGGCGACCACTTCGAGCGCGCCAATCTCCAGTGAACCAACTGACACTTCCGCCCCTCCAGTCCCGGCGCCCTCTGACGTGGTGGAAGAGGGGCAACCGCTTTGTCCCGCGTCAGGCGAAACGACCACAGGAGCAGGTGTGGACTCCACAGAGACACCGGCCGCTGCCGCCGCCCCATCGATGAAGTGATCTATTGCTCGTCGTTGTAGCGGCCCTTGGTCTGACCGACCATTTTGGCGAGTTCTGAAAACGGCATGATTTCCGTGTCGGACGCGCCGTTATTAGCCAACCGCAGCAGCCTGATCGGAAATGCGATGGCATCGCGCTGTGTTTCCCCGAGGTCCTCCGTCCTGTAGTCCCCCAGCACAGTTTGCTCGGCGACATCCAAGGCATGACATATCTCATGGCGATCGACCATTCCCTTGGTGACCAGCAGGTCGTTCAACGACGCGATAGCAATCAGCAGGCCTTCGATCTGCAAATTCGCAGTGTTCATGGGTGCTCCTATTTCTCCTGATCAACGCTTGAACTGCTCGCGAGATGCCATGGACACGCAACCGGCCGGCCAACTCGCTTGTTCTCCACCTATCGGATGGAGATCATGATGGCCGGCGACGATTTGACAGCACAAGAACTGCAGACTCTGGCCAGCTTCTCTGCGCCTACGGTGCCCGACCATGTTGACCCACTTCACTTCGCCAAGTTGCTGTCGCTGGCCCTGCTAAAACAGGAAGAAGGCGGCCCAGTCGTCACTCAGGCCGGTATGGATATCTTGAACGGTTTCGACCATGTTCGTTCGACCACGCCCCAGCGTTAGCCATGGAGCGGGTTGCTTTCGGTATTAGAAGGGCTGCTGGGCCACTCCTCCCTGGTTGGGTCTCGAGAGGTTCAACGCAACAATCCGTCGCGTTCGAACTCGTCCCAACCCTTGAGCTTATGTCGAGCGCCGTCGTCTGCAGTGGTTTCGGGACTAAGCTCGCCACTGGCTTTCGGCGTGCGCTTGAGTCTTGCCTTCCAGGCTGCCTGCCGCCTGTTCTCGGCCTTGGTTTCAGCGTCATCCTCGCGCCATGCCGATATCAAGTCCTCGTTCAACACCTCTTCGACGTGGCGGGGATTGAAGACATGGAAAGTGATTTTTTTGGCACGCCCACGGAGCTTCACCGTCCGCGTACCGGCGCTTTGGAGGCGACCGTCTTTTAGCCACCGATGCCGTTCGGTGGTCGAAATCGACAAGATATCCTGGATCTCTCGAGGGATGACCGGCAGGTCTTCGATCCCGACCAGTGCCTTCGAGACGACCTCCGACGCAGTGCGAAAATCTTCTTCGGCGCCCTCCGTCATCCGGAGCGCCAGCACTGCGCCAACGATGTCGAGCGACTTCTTCGTTGCGGCAGGAAGGCGGGCCCGCATTTCCAGCAAGATACCCCTCGCCCGCACCGACGATCCGAGCGTTGCGGCAGCCGGCAGCGTCCACTCGCGAACGAGCTTGGCCTCCAACTTCATTTTTGGCTTAGACGGCATGTGTCTCAAGTAGCTCTTCAAACTCACCGCTTCAATAATGAGAGCGACGGTTCAGTGTTTTTTGATGGCCTCTTGCATGCGCTCAGTCAGCGTTTGCTCGGTTTCGAGATAACCCGCCCAAGCGTCCGGCCCACTCGCCCCCTCGGCAGCGGCGAACACATCGAAGGCGTTGGCCCGGTCGATGGTCGCCAGGTCCTCCCAAGTCACAGGTACTGCGACGGTCCCGCCAGCACGGGCCCGCGTCGACCAAGGACAGATCGCCGTGCTTCCGTGCTCGTTCCGCAAGCAATCGACGAACATGCGGCCTTACGGCGCGCCTTGCTCATGTTGAACCTGTAGGGCTCGGTCTTGGCCAGGAGCTCGGCGAATTCTTGACAGAACGATTTTACAGCGCGCCAGTCGGCCTCCGGAACGAGCGGCACAACGACGTGGACACCCTTGCCGCCCGAGAGCCGCGGCAAGCCGGCGATTTCGGCGACGAAGCGCTGGTTTCAGCCGTTTTCCTTGAACAGCACCTCGCGGTCCTGCGTGAAATTGGCCAGCAGCGGGATCGCCGCCCCGCCCATGGCGCGCGCGCCGCTGCCCAGCGCGCCTTCGACCAGCATGAAGGGCGATAGGCCCTGGCGATTGACCCGATCCAACGCTGTATGCGTGCGCTCGATGATGGACTGGCGGACGCTGACGGGAAATGCGCCGTCCACCACCACGGTTTCGACATCGATCACCGCGATCGCAGCGACGATGGCATAGGCCAGGCTTTCGGCAACTTCATCGATCCAGTCATCGAGCACCGGACCCAGATGCGAACCCCAGTCGTCAGGGGATTGCCACAGAAGATCGGCACCGCGGCCCTGCTCGATCAATTTGCGCTCCAGCACATAGATCGAAGCGACATTCATCAACTGGCGCGATCTCTCGGGCGAGCCGGCATAGGCGGGCATGGAGCCGAGAGCCCCGGCATTGCGCGTGCGTCCGGGAAACAAATGGCCATCGAGCACCAGCCCGCCACCAATGAAAGAGCCAATGAAAACATAGAGATAATCGATATAGTCAGCGCCGTTGCCAAACATCAGTTCTGCCGCGCAGGCCGCCGTGATGTCATTGGAAAAATACACCGGCCAGGCACAGATTCGCGCGAGATCGGCCCTTATGTCGACGCTCTTCCAGGCCTCGATATCCTCAAGCGGCGCGCCGATTTCCTCGGCCCAGGTCCACATTTCATAGGGCGCGGCAATACCGAGCCCAGCGATGCGCGCGATAGTGTCCGGAGGCAGGTCGGCCTGCAATTGTGCCAAGCCGGCAATGGCGAAGTCGCGCACGCTTTGCGGGGTCGGATAGGCATAGGTCTGGTGCAGTTTGGCCTGCACTTCCCCGACAAAATTGATCAGGTAGAGGTCGACGCTGCGGCGACCGATCTTGAGCCCAAAGGCAAACGCCCCCTCCGGATTGAGCGAGTAGGGCACCGACGGTTGACCGACACGGCCGCGCTGGGCATTGCCCCGCGTCAGCAGGCCATCGGCCTCCAGCTGGTTCATGATGATGGAAATGGTCTGTGGCGACAGCCCGGTCATGCGGGCGATGTCGGCCTTGGGCAGATTGCCATGCCGACGGATCAGCGACAGCACGAGGCGCTCATTGTAGAGGCGCACGCCGCTCTGGTTCGTGCCACGGCTCAAGCCGTCCGAACGTTTCTGGCCAATTTTGGCGCGCGCAGACGACACCGTTTCCTCCTTGACACCAAGCCTTTAGCTATCCGCCATTGGCGGCAAATCGCGCCGAAATGCAACTGGCGCCGTCCGGTTGGCGTCTCCTCCAAGGCATAAATCAGACCTTTCGCCGCCGCACTGTCAATTAATAAATCCACTGGATTAACTTATTGACAGGGGGCAGGCGATTTGCTGATGATGGGGCATGGCAGCGGACGATGAGCCCATCATCGCCGCACGCCGGATGCGAAACGCACCAATGCAGGTCAACTGCGGGCGTTCGCTCGAGGAACCCTTTGGGAGGAAAACCATGCATAGTTTCTTTAAGGTCGCGGCCGCAGGCGCGGTGATGCTCGGTCTGATGGCTGGCACCGCGACATATGCCCAGGACAAGCCCGTCGTGGGGCTGATCACCAAGACGGAAGGCAATCCGTTCTTCGTCAAGATGCGTGAGGGCGCGCAGGCCAAGGCGGACGAGCTCGGTATCGAGCTGCGCACCTTCGCCGGCAAGTTCGATGGCGATAATGACAGCCAGATTGCCGCCATCGAGAACCTGGTCTCCTCGGGCGCCAAGGGTTTTGCCATCGTGCCATCGGATTCCAGCGCCATCGTGCCGACCATCCAGCAGGCGCGCGATGCGGGTCTTCTGGTCATCGTGCTCGACACGCCGCTCGATCCGATCGGCGCCGCCGACGCGACGTTTGCCACCGATAACCGCAAGGCGGGCGAACTGATTGGCTCTTGGGCCAAGGGCACGCTGGGCGACAAGGCGGCCGACGCCAAGATCGCCTTCCTCGATCTGGCAGTGAACCAGCCGACCGTGGATTACCTACGCGACCAGGGCTTCATGGCTGGCTTCGGCATCGATGTGAAAGACCCCAACAAGTATGGGGACGAAGACGACGCGCGCATCTGCGGCCATGAAATGACCGGCGGCGCCGAGGACGGCGGCCGTACCGCCATGGAAACGCTGCTGCAGAAATGCCCGGACGTGAACGTGGTCTATACCATCAACGAGCCGGCTGCTGCTGGTGCGTTCGAAGCGCTCAAGGCCATCGGCAAGGATGACGGCTCGGTGCTGATTGTCTCGGTGGACGGCGGCTGCCCCGGAGTCGCCAACGTCAAGGCCGGCGTGATCGGCGCCACCAGCCAGCAATATCCGCTCAAGATGGCGGCCATGGCGATGGAAGCGATCAAGAAGTTCGCCGATACGGGCGAAAAGCCGGCGGCTACCCCCGGCCTCGACTTCTTCGACACCGGCGCCGCTTTGGTGACCGACAAACCGGTTGCGGGCGTCGACTCCATCGACACCACCAAGGGCGCCGAGCTCTGCTGGGGCTAAGAGTGCGCTGACAACACGATCTGATCCCTCCCCGCGCGGGGAGGGATCAAGCGTGCGAGGCGGGCGTTTCGGATAAACCCTGGGAGGGATCGTATGAGCGATGACGCGACGGGGACGTCGATTGCCGAAAAAGGCTTGGCGGGCGTTGAGCAGGGTGTAGCGAGTTTCGATGAGGACGCGCCTGGTCCGATCCGTCGGCTACAGGCCTTTCTGCATGCCTATCCGACGGCTATTCCCTTCATCGTGCTCATTGTCGGCATTGCCATTTTCTCGGTTGCCGCCGGCTCCAAATTCTTCGCGCCGTTCAACCTGTCGCTGGTGCTGCAGCAGGTGACGATCATCGGTGTGCTCGGCATCGCCCAGACCCTGATCATCCTGACCGCGGGTATCGACCTGTCCGTCGGCGCCATCATGATCCTGTCGTCCATCGTGATGGGGCGGCTGTCGGTGGTGGCAGGCGTGCCCGTGGAAGCCAGCTTCGTCATCGGCATCTGCACCGGCATTTTGTGCGGGTTCATCAATGGTGTGCTGGTGGCGCAGGTCAAGTTGCCGCCGTTCATCGTGACGCTGGGCACCTGGTCGATCTACGGCGCCATGGTGATCTTCATCTCTAATTCGGAGACCATCCGCAGCCAGGATATCGCGGCGGTGGCGCCGATGCTGCAATGGATGGGTGCGCGCGTGCCGATCGGCGGCGGGGCGGTGCTGACGGCTGGATCGATGCTGATGATTCTGATCGCCGCAAGCGTCTGGTACATTCTCAACCGGACTGCGTTCGGGCGCCATATCTACGCCACCGGCGATGATCCGGAGGCCGCGCGCCTGGCGGGTATCAACACGAAAATGACGCTGATCGGCGTCTACACGCTGGCCGGTTTTATCTGCGCAATTGCCAGCTGGGTACTGATCGGCCGCGTCGGCGCGGTCTCGCCGCTGGGCAGCCAAACGGCGAACCTCGACTCCATCACCGCAGTGGTGATCGGCGGCACATCGCTGTTCGGCGGGCGCGGTTCCATCGTGGGCACGCTGCTGGGTGCGCTGATCGTGGGCATGTTTCGCAACGGCCTGGCGCTCGCGGGCGTCGATGTGCTGTGGCAGGAATTTGCCGTTGGCGCGCTCATCATCCTCGCGGTCACCATCGATCAGTGGATCAGAAAGATCTCAGCATGAGCCTCGATCAAGCCGCAAATCTCACCGCCACACCGATTGCCGGACCGCAGCCGATCCTGTCAGCCACGGGCCTGCAAAAGCGCTACGGCAAGGTGGTGGCGCTCGACAATGCCGATTTCGAGCTGATGCCGGGGGAAATTCTCGCGGTCATCGGCGACAACGGCGCTGGCAAATCCACCCTGATCAAGGCGCTGTGCGGCGCTGTGATCCCCGATGCCGGCGTCATCAAGCTCGATGGCTCGCCCATCAGCTTCAAATCGCCCATGGAAGCCCGGCTGGCCGGGATCGAGACGGTGTACCAGAACCTGGCTTTGTCGCCCGCCTTGTCGATCGCCGATAACCTGTTTCTAGGCCGCGAGATGCGCAAGCCGGGGCCGCTGGGCAATATTTTTCGGCTGCTCGACCGTTCCGGCATGAACCGCATGGCGCGCGAAAAGCTTAGCGAGTTGGGTCTGATGACGATCCAGAATATCAACCAGTCGGTGGAAACGCTTTCGGGTGGGCAGCGCCAGGGCGTGGCGGTGGCACGGGCGGCCGCCTTCGGCTCGCGCGTGGTGATCATGGACGAGCCCACCGCGGCCTTGGGGGTCAAGGAAAGTCGTCGCGTGCTGGAACTGATGCTCGACGTCAAGCGGCGTGGCCTGCCCATCGTATTGATTTCCCACAACATGCCGCATGTGTTCGAGGTCGCGGACCGCATTCACATCCACCGATTGGGCAAACGGATCGCGGTGATCAACCCAAAAAATCACACCATGTCCGACGCGGTAGCGATCATGACCGGCGCCATGCCGCCGCCCAACATCTGAAAATCACAGAGCGCGGAAATCCACTTTCCGTGCACGAAAGAACGCCTTCGCGGGTTCTTTCTTGAAAATGCTTTCCGCTGGGCCGAGGCACTGCGTGCCGTTGGCGCGGACGTCATACTGAGTGAACAGGTGGGCGACCACGGGGATCCATTCTGGCAGACAGAGCTTACCAAATTCGTAGACTGGACTCTTGCGTGACCAGCGCGGGCTGGCCACGGCGGGGTGGAAAGGGGACTGTCTGCTTTTGGGTAACTGCATCGCGAAAGCTGACAGCTCTCGGCATGACCGGGCACTCCCTCGCTCTTGGATCATCAATTGGATATCGGGAAATCGCTGCGGCGGAGCGCTGCGGCGATTGCATCAATCGCCACGACAACACGCTTGGGTCGTAAGTGGCCGGGCAGCGCCGCGCCCCAAATCGGCCGTTCAGACAGACTCTTCGATTTCCTAAAGCAGCCGGTCCGCTCAACACGAGGCAAGGGCGATAATGGGGTGGTTCGCGGACCGTCCGCCTCCGGATCAGAATTCGACAAAGCGTACACTAGGCGATCTGTCCGCTGCCGGGACCCGGGGAAGGAACAGCTGCCGTTCAACTGCGGCACGACCACAAGCGGCCGCCGGCCTAAATCAAGACAAACATAACAGTCGGACAAATCTCCTGGAACCGTCATTCGACGAAGTGCGAAATCTATCCAGTCTTGGTCGTCATTCACGGGCGCACTGAGCCACCAGCTCTGCGGCAGCTTCGGCGGAATTGGGTCCGCTTCCGAGTTGAATTGATCGCCCCGCTTATTGCCGATTTTGCACGAATGCTGTTGAATCTTGCCATGCAAGAATTTTCTCCGCTCGCGCCCATCCGAACTGACGTCGAACTTCGTGACTTGGCCCATACCCTCAAGGCGTTGCCGAACTTCGAGGGAGCCGTCAAACGCTACACAAAGGATATCGTCGCCTTCAGGGAGGCGGGGAGGTCCTATGGCAAGTTGATCGCCAATGAAGACCGGTTCCGAGTCATCAACTTCTTTTTTCCGCTCTGGGCCGAAAGCCTTGTCAGAGGGGGCAATGGCGCACTGACCTATGGCGAGCTCTATGAGGTTTGCAGGCGTGGCGAGGTAACACCCCGGGTGCTCAAGAGTACCTTGGCTTTGGCCGTGCACCTTGGATTTCTGACCCGCACACCGAACCCATCGGATCGGCGCAGTTGGCACTATGCTCCGACGGACCGGATGCTGCGGTTCCCTCACCAGTGGATGGTGCCGGCGACGGTGGCATTGGACACCTTGATGCCTGGTCTGTCGCTGACGGCGCATCTCAAAAGTGATCCTCGCCTGCTGATCCATTTCTTTCGTAGCGCCGGTCGCGAGTTCGATTCCGGTCTTCAGCCGCAAAGGTTGGTGCCCCGGTTCATGCATTTTTCTGGTCACAAGGAAGGCGGCACTTTGTTGGCAATGTCATTGCTCGTCGCCGAAATGGACGGCCTGCCTTTTCCCAGTCGCGCGGAGGTGGCAGAGCGCTTTGGCCTCACGAAGAGCCAGGTGACGCAGCTCGTTGCGACAGGGGTGGAGATGGGGTTCCTGTCCATTCGAAACGGCACAACGCATCCCACCGACGCGCTCCGCGAAGGCCATTCCGAATGGGTCGCGGTGGCGCTCGCTTTCCTGCAGCATCATCTGCAGCCGGAGGCTATTGCGCGGTAACCCAGCGCGAACGGGTGCATCCTGATAGCGGCTTCGCGGTGCTGACCACGGAGCGTCTCAACGAACAGATCGAGCACTTGGGAGATGGTATGGACCGGCTCCGCGACGAGGTGATCCGATCCGCTGCCGAGCTTAGGTGAATTCATGAGACGTTAAGGTGATTGCCTAGACACTGGCGCCACCTGTCGGTTGTTATCACATCTTCCAAGGGTAGCCCCCAGCAGCCCGCGTTGCTGGGGGTTTTTTGCACGCCCACTGGGGAAGGAAGTGAGCTTTCGAAAGTGCTCGAACTCCCTCTGAGGATTTCCGGCGCCTCGACTTAGAATTCCGCGCTTAGCCCGACCTTAGCGATGTTCTCGCTCTGCCCTCCAAAGAACCGCCCCGTATAGTCCAGCGACACAGTCAATTGGTCAGTTGGTTGCCATTGAAAGCCCGCGCCCACTTCCATACGGTCGCGGCCGATTTCAGGACTGGACACAGTGAAGGCGCCACCGCCCCCCTCAAGCGTCAGGGTCTGCTGAGCAACGACCTCTCCCCACTTGTGCAGCCAGAGCGCGCGGCCGGAAACCTTGAAATGGCCCTCGTCGCCATCGAGCTGGTAGCTCGCCCCGACGCCCAGAGCGGTATCGGTCCTCCAACTGCCATTGGCCGCGAAGCTGCCGTTGAGGCTGCCGGCGCCCGTTTCACTGAAACCGTTGTGGCCCGACCAGCCAAGACCGACCGCGGCAATAGGCCCGGCCTTCAGGCTATCGGTGAGCGCTAAGCCATAGCCGGCCTTTATGTCGATCCCGGCGCCCTGTACCCAGTAACTCGCCGTTGCGGTCCGCTTGAGGGCGCCGATGGTAATGCCCCGCGAGGAGTGCACATAATTGGCGCCGTAGGTGAGCTGTGCGCTCAGGTCCAGCGCGCTATCCGTCCATGTGCCATAGGCTCCGACCTGTCCGCCCTGGACCGTGCTGGTTGTCTCGCGCGCCGGCGAACTCACCTCGGTGGCGACAAATCCGGCACCAATGCCGAAGGCAGCATCTCCACCCCCGAGCGACAGTTGCCGCTCGACCCCTCCAAGAAGCCCGCCCGTGCTCCAATCCGACGCCGCGCCATTGCCATCGCCATCAATGACACCGTGTGCAGCGATAGGCGTCAGCCAGGCGGCGCTGGATGCGCTCGGCTCGGCCTCGACAATACCAGTATGGCCTGGCCCGGCATCGAGCATGCTGAGAACGCCACGACCAGAGCCGCCCGAACCCGAACCGAGATTTCCGGCGAGCAGATCGAACGTTTGCCCAATCACGGCTTGGGCCGCGGCCTGGCTATCACCCGACGCCGAAGCAAAAGCGGCCTTTGCATCTTGCTCGGACAGGTTGAGCAAGGCCTGGACGGCGGGATCGGTTCTGGAAAATCCGCTTAGCGCGTCGGCTACGCCCCGCTGGTTCGGCGTTGCCGCCGCACCCGAGAACGAGAGGTCGTTGCGCTTCATGCTGAGGTAGACGTTGTCGGCGTCGTAATCCAGCGAGGCGTCGAGAAAGGCGAAGTCGTCGGCGACCGAGTTGAATGTGCCCGTCCGACCGCGGTTGGCAGTCAGGATCGTGTAGGTGGTTTCCGGCTCATAAGTCGTACCGGTCTCGCCGGTGGGCACGGACTTCACAAGGACCTTGGCCAATGGATCGATCGTCAGCGCGCCGCCGACCGCGACCAGGTCGTTGTGCACGCCCGGCATATTCCCGCCTGAGCCAATTTCGACCTCCAGCGTCGAATCTGCCCCCATAGTGAGCGCGCCCGAAACGTTCAGCGTCCCGATGGAATTGCCGGCGGCCAGCGTGCCACCCGTATTGATGAGCGCGTCGAATATGGTGCCGGTGCCGCCGAGCCGCCCGCCATTGTTGACCACTATCGATGACGCCGTAATGGCGCCATCCACCGAAAGCCGGCCGGCATCGACGCTCGTCTGGCCGGTATAGGTGCTCGTCCCGGTCAGCGTCAGGGTACCAAGTCCCGTTTTGGTGAGCGTTCCCAGGCCGCTTATCGTGCCAGCCAGCGAAACCGCATGACCATTGGTATCGATCACTGCGGCGCCCGGCAGGATCACGTCGCGGGTGTTCGGCGACGTGATATCGCCGACCGCCTGCAACGTACCACCGCTAAATATCAGGCTGTTGGTTGCCGACCCATCACCCAGTGCCGCCGTATCGCCGACCTGCAAGGTGCCCGCTGTTATTGCGGTTGCACCAGCATAGGTGTTGGCGCCGGTGAGCGCCCAGACACCCAGACCGTCCTTGGTGACACCGTTAATGTTGCTGCCGATGATACCCGAAATGGTGCCGTTACCGGCCCCGCCGATGGTCAGGACGCGCCCGGCCGCATCGCCGTCAATGTCTCCGGACAGCGCCAGCGAGCCGGTGTCGGAATTGATGCGAGTGTCTCCCGTTATCGTGATGGCGCCGCCGTAGCTGTTGTCGCCGGAAACGTTGCGAAGCGCACCGGTGCCACCAACGCCCAGGCCCGCAAGCGTCAGCGCCTCGGTTCCGACCGCTATGTCATTTTGCAGCTCCAGCGCCGCGCCTGCCGTAACGGTTGTCCCGGCTGCCGTGCTGCCCAGCGCCGAACTGCTCTGGATGTTCACTGCGCCCGAACTGACAGTGATCGCGCCATAGTATGATGTGCCCACACCCGAAAGCGTCAGGGTTCCACCCCCCGTCTTGGTCAAGGCACCTGCGCCGGTAATATTGCCCCCGAATCTAACCGCATTTCCGTTCGTATCGAGCGTGCCGGCCCCGAGCATCTGCACGCCCCGGTCGTCCAGGGACGTGATCGCGCCCGTAGCGCGCAGCGTTCCGCCATTGAAGATGAGAGTGTTCGTCGTAGATCCGTCTCCGAGGGCCGCGGATGAATTGGCCTCCAGGATGCCGCCACCGATCGTGGTCGTGCCGGAATAGGTATTGGTCCCAGACAGGCTGACCGTACCATTCGTGGTTTTGGTCAACGATCCCGTCCCTGCGAGATTGGACGAGATTGTGCCACTTCGAACATCGAAGACGCCGCTGCTTGTCAGCGTCCCGTTCCGCAGCGTGCCTCCCGTCAGCAACAAGGATGTCGCGCTTTGATTGCTTGCGCCCAAGTCCAGGGTGCCATTGAGCACACGATATGCCAGGGGCGTCGAGGCCGTGCCGGTGACAGTCCAGGTGCTCGTCCCCGACTTCTCCAGAATGCCGAAGCCACGATACTGCGGAACCGCCGCTCCGGCCGCCCCAAGCTGGCTGAGCGCAAACGACGCGTTCACGCTCCCGCCGAGCCCGAAGGTATCGTTCGTCGAAAAGGCATCGACGCGGCCGGAGATCGTGGATGACGCCGTAATCGTCAGCGCGTTGACGCCTCCCGTAAAGGTGATCGCGTTAGCCTGGGTAGAGGCACGGTTCACGTAGCCTTGCCCGCCAGCGATCGACCCACTGTTGATGATGGTCAGTCCCGCGCCTGTTATGCCCGCGCCGCCCGCCCCGTCAGTGCCCGAATACCGCGGGCCGGTACCGGGTGGGCCGTTTTGAACCCCCGGTCCCCCGTTGCCGCCAACGCGCCCGCTCCCACCCACGATGCTGCCGTTATTGGTCAGGACGAGCCCGGTGCTGCGGACGTCGATGCCTTTGCCGCCAGCGCCGCCGTTGCCGGCACCACCGAAGATACCCACGCCATCCTGCGTGCTTCCTCCGCTGCCGCCGCTGACTACGACGCCAGTTCCCACTGTCAGCGCCGAACTGCCTTGGACCAGCAGGCCGACACCCCCACTGCCGCCGCTGCCCATGATAAAGCCGGAGCCGCCATTGCCGCCATTGCCCCCGGTGACTGCGGTCGTCAGTGTGCCGTCGCCTGTGACGACCGCGCCATACCCCCCGGCTCCGCCCCCACCGCCGCCGTTGCCGGATGATGCCCCACCATCACCGCCGTTACCGCCACTGCTGGCCCCTGTCGGCAATACCCCGACGAAGCCATGCGCGCCGCCGCCGCCGCCATTACCGGCATCGCCGGCGCCCGACGCGCCTGAAGCGCCCGCTGTCGCCCCGCCTGCGGCAGCAGGAGACGAATTGTTGTAGCCAACGCCACCGGCTCCGCCGACAACGCCGGAACCCCCGCCGCCGCCGCCGCGATACGGGGAGGACGTATCCGTACCTCCGTTACCGCCTGGGGCCGAGACACTGTCGGCACCGCCCGATACGGCTGTGCCGCTAGATGCGCCGCCCTCGGCATATGCCGGTGTAGGCGCTATCGGAGCCATTAGGAGCGACAGGACCGCGAGGGATATCGACCCTACAAACGCCAACTGGACGGCGCGAAATCCAAGGCTAAGCGACTTCGATAATTGGGCACCGTAACTGTCAACAATGGAAGCCTCTGCCGCAGACTCAATAACACCGGTACTCACAGAAACCTCTCGTCGTCCGAGCCTAACAGACACGTCACTCTCTGGCCGTGTTACCTTCGACCACGGGGCCGATCAACGCCTCCAGGCTTCAACGAACGATCACAATCGTACCTAAATTAAAGCTGTCAGTAACGGTGTTGCGGCCAGAGCACGACTGCCAAGATCCGACTACTCATTGGTTGCCCGGGTCGAGGGCGTCGGCGCACCGGTTTAATAGTTGGCCGAGCATCCTAGCTTCATCCGGCGTCAGGCCCGACAGCATATGTCGTTCCACGGCCTCAGACGCCAGAATACCGGCTGCCGCGGCGGTTCTGCCCCTTTCGGTCAGCTCAGTCATGATAATCCGACCATGGTCTGGATGCGGTGTTCGCGTGATGAAGTCATCGCGCTCAAGCGTGACGAGCATGCCCTGCATGGATTGAGGCGTTACGAACGCGGCTCTGGCGAGGGCCGCATTGGAAATGCGGGGATTGTGACTAATCGCCAGCAAAACAGCATTCTGCGCCGCCGATATGCCGGTGCCCTCAAGCTCCGCCTCCAGCCGCTGCCGCAGGCGATGTTGAGCGATTTTCAAACTGTAGCCGATCCAGGCCTCTCCACTCTCAGGAGACATCTTGCTCATTGACATATCAGGAACCTGATATAAATATAAGGAACCTGATACTAAACTGGAGCATCCGCCATGACAATGCCAATCGGGCCATCCTTTATCGCCCTGCAGGTTCGCGACCTCGCCGCATCTACCGAATTCTACAAGGACGTGTTTGGATTCGTCGCACAGGAGCGCAATCCTCCTGGCGCGGTCGTTTTCACCACCTCCCCGATTGCTCTGGCACTGCGCGAACCTATTCGTCCACTTCCAGAAATCGGCCCGCTGGGCACGGGTGCTGTGATCTGGATCGCCTGTGACGACGCCGACGCTCTGCATGAGCTGATCTTACAGCGTGGCGGGAAAATTCTGGCCCCCCTCAATGAGGGCCCGTTCGGTCGGTTCTTCGTATCCGGCGACCCGGATGGCTACGCCATCACATTCCACACCAAACAACAATGAAAAGCACAGGCTGCCAAGCGTTCGCCTGGCACAAAGGATTGTCACACGAAGTACAAATTAAAAACCACCGCCGCCTTTTCGTAACGGGCGCGACCGGCCAACTGGGTCGCCGCCGACCAGGCCAAGGGCTCGACAGATAGCAACAAAGCGCTGACACGCGACCTGGATCGCGCTGGTATTGTCATGGCGGAAGTCGGTGATGGTCATGAAGTCTGGCACCAGCTTGCCGGTCAGCCACATCAACTCGATATTGCGGCCGGCCTCGCGCTCCAGCTTCCGACTTGAGGTCAAACGGTGCAGATAGCCATAGACGTAGAGCTTGACCATCGTGCCCGGGGCGTAACCGGGTCTGCCGGTGGATGCCGGCTGGACACGCCCGAAGCCGATCTGGGCAATATCGAGCTCATCAACGAAAGCGTCGATCACGCGGACCGGGATGTCGGGGTCAACTTAGTCTTGGAGACGGCCGGCAGAAAGCTCGCCTCCTGAGGGTCAGCAACTTCAACGAAACGTCCCGTGGGGCACCTCCGCAGCAGTGACTGATCATATCATGTTCAAGGGTTTTCACACAGCCTCGGGTAGGAAGCGGCCGGTCGGCTAAGTGCCCCATTTCGGACGTTCAGACGTCTGCGAGCAATTCCTAAAAGCGGACATCAATCTAAGCGGCCCATTGAACTATCACTAAGGGGTGCCGCCGCCGCGGCTAAACCAGCCTTCGGGCATGTCGGGAGGGTCATAAGGCATCCGTCACAACGACGCGATATGAGCGCGCGAGCGTCCCGCAATAAGGTCCGACTGTTTAGCTATAGCTTCATTCATTCGTCGAACATTCGTCGCTTCCAGTCGGTCTACGTACACGCCCCTGGTAGTGCAATAGCCGACCGCAGAAGGCGTCGCGTTACCTGCGACCTGCAAGCCCAAACCGCATCAAAGCCGGATGGGCTGGCCCGTTCGGATGCTTTCGTCGGCGGCGAGGCAGATGCGGAGCGACGCGACGGCGTCGTCCATGTGGCGGTTGAGGTCGTAATCCTCCGTCACCGCGCGATAGACGAAATCCTGCTCGCGATCGCACAATTGCTGGTGCCCCGGCTCATCATGCATGTCCAGCCAGTCATCGGGTCGCGTCAACTTGCCCGCCGCGTCGGTATCGGCATGGTGCACCAGCAGGCGCGAAGTCTGGGTATGGGCGTTGATATCGGCGGAGCCTGCCCCCCCGTCCATGACGATTGAAACCGAGCCGCCCGGCGACATGACGTCCTTCACGAAATAGGCGGTTTCCGATATCATCGGACCCCAGCCGGCCTCGTACCAGCCGAGGCTCCCGTCGTCGAACAACACCTGGAAGTGGCCGTAATTGTACATGCCCGTCGGCAGCCCGGCGGCCAGGTTCACGCCCATGCCGCGCACTTCGACGGGCTTGGAGTCGGTGATCTGGCACATCACATCGACATAGTGCACGCCGCAATCGACGATCGGCGATGTCGTCTGCATGATCTGCCGATGAATGTCCCAGGCAGCGCCGCTGGACTGCTGGTTGAGGTTCATGCGGAACACGTAAGGGCCACCCAGCCCGCGCGCTTCCTCGATCAGCCGCATCCAAGACGGATGGTGGCGCAGGATATAGCCGATCACCAGCTTGCGCCCATTGGCCTTGGCGGCGGCAACGACGCGCTCGGCATCGTGCACATTGGCGGCCAGCGGCTTTTCCACGAACACATGCGCGCCGCTTGCCAGCGCCGCGACGGCATAATCGGCATGGGTGTTGGTATGGGTCGATATCGACACCACATCGGGCGAAAACTCCACCAGTGCGTCGGCATAATCCTGTCGCAGCGGATATCCGGTCAGTTCATCGGGTAGGGGCCGCGTCGAGCGGTTGACCAGCCCGACAATCTCGAAGCCCGGATGGTTGTGATAGGCGATGGCGTGACTGCGGCCCATCTGGCCAAGGCCGACGACGAGCACTTTCAACTTCTGATCCGACATTTGCAGGGTCCCGCAATTTGAGGAGAGATGAGCGGCCCTTAGGCCACTACGCGCTTTTCGCTGGCGATCTGGCGGGCGCCGAAGGTGGCGAGCGCAACCGAGTACAGCGTCGGATTGGTGGCCGTCATCGTCGGAATGACGCCATTGCCGGCGACGTAGAGGTTGTCGAACCCCCAGACGCGGCTGTTGCGGTCGCACACGCTGGTGCCGTCATCGGTTTCGCCCATGCGGATCGTGCCCTGATAGTGCAGCGAACTGCCAACTGGCTGCACGATGGTAGCAAAGCCAGGCGCCGGGCGGCCGATGATCTCGGCGATGCTGCGCGCCGTGGCCTTGGCATATTCCTGGCGCGCCTTGTCGGCCTCAGACTCGCGCCACTGAATGGAAATCGCCGGCAGACCCATCCAGTCGCGCCTAGTCTCATCGAACAGCACGCGATTGTCGGGGTTGAGATCGGACGGGCAGAAAACCCCCATGCCGACGGGCTGGCCGGTCAAACCGTCCGGGCGGGTGATGCTGGTCAGGCTTGTCGGGTGGATGGTGACGGTGAAGGGAAAGTCGTTGGTCGGCGGAATCCAGCTCATGGCCTGCATCGGCACTTCATTCTGCATCTCGGCCATTTGCGAGATGATGAAGTGGTCGTTCAGGTAGCGGCCCAGCGCTGCCGGGCGGATACCGGACGCATAGAGGAGCTGCGGAGAATGCAGCGCGTCGCAAGCAACGATGACGGTGCCGGCAGCGACGAACCAAGTCTCGTCCTCACCCGGCTTGCAGAGATCGATGCCGGTAACCTTGCTGCCTTCATAGACGATGCGGCGGCAGGCGGTTTCCGCCAAAATCTGGAAGCTAGCGGCCGGTTCGTCGACCATTGGCCCCAGCACCACATCCGTGCCGTGGTAGCGCAGCCCATTGGGACCGGGCGTTGCCGCCAGCGGCATAGGTTGCACGAAACGGTCAGGCAAACGGCCCAGGTTGAACGTCGCGCCCAGCTTTTCGCGCATGGCAATGGCGGTCTGATCGTTGGGGTGGGGGTTCGTGTTGGTGCCCAGCAGTCCCTGGGCGACGACGATGGCCGCGGCCAGCTCGTCCGCCGGGATAAACGGCACGCGCTCCACCTGCGAGGGGGTCGGCGTCCCGGTCGACCACTTGGTCCCCATGCCGCCCACATTGGCGGCCGAAAAGCCGGCGAACAGATTTTCGGCGGGATCGGCCTCATTGGCGATGAACAGGCCGGAGCGGCGCAAATAGGACGCATCGAAGCCGCCGGCGCGACGCGCTTCCCACTCCTCCTTGCTCATCGGGGGGCGCGGCGTACGATCGCCGCCCTGAGCCTGCATTTCCAGCGCGGCGCGCTCCTTGAGGTCCACGATATTGTCCAGGTGCGCGCCGGTCTGCGGCAGGATTTGCGGGCCCGCTTCGACCATCAGGATGCGCGCTTGCGGCCAGTCGCGCCGGATGATGCGCGCATAGGCCGAACCGGTCGGGCCGCTGCCCACGATGACGACATCTGTGGATTCTTGACGCATCGGCAGGCCCTCATCCCATTTTGAACTGGTATGGAAATGGTATTAATGGTACTTTATTGGTACGTAAAGTGCACATTTAACGCCGTGCTAGCAACGACCGTTTCGTCCTCCCGGAGCGCCTTCATGAAACTCGGCCTGTCGTCCTATAGCTTCCGTCCATTGTTGGCCAATGGTGCGTTGCAGATCGAGGATATGTTCGATTGGCTGAGCGCCAATCAGGCGGAGCATCTGGAAATTGCGACGTTTTCGTTTGCCAGGCCGGGCGCCGAAGCCGGCTATGATTTAACGACCGAGACGGAAACTTTGCAGCGCATTACGGCGGCGTCGGCAAAGACCGCCGTGCCGATCTCCGGCATCTGCTTGGGCGCCAAACTGGTCTTTGTCGACGCGGACGAGCGGCGCGCGCAGATCGAGCTAGTGAAACGCCATATCGAGCTGTGTAACCGCCTCGAGATCAGCCTGCTGCGACATGATGTCGTCCTGTGGTCGCACCGGTTCAGCCAAACCGACGAGTTCGAAAGCGTTTTTCCCGCCATTGCCGAGGCCTGTCACGAGATTGCCAGTTTTGCCGCGACCCAGGGCGTCACCACGAGCGTTGAGGATCACGGCTTCTTCATGAACGGCAGCGACCGCATCCGGCGCCTGCTGCACGCGGTCAACCTGCCCAATTTCAAATTCACCGTCGATGTGGGCAATTTCCTCTGCGTCGACGAAGACGCCGTGGTCGCCACGAAAGCCAGCCTTGGCGATGCCAGCTTCGTGCACCTCAAGGATTTCTATGTTCGCCGCGCTGCGCCCGGACCGGGCTGGCTCGAAACGCTCGGCGGCCAGTTCATCCGTGGCTCGGTGTTCGGCTTCGGCGACCTGCAAACCCGGATGATCCTCGAGGCCGTGGTGGCGTCAGGCTATGACGGCTTTGTATCCCTCGAATACGAGGGAAACGAGCCGACCTTGTTTGGCTGTGAAACCGGGCTTGGCAATATCCGCCGTATGCTTGGCGAAATTCGCGGCGCCTAAAGCGCCGCGATCCGGTCCGCGCTTTCCTTGAGGGCCTTGAGCCGGTGGCGGTCGCCGCCCGGCATTTCGATCGAGCCCCAGCCGGAATAACCTGAAGCGAGCAGCGCGCTGTTGACCGTCGCCCAGTCGCAGTCGCCCTCGCCGAGTTCGACTTCGAAGCCTTTCCAGGGCCCCTCGGCATTCATCCGTGTCAGGCTGAATTCCTTGATGTCCACCTTGAGGATGCGCTTGCCGAGCGCCTCGGTCCAATGCGCCGGCCGGCCATAGCGCAGCACGTTGCCCACGTCGAAATACCAGCCGACACGGGCACTGCCCAGTTCGTCGACAAACCGGGCAGCTTCGAGCGGGCTGAGCAGGAAGTCGTTCCAGACATTTTCCATCGCGATCGACACGCCGGTCGTATCGGCGTGGTCCAGCACCTTGCGCAGTTCGGTTTGGGCCAGCGCATAGGCTTGGCTGTAGCTGGTCTGGGCGTTGACCACGCCGGGCACCACCAGCACCGTGCTGGCTCCGTATTCGCGTGCATTGTCGAGTGCAGTGCGGATCGCCTGGACGCCGACCTGGCGCACTGCCGCGTCCGGATCGGTTAGCGGCGCTTTCCAGTGCATTGAATTGATCACGCCCGGAATGGCGAGCCCAGAGCGGTCCCGAGCGGTCAGGACCTCTGCCACCGGCAGGTCATTGGGCGCATCGAGTTCCACCCCGTCATAGCCGAGATCGGCCAGTAGCATGAACTTGTCGAGAATCGACAGTGTCGGCTCCTCGATCATGCTCCATTTAAGGCTCAGCTTGGTGAGGGCGCGCGTCGGTTCGTTCAACGAATTCATGGTCATGCTGGAGTGTGGCATCCCGCCCGGTGCGTTGGCAAGCGGTCACGCAGGGCTCAGATTTGCGAGGCTAGAATTAACGCGTTCCTCGCTTCGCCAGTCGTCATTCTTCTGGCCTCCCGGCAAGCCGCCCATTCAACGTGTGGAGATCGATGTCGACAACAAGGACCTCTCGCGCCCCAAGCGACACTGCAGAAATACCGTCGCCGCTGCCTTTTGGATAAGCACGCATTCTCTTGCATGATATAATGATGACGTTCTCATTGGAGCCGCAAAGAGATGTGGCTTCGGCCTCGGGCGTTGCCGGTGGAGCCGCCATTGCCCGGCGATGTCTTGGCGGTTGCCTATCGCGATCTTGCCGCCAGCAATCTCAAGGATCGCTTCATCGTGACGCCTCACGCCGCCTGGTAGACTCCCGAGAGCGGCGCCGATGCCCGGCGGCTATCAGTGCAAACTGCGATGATGTACCAGCGCGACGGCAGGCTGCGTAACCTGGTCAACGGCGACTACCTGCGCGATCGGCGGAAGTTCGCGTAGCGCCCGCCGGGTGTCGATCTAGCATTTCCAAATAGGCTGCCGGCCTTGGCGTCGGGAGTGAGGCGCCCGTCTCTGCGCGAAGCCCGCGGCGAGTGGCCAGCCAAAGTTCGTCGCACCTCTATCGACCCGGCTTGATGCATACCGAGCATCAGCCGACGCAAAACTGTCAACTGAGCGATGTGGGCTCGCTTTGGCGGCAATGTGACTCATTGGCTTGACAAGCGATGACAGATGGTTTTTGCTCACTGTAAGGAAAGTTACCAGACGGTCTAGTCACCATGCAAATTCTTGCCGGCAGTCCCAGGTTGCTGCGCAACCTCAACGAGAAAGCGGTGCTCCAGCGCCTCCTCTCCGAGGGTGCGTTGACCCGCATGGAGCTCGAGGCCTTTACGGGGTTGTCCAAGCCCACGATGTCCGACCTGCTGCGCCGCCTCGAGGCGGTCAGCCTCATCCGCCGCGATGGCGAAAAGGCTGGCACCTATGGCCCCAAGGCGGGCCTGTGGACCCTGCATCAGGAAGCGTCCTACGTCGCGGGTATCGACGTCGGCACGCATGGCATCGACGCGGCGATCGCCGATATCGCCGGCAATGTCATCGGCAGCTTCCACCACGCGGGCAGCCCCGGCGAGCGCTACGACGCGCATGAGCGCCTCACCACGGTGCTCGATCGGGTGACCAGGGAAGCCGGCATCGCCATCAAGGATATCGATCAGTTGGTGGTCGGCCTGCCGGGTATTGTGGACATCACCGCCGGCAATCTGCGGCGGGGCCAGCAGCTCCCCAATTGGGAGGGCTACCATATCCCCGAAGCGCTCAAGGAAGTTCTGGGCCACCGCCACGTGATCATCGAAAACGACGTGAACCTCGTCGCCATCGAGGAGATGGCCTATGGGGCGGCGACCGCGGTGCAGTCATTCATCCTGCTCTGGATCAGCGACGGCGTTGGCGCCGGCGCGGTGATCGGCGGAAGATTGATCCACGGCTCGACCGGTACGGCGGGCGAGCTGGGCGGTGCCATGGTGCCGGATCGCTTCGCCAGGCCGGGCGAGACGGTGCAGATGGCGCTGGTCGAAGACCTGCTCAATACCGGGGCGATCGAAGCGCTGGTCAGCCGTCACGGCCTTCGCGGCGAGGACGCCATCGACGCGATCCGGCGCGCTGCGCTGGGTGACCGGCACGGGGAATTTTTCGCCGAGCTCGGCTATCGTGTGGCGGCCGCGCTCACCGGCGCCATCGGCATTCTCGACCCGGAAATGGTCGTCCTGGGCGGCAGCGTCGGACGCGCTGGCGGTAAGCCGCTCTGCGATAGCGTAACCGACGTGTTGCGCCGCCTCCCCATCGCTATTCCACAAATTGTCCCGACCGCCGTCAGCAGCAATGCCGTGCGGGCGGGAGCCGTAGAACTCGCGCTCGAGCATGCTCGAGAACGTGTGTTCACGGGAGGCAGCGCTGCCCGCGGCCTCCCGTGAGGAGATTGGACCACCCTTGATGATGAAGCAGCCTTTCCCCGGAGACAGATATGCACATCGACCCCCTGCCTAAGAAGCCCTTATCGGGCTGGTTTGGACGTTTGCACACAAGCCTGCGCGCCGTTGCCCTGGGTGCGCTGGCCACCGTTTCGGCCTTTGCCGTCACCGCCCCCGCGTTGGCGGAGGTGCCGCTCGACCAGCTCGTGCGCATCGTTGCCGAGGGCGGCAACAGCTTTACGCGCACCTTTAATCCGTTCTCACCGACGGCCCGCTGGGTCAGCACTCGCACCATGTATGAGCCGCTGATGATCCAGAACTACGCCACCGGCAAGCTCGATCCGTGGCTCGCGACTGGCTTCGAATGGTCGACCGACGCGCTGAGCCTGACCGTCACCCTGCGCGATGACGTCAAATGGTCGGACGGCCAGCCGTTCAGCGCCGATGACGTGGCCTTCACCTTCAACCTGATGAAGGCCAATCCTGGCCTGATCGGCCCGGCTTCCGGCGCGTTCGATCAGTATCTGAAGAGTGTGGAGGCGGTAGACGCCAAGACGGTGAAGTTCACCTTCTCGACCACCTATACGCCTGGCCTCTATTCGCTGGTCGACCAGTTTATCGTCCCCCAACATGTCTGGATGGACGTCGGCGATCCGGTGACCTTCGAGAACCCCGATCCGGTCGCCACCGGGCCTTTCACCACCATCGACGCCTTCGGTACCGATCGCTACCAGGTGACGAAAAACCCGAATTACTGGCAGAAGCTGAATATCGAGGGCGTATTCATCCAGGGCTTCAACGGCAATGACCAGGTCAGCGCCGCGACGCTTTCGGGCAACCTCGACTGGGGCGGGCTGGTGCCCGATCCCGATACCACGTTCGTGGCGCTCGATCCCGAGCATTTCGGCTATTGGTGGCCGCGCACGTCGGTCGTGATGCTGCAGGCCAATAACACGGTCGGCGCCCTTGCTGATCCGGTCGTCCGCAAGGCCATGAGCCTGGCGCTCGACCGGCAGCGCATGATCAATACCGGCGTCTGGGGCAAGTCCGTGCCTGCCAATGCCACCGGCCTGCCCGAAGGCCCGTTCAAGGACTGGATCGACCCCAAGGTCGTCGATGAGGGCGCCAGCTGGGTCAATATCGATCCCGATGCTGCCAACAAGATGCTCGACGACGCCGGCTATGCCAAGGGCGGCGACGGTATCCGCGTGGGCAAGGACGGCGCGCCGATGAAGTACGACATCATCGTGCCCTCGGGCTGGAACGATTGGGTGTCGGCCTCCCAGATCGTTGCGGAAAACCTCAAGGACATCGGTATCGACGTCACCCTGCGCACCACCACGGCGGATAGCTGGACCAACTCGACCTTTACGGGCCAGTTCCAGCTCTCGCTCGGCAGCGCGCAGCGCACGGCCACCCCATTCGAGTTCTACCGCAACAATATGGCCACCACGTCGGTCAAGCCGGTCGGCACGGCGTCGCCGAACAACCAGCAGCGCTATGGCGACCCCAAGGTCGACGAGTTGCTGGCCAAGTTCGCCGCCTCCACGGATGCGACCGAGCAGAAGTCCGTCATCGCCGAGCTCGAAGCCATGTTCTCGGCGGCGGCGCCGGCCATTCCGCTCTATGAGCAGCCCGATTGGGGGCTTTACAATACGCGCCGCTTTACCGGCTTCCCCACCGAGCAGGACCAGTACGCTCCGCTCAGCCTGCAGATGACCAATGGTCCGCTGCTGGTCTGGCCGCACCTCGAGCGGCGCGCCGAATAATCTCACCCTGACCTGAAGTCACGGGGCTCCCGCAAGCGGGGGCTCCACCTCCCGGAGGCCAAGTGATGCTCTACGTTGCGAAGCGATTGGCGTTTTACCTGCTGGCGGCGTTCGTCGCCATCACCGTCAACTTCTTCCTGCCGCGCCTTACCCCGGGAGATCCGGCCTCGACCATTGTGGCGACCTATTCGACCACGCTCAACGAAGCCTCGCTGAACGCGCTGAAAGCCGCCTATGGCCTTACCGATGAGCCGCTGTGGAGCCAGTACCTCACCTATCTGGGCAATATCCTGCACGGCGATTTTGGCCGCTCGCTGTCCAACTTCCCGGCGCCGGTGACCGCCATCATCTCGGCCGGCTTCGGCTGGTCGATCCTGCTCGGGCTGACCTCCGTCCTCCTGAGTTTCGTCTTGGGATCGGCGCTGGGTGCGCTTGCTGCCTGGCAGCGTGGTGGATTGTTCGACAAACTGGCACCACCAGTGCTGCTGTTTCTCGGCTCGTTCCCGTACTTCTTCCTCGCCCTGCTGTTGTTCTACCTGTTCTGTTTCAAGCTGCAGTGGTTCCCGATGGGCAACGCCTATTCGAGCGTCAACCCGCCGCCATTCACCCTCAATGGCATTGGCGATGTGCTCTTCCACCTGATCGCCCCGGCCTTCACCATCGTGCTCGTGTCGCTCGGTCCGTGGACGCTCAACATGCGCAACGCCATGATCGGCGTGCTCAGCGAGGACTACCTGACCCTGGCCGAGGCCAAGGGCCTGAAGCCTCGCCGCGTGCTGTTTTCCCACGCCGTGCGCACCGCGCTCCTGCCCAACGTTACCGCGCTCGGCGCCGCCATCGGGGGAGTGTTCTCCGGGCAGTTGCTCACCGAGATCGTCTTTACCTATCCGGGCCTCGGCTACTCGCTGATGCGCGCCGTCAGTTCGGTCGACTACCCCTTGATGCAGGCGCTGTTCCTCATCATCACCCTATCGGTGCTGGTCGCCAACTTCGTCGTCGACACCGTCTACGTGCTGCTCGACCCGCGCGTTCGCACCGGGCAGGAGGCCTGACGCTATGGCGCTCTACGACACGCTCGCCACCGCGCGCCGCAAGGCTTTCGGCTCCATCCCGGTTACCGTGGGCGCGGTGATCCTCGTCATCCTCGTCGGCTCCTCGGCGCTGGCGCAGTGGATCGCCCCCTACAATCCCAAGCGCGCCACCGGCGGGATCAACGAGTTCCCCTCGCTCAAGCATCTGTTCGGCACCACCGGGCAGGGCCAGGATGTGCTCAGCCAGTTCCTCTATGGCGGCCAGAACACGCTGTGGATCGCCTTCACCATCGCCGTGCTCACGACGCTCCTGGCGCTGATCGTGGCGCTCACCGCCGCCTATTTTCGCGGCTGGGTCGACGACGTGTTGACGCTGGTCACCAATGTCTTCCTCGTCATCCCGAGCCTGCCGCTGATCGTCGTCCTCGCCGCCTTCCTGCCCCCCGGGCCGCTGACGATGATCATGGTCCTGACCATCACCGGCTGGGCTTTTGGCGCCCGTCTGTTCCGCTCGCAGGCCCTCAGCCTGCGCGAACGGGAGTTCATCGCCGCGGCCGAGGATGTGGGCGAGCGCCGCTGGCGCATCGTCGCCATCGAGCTGCTGCCCAATATGGGCTCGGTCGTCGCCGCCTATTTCGTCAACCAGGTGATCTTTGCCATCACCGCCCAGGCCTCGCTGGAATTCCTCGGGCTCGGCGATGGCGGCCAGGTGACCTGGGGCTCGATGCTGTTCTGGGCGCAGAATACCTCGGCGCTGATCCGGGGCGCCTGGTGGACCTTCGTGGTCCCCGGCATGGCCATCGCGCTCACTGCGTTCTCGCTGGCGCTGATCAATAACGCCGTCGACGAACTCGGCAATCCGCGCCTCCGCGCCGACCGGCTGCTGCGCCGCGCCGGCGTCCGCAAACCGAGCGCCTCGCTCATGACCCCGGTGAAGCGCAATGCCTGATATCATCCCCGCCCTTGAGATCGTTGACCTCAGCGTCGGCTATGCGGGCGAGACCGGCATGGTGCCGGCCGTCGACCGCGTCTCGTTCAGCATCGCGCCCGGAGAGTTCATGGGCCTGGCCGGAGAATCGGGCTGCGGCAAGTCGACCATCGCCCAGTCGATCCTGCGCCTGCTGCGTGCGCCGGGCATCATCACCGGCGGCGATATCCGCATCGCCGGACACGACATGCTGACCTCCGATGAAGCCAAGGTTCGCGAGTTGCGCTGGCGCACCGCCTCGATCGTGTTGCAGAACTCGCTGACCTCGCTCAATCCGGTCAAGACCATCAAGTGGCAGTTGCAGGAAGTGCTGGATCGCGGCGGCGGCAGCAAGACCCCGGCCGAGTTGCTGCAGATGGTCGACATCGATCCCAGGCGCCTTAACGCTTTCCCGCACGAGCTCTCGGGTGGACAGCGTCAGCGCGTGGTTATCGCCATGGCGCTCGCGCTGTCACCGCGGCTCGTCATTCTCGATGAGCCCACCACCGCGCTGGATGTCATCGTCCAGCAGGAAATCTTCGTCACGGTCAAGGCGCTGCAACAGCAGATGGGTTTTGCCGTGCTGCTCATCACCCACGACCTGCCGCTGCTGTTCGACGTCGCTGACCGTATCGCCGTGATGAAAGACGGCAAAATCGTCGAAACCGCTACGGTCGAGGCCTTCCGTCGGCATCAGGACCACCCGTATTCCCGCACGCTGCTGTCGGCGACCCCGCGTATCGATTTCGCTACTCCCGATGTCATCCGCCCCAAGGATGTCGCCCATCCGGTGCTCGAAACCGCCCATCTGGTCAAAGCCTATGGCACCAACCCGCTCACCGGCCGCTCAATGCTCGTTGCCATCAACGATGTCTCCTTCCGCCTGGCCCCGCGCGAGATTGTCGCCCTGGTGGGCGCGTCGGGCAGCGGCAAGTCGACGTTCGGCCGCATGGTCACCGGCCTCACAAGGCCGACTTCCGGCGATATCGTTGTTGATGGCCACACCCCTGTGCCAGTCTCGCGCCGGCGGAAGAGCACGCCGCGCGCTGCCCAGATGGTGTTCCAGGATGTCTACGGCTCGCTCAATCCGCTCCACACCATCGGCCACCACCTGCGCCGCGCCGTCATTTCCGCCCCGCAAAGGGAAAGGGTCGATGTCGAAGCTCGCGTTGCGGCCCTGCTCAGCGAAGTTGGCCTGACGCCGCCTGCCGCTTATCTCGACCGGCGCCCGCACGAACTTAGCGGTGGCCAACGCCAGCGCGTCGGCCTCGCGCGGGCTCTGGCGGCTTCTCCCAAGCTGCTGGTCGCCGACGAGCCGGTATCGATGCTCGACGTTTCGATCCGCCGCGATATTCTCAATCTTATCGTCCGCCTCCGCGATGAGCAGGGGGTCGCAGTGCTCTACATCACCCACGACGTGGTCAGCGCCGGCTATATCGCCGATCGCATCGCCGTGATGCATCGCGGCCAGATCGTCGAGGAGGGCCCAGCCAAGGCCGTCCTCATGCACCCCCAGCATGAATACACGCGCCGCCTGATCGCCGCGGTTCCCGGCGGCCTGGGCCTGCCCGACAGCCACACGCACAATCACCTGACAGAAGCCACAACATGACCACCACAATCCCCGAAATCCGCGTCGGCATCGATGGCCGCAAGTTCCCGCGTGCCGCTGAATTGGGTCCGATCAAGCTGCTGGAGCGCTGCGCCGAGCTCGGCCATGCGGGGGTCTTCTTCCGCACCGTCCTCGACGTCTCGCCTAGCCTAGATCGCGGCTTCCTCGCTTCCGTCAAACAGCGCGCCGACGAGCTGGGGCTCTACCTTGAAATGGGTCTGGGCAAGATCAATCCCTACAACACAGCCGAAGCGCCCGACGTGCGCGATGTCGGCAAGGGTGACTACGTTCTCGGCATGACCCGCATGATCGAGGCCACCACCGAAATCGGCTGCACGGCGCTCTGGGGCGACACCGCCAATTACCAGCGTCACGACTGGGGCCTGCACGCCATCGACCGCTACCGCACCGATGTCGACTGGCCCGACCAGCTCGACGCCACTCGCAAATTCCTGCTCAAGCTCAAGCCGGTGCTGCGCGACCACAACGCCGTCATCGCCGTCGAAACCCATGAGGAAATCACCACGGCCGAGATCGTAAAGCTCATCGAGCAGGTCGGCCCCGACACCCTCGGCGTCACCCTCGATCTGGCCAATGTGGTGGTGCGCGGGGAAGACCCGGTGGCCGCCACGAGGCGCCTCGCCCCCTATGTGAAAAAGACCCATATGCGCGACATCGTGCTGTTCGCCCGCCCGCATGGGCTCGAGCGGCAGACGCGCGCCTGTGGCGATGGCGTCATCGACTGGCAGGCCGTGCTTGGCGCCCTGTTCGATGCCGGCGGCCATCCCAACTTCACCATCGAAAATGTGTGGGGCTCGGACAAGAACCAGATCCCGCTGTTCGATCCTGATTGGCAGGCGCGTCAGCCCGACGTCGTGCTCGCCGAAATCCTCGAACTGATCCGTCTCTCTCGCGTCTTCGAGGACGGCGTACGCGCCGGCACGATGATCGCGCCCGACGACTATTTCTCACCCAACCCCAGCCTCGACGAACTCGAAGGCTTCGTTACCCGCAGTGGCGCGACCCTCAGGGCCGCCGCCGATGCCCTGCGCGCCCGGAATTAAAGGAGTTATGCCCACAATGTCTTACCCGCTCAAAGTGCTGGTCGTCGAAGCGCATCCCGACGAGGCGGAAATGTATAGCGGCGGCACCATGCGCCGCCTTGCCGACCGCGGCGTCGCCGTCAAGTTCATGTCGCTCACCAATGGCGATGCCGGCCATTACCAGATGGACCGCGAGCCGCTCAAGCGCCGCCGCGCCCGCGAGGCCTATACCGCCGCCCGCCATCTCGGCGTGCTCGACTACGAGATTCTCGATATCCACGATGGCGAGCTGATGCCAGATCTCGCCATGCGCACCGCTGTGATCTCCTCAATCCGCCGCTGGCAGGCCGATGTGGTCGTCACCTTCCACGACGAATGCCCCGGCCATCTCGATAACCGCGCCGCCGGCCGCATCGTGCGCGAGGCTTCGGGCTTCTGCACCAACGGCAATATCTGCCCGGAAGTGCCGCCGCTGGCCCAGGCGCCGATCTGCCTCAAGATGATCGACTACGGCTCGCTCGAGGTGCACCGGCACGACATTGTCGTCGATGTCGATGGCTCCATCGATGCCAAGCTCAAGGCCTGCGCCGCCCACGCCACGCAATTCTATGAGTTTGCGCCCTTCGAACGCGGTTTCCTGGCTGAGGCTCCCCAGATCGGTGACTGGGCCGCCGAGCGCGCCTTCATCCTGAAATACTGGCCCGAATTCATGTATGCGCTGCCGGCGATGAGCGGCGGGCACGAGTTCGCCGAAAGCTTCCAGCTTGCCGACTATGGCCGCAAGGCCAGCGTCGAAGAGGTGCTGAAGCTTTTCGCCCTGTGACACAGTACGCATCGGCCACGGCCTGCGACGCAAAGTCCGCTGCACCATCGCGGAAATGCCTTATGCTGGCCCGCGATGACGAGCGAGCGCCAGGATATCCACAATTCCGACATTCCCCTGCTCTGCCGTAGCTGCGAAGCGCGGCATCAGGGCATGTGCGGCGTGCTCAATCCGCAGGAGCTGGTAGAGCTGGCCCGTCACACGCACAAAGCGCGCCATGATGAAGGCGCCGAGCTGATTGGCGACAGCACCGAAATCCGCAGCTATGCCAATGTCATGCGCGGCGTGGTCAAGCTGAGCAAGACGCTGGAGGACGGGCGCCAGCAGGTGGTGGGCTTGCAGTTCGCGCCGGACTTTCTCGGCCGGCTGTTCGGCCATGAAAATGTCACCAATGCGCAGGCGGCTTCGCCGGTCGAGCTGTGCGTGGTGCCGAGACCCGCCCTTGAGAGGATGATGGCGGCCAATCCGGCGCTGGAGAAGCGGTTGCTGCGGCAGACGTTGCGGGAGCTCGACGAGGCGCGCGACTGGATGGTGACGCTGGGCCGCAAGACCGCCGGCGAGAAGGTGGCGAGCTTCCTTTGGCTCATCGCCACCCATCTGGACCCGGCCGGCGAGTCCAGCGACGGTGCAGAGTTCGACCTGCCGCTCAGCCGCGCCGATATTGGCGATTTTCTTGGCCTCACCATCGAGACGGTATCGCGCCACATGAGCAAGCTGCGGCAGGCGGGCGTCATCGCGATCACGCGTAACCGGCATATCGAAGTGCCCGATCTGGAGGCGTTGCGAAACTGCTGCGGCTGACCGGCTAGGTGGGTGCCGCAAAGCCACGCTTGGTCAGTAGCGCGGCAATTTGCGGATCGCGGCCACGGAACAGGCGATAGGCCTCGGCATAATCGCGCGAGCCGCCGGCGGAGTAGATGAACTTGAACAGCCGGTCGGCGGTCGCTGGATCGAAGGGGTCGCCGGTTTCCGCAAAGGCTTCGAAGCCATCGGCGTCGAGCACTTCGGACCATAGATAGCTGTAATAGCCGGCCGCATAGCCGTCGCCGGTGAACAGGTGCAGGAAATGCGTGCTGGCGTGGCGCAGCGCGATTTCGCGGGGCATGCCGATGCGCTCGCGCGTGCGGTGTTCGAGGGCGTCGACCGCCATTTCGCCCGCAGCCGGGTCTGAATGGTAGTCCATGTCGAGGATGGCGGAGGAGACGAACTCGACCGTCTGGAAGCCGGTATTGGCCTGGGCCGCCAGCTTCATGCGGTCGATGAGGTCCTGCGGGATGGGCTCGCCAGTGCGGTAGTGCACCAACCGCTCCAGCACCGGCTTTTGTTCCAGCCAGTGCTCGTAGAGCTGGGAGGGCAGCTCGACGAAATCGCGCACGACGCTGGTGCCGGAAATGCGGGGATAGGTCACGTTCGACAACAGGCCATGCAGGCCATGGCCGAATTCGTGGAACACGGTGCGGGCCTCGTCCAGCGAGAGCAAAGCGGGCTTGCCGGCGGGGGGCTTGAGGAAATTGCAGGTGTTGACGATGAGCGGCAGCACCGCGTCATCCAGTTTTTCCTGGTCACGGAACGAGGTCATCCAGGCGCCGCTGCGCTTGCTGGGACGGGCAAAGAAATCGCCGTAGAATACGCCGATCTGGTGACCGTCGCGCAGCGCGACCCAGGTGCGCACGTCATCATGATAGACCGGAATGTCGTCTCGCGGCTCGAAGGTCAGGCCGAACAGACGGCCGGCGGTGTACATGGCGGCTTCGATGACGCGGTCGAGTTCGAGATAGGGCTTGATTTCGGTCTCGTCGAAATCGTAGCGGGCGAGGCGGAGCTGCTCGGCGTAATAGCGCCAGTCCCAGGCTTCGAGCGCGAAATCACCACCCTCGGCGGTGATCAATTGCTGCAGCGCAATGCGATCCGCCATGGCGCGCCGGCGGCCGGGCTCCCAGACCTGTTCGAGCAGGTCGCGGGCGGCATCGGGGGTCTTGGCCATGCTGTCGGCCAGCTTGAAATGGGCATAGCTGGGGTAGCCGAGCAATTGGGCGAGTTCGCTGCGCAGGCGCAGAATTTCGGCCAGCACGGCGCTATTGTCGTTGGCATTGCCATTGGCGCCGCGCTTGACGAAGGCGCGCCAGACCTTTTCGCGCACGCCGCGGTCGTGGGCGAAGTGCAGCACCGGCTCGACGCTGGAGCGTGAGGTGGTGACCGCATAGGGAGCGTTGACGGAGCGGTCTTTGGCGGTGCCGGCAGCAGCGGCGCGGGCAAAATCGGGCAGACCATCCGTTTCGGCTTCGGACAGGGCGAAAATGGTGTTCTGCTCGTCGGCCAGCACGTTTTGGCCGAATTGGGTGCCCAGTACCGCCAAGCGTTCGACGATCTCGCCGAAGCGGGCGCGGTCGCCCTCGGTCAGGTTGGCGCCGGCGCGGACGAAATCAAGGTGATAGCGTTCAAGGACGCGCAGGGCTTCGGGATCGAGGCCAAGCGTAGCGCGCGTCCGGTAGAGGGCGTCCACCCGCGCGAATAGTGCCGCGTCGAGATAGATCGCGTTCCAATGGCGCGCCAGTAGCGGAGAAATCCGCCGCTCAACGGCCTGCAGCGCCTCGTTGGTATTAGCCGAGGCAAGCTGGGAGAACACCATGTCGACGCGCTTGAGCAAGCTGCCGCTGCGCTCGAGCGCCGCGATCGTATTGTCGAAATCGGGCGGGGCGGGGGAGGCGGTGATGGCCGCGATGTCCTGCCGGTGGGCGTCGAGGGCGGCCAGATAGGCGGGCTCGAAGTGCTCGGTGGCAATCTCGGCGAATGGCGGCGCGCCAAAGGGTGTGGTCCAGGCGGCGAGCAACGGGTTATTCATGGGCTTCCTGCTTGACTGCAATTGCGGCGAGGGCGGCGCATCAAATTAGCGCAGAAATCGCGTGGGCCTAGGCTAAAAGGTGTGTGGAGATATTTCATGGCAAAACGCATGTCGAAGACGCTGGCCAGCGAAATTGCCGATCGGACAATGGCGGTGGTCAATCCGCAGAACCGGGCCATTGCGCTGGATGCTGCTTTGCGCCGGCATGGCTTTGCGCCAGTGGCGCCGCCAAGCGAACTGCTGGCGCGGTCGAGTCTCGTTGGCTGGCTGCTGTCGAAATATGCGGGCTAGGGTCGCAGGTCGCCGGTCATCTGCTGTTCGAACCAGCGGCGGAGCAGGTGCATGGTGCGGTTGGAGCGATCATTGCGCCAGGCGAGGAACCAGCTGCCTTGTCGCGTGGTCATGCCCAAAGGTGCGATGAGGCGGCCCTGTTCCAGCGCATCCCAGACGGCGGGGCCGGGGCCGATGGCGACGCCAAGCCCGGCTTCGGCGGCCTGTACGCTAAAGGATAGTGCGTCGTACCAGATGGTTTCGCGCGGCGGCAGGGTGACGCCGGCCTCGCGGGACCAGTTGGTCCACATGTCGGGCGGCCAGCGAATGTCGAGGCGGGGCAAGCTCCAGAGAAATTCGGGGGTCGGCTTGCGATCGCGCACCAGCATGGGGCTGACCACCGGGCCGAAGGTTTCGGGCGCCACGGCGGTGACGGTCATGCCGGGAATATTGAGCAGAGGTCCCACCCCGACATAGACGTCGATGGAGCGGTCGGCGGGGTTGATCTCGCGCGTCCAGGTAGTGAGGCGCACCGACATGCCGCCAAGCGCCGCTTCCAGGCTTTGCAGCCGCGGCACCAGCCAGCGCAGCAGGAAGGTATCGGGCGCGGTCAGCATGATCGTCGCTTGGCTATGGGTGGCGTGCAGATGTTCGGTGCCGCGGGTGATCGAGGCAAAAGCCTCGGTGACCGTGGCGGCAAAGGTGGCGGCCGCTGGCGTCAGCTTCATCGAGCGGTTGCCGCGCTCGAACAGCGCAATGCCGAATTCCTGCTCCAGATTCTTGATGTGCCGGCTGACGGCGCCGCTGGAGACGCGCAATTCCTCGGCGGCCTTGCGCACGCTGCCAAGGCGGGAGGCGACCTCGAAGGCCCGCAGGGCATTGAGCAGATGCAGCATCGCGACCCATCAGGAAAAGTCAATTGAACAGAGCAATGTATGCTGTTGTCCAAAGCGGGTCCAGCCTAGGATTTCCCTTGTATGCGGGGCAAAGGACGCGCGCTGGCCGGGATTTCTCTGGTGGGCGTGGCCGCTGTCATGATGCAGCTTATTGAAACAATATCAGTGCGAGTGCAGCGGCGTGTCCAATCCTTCCCATCGCGTGATCATCGATTGCGATCCCGGCCATGACGATATGGCCGCCATCCTGCTGGCCGCCTGGCACGACAGCATCAAGATCGAAGCCATCACCACGGTGTGCGGCAATGCCTCGCTCGACAACACCACCAATAATGCCCTGCGCATTGTCGCGGCGTTTGGACTGGATATTCCGGTCTATCGCGGCGCCGTGCAGCCGCTGCTGCATCGCTATGAATTTCCGGCGGCATTTCACGGCCCGAGTGGGCTGGACAGCGCCGGGGTCGACCTGCCGCAGACCAGCCGGCCAGCCGAGCAGGGCCATGCGGTCGATGCGATCATTCGTACCGTCGACGCGCATCCGGGCGAGATCACCGTTGTGGTCATTGGCCCAATGACCAATCTGGCGCTGGTTTTGGCGTTGCGGCCCGATCTGGCCGGCAAGATCAAGCAGGTTGTGTTCATGGGCGGCTCGGCCGGCGAAGGCAATGTGACCCCTTCCGCCGAATTCAACATCTGGGCCGATGCTGAAGCCGCGCGCATCGTGTTCCGTTCGGGCGTCAAGCTTGTCATGTTCGGGCTCAATACCACCCACCAGACGCTGCTGCGGCGCGAAGACGTTGCCGCCGTCCGCGCGGCCCGGCCGGGCGCGAATGTGGTGGCCGATATCATGGATTTCTATTGCGGCACCTATTACCGCTTTGCCGGCGCCGACAAGCCGGGCGCGCCGCTGCATGACCCCTGCGCGATTGCCTATCTGATCGATCCTAGCTTGTTCACCATTGCCCAATTGCCGGGCGAGGTGATCGTTGGCGATGCCGAGACCTATGGGCAGACGCTGATCGACATCCGGCCGCAGGACCCGGCGCATGACGAGCGCGTCAAGAATGTCGGCGTGGCGATGCAGGCCGATGCGCCCCGTTTCGCCGCCCTCGTGACCGAGGCCCTGATCTGGGCTGCCGGCAGGATTTCCAACTAAGTCCGATCTCTCCAGCCCAACAGGTGCCCCGTGAAGACTATGAAGATCGCCATCGTCGCCGGCCTGGTTGCCAGCATGCTTGCCGGCACCGCAATGGCGCAGGACAAGACGCTCAATATGATCGTGATCGAGGGTGGCGACACCACCGCCATGCAGGCGGTGGCCGATGCCTATACGGCGGCCCATCCGGGCGTGGCGATCAAACTGCAGCCCTATCCGTTCGCGCAGTTCTTCCAGGTGGCCGAGCTGCGCCTGCGCTCCAAGGATGCTGGCGTCGATCTGGTCTATGTCGATGCGCCGCTGGTGGCGAGTTATGCCTCGCGTGGGTTCCTGTCGCCGGTGGATGCGGGCATCAGCACCGCGGACCTCGTGACCAGTGCGCTGGATGCCGGCAAATATGACGGCCAGCAATATGCCCTGCCGATCAACAATTCGGCGCAGGTGATGTTCTACAACAAGGCGCTGTTCGCGGCGGCTGGCATTACCCCGCCCGATGGGCTGACGGCGGGCAGCACTGCCAGCCAGGCGCAGGTGGACGAGCTGGCTTCGGCCAAGCGCTGGACCTGGGAACAGGTGGCCGATGCGGCGCAGAAGCTAACGGTCAAGGAGGGTGGGCGCACCACCACTTATGGCTTCACCGTCGAGCAGTTCGGCGAGCTTTATCAGCTCCAGCCGTTCGGCGAGTCGCTGGGCACCGACGTGATCGGGCCGGACGGCTATACCGCCAAGGGCTATCTCGACAGCGAGGCCTGGACCAAGGCGGCGACCTATTGGGCGAACCTCTATAATGAATGGGGCGTCAGCCCCAAGAGCCTTGGCTATGGCGAAGCGGCGCAACTGTTCGGCAACGGCAAGCTGGCCATGCTGGCAGGCGGCACCTGGAACCTGCCGGGGCTAACCGCGAGCGGCGTCGATTTCGGCGTGGCGCCGTACCCCTATTTCGAAGGCGGCAAGGTGTTGACGCCAACCGGGAGCTGGTATGTGGGGGTCAATGCGGCCTCGGCCAACCAGGCCGAAGCCTTCGATTTCGCCAGCTATCTGACGACCTCGGCGGAAGGCACCAAGGTGTGGTTTGATTCCTTGCAGCAATTGCCGACCTATAAGCCGCTGCTCGACCAGATCAGCACGGGTGCCGATTTCGACGCCTTCCCAAAGGACGTGTTCCGCTTGGGCGTCTATGACTCGCTCAACACCGCCAAGGCTCGCCCGGTGACTGCCGCCTATGGCCAGTTGCAGGATGCGTTCCGCACGGCGTTTGTGGACATTGCCAATGGCGTGCCGGTTGCCGATGCTCTGGCGAGCGCGGTGCAGAAGTTCGAAGCCGCCGCGGCCCGCGTCGCCCCCTGATATGAACACGCGTTCCCGGCTGCCCCCGGGATCGCGCTTACCGGAAAACGGCATGACCCAATCTCGGACACCAGTTCTGCTGATCATACTGCTGCTGGTCCCCGCTCTGATTGGGCTTGTCGTTTTCCGGCTCTATCCCATCGCGCTTGCGGTCAATGACAGCTTCTTCAACGTGCTGCGCGGCAACTCGGTCTTTGTCGGGTTCGAAAATTACGTGGCGCTGCTGACCAATTCGGCGTTCTGGAATTCGCTCAAGGTCACGTTGTGGTTCAACCTCTTGATCAACCCGATCCAGATCGCCTTGGCGCTGGGACTGGCGCTGCTCTATGTGCAAAATTTCAAGGGCGTCAGTGTCTATCGCGTCCTGTTCCTGATCCCGATCGGGGTGTCGCTGCCGACGGCGGTGATCATCTGGCGCATCATGTTGAGCCAGGACGGGTTGGTGAACGGCGTCATCGGCATTGCGGGCGTGCCGGCGCAGCCCTGGCTGACGGCGGAATCGCTGGCGCTCTATTCGATCATCGCCATCGCCACCTGGAAGGGCATTTCCTACTGGATGATCTTCATCATCGGCGGGTTGCAGAATATCTCGCCCGAGATTTACGACGCCGCGCGGATCGATGGCGTCAAGGGGTGGCAGAGGCTGATCTTCATTACCATTCCGCTGTTGCGGCAAACGCTGCTGTTCGTGCTGGTGGCGGATGTGTCGATCAATTTCCTGCTGTTCGCTCCCATTTTCATGCTGACCCAGGGCGGGCCTGCGGACTCCACCAATGTGCTGATGTACGAGGCCTATAAGTCCGGCTTCGTGTTTGGCGATATGGGCCGGGCCGTGGCCATTATCGTGGTGGTGGTGGCAATCCTTTTGGTCATTGTCGGGCTGCAGTTCAGGCTGCTGTCGGGCCGCGGGGAGGCACGCTGATGGCCGCTACCACCGTCCGTCGCGGCGTCGGCCTGGGCTTGCGTCATCTGGCCTATGCGGTCATCGCCTTCATTTTCGTGCTGCCGTTGTGGTGGGCGATCGTCTCGTCGCTGCGGCCCAATGGCGAAGTGTTCGCCGATATCTTTCCGTTCACCGCCAAGGCACTGCTGCCCTCGCCGCTGACTCTAGAGGCCTATAGCGGCATTTTCGAGCGCGGTTTTGGCATGATCATCGGCAATACGATGCTGGTGGCGCTGATCACCATGGTGGCCGGGCTGATCGTCAACGGGGCGGCGGGTTTTGCCTTTGCGATGTTCCAGTTCAGGGGCAAGACCATCATCCTGACGCTGATCATCATCAGCTTCATGCTGCCGTTCGAGGCCATCGCGCTGCCGCTCTATACCGTCACCCAGCAGTTGGGTTGGCTCGACAATATCGCGGCGCTGATCGTGCCCAGCGTCGCTAATGGGCTGGCGGTTTTCCTGTTCTACCAATTCTTTAGCCAGGTGCCCAAGGACTATGCGGAAGCCGCGCGACTCGATGGCGTGAGTTGGCTCAACATCCTCTTGCGCATCTATGTGCCGCTGTCGGTGCCCACCTGCATCAGTGCGGCGCTCCTGCTGTTTATTTTCCAGTGGGAGGCGTTCCTGTGGCCGCTGCTGGCGATGCCGAGCCAGCAGTTCAAGGTCATCCAGGTCGGCATGGCGGCGTTCCAGCAGCAGTACCAGACGATCTGGAACCAACTCTTCGCCGTGTCGGTGATCACTGCGCTCATCCCCATCGCCCTGCTGCTTCCCTTGCAGCGCTATTACGTCCAGGGGCTCGCTGGCGCGGGCATCAAAGGTTAAGAGAAATCATGTCCGGGCTGACTCTCACAGGCGTCAAGAAATCCTTCGACCAGACCCCCATCATCCACGGCGTCGATCTTGAGATCGCCAATGGCGAATTCGTGGTGTTCGTGGGGCCGTCGGGGTGTGGGAAGTCCACGCTGTTGCGGATGATCGCGGGGCTGGAAGAGGTCACCAGTGGCCGGATCACTATCGGCGGGCGGGACGTGACCGATCTCGATCCGGCGCAGCGCCGGGTCGCCATGGTGTTCCAGTCCTACGCGCTTTATCCGCATATGAGCGTGGCCGATAATATCGGCTTCGGGCTGCGCATGAACGGTATGCCCAAGGCCGAGGTGCGGCGCAAGGTCGATGAAGCCGCCGCGATCCTGCATCTGGGGGAATTGCTGGCGCGCAAGCCCAAACAGCTTTCGGGCGGGCAGCGGCAGCGTGTTGCCATCGGGCGCGCCATCGTGCGCAATCCGGAAGTGTTTCTGTTCGACGAGCCGCTGAGCAATCTGGATGCCGAATTGCGGGTGCAGATGCGGCTGGAGATCGCGCGGCTGCACGAGCAGCTCGGCGCCACGATGATCTATGTGACCCACGATCAGGTCGAAGCCATGACCCTGGCGGACAAGATCGTGGTGTTGCGCGCCGGCCGGGTGGAGCAGGTCGGCACGCCGCTCGATCTCTATGACCAGCCAGACAATATGTTTGTGGCCGGCTTCATCGGCTCGCCGCGAATGAATTTCCTTCGCGCTGAGGTGAAGAGCGGCGCAGTGGTGCTGCCCGATTTCGGCGATGTCGCCGTGTCGCTGCCCCTGACAAGCATGCCGGCGCCAGGTGCGGAATTGTTGCTAGGCATTCGACCGGAGCACTTTTCGTCCAGTGGCAGCGTGCGGCTGGCGGTGATGGTCGATCTGGTCGAACATCTGGGCGGCGCGTCCTATGCCTATGGGCAGTCGGGCGGAGCGCAGCCGCTGACGATCGAATTGCGCGACAGCCGCGATGTCGCCACCGGAACGCAACTGGATATCGGGTTCGATCCGGCACGGGCTTTCCTGTTCGATGCTGCCAGTGGCGGGCGCCTGCGATAAGCTCCAGCTCAGCAGTCGCGCCAGGCGGAACGGCGTCAGGTCGATGGTGGTGTTGGCGCCCGTCAGCATCTGGGCGACAGCTTCGCCGATGGCGGCCGAGTGCTTGAAGCCGTGGCCGGAACAGGGCGACACCACGAGCACGTTCGGCTGATCGGGATGGCGGTCGATGACGAAGGCGCTGTCGGCCGTGGCGGTGTAGATGCAGGTCGTCGTGCGGGCGGCATGGGCGGAAACGCCTGCAAGGCGACCGGCGATATGAGCCCGGTGCATGCGAGCCGAGTCGGAGGCCGGAACAGCGCGATCGAGGGTATTGGGATCAGAGGCGGCGCCATAGAACTCGTCGGCGGTTTTCATCGTCGCGCCATCCAGCGAGGGGAAGCCGTAGAAGAAGCCATCTTCACTATTGCCGTGCGGCCACATGAAAACCGGTGACCGTTCCCAGTCGTCCAGTGCTGCGGGCTCGATATCGAACCAATGCATCACCTGCCGGGTCGGCTTGAGAATTTGCGCGAACGGCTCGCCCAGCAACTGACCGGCCCAGGGCCCGGCCAAGACGGCAACCTGACCGGCCAAAATGTCGCCCTGTATGGTGACGATGCGGACGCTATCGCCTGCTTGTCCAATCGAGAGCACTTCGGTCCCCAGCAGGGTGGTGGCGCCATGGCGTTCCGCCAGTTGCAGATTGGCCGCGACGCAGGCCTCGACGCGCAGATAGCCGCCGCCCGGCTCGAAATACCCGATCTCGTCGTCATCGGGTTTGAAGTTTGGATAGCGGCGACGCAGTTCAGTGGCCGAAAGCACTTCATGGGCGATACCGAAGCGCCGGGCCGCCGCGATGGTGCGATCGAGGAAGCCGGTACGACCTGGGCGTTCGACCGCATCATCGGGCCGGGCGATGATCAGGCTGCCGATTTCGTGCAGCAATGACTCGCCGGTTTCCGCTTCAATCTCGCGCCAGAGTTCATGCGAGCGGATAGCCAGCGGCACATAGGCCTCGCCCTCCCCGATGGCCCGCCGCGTGATGCGGGTCTCGCCGTGCGTGGAGCCCTGGTTGTGCGGCGGCGCGAAGCGGTCGATGCCGATAACCTTGGCGCCGCTTTTGGCTAGGCGATGGAGGCTGGCGCTACCCATGGCGCCGAGGCCGACGATGGCGAAGTCAAAATGTTGCGTGCTCACGGGATCAGGCCGGCTGCACGAGATTTGCCAACAACCGGAAGGCGCCGGGAACCAACCGGTCCAACTGATGGTGCAGCACGAGGCTGGTGTGAGTATGCCGCCCTTTGCCGATGGGCGCGGAAATCAGCGCGCCTGTCAGCGGCTTTTCGCCGGCATCGTGCATGGCCAGCAGCGGCTCATAGGCGCTATCCCATTCGGCGGCAAAATAGAGGCCGCGTTCCTTGTCCCAGCCGGCCCAGTCGTCAGGGCCAATGATGTTTGGGCCGGTCAGTAGTTTGTGGTCGGGGGCGAGGATATCGACCTGCGCCTCGGGATCGGTGACGCGCCAGCGCAGCGATGGCGAGCCGATGACGACGCGGCGCGGCGGGGTGGCGTCGGGCGTCCAGCCGTCCGACGGGCGATGATAAAGGGTCAGCAGGTGACCTCCGGCCTCGACCCAGTCGCGCAGTTTTCCAGTGGCCGCGGCGAGGTCTGGCCGGACGCCGAAGGCCAGCGTGCCGACGACGATGGTGGTTAGCTCGGACAGGTCGCCGGCCAACGCCGCGGCATCGAGATCGATGACGTCGAGGCCCATGGCGCGCAGCCAGAAGCCGACGCGGTCGCTGCCGCCCCCGACATAGCCGATGCGTGTCCCTTCGGGCAGCGCCAGGTCCAGCGCCAGTACGTTGAGCACTTGGGGGGTGACGAATTGGGTGCGGCCGATATGGGGATAGGCGATCGGGGTTTGCCGATAGGCTTGGCGGCCATCCAGCATCAGGGGCAGGCGATAGAGGCCGTTGGCGACTGGCGCCATGGCGGCGATGGCGAAGCCGGCCTCGCCGCGCAGGACGCCCCAACCCGCGGGGGCGATCAGAACGGGATTGGCCATGGGAGACGAAGAACGGACAGCGATCCGCAGTGGGTCGGCCGAACGGCGCGATCCCAGGATGATGGTATCGGGTACCAACTCCACCGATTGGGCCGGGCCGATGCTGAAGGGCTCCTCCAGATCGACACTGCCGCGCACGGTCCTGCCGCCGATGAGAGCCTCGATCTCGACGTTGAGTTCGCCGTTGCCGCCAAGGCTGGAAAAGCCCGGCGGGTAAAGCCTGCTGAGGGGTGCTTCGGAATTGACGGCGATCGCGTAGCAGACGACGCCGTCGCTGGTTGTGGCGTCGCCGATATGGAGCGTAGCCTTGGCAACTGGCGTCATCGAAACCGGCTCTGGCCCGATGCTGATCTTCAGCACAGCGCTGCCGCCGGGCGCCGGCCGGTTGGGCTCGGCCCAGGCAATCGGGGCGATGCCGACGGCGAGCAGCAGGGCAGCGTCGATTTCGGCGCGTTTGCGGATCAGGCGATGGGCGTGTGGGGCGAGGGTCTCCACCGCAATGGTGTCGAGGGCATCGGCGGCGGCAAGGAGTGCGGCGGTGATCGCCTGCCGGTCGGGAAAGGCAACTAAGGCGGCGTCGATCCCCGACTGTGCCGCCAGCAGAGGGGCGGCGTGGAGGCCGGGTAATAAATCGGCGAGCTGGCCCAGGGTGGCGGGCAGGTTCTGGCGGATATCGCTTTCTGCGCCAACCGGACCTCGCGCGAGGTGGAGCGGCCACTCGGTCTTGGGTACGCTCTTCCAGCGGCCCATGCCCTGGCTGGCGTGATAGGCGCGGGACCATTCACCGATTTCGTCGAAGGCAGCACCGGTCGGCATATCCAGGCCGGGCGCGACGACGCGAACGCTGGCATTGGGCGGCGGCACTTCGTCATCATAGGTATCGCCGCCACCGGACCAGGCCGGCAGGTAATATTTGGCGACCGACCAGGGATCGAGCCCGGGCGTCAGATAGGCCGGATCGGCGGCCAGGGCGATGGCGACTTCTGCGGCTTCGGTCATAGCGCGGTGGTGGCCGTGCTGGCCGGGAACGTCGAGAAAAGTGGGAATGACGATATCCGGGCGGTCGCGCCGATAGGCGATGACCAGCCGCTCGATGATGCGCTCGCGCCCCCAGCGCGCCAGGGTGTCGGCGCCATTCTTGGAGAAGCCAAAATCGTGCACTGGATCATCGGGGCCGTGGCCCAGCCAGGCGATATCGGCATCGAGAACGCGGGTTGCTTCCTCCATTTCGCGGGTGCGCACCACGCCCAGCGCGCCTGAGCGTTCGGGGCCTAGACCATTCTGGCCGCCTTCGCCGCGCGTGGAGCAGGCGACGATGATGCGCGTGCCATAGCCGAAGCGCATGGCCGCCAGCATGCCCGATTGCTCGTCGTCGGGGTGAGCGCCGGTGTTCATCACCGTCAGCGTCGAGGTCAGCCGCGTGAGGGCCCGATGCAGTTCGACGAGGAGGGGACGGGATTTCTGGCGGGCAAGTCGCTCGCTGGCGGTCAACATAACAAAGTCCTTCAAGACGCGGCGGAAAGGCCGGGTGCCAGATGCAGCCGTGGCGTCACGGTTTCGAGCATGGGCAATGCAGCAGCCCCGAGGGCTGCGGTCAACTGCCCGGTTTGTCCGCGCATGACGCGCGGTGCGGTGCGGGCGCGGCGGGTGGCGACGGAAACCGGCATGGGATCGAGCGCGGCGATCAGCGCGTCGATCACCCCATCGGGCAGAGCGCCGCCGAAAATGATCGTCTGGGGATCGAGCAGGTTTTCCAGCGCCGCGACCGTGGGCGCGAGATAATCGGCGGCCTCGGCGATCCAGTCGAGCAGCACCGGATTGCGGGCGTCGTGCAGCGCTTGCAGGTCATCGACGTCGGTTGCGGTGATGCCGGCGGCGGCGAGTTTTTCGCGCAGGGCATAGAGCGAAACGAAGCGTTCGAGGGCGCCTTCGGGGCCGTAAAGGGCAGGGCGATTGCGCGGGGTGACGACGAAGTGACCAATTTCGCCGGCATTGCCATAGGAGCCGCGCAGGGGGCGGCCGTCCTGGATGATGCCGAGCCCCAGGCCGACGCCGAAATACACATAACCGAAGCTTGAAAAGGCCTGCCCGGCCCCGTACAGCCGCTCGCCGACGGCCGCAGCGGTTGCGTCATTCTCGATCTCGACAGGCTCGCCGATGGCTTCGGCGGCGAGGGCCTTGGTATCGAGCCCGGTCCAGCCGGGCAGGGTGGCGGGACCGACCGAACTCATGCCGTCGATTTCGAAGGGACCAGGCATGACCACGCCAACCCCCAGCAGAGTGACGGCGATGCCAGGCACTGACTGGCGCAGTTCATCCACCGCCAGCCGCAAATCGGCGAGGATGTGGGTGGGGCTGGTATTGGCAACGGGGCGCACCGATTGGGCGCGCAGGCGGCCGGACAGATCGAGCAGGACGATGACGATGTGGTCCGCCGCAATCTCGATGCCGGCAGTCATCGGACCATCGGGATTGACCGCAAACTGGATCGGCGGCTGACCGCGACCGGAGCGCAGCCGGCCCAGTTCGATCAACAGGTTTTCCGCCACCAGTTCATCGACGATATTGGTGACGGCCTGGGGCGTCAGGTGGGCGCGGCGGGCAATTTCGGTGCGGCCGATATGGCCCTGGCTGCGCACCAGGTCGAGCACGACGCGCCGGTTATGCAGCCGGTTGCGCTCAGGATTGCTGCCGATGGCCAGGCTCCCCCGCATTCCCGATTTTTCGCGTTTGCTCAAATCCCGGTCCATGGCGGAAGGCTATTTCCCGGCTTCGAATAACTCAAGTAGATTATTGTATTGACAAATTTGGCCGTGTCGGCTGACCTGTGAGGCTTGAGATGGGGCTCTGCCCGCGCTCGAAACAGGGGATTCAAGTCCGCCAGAACCTAGGCTGATAATGCCGGGTGGCGGGCCTTAAGGAGGTTATGATGCGCAATCGGTTCATGCTCGCCGGCCTGGCCGCGGGGATCAGTCTGCTGACGCTGGGCGCGGCCCAGGCGGTAGAAATCGAATACTGGCAATATGCCTATGAGACCCGCGTGACGGCGATGGATCAACTGATCGCCAATTTCGAGAAGGCCAATCCCGATATCACCGTCAAGCAGACGACATTCCCCTATGACGACTACCAGACCCGCGTGATCGCGGCGAAAGCTGCTGGCCAGGGGCCGGACGTGCTGCAGCTGTTCTATGGCTGGCTCGACAAGTTCCAGAGCGGCGGTGTGTTGCAGCCGCTGTCGCCGACGGCGTTCCCGCATGATGCGATCGAAGCCGATTTCTTCCCGATCGTGACGGCGATGAAGCGTGGCGACGACTATTATGGCCTGCCGACCGCCGTGCGCTCGCTGGCGCTGTTCTACAACAAGAAGTTGTTCGAGGAAGCCGGGCTCGATCCCTCCAAGCCGCCGCAGACACTGGACGAGCTGGTTGCGGCCGCCGTGGCGACTGCCAAGCATGACGCCGCCGGCAATCTGATTTCCGAAGGCATCACCATGGACATGGCCGGGCAGGACCATCAGTGGTGGCGCGAAGTGCTGACCCGCCAGTTTGGCGGCGTGCCTTATAGCGATGATTATCGCACGGTGAAATACGGTGAGAAGGGTGGCGTCGAGGCGCTGAAATTCTACACCGATCTGCAGACCGAGCAGAAGGTTGGCCAGACCGGCTTCATGGACGAAGGCCAGGCGGCGTTCCGCGGCGGCATGGCGGCGATGACCATTGACGGCACGTTCCGGCTCGGCTCGTTCAAGACCATCGACCAGTTCGAATGGGGCGTGACCGAGCTGCCGGCCAATGCAGACGGCACACGCTCGAACTATGCCAGCTATTTTGCCAATGGCATCGGCGCTTCGGCGCAAGGCGAAGAACTCGCCGCGGCCGAGAAGTTCCTGGCCTATGTGTCCTCGCCCGAGGCCATGCAGATTTGGCTCGACGTGGTGGGCGAATTGCCGGCCCGCAAGTCGGCGGCACTGACCGAGAAGAATCTCGCCGATCCCATCCTGTCGCCGTTCCTCAAGGCACTGGATTATGCGCATACGACGCAGTTCGTTGATGAAGCCGGGCAGCGCCAGGTGGCTATCGACATGGCCAACCGGGTGCTGCTCGAAGGCCAGTCGCCAGCCGATTCCGTGGCCGAGGCGGCAACAGCCGAGCAGGCCATCATCGACGCTGCAGCGAAGTAAGCGGCACCGTGGCGCAAGGCGCAATCACCGACGACACGGTCCCCAGGGGCCGTGCCTGGGACCGGTTCTCGATCCGCACCAAACGCGTCATCTGGGCGTGGGCGTTTCTCGCCCTGCCCATCATCTTTTACGGCTGGATCCGGTTTTATCCGACCTTCCAGGCATTCTGGATTTCATTCACCGATTGGGACATCCTGAAGCCCGCGCAATTCGTCGGCCTCGAGAATTACGACAAGCTGGTGCACGATCCGCAGTTCTGGAAAGTGTTCCGCAACACCTTCACCTATCTCATCGTCGGCACGCCGATCAGTCTCGTGATCGCCTTCCTCGTGGCCTACTATCTGGACCGCGTGCGGTTCATGCACGGCTTCATCAGGGCGTTATATTTTCTGCCGTTCCTGACCACGGCGGCGGCTTTGGCCTGGGTGTGGCGCTGGATTTACCAGCCGGTGCCGGTGGGGCTGATCAACGGGCTGCTGTCGCAGTTCGGCATTCCGCAGCAACCCTTCCTCAAATCGACGACGCAGGGCCTGCCGGCCATCATGGTGACGGCGATCTGGGCTGGGCTAGGCTTCCAGGTCATCATTTTTCTCGCCGGCCTGCGCGCGATACCGTCGACCTACTATGAGGCTGCGCGCATCGACGGGCTTGGCGAGGGCGCCATCCTGCGCAAGATCACGCTGCCGCTGCTGAAACCCACCACAGTCTTTCTCGTGGTGTTTTCGTCCATCGGGTTCCTGCGGATTTTCGACTCGGTCTACAACATGACCAGCAATGATCCGGGCGGTCCGCTGGGCTCGACCAAGCCGATCGTGCTGATGATCTACCAGACGGCGTTTTCGTCCTTCGACATGGGCTATGCGGCGGCGCAAACGGTGGTGTTGTTCACCATCCTGCTGATCGTGTCGCTATTGCAGCTGTTTGTGCTGAGGAACCGCTGAGATGACGACGATTGCCGCCGACGCCGTCCGCCAGCCATTGAAATTCGGCCGCATCCGGCCAGGTCAAATCCTGATCTGGACGCTGTTGCTGCTAGGCGGGCTGCTGATGGTCATGCCCATCCTTTATATGTTTTCGACCTCGCTGAAGACCGCCAGCCAGGTCTATGACCTGCGCCTGATCCCGGCCGCGCCGAGCTTCGACAATTATGTGAAGGTGCTGTCGGACGGCAATTTCCTGCGCTGGTTCGGAAATTCCACGTTCATCGCCACCACGGTCACGCTGTCCAATGTGTTTTTCGATAGCCTGGTTGGTTACACGCTGGCCAAATTCGAGTTTCGCGGCCGCTATTTCATCTTCCTCGCCATCCTCTCGACCCTGATGATACCCACCGAAATGCTGGTGATCCCCTGGTACCTGATGAGCAGCCAGCTCCATTGGCTCGACAGCTATTGGGGCATCATGTTCCCCGGCATGATGACGGCTTTCGGCACGTTCCTGATGAAGCAATTTTTCGAAACGGTGCCCGACGATTTCCTCGAGGCGGCGCGGATCGACGGGCTCAACGAGTTCCAGATCTGGTGGAAGGTGGCGATGCCGCTGGTGGCGCCGGCTTTGTCGGCTCTGGCGATTTTCACCTTTTTGGGCAATTGGACGGCGTTCTTCTGGCCGCTGATCGTCACCACCAGCCGCGAGCTGTATACGCTGCCGGTGGGGCTATCGAGCTTTTCGGACGCGCAAGACACGCGCTGGGAAATGATCATGACCGGGGCGGCGCTGGCGACGATACCGACGCTGGTGGTGTTCCTGGTATTGCAGCGGTTTATCGTGCGCGGCGTGATGCTGGCCGGATTGAAGGGCTAGAGCATGACCGACCCACGTTTGAGCGATGCCAGCGTGTTCCCCGATCCGGTCTATAAAGAGACGGTACTGCGGCCGCTGTTTGACGGCGCCAAGACCCACCATGTCGAGGGCTTTCGCGCCATCGACCGGGCGCATCTGGTGATGCTCGTGGAGACCGGGATTCTCGATGTTGCCTCGGCCGGCAAGATCGCCAGGGCGCTGGAAGCCATCGATGCGGAAGTCGATCCGGCCAAGCTGGTCTATACCGGCGAGGTCGAGGACTTTTTCTTCCTGATCGAGAAGCAATTGAAGGCGCGGCTCGGGCTGGACCTAGCGGGGCGGTTGCATACCGCCCGCTCGCGCAACGATATCGATCACACGCTGTTCAAGTTGGGGCTGAAGAGCCGCATCGACACTTTGTTGGGCAAGGCGCTGGCGCTCTACGACGTGCTGGTCGTTGCGGCCGAGCGCGAAAAGGCGACGCTGATCGTGGCCTACACCCATGGTCAGCCGGCGCAGCCGACGACGTTAGGGCACTATCTGGCGGCCGTCATCGAAGTGCTGGGCCGCGATATCGCACGGCTGTTCCAAGCGCGCGAGACTGTCGACTTGTCACCGATGGGCGCTGCGGCGATCACCACATCCGGCTTCCCTATTGATAGGGCGCGGGTGGCACATTTGCTCGGTTTTGCTGCGCCGCTGCAAAATTCCTACAGCTGCATCGCGGCGGTGGACTACATTACCGGCACCTATGGTGCCATTGAGCTGATGTTCCTGCATCTCGGGCGGCCGATCCAAGACCTGCAATTCTGGACCAGTTTCGAGGTGGGCCAGATCTATGTGCCCAATGCACTGGTGCAGATTTCCTCGATCATGCCGCAGAAGCGCAATCCGGTGCCGATCGAGCATCTGCGCCTCCTCGCCAGCCAAACTTTTGGGCGCGCCCGTGCCATGCTCGACGTGATGCACAATACGCCCTTCACCGACATGAACGACAGCGAGGGCGAGACACAGGCCATGGGCTACCAGGCCTTCGACAGCGCCTATCGCGTGTTCGACCTGCTGGCCGCATTGGTGGCGCAAATCCGGATCGATCCGGCGCGTGTTGCTAACAATATTCGCCGCTCATGCATTACCATAACCGAGCTGGCCGATAGCCTGGTCCGTCGCGAGGGCCTCTCGTTTCGCGAGGGGCACGAGATCGCAGCGGCGGTGGCGAAGGCCGTGGTGGCGATTGATGGCGACTTGCCGGTTGATGGTTTCGCCCCATTCCTTGCTGCGTTCGAAAAGGCGACCGGGCGCAAGACGGCAATCGATGCGACCTTATTCGCCGAGCTGGTTTCGCCCGAACATTTCGTCGCCGTGCGCAACCGATTTGGCGGCCCGGCGCCAGAACCCCTGGCGGCAGCGATTGCCGGCTACCGCACCCAATCGGCTGAGTTTGGTGCACGAATGCAGCGTCACGCCGTGGCGGAAGCGGCGGCGGCCAGCGAACTCAACAACAAATTTTCTGCCCTGGTGGGAGCGGCCTGATGGCGAATATCGAACTGCAAGGGCTGGTCAAAACCTATGGCAAGACCACGGCGGTGCATGGCATCGACCTGGATATTGCCGATGGCGAATTCGTAGTGCTGGTTGGACCCTCGGGCTGCGGCAAGTCTACCACCCTGCGGATGATCGCGGGGCTGGAGGACATTTCCGGCGGCACGCTGAAGATTGGCGGCGAGGTCGTCAACGAGCGCGAGCCCAAGCAGCGCAATATCGCCATGGTGTTCCAGAACTACGCCATCTATCCGCATTTGAGCGTGGCGCAGAATATCGGCTTCGGGCTTTATACCGCCAAGCTCAGCAAGGCCGAGAAGGACCAGCGCATTCTGGCGACGGCCAAGACGCTTGGCATGGAAGACCTACTGGCACGCCGACCGTCCGAGCTCTCGGGCGGGCAGCGTCAGCGGGTGGCCATTGGCCGCGCCATGGTGCGCGATCCGGTGGCGTTTCTGTTTGACGAGCCGCTGAGCAATCTCGACGCGCAATTGCGAGCGCAGATGCGCATCGAAATCAAGCGGCTGCACCAGCGGCTGGGCACCACCATCGTCTATGTGACGCACGACCAGATCGAAGCTATGACCATGGCGGACAAGATCGTGGTGATGCGCGACGGACAGATTCTGCAGGTGGGCACGCCGACCGAACTCTACGAAAGCCCAGTGGATGTGTTCACAGCGCGGTTCATCGGCAGCCCATCCATGAACCTGCTGCCGGGTCAGGTCGCCGGCGCTGCGCTGACGGCGCCGGGCGTGACGATTGCCGGCATCGACGCCTCTACCATTGCGACCGGCGGCGTGCTGATCGGCGTGCGACCGCACGATCTGGTCGTTGGCCAAGTTGGCACTGGTCTGTCCATGTCGGGGCTCGTCACCGCGGTCGAGCCGCTCGGGTCCGAAACCCTTGTGCATCTGGATATCGCCGGCACTGAAGTCATCGCCACCGCGCCGGGCAAGCTGGTGCCCAAGGTCGATACGACGGTGACAGCCTCGGCCATTCCGGGTTCGCTCTACCTGTTTGCCGCGGCCGATGAGCGCAGCCTGGGGCGGCTCTGAATAGCATTATCGCCATGGATGTCCGTCGCTCGGCAGCATAGACTCGCCCCGCGTTGTGGAGACCTTTGAATGCCCGCCAGTGATGTCCTGTCGTCCCGTCCGTTCGCCGATTTTTTGGAGCGCAGGCCCGGGGCCAATCCGTTGCGGGCGCGAATCGACGCTATGCATCGCCTGCCCGAGCCGGACTGCGTGCCGCCCCTGATCGCGGCGGCGTCGTTGCCAGCCGAAACGGCCGCCGCCATTCGCTCGCTGACCATCAAGACCGTTACCGCCATGCGGGCACAGAAGCGTCGCGGCGGGGTGGATAGCCTGGTGCAGGAATATGCGCTGTCGAGCCAGGAAGGCGTGGCGCTGATGTGCCTGGCCGAAGCACTGTTGCGCACGCCGGACAATGGCACGCGCGATGCGCTGATTGCCGACAAGATCGCACCGGGCGATTGGCAATCTCACCTCGGCGGCAGCCGCTCGCTGTTCGTCAATGCGGCCACGTGGGGCTTGGTGGTCACCGGCAAGCTGGTGTCACCTGTGGACGAGACGGGTCTGGGCAATGCACTCAGCCGCCTCGTGGCGCGTTCGGGCGAACCGGTGATCCGGGCCGGCGTGAATCTCGCGATGAAGCTGATGGGCGAGCAGTTCGTCTCGGGTCAAACCATTGGCGAAGCGTTGAAAAACGGCCGTTCGCTGGAGGCCAAGGGCTTTCGCTATTCGTACGACATGCTGGGGGAAGCGGCGACGACGGCGCGGGATGCAGAGCGTTATCTGCAGGATTATCGGACGGCGATCCATGCCATCGGCAAGGCGGCGGCGGGGCGCGGCGTTTACGAGGGGCCGGGGATTTCGATCAAGCTATCGGCGCTGCATCCGCGTTATAGCCGCTCGCAATATGGCCGGGTGATCGGCGAATTGCTGCCGCGGGTGATCGAGCTGGCGGCCTTGGCAAAGTCCTATGATATCGGGCTCAATATCGACGCGGAAGAGGCCGACCGGCTGGATATTTCGCTCGATATTCTTGAGGCGCTGTGCGCCGAACCACAACTGGCAGGGTGGCAGGGCATCGGCTTTGTGGTGCAGGCTTATTCCAAGCGTTGTCCCAGCGTGCTGGATTTCTTGATCGACCTGGCGCGACGGTCCGGCCATCGCATCATGGTGCGGCTGGTAAAGGGCGCCTATTGGGATAGCGAGATCAAACGCGCGCAGCTCGACGGGCTGGATGGCTTCCCGGTTTATACGCGCAAGGTCTATACCGACGTCGCCTATATCGCCTGCGCGCAAAAGCTGCTGGCGGCGACCGATGCGGTCTATCCGCAGTTTGCGACGCACAACGCCCAGACCATGGCGACGATCTATAATCTGGCCGGTGATTATGTACCCGGCCAATACGAATTCCAGTGCCTGCATGGGATGGGCGAGCCGCTTTATGAAGAGGTGGTCGGCAAGGGCAAGCTGGATCGACCGTGTCGGATTTATGCGCCGGTGGGTAGCCACGAGACGCTGCTGGCCTATCTGGTGCGGCGCCTGCTGGAGAATGGCGCAAATTCGTCGTTCGTCAATCGGATCGCCGATCCGGAGGTGCCGGTGGAGGCGCTGGCGGATGATCCGGCGGCTGTGGCCGGGGCCATGGTACCGGTCGGCGTTCCGCATCAGGCGATCGATTTGCCCCGCAATATTCTGGCGGGCGGACGCGCCAATTCGCGGGGGCTGGACTTGTCGAACGAGCCGCAATTGCAGCGGCTGGCGGTAGCGCTCGGGCAGAGCGTGGATGTGCAATGGCGCGCGGAGGCGATGCCGGGGGCGGCGCGGCTAGTTTTCAACCCGGCGGATCATCGCGATGTTGTTGGCACGGTGGTTGAACCGTCGCCGGACAATGCTGCGCTGGCTTTGAAGGTCGCGATCGCCGCTGCTCCCGCTTGGGCGGCGACGGCACCGACCGAGCGCGCCGCTTGCCTGCGCCGTGCTGCGGAGGGGATGGAAGCGCAGATCGAGAAGTTGATGGGCCTCATCATTCGTGAGGCGGGGAAGTCGGCGGCGAATGCGATTTCGGAAGTGCGGGAGGCGGTGGATTTCCTGCGCTATTACGCCGATCAGGCGGAGAGCCTCGATAGTACCGCGCATGCGCCGCTGGGGCCGGTCGTCTGCATCAGCCCGTGGAATTTCCCGCTGGCGATTTTCACCGGGCAGGTGGCGGCGGCATTGGTTGCCGGCAATCCGGTGATCGCCAAGCCGGCCGAGGAAACGCCGTTGATCGCTGCGCAGGCGATTGAGCTGCTGTACGCGGCTGGCGTGCCGCGCGAGGTGCTGCAGTTCCTGCCGGGCGACGGCCGCATGGGCGCGGCCCTGGTGGGCGATGCCGGCACGTGCGGGGTGATGTTCACCGGCTCGACCGACGTGGCGCGATTCATTGCCAAGCAATTGGCCGAGCGGACGCTGCCCGACGGCTGCCCGGTGCCCTTCGTGGCCGAAACCGGCGGGCAGAATGCGCTGATCGTGGACTCCTCGGCGCTGACCGAACAGGTGGTGGGCGATGTGCTGGCCTCGGCCTTCGATAGCGCGGGACAGCGCTGTTCGGCGCTGCGCGTGCTGTGCCTGCAGGAGGATATCGCCGACAAGACGCTGGCCATGCTCAAAGGCGCGATGGCCGAATTGCGCACCGGCAATCCGGACCGGCTGGGTATCGATATCGGGCCGGTCATCACGGACGAGGCGCAAAAGATCATCGCCGACCATGTGTCGGCGCTGCGCGCCAAGGGCCGCACCATCGTCGAAGCGCCGCTTGATCCAGCCACGGCGCTGGGCACGTTCGTGGCCCCGACGCTGATTGAATTGAAGGAACTGTCCGAGCTGACGCGCGAAGTGTTCGGGCCGGTGCTGCATGTCGTGCGCTATCGGCGCGAGGATATCGACTCGCTGGTCGATCGGATCAATGGCCTAGGGTATGGGCTGACTTTTGGGCTGCATACGCGCATCGATACGACGATCGAGCGGGTGACCAGCCGGATTTCCGCCGGCAATATCTATGTCAATCGCAACCAGATCGGCGCCGTGGTCGGGGTGCAGCCGTTTGGTGGGCACGGGCTGTCGGGCACCGGTCCGAAGGCGGGCGGGCCGCTCTATCTGCGGCGGCTGGTGCGCGGCGATGCTGGCGCCATTGCCGGGCTTGCGCCGAATACGCTGATCGACCTGGCGCTATCGGCACTGGCCGATTGGCTGGCGGCAAACGGGCGAACCGGGTTGGCGCAACAGGCCCTGGCCCATGGCGCGCATCGCGCGATCAACGCCTCGGTGGAGCTGGCCGGTCCGGTCGGCGAGCGCAATTTCTATGGCACGGCGCCGCGGGGCACTGTGCTGGCCATCGCCGCCAGCGAGGATGGGCTGTTGCTGCAACTGGCCGCGATCCTGGCTACGGGCAATTCCGCCGCTATCGAGGCGTCGCCGGCACTGTGGGCGCTGATCGACCAATTGCCCGCAATCGTGCGCGGGCGAGTGGCGCGACCATCGGCGAAGGATGGCGCTGTTGCGGCAGTGCTGGTCGAAGGCGATGCCGAGGCGGTTCGCGCGGTGTCGCGCCGGGTCACGGGTTGGCCGGGACCCATTGTCACGGTGCAGAGCGCGCCGCTGGGGCAGGGTGGCTACAGCCTTGATCTGTTGGTGACCGAGACCGCGATCAGCACCAACACCGCTGCGGCCGGTGGCAATGCGAGCCTGATGGCGATCGCCTGACGGTTGGGGTCGGCACTGTCACATCAGTTTCACAAAGCTCGGATTTGAGTGCCTGCACATAAAGGGAATTCGACCATGTCCAATGAGCAGGCCTATCTCGACCGCATCCGCGCGGAAATCGCCGACAGTTTCGATGAAGAACTCGAAATGCAGTTGGAGGACGATCGGCTCGACGAACTGGTCAGCGACGGGATGGCCGAGCCGGGTCCGGAAACGGTCGATCGGAAAGTGTATTTCCGCGAGTTGTTCCGGCTCCAGCACGAATTGGTGCGGCTACAGGATTGGGTGCAGCACAATAAGCTCAAGGTGGTGGTGTTGTTCGAAGGCCGCGACTCGGCGGGCAAGGGCGGCGCCATCAAGCGGGTGACGCAGCGGCTCAATCCGCGCGTTTGCCGCACCGTAGCCCTGCCGGCGCCGACCGAGCGCGAGAAGAACCAATGGTACTTCCAGCGCTATGTGCCGCATCTGCCGACCGCCGGCGAAATGGTGCTGTTCGATCGCTCCTGGTACAACCGTGCCGGTGTCGAGCGGGTGATGGGCTTCTGCACGCCCGAGGAGTTGGAGGAGTTCTTCCGTACTGTCCCCGAGTTCGAGCGCATGCTGGTTCGGTCGGGGATTATTCTTGTCAAATACTGGTTCTCCATCACCGACGAAGAGCAGGAATTCCGCTTCAAGATGCGCATCCACGATCCGCTCAAGCAGTGGAAGCTATCGCCCATGGACATGGAAAGCCGTGTCCATTGGGAGGAATACACCAAGGCCAAGGAAGAAATGCTGGCGCGCACCCATACGCCCGAGGCGCCATGGTGGGTGGTGCAGGCCGTGGACAAGAAGAAGGCGCGGCTCAATTGCATCGCGCATCTGCTGAGCCAGATACCCTATGAGGACGTGCCCAAAGCCGATGTGGAACTGCCTGGCCGCGTGCGCCACGATGACTATATCCGCAGCCCGGTGCCGCCGGAATTGTACGTTCCCGAGATTTACTAGGCGCCGGCGCACAATTCGAAGTGGCGTCGTGGGCCTGTCGAGGCATGACAATTCGAACCTCCCGAAACATCGGGAGGCGGCCCGGAGCTATTTTGCCTCAATAACGGAACAGCCACGACGCTACCTTGCCAGGGCATTACTGGTGTCGCTATCATGTAAACTTTCTCGTGAACTGCAGAGTTGGAGAAAGACATGCGCAATCTGGCCTGGGGTTTTGCTGTTCTCGGCGTAGTGCTTCTCCAGATCACAGGGACGCAAGCGCAACCCGTTGGTTTTTCACAGTTCAACTTCGCGCAGGGCGCTGGCCTGCCATTGCAGGATGGTCTGGGTGACGACAATCTGGCCACGCGCATTCGCCAATTGGGTAACAACTCGCTCGATCAGGCATTGCCGATTGCCGGGCCAGTTGGCCAGCTGCAGATCAAGAAGCTCGATGAGGCGGCAAAGCTCAGGTTCTCTTTTGACCCCCAGGAGGCAGAGCGTGGCACGGCGCTGCTGGGTGACCTCGAGCGGGCCGGCAATCCGCTGGCGGGCTATCTGAATTCGCTGCCCACCGACGCGCAGGAGTGGACACAGGACGACTACCTGGCCGACTTCACGCGCAACCAGACGCTGGCCGACGAGGGGCAGCCGCTGGCCCAGCGGCTTGTCGCCACGGACTATCTCAAGGGCACGATCGTGCCGCTTGACCTGCTGCAGGCGCGCCGGGGTTTTGAAACGCTGACCGAAAACCCCGCGCTGAACGAGCTCGACGCCGCCCAACAAATTCAGGCGCTGCAGCTCGCGGCCGAAGCCAACCGGTTCGGCATTGCAGGGAAGGCCGATCTCGCCCGGTCGGCAGAGCTTTGGCAGCGGGGGATCGAGCTGGGAGATCCAGTGTCGATGGTGAGCTATTCGGATCAATTGCTTGCCAAGGGCGGCGCCGAAGATCTCGTCGCCGCGTTCGGCCTGCTCAACCGCGCCGCCGGGCTTGGCGACACGCGCGCCACCATCAAGGCACTCTCCTATGCCGATAAATATCCGACCGGTTCAAGGCTGACGAACTGATCTCCCAGTTGACCCAGCAAGTGCCCACCAGCCCGCTCGCGGCGCTCGCTGCAGGCGATTATTTTGCGGTCCGGGCGGCCGATGACCCGGCCCAATTGCAACTGGCGCTGCAAAGCTACAATTTCGACATCAACAATCGCCCGATGTCTCAATTGCGCCTGGGCGACCTGTTGCTCGCCAAGCCGGAACTGAGGTCACGTGAGCGGGCCATTGCGCTGCTTCAACAATCGGCAAATAGCGGCGTCGCCGAGGCCGTCATGTCGCTGGCCGAGCAGGAGGTGGCGTTCGGCGACCCGATCGTGGGCCTCAATGCCGGGCTCTCCGCGGCCGAATACAGTCCCGAACTGAGCGCGCGTTCGGCCAAGCTGGTGTTTCGGACCTGCGAGGCGCCAGGGCAGAAATGCCTTCCGGTGCCGGTCCTTTTTGTCACCGACAGGGCCCTGGACGAGACCACGGGACTGCTGGACTTTGCCAATGCCAAAGACCCCGCCAATATCGTCCGGCTCGGCATCGCCTATGTCTATATCCCCATATCGGCCCATGGGAGCGAAGCGATCCTCACCGATATCTATGAACGGTTTGGTCCGGGCGGCGGCAATTGGGTATTCGACAATATTCCCGAGGAGGCCGAGCGGTTGTCCCTAACGGAGTGGGACAAATATCCAACCGAGCTGGCGCTGAGCGATGTGGATCAAGCCGCCTTCTTCGCCTGGGCCAAAACGCAGGGCGAGCAGCAACAGGTGCCGACCCAACGGGCGCTGGTGTTCATTCATGGGTTCAACACCAATTTTTTCGACGCCATCCGGCGGGCCGCCGTCACGGCTGAGCGATCGGGATTTCCCGGTGTGCCCATTGTGCTGAGCTGGTCCTCGGCCGCCGACACTTTTGCATTTCCTGCAGATGTCGCCGCTGCGGACCTGGCCTGTGCCGACTTCCGCGATCCGATGATGCAGATTTCCAAGGCCTTTGGACCGCAAAACGTATCGCTGGTCATGCATAGCGCCGGCAATGTCTTGGGTTATTCGATGCTGGGCAACTGCTCCGATCTTGGTCTGTGGACCGTTGACGGCGCAACCGACCAGACCATGATCGACACGGCCGTGTTCGCCGCCCCGGCGCTTCCCGAAAGCCGCTTCCGCACGGAATTTCCCATCATCAATGCGCGCATCGGGCACGCGGCGCTCTATGTTTCGGCCAGCGATCTGCCGTTGCAGGCCGGTCAGGTATTTTACAACGGGTCGGTTCCGAGCTGGTGGAACGAGCGGATGGCGGGCCTGGGGGGCGATGGGCGCGTGATCCTGGATCGCCTCCAGACCATCGATGCGAGCGCGGTTGAAAGCGGGGGCGTCGCCTATGGCACCTTCCTCGGTCACAGCTATATCTTTGACCGCACCGAGGTTGCCGATGACCTGCAGGCGCTGCTGTCGGGCCGCTACGATCCTGCACAGCGTGGCTGCCTGCAGCCCCTGACCTCCGACGCCGGTCCCTATTCGGTGGTCGTTGAGCGCTGCGGGTTGCCGCCAAACTGAGCGCTGGACGTTGGGGGATTTCCCGACGTTTGCTGAAAATAGGAGCCACCGGCGGCAGACCCGCCGGTGGCCAATTTGCTAGCTGCCGACCACGCCGCCGTCGCGCTTGGTCAGGACGACCAGCGAGGGGCGGGCGGGCATGGTATCGACGAAGTCGGGCCAGTTGGTGCCGGCATCGGCCATCGAGGAGGCGTCTTCCATGTCTTCGAGACGCAGTTCGCCCGGATGCTGGACCGAGAGGAAGAGGCTCGTGCCGTCCGAGGTGAAGGTCGGCGAGCAGGCTTCCGAGCCGGTCGGCGGGATGTAGAACAGGCGGGGCAGGGCGCGGCCTTCCCCTTCGGTATCCATGGCATAGACGGCGTCGGCCATCCCGTCGGGCGGCGGGCCATCGGTGGTCACCCAGATGCGGCCGGCGGGATCGACGCCGATATTGTCGGGGTCGGTGAACCAGCCATTGGCGGTGGTGTCGGCGTGGTAAAGGCTCTCGTCTTCGGGCTTGGCGGGGTCGCCGCAGAGCACGAACACGTCCCAGGTGAAGGCGTCGGCGGCGTGGTCCGGCTTGTCGGGGGCGCCGGGCGGCACGAGTTCCAGCAGATGGCCATGTGGGTTGGGGCCGCGCGGATTGGCGACGTTGACGCTTTCACGGTCATCTTCGCCGGCCGGGAGGCGGTCTTCGTTCTCGGTCATGGCGACGTAGAGCTTGCCGGTGCCGGTGTGCGGGATAAACCCTTCGGGGGCATCCATCGGGGTGGCACCAACGAGGTCGGCGGCGGCGCGGGTGTTGAGCACGACATCGGCCTGGGTGGCGAAGCCGGCTTCAGCGGTAAGCAGGCCTTCGCCGGCCACCAGCGGGATCCACTTCATGGTGCCGTCGCTGGCGAACTGGGCGACCGACAGGGTGCCGTTGTCGAGCAGGTCCTTGTTGGCGGCGCGATCGTCCGGATTGAACTTGTCGCGGGTGACGAAGCGATAGAGATATTCGAAATCGTCGTCGTCGCCCATGAACACTACGACGCGCCCATCGGGAGCGACGCTGACCTGGGCGCCTTCATGGGTCATACGGCCCAGAGCGGTGCGCTTGATCGGCTTGGCGGTCGGGTCCATCGGGTCGATCTCGACGACCCAGTCGAACTTCATCCATTCATTGGGTTCGTTCTCGAACTTGAAGCGGGGCTCGACGCGCGAGACGGCATAAATGTCGTTCTCGTCTTCGTCCCAGCCCTGGCGTTCCACCAGTTCCTGGTTGGCGAGCGTTTTGTAGTCGCCGGCGAAGACGTCCATGGCGCCTTCTTCGCCCGAAAGCATGGTGCCCCAGGGGGTCAGGCCGCCATTGCAGTTGGAGATGGTGCCGAACACCACGGTGCCGGTGGGATCGGCCTTGGTCTTGAGGCGGTCGTCGCCGGCAGCGGGGCCGGACATCGCCATTTCGGTGCCCATGTGGATGCGGCGGTTATACTGGCCGTCCTTTACCACTTCCCACTGCGCGCCAGTGCGCTTGACTTCGACTACGGAGACGCCGGTGGAGGCCATGACCGCGCGGATCTGGTCTTCGGTCATCTTCTCCTTGTAGTCGTCAACGGTCAGGCCCGGGAACATCAGGAACGGGCTGGCATATTCGTGGCTGACCAGCAGCAGGCCGTGATCGTTGCTCTTGGAGCCGATCGGCAGCGGCAGGAAGACGGTGAAGTCGTTGTTGTAGCCGAACTGGCGCTCGGCGGCAGCGCCGTTCAGGGTGGCGAGATCGAATTCCGGGCTGTCGGGGAAAATCGCATCGCCCCAGCGCAGCAGCACCTGGCGATCATAGCCTTCGGGCCAATGGTCGGCGGCGTCGCGGACGCGGTCGAGCTCGGTGAAGGTCAGGGTCGAGGCATTGTTGGTGGCGGCCGCGGCGCGGCTCACGCCGAACGCGTCGCCCATGGCGGCGACGGCGGTGGTGGCGAGGAAACCCTTGAGCAGGGTGCGGCGGTTGAAGCCTTCATTGAGTAGTGAGCCGTAGCTCTGGGCAAAGGCACGGCGCTGGGTCGGGCGCTCGCGGGTTTTCTGACGATCGGTCATGGACGCTCCTGGGCTTGCTGATGGCGCGGAGCTTTTTCATGGCTAGACGAAGGTTACGTGACAGTAGACCGATTCAGGCGGCGTCGCTGAGCAGGGTTTCGGCCAAACCATATTCGTGCAGTTTGCGGTAGAGCGTCGAGCGACCGATCTTGAGCGCGCGGGCGACCTGCGACATGCGCCCACCATAGTGCTCGATGGCGAAGACGATGGCGGCGCGCTCGATTTCGGCAAGCGCGGTGACTTCGCCAGTTGGGGCGATGAAGCGGTCGATAGCGGCCGGCGCTTCCGGGGCATAGCGCTGGCGGCCCAGCGCGTCATCGATATGGATGGGGCTTTGCTGCGTGGGCGCCGTTTCGATGGCGCTGGCGGCCAGCTCGCGGCCATTGATCTGGGCGACGATCTGCGGGAAATCCACGCTTTCGAGGAAGGCGCCATCGGTGAGCACGATCGCACGATAGACGGCATTTTCGAGCTGGCGGATATTGCCGGGCCAAGCGTAGCTGGCGAGCAGGTCGAGTGCGACGGGCGAGATGCCGATGACGCGTTTTCCGGCTTCGGCAGCGAAGCGGGCGATGAAATGGGCGACCAGCGCCGGCACGTCCTCGAGGCGCTCGCGCAAAGGCGGCACATAGATCGGGAACACGTTTAGGCGGTAATACAGGTCTTCGCGGAACTCGCCGGATTTGGCCAGGTTCAGCAGGCGTCGATTGGTGGCGGAGATGACGCGGACATTGACGCGCTCGGGCTTGCTGGCGCCGACGGGCTCGATTTCGCCCTCCTGCAGGGCGCGCAGCAGCTTGACCTGGGTTTCGAGCGGCAGCTCGCCGACCTCGTCGAGGAACAGCGTGCCGTTATGGGCTTCGGCGAACTTGCCGGCCTGGTCGGACGTGGCGCCGGTGAAGCTGCCCTTCTTGTGGCCGAAGAGGATGGACTCGACCAGATTGGGGGGGATCGCGCCGCAGTTGACCGTGATGAACGGTTTGCCGGCGCGGTCGCCGGTGCCCTGGATGATACGGGCGATCAGTTCCTTGCCGACGCCGGTTTCGCCTTCGATCAGCACGGGAATGGTGCTCTTGGCGGCCTTGGCGCACAGCGACAGCACGCGCGCCATGGTGGGGGCCTTGGCGATCATGTCGGCGGCGGTGAAGGTGCCGGAACGGCGCGAGCGTTCGGAGCGCACGGCGGCTTCGAGCGCATCGAGCTTCATGGCATTGCGCAGCGAAATGATCAGGCGTTCGGGGGCGACGGGTTTGACGAAATAGTCGACGGCTCCTTGGCGCATGGCGGTGACGACGGTTTCGAGCGACGCATTGGCGGTCTGGATGATGACGGGGGTGTTGAGGCCCTCGCGGGCCATGACTTCCATCACGCCCATGCCATCGAGATCGGGCATCACCAAATCGAGTATCATGGCGCCGATATTGCGATCGTCGCGCAGAATGGACAGCGCCTGCTCGCCGCCGGTAGCGAGGAGGGGTTTGAAGCCAGCGCGGTTGGCGACTTCGGCGGTGAGGCGCAACTGCACCGGATCATCGTCAACTATCAGAACGCGCGTCATTGGACCTCGGTCGTTTTCCGCTCGAATCGCGGTGTGCCGTTTTGGGAGGATTGTGACGGTATGGACTTAAGAGGGGATTAATCATGAGGATTTTGCCTGATGGGTGGCTTGGCCGGCACCGCAAAACCCTTCACATCCCGGGCTGCGCTGGCTATGGTCCGCGCACATTTTTGACCGTCCGGAGACTCAAGCCATGACCGACCAAGCCGCGCAAAAGGGGCATAATCAGTTCGGGGCCCTGCCGGTATGGGATTTGTCAGACCTTTATCCCAGCAAGGACGGGCCGGAGTTCAAGGGCGATCTGGAACAGGCCAAGGCCGATGCGGCGGCGTTCGAGGCCGACTACAAGGGCAAGCTCAACGAGCTGACCAAGGCCGGCAAGTTGATCGAGGCGATCAAGCGGACCGAAGCCTTGGGTGATTTGACCGGCAAGATCGGGTCCTATTCGTTCCTGCAATATGCGCAGAACACCACCGATCCCGATCGCGCCAAGTTCATGGGCGATACCAACGAGGCGCTGACCAATCTCTCCACAAGGGTGCTGTTTTTCGATCTGGAGCTGAACCGGATCGAAGACGAGGTGCTGGAGGCGGCGTTTGCGCAAAGCGCCGAATTGTCGCGCTATCGCACCTGGTTCGCCGAACTGCGCAAGGCCAAACCGTACCAGCTCGAGGACAGACTCGAAGAGCTGTTCCACGACAAGTCGGTGACCGCCTATTCGGCGTGGAACCGGCTGTATGACGAGACGCTGGCGAGCCTGCGGCTGGAGGTGGATGGCGAGACGCTGACGCTGGAAGCGACGCTGCATCTGCTGTCGGAGCGGGACGAGAAGAAGCGCGAAAGCGCCTATAAGGCGGTCAGCAAGACGCTGACGGAAAATGGCCGGCTATTTACTCACATCACCAATGTGCTGGCCAAGGACAAGGAAATCTCCGACCGCTGGCGCGGGTACCAGGACATCGCCGATAGCCGCCACATGGCCAATTCGGTGGAGCGCGAAGTGGTCGATGCGTTGCAGAGCGCTGTACGCGATGCCTATCCGCGGCTCAGCCACCGCTACTACAAGATGAAGGCAAAGTGGTTCGGCAAGGAAGCGCTCAATGCCTGGGACCGCAATGCGCCGCTGCCGACCAGCGACGAGCGCACCTGGGATTGGGAAACCGCCAAGGCGACCGTGATGGAGGCCTATGGCAAGTTCTCGCCCAAGCTGGCGGAAGTGGCGGCGCCATTCTTCGACTCAGGCTGGATCGATGCGCCGACCGCCGATGGCAAACTGTCGGGCGCCTTTGCGCATCCGACAGTGCCGAGCGCGCATCCCTATTTGATGCTCAACTATATGGGCCGCTCGCGCGATATCATGACGCTGGCGCATGAATTGGGCCATGGCGTGCACCAGCGGCTGGCCGCCGCGCAGGGGCCATTGCTGAGCAATACGCCGCTGACGCTGGCCGAGACGGCATCGGTGTTTGGCGAAATGCTGACCTTCCGCTCGCTACTGGCCAAGACCACGGATTCCAAGCAACGGTTCGCGTTGTTGAGCTCCAAGGTCGAGGACATGCTCAATACGGTGGTGCGGCAGATCGCCTTCTACACCTTCGAGCGCAAGGTGCACACGGCGCGCCGGCAGGGCGAGCTGCGCACCGAGGAAATCAACGCCATCTGGCTGGAAGTACAGGCTGAATCGCTGGGCGACGGTATCGTGCTCAACGAGGGCTACGACATATTCTGGAGCTATATCCCGCACTTCATCCACTCGCCGTTCTACGTCTATGCCTATGCGTTCGGCGACTGCCTTGTGAACTCGCTCTACGCGCAGTATGAGAAGTCCGAAGACGGCTTTGCCGAGCGGTATTTCGAGTTGTTGAAGGCCGGTGGCTCCAAGCATCATTCCGAACTGCTGGCGCCGTTTGGCCTGGATGCGAAAGACCCGCAATTCTGGTCTTTGGGGCTTTCGATGATCGAAGGCCTGATCGACGAACTGGAAGCAACCAGCCCGAATTGAACTTTGGGCGAATAGACTTTAGGCCCGCTTTATTTCCGAGGATGAAATGGCTAGCAAGCACGAACCACTGCCCGCAATGATCAACGAAAGCGCGATGGACTACGCCGAACACCAGCGGACCTATGATGGGTTCGTGTCCCTGGTGAAGTATGGCGTCCTGAGCCTGGCGATCCTGGTGATCGGGCTGTATTTTGCCATCATCGGCGCACAGCCGGTGTTGGGCGTGGTGCTGATCCTGGCGTCGGTCGTGGTACCAGCTGTGCTGGCCATGCTGTCGCGCAAATAGAGTTTGGCCGCGCCTCGGCGCGGTGAAACTCGACTGCCCAGGTGGCGCATCAGCCCATTGATGAAGTTTGACCGCATGCCGCGCACCCGTTCGGGCGCGCCGGCTGCCGGAGGAGAAACGGCATGAAAATCGCAATCGTCCGCGAGCGCGTCGAGGGAGAAAACCGCGTCGCGGCTACTCCCGAAACCGTGGGCAAGCTGATCGCTCTGGGCGCCAGCGTCTCGATCGAAGCGGGGGCCGGGCTGGGCGCGCGCATCCCTGATGCGGATTATGCGGCAGCGGGCGCCAGCGTGGCGACGACCGCCGCCGCAGCGCTCAAGGATGCCGAAATCGTTCTTACGGTGCGCCGTCCGACGGCGGCGAGCCTGAATGGCGTCGCCAAGGGCGCGCTGCTGATCGGCGCGCTGGACCCCTATGGCAATGACGTTGAACTGGCAGCATTGGCCAAGGCCGGCGTGACCGCCGTCTCCATGGAATTTATGCCGCGCATTACCCGCGCCCAGGTGATGGATATCCTGTCCTCGCAGGCAAATCTGGCCGGCTATCAGGGCGTCATCGATGCGGCGGCGGAATTTGACCGCGCTTTCCCAATGATGATGACTGCTGCCGGTACGGTTCGTCCCGCCAAGGTGTTTGTGATGGGCGCCGGCGTTGCCGGGCTGCAGGCCATCGCCACCGCCAAGCGGCTGGGCGCTGTCGTGTCCGCCACTGACGTGCGTCCGGCGGCCAAGGAGCAGGTCGAGTCGCTCGGCGGCAAGTTCGTCGCCGTCGAGGACGAGGAATTCAAGCAGGCCGAAACCGCTGGCGGTTACGCCAAGCAGATGAGCGCCGAATACCAGGCCAAGCAGGCCGAGCTGACCGCCAGCCACATCGCCAAGCAGGATATTGTCATCACCACCGCGCTGATTCCGGGGCGCCCCGCGCCGCGGCTGATCACCAAGGCGATGGTGGAATCCATGGCACCGGGCTCGATCATCGTCGATCTAGCGGCGGAACGCGGTGGTAATGTCGAATTGACCGTGCCGGGCAAGATCATCGAGCACAACAGCGTCAAGGTCATTGGCTACACCAATGTGCAGGGTCGCATCCCGACGACGGCAAGCCAGCTCTATGCGCGGAACCTCCTTGCGTTCGTCACCACGTTGATCGATGCCAAGACCAAGGTTCTGGCGATCAACTGGGATGACGAGCTGGTCAAGGCGACGGTGCTGACGCGCGACGGCGCGGTGGTGCATCCGCAGTTTGCGGCGGCTGTTGCCGCCCCGGTTGTCGACGCTAAGCCGGCTGCCGTCGCCAAGGCCGCGCCGAAAAAGCCGGTTGCATCCACCAAGGCCGAGCCGCAAGCCGCTCCGGTCAAGACCGGCGCGGTCAGCGCGGCTCCCGCCAAGAAGACACCTGCCAACAAGGCTGCCGCAAAACCGGCAGTCGTCGTTCCAGCTATGGCCGATGCGCCCAAGAAGGCTGCGCCGGGTGTGGAACAGTCCGTGCCGGCCGCTGCCGAGGCTATTGCGCCGGTCGCGCCCAAGGCAAAGCCTGCCGCCAAGAAGGTCGCAGTCGTAACCGAGGCGGCAGGGGCCGCGCCGGTCGCCAAAAAGCCCGCGGCCAAGAAGCCGGCCGCACCGAAAAAGCCCGCAACCCCAGCCAAGGATGCCGAGTAAATGGAAGCCATCGATCCCTTCACCTTCCGGCTCGCCATTTTCGTGCTGGCGATTTTCGTGGGCTATTTCGTGGTCTGGTCGGTCACCCCGGCGCTGCATACCCCGCTGATGAGCGTGACCAACGCCATCTCCTCGGTGATCGTGGTGGGTGCATTGCTCGCCGTCGGCGTGCAACTGGCGGCTGATGGCAACTGGGTCTCCAAGGCGTTCGGCTTCATCGCCCTGGTGTTCGCCAGCGTCAATATCTTCGGCGGGTTCCTCGTCACCCAGCGCATGCTGGCAATGTACAAGAAGAAGGGCTAACCGCCATGATCAACGCGGATATCGCCGCCCTTCTCTATCTGGTCTCGGGCGTGCTGTTCATCCTGGCGCTGCGCGGGCTCTCCAATCCTCGCTCGGCCCAGCAGGGCAATCGCTTCGGCATGATCGGCATGGGCATTGCCATCCTGACCACGCTGGCGCTGGCGGCTCCCGTCGACGTTGTCAGCTGGGTGCTGATCATTGGCGGGCTGGCGCTTGGCGGCGGCATCGGCGCCTATATGGCCCGCACGGTCAAGATGACCGACATGCCACAGCTGGTGGCGGCGTTTCACTCGCTGGTGGGTCTGGCCGCGGTGTTCGTGGCGGCGGCAGCGCTTTATGCGCCTGAAGCCTTCGGCATCGGCGAAGTGGGCGCGATCCATGCGCAGGCACTGGTCGAAATGTCCATTGGCGTGGCGATCGGCGCCTTCACCTTTACCGGCTCGATCATCGCCTTCGCCAAGCTCAACGGCAATATGAGCGGCAAGCCAATCATCCTGCCGGCGCGTCATGCCATCCATATCGTGCTTGGCGTGGCCCTGCTGGTGCTGGTCTATCTGCTGACCACCACGGGCAATCCGGTTTATTTCTGGCTGATCACCGTGCTGGCGCTGGTTCTGGGCGGGCTGATGATCATCCCGATCGGCGGCGCGGACATGCCGGTGGTCGTCTCCATGCTCAATTCCTATTCGGGTTGGGCGGCGGCCGGCATCGGCTTCACGCTGGGCAATACCGCGCTGATCATCACCGGCGCGCTGGTGGGGTCCTCGGGTGCGATCCTCTCCTACATCATGTGCAAGGCCATGAACCGCAGCTTCATCTCGGTGATCCTGGGTGGCTTCGGTGGCGATAGCGGCGCGGCCGCCGACAAGGGCGAAGACAATCGCCCCGTCAAGCAGGGCGCGGCCGACGACGCCGCCTTCCTGATGAAAAATGCCAGCAAGGTCATCATCGTGCCGGGTTACGGCATGGCCGTGGCGCAGGCCCAGCACGCGCTGCGCGAGATGGCCGACCTGCTCAAGAAGGAAGGCGTCACTGTCAAATACGCCATTCATCCGGTGGCGGGCCGTATGCCGGGGCACATGAACGTGCTGCTGGCCGAAGCCAACGTGCCTTATGACGAAGTGTTCGAGCTGGAAGACATCAATTCGGAGTTCGCCCAGTCCGACGTGGCTTTCGTCATCGGCGCCAATGACGTGACCAACCCGGCCGCCAAGACCGACAAGACCTCGCCAATCTATGGCATGCCCGTTCTCAACGTCGAGGATGCCGGCACGGTGCTGTTCATCAAGCGCGGCATGGCGGCGGGTTATGCGGGCGTGCAGAACGAGCTGTTCTACCGGGACAACACCATGATGCTGTTCGGCGACGCCAAGAAGATGACCGAGGAAATCGTGAAGGCTTTAGGACATTGATCCCACTCCTCTGAAAAGGCCCGCTTCGGCGGGCCTTTTATTTTTTGGATCAGGTGTGGGAACTCCCCCAAGCTATCCTGTCCACGGTGCCGTCCCGCGGACTTGATCCGCGGGTCTCCAGTCGCATTCGCGGTGGGGAGAGTGGCCCGCGGGTCAAGCCCGCGGGAAGGTCGGTGGATGGTGGAGCGGGTGTCCGCGGAGGCCTTGAGGGCGGAGACTGAGCCAGCTTCCACGCTTGTTTCAGGAGCGATGCGACAGGATGTTGATCACATTGCCAAACGGGTCGCGGACGTAGAAGCGGCGGACGCCCCAGGGTTCGTCGGTGATCGCGTAGACGATGTCGAGGCCGAGTGACGTGGCGCGGTCGTGGATGGCGTCGACGTCATCGACCTCGATCGAGAGGACTGGCAAAGCGGTGCCGGAGCCGCCTTGGCTGGCGATGCTGAGTTCGGGCTTTGCCATGATGGGAGAGGCGAAAGTGAGGATCCAGCCTTGGTCCATGACGAGGTCCAGTTCCAGAAAATCCCGATAGAACTTCTGCGCAGCCTTGGGATCGGCGGCGGCGAGATTGGGAACGATACGACGAACGGCCATTGGCGCTTCCTTGGCCTAATAATGTGGCGGGGGCGGTTCGGTTCGTGGGTCGGCGATGTTGCTGACGGCGCGGGCCTGTTCGTCGAGCAGGTTCACCTTGCGGCTGAGCGCGTCGATCACGGCCCATTGGGCGGTGATGGTGGCGTTCAGTTCTTCGATGGTTTCATCCTGATAGGCGAAGCGGGTTTCCAGCGCGTCGAGCCGGTCGGCGAGGGGGTCGGGATCGCTCATCGGCAATGCTCCTTGCGGGTGATTTCGGGCCATCCATAGGCCGCCGGGGGGCGTGGCGCAATTGAGACGCTCGCGGCGGGATGTTGACGTATAGGGAACCCTTTGGGTGCCGCAGCCATTGGTTAGCCGGAACAACCAGCGGCGGGAGCCGAAAATGGCGACCACTTGGACCACTGATAATCACGACCTGGCAATCGCCCACACCGATGTGCGGGGCGTCGTTACACTGGGCCTCAGCGCCGCCCTACCCATGGCGGCCTATTTTGCTGCGGACATGCTTGGCGATGCATTCGGCATCCTGCCGGTGGTCACGCCCCCGTTGGGCCTGCCGGAATGGAGCGTAGCGGCGGCAATGATGCTGACCCTGCCGATGTGGGGCGTGGCGCGGTGGCTCGTGGGACAGCGTGGTCCTGCAGGGCGTACCGCCAGTCGCTGGATCGTCGCGCTGATCGCTGGCGTTATTCTGCTGCCATTCGCCTTAAGCGTCGCCAATCCCTTCATGACCGGTCTCCTGCCTATGCTGGTGCTGCTGACCGGTGTTGTGGCGGTCATGCGCGCATCGGCCCTGTCGGGCGGCGCCGCGCTGCTGCTGGCGCCGGGCCTCGTGTGGTTTGGGTTGGGCTCGCTGATCGGCTTCACCACGCTGGCGGGTGGCTGGTCACCGCCCTTTGCGCTGGTCGACCACAACAAACACTAGAGCTTGTCGCGTTTCCGAACCAGAAAACCGCTTACACTTTTCCTGGAAACGCTCAAATCCGCCATTCTCGTAGTTACCTTGGCGTGCGTCCTTGCGGCGCACGCCCTTTCGCGCCATCTGAGGACACCATAGGTTCGCCTGCGCGAAAGGATTTACCCTTGTCCAAGACTCTCAAGATCGACGTGTTCACCGATGTCGTCTGCCCGTGGTGCCTGGTGGGCTCGGCGCGGCTGGACAAGGCCCTGGCCGATCTGCCGGATGATATCGAGGTGATCGTAGAGAACCACCCATTCTATCTCGATGCGTCCACCCCACCGGAGGGCGTGGTCGTGGCCGACATGCTGCGCGAAAAATACGGCAAGGAGCCCAAGGAAATGTGGGAGCGTGTCGAGAGCGAGGCCAAGAAGGCCGGGCTCGACCTCGACCTGTCCCAGCAACCGCGCATGTTCCCCACCGCCAAGGCGCATACCATCACGCGGCTGGCCAAGCCGCTGGGGGTGCAGCATGAACTGGCCAATGCGATTGCCGAGGCGTATTTCCTGCAGCATCGCCAGATCAACGACGACAATGTATTGGCCGATCTGGCGGTGGAGTTCGGCTTCGATCGCGGCGATGCCATGGACGCCATGAACGACGCAAACGAGCTGGCCATTACCGAGCAGTTGGCGGTGCAGGCCGCCGAACAAGGCATTCGCGGCGTGCCGTTTTTCGTCTTCAACGAGAAATATGCCCTGAGCGGCGCGCAGCCGCAGGAGGTCTTCGAGAAGGCCATTGCCCAGACGCTGGAAGAAGCTTGAGTGAAAATTGTCCGTCGGATCGTCGTTGCGCTGATCGTCCTTGTCGTGCTGGGTTATGGCGGTGTCGTGGGTGGCATGTATGTGTTGCAGCGCAGTCTACAATATGACGACCTGAAAGGTCCGGTCACGGCGCTGGCGGATACCGAGATCGTGGGCGCCCAGGATGTGGCGATCCCGGTCAAGGGCAGCGTGATCAACGGCTGGTATGAGGCGCCCAAGGTCGGCAAGCCGCTGATCGTCTATTACAAGGGCAATTCGGGCAGTTTCTCTCGCGAGCACGAGCGCTTCGCCACCTGGGCACAGGCTGGCTACGGGTTCCTGGCCTTCGACTATCGCGGCTTTCCCGCTTCGCCGGGTAGCGTCACCCAGCAGGGGATACTCGAGGATGCCCTGGCGGCGTTCGACTGGGGCGCGGCCAAGGGCGCTCCAGTGGTGATCTGGGGGCGGTCGCTCGGCTCGGGGCCCGCCACCTATGTGGCGAGCCTGCGCGATGCCGATGCCCTGCTGCTGGAGACGCCGTTCCTGTCAGCGGTCCATGTGGCGGCGGAGCGCTATCCCTATCTGCCGGTCTATTGGGTGATGCAGGACCAGTTCCCAGTCGATACCTGGATCAAGGGCGTAACGGAGCCGGTGCTGATCGCCCATGGCACGGCCGATACCACGATTGACGTGTCCAACGGCAAGCAGCTCTACGAACTGGTGCGGCATCAGGACGAGTTGTGGATCGTGCCCGGCGGCACCCATGGCGATCTGTGGGATCGTGGGCTGTGGCATCAGGCGGAGCCGTTCTTCGAACGCTCCGAGGCTGCGGCGCAAAAGTGACGTTGGAGAAATGCCTATGGTCATGAAGATGGTAGTCGTCGTGGCGCTGGCGCTGCTTGTGGGCGCGGGCAATGCTCTGGCCGCCCCGATTGTCCTCGCCATCAAAGACGCATCGGTGGGGACCGATATATTTGGCGGGCAGCCGACAGTCGTGGTCGAGCTGGAGGCAGATGCCCAGCGTACATTCGCCAAGCTAACCGCGCGGCATGTCGGGGAAACCCTCGATTTGCTTATCGATGGCACAGTGGTGTCATCGCCGGTCATCCAGACAGTGATTCCCGGCCCCTCAGTGGTCATCAGCGGCGATTTCACCGCCAGCGAAGTCGTCGCATTGGCACGCCGTATTTCGAGTGGCCAGGCCGTGGTCTCGGTCGAACTGGCTTCGGAATAACCGGCACAAACAAAAACGCCGTCCCGAAGGACGGCGTTCTCAAACTTGTTCGCTAACCTTAGAAGGAAGCGGGACGCTCGGGGCGCGGGGCACCAGCGCTCGGAGCGCCTGGACGCGGGCTCTGGCCGGGACGTGGAGCAGCGGCTGGAGCGGGCAGGCCACTCTCACGCTGGGCGCGCTTGCGAGCCAGCTTACGGGCGCGACGAACGGCCTCGGCCTTCTGGCGAGCCTTCTTTTCAGAGGGCTTCTCATAGTAATTGCGCAGCTTCATCTCGCGGAAGACGCCTTCGCGCTGCAGCTTCTTCTTGAGCGCGCGCAGCGCCTGATCAACGTTATTATCGCGAACGACTACTTGCAAAGGTCAACCGCCCTTTCGAAGCTTGGTCAATGTGTTTGGATGATAGCGCCGGGCCAAATAAACCCCGCGCCGACCAGCAGAGCCAGTCACCGTGGGCCGCTCTATAGCCCAAGGGTTGGGGCTTGTCCACTGTGAGTCAGGATAAAACGCCAATTTCCTGGCGTCTGGCTTGCCTGGCTGTGGATAGAGGAGGCACAAGGTCCTCCACCTTTAACACGGAGACCCATCATGGCCCAAGAGCTTGTCCTGCTGCCCGGACTGCTCTGCGACGCCCGGCTGTGGCGCGACGCGATCGCCCCGCTGGGCACGGGCGTTCGCCCAATGATTGCCGATCTGAGCCAGGACGACAGCATAGCGGCGATGGCGGCGCGGACGCTGGCAGTGGCGCCGGCCCGATTCGCACTGGCCGGGCTGTCGATGGGTGGCTATGTGGCGCTGGAAATCATGCGGCAGGCGCCCGAGCGTGTCACCCACCTAGCCCTGCTGGATACCACGGCCCAGCAGGATGACGAGGCGCGGCGGGCCAAGCGTCGCGCGGGTATCGAGAGCATCAAGCTGGGGCGGTTCATCGGCGTATCAACCGCGCTGCTGGAGAGCCTGGTGGCGCCGCAGCGGCTGGGAACGCCCCTGGCGGCCGAGGTGCAGGCCATGTCGGAGCGGGTGGGGCAGGAGGCCTATATTCGCCAGCAGACTGCGATCATGGAGCGGATAGATTCTCGGCCAGGACTGGACAAGATCAAGGTGCCGACATTGGTGGGCGTCGGCGAGTTGGATATCCTGACGCCGCCGACACTATCGCAGGAGATCGCAGCGGGGATTGCTGGGGCGGAGCTGGTGACGTTTGCGGGTAGTGGGCATTTGTCGACGATGGAGGCGCCAGAGACGGTCGCCAAGGCGCTGCGGGTGTGGTTGGGGCGGTAGCGCGATCTTTCACCTCTCCATTCGGGGGAGAGGTCGGCGCACAGCGCCGGGTGATGGGGCCTTTGCCGGGTGTAGCGCGAGGAGAAGGCCCCCTCACCCGACCGAAGAGGTCGACCTCTTCCCCCAAGGGAGAGGTGAAGAAAGGCGGTTCAGTCTTTTCGTACGATGCGATTGATATGCCCCATTTTTCGGCCGGGGCGGACGTCGGTCTTGCCGTAGAGATGGGGTTGGGTGTTGCCGTCGAGGCCCGTAGGGACGATGGCGACTTCGTCGCCGATCAGATTTTCCATCACCGCATCGGCCAGACGCGCGGGATCGCCCAGCGGCCAGCCGAGGATGGCGCGGATGTGCTGTTCGAACTGGTCGGTGAGGCAGACGGCCTCGGTCCAGTGGCCGGAATTGTGGACGCGGGGGGCGATTTCGTTGACCAAGAGGGTTGGGCGCTCGCCGGGAACGACGAAGAATTCGACGCCCAGCACGCCGACATAATCGAGCGCCACGACGATAACCTTGGCGAGCATGGCGGCATGCTTTTCGAGGCCGGGGGAGATGGCGGCGGGCACGGTGCTGGTGAACAGGATGTGGTGGCGGTGAACGTTCTCGGCGGCGTCGAAGCTTTTGACTTCACCGGAAAGGCTTCGCGCCACGACGACGGAGATTTCCTTTTCAAACGGCACGAAGGCCTCTAGCACCAGCGGCTTGGGCTCAAGCTCGGCAAAGGCCGCTGCCGCCTCGGTGCGCTCGCGGATGACGCGCTGGCCCTTGCCGTCATAGCCCAGGCGGGTCGTCTTCAGAACCGCCGGCAGGCCAAGGGCGTCGATGGCGGCTTCCAGGTCAGCCAGGCTCTCCACGGCGCGATGGGGCGCTACGGGGATGTTCTTGGAGGCGAGGAAGGCCTTTTCGGCCAGGCGATCCTGGGAGATGGCCAGCGCATTGGCGCCGGGGCGCAGCGGTTTGCGGGCCGCGAGAAATTCGGCGGTCTTGGCCGGTACGTTCTCGAACTCGTAGGTGATGACGTCGACCGCGTCGGCGAAGGCGGCCAGCGCCACTTCATCGTCATAGGCTGCGACGGTCTTGTGCGGCGTGACTTCGAAGGCGGGGCTATGGGCATCGGGGCAATAGATATGGGTGCGCATGCCCAGCTTGCTGGCAGCGAGCGACAGCATGCGGCCAAGCTGGCCCCCGCCGAGGATGCCGATCATGGTACCGGGGGGCAGCGAAGATATATCGGGCACGGTCTACTCGGTGTCGGTCGGAAACAGGGGGACGGCGGCGGTTTGCTGGGCGCGGTATGCGTCGAGGCGATCGGCCAAGTCCTCATCGCCAAGCGCCAGGATAGCGGCGGCGAGGAGGGCGGCGTTGATGGCGCCCGGTTGGCCGATGGCCAGAGTGCCCACCGGAATACCGCCGGGCATCTGCACGATCGACAGCAGGCTATCCTGGCCGGACAGGGCCTTGGACTGCACCGGCACGCCCAGCACGGGCAGGGGGGTCATGGCGGCGATCATGCCCGGCAGGTGGGCCGCGCCGCCGGCTCCGGCAATGATGACCTTGAACTCTTCGTCGCGGGCGCCGGTGGCAAATTCGACCAGGCGCTCGGGCGTGCGGTGCGCAGAAACGATGCGCGCCTCATATTCGATTTCGAGGGTTTCCAGGGTTTCGGCGGCGAAGCGCATGGTGGGCCAGTCGGACTGGCTGCCCATGACGATGGCGACGCTAGGCTTGGTGAGCATTGATTCCCCCGACCCCTCTGCAAAGCGGGCATTTAGCCCCATTGTCGCCACAACTCAAGCGCGGGCGGCATCAAGCGATGATATCGGGAATGAGAATATTCTCGAGCTGGACGATGCGATCCTTGAGCGCAAGCTTACGCTTCTTGAGGCGCTGGATCAGCATCCGGTCGGCCACCTGCGACTCGGTCAGCGTGTGAATAGCGGCGTCGAGATCGGCGTGTTCCTGCCGTTTGGTGGCAAGTTCGAGGCCGAAGCCGGCTTCTTGTTCTCTGGTCAGTTCAAGCATCGTCTTGGCGTGTCCCGAGGTCCAGAACCTCACACTTGGTTAACCGATCACGGACCCATTTGCACCAGAATTTCCACTGCCGCACGAACACGGTCGACAAGTCGTGAATTATTTGTGACGATGGGTGCGTCCACCAAGCTTAAGGAGTTGTTATGACGACTGAAGGCCACATCGCGGCGCTCGAACGGCGCCATCTGGAGCTTGACCGCCAAATCCAATCGGAACTGCAGAATACCCGCTACGACGATCTGATGGTCACCGCGCTCAAGCGCAAAAAGCTCGAAGTGAAGGACGAACTCTCAAAATACTCCGGCGCCAACGCGCTGTAAGCGTCTAAAGTTTCCCCAGTTGGGAAAGGGTCACGACACTTGTCGCGGCCCTTTTTTAATGACCATTAGCAAATGCACCTGGGCGGCCGTCTGACGCGGTTTGTCTGCGCTCCGGTGCTCACGTACCGAACGTACGCTCCGCTCCGGTGCTCGACAAACCACGTCAGTCGACTCGCCCAGCCACATTTTCAAACGGTCATGCGGTGCCCTAACCTGACCAGCTAGCCTGCCAGCGTGCCCGCGAAGAAGACGCCTTGAGCGCCGTCCCAGATCAGCTTGAGGGCGAGGAAAAACACCAGCACATAGGCGATCTGGTAGAAGTATTTGGCCGAGATGCGGCGCACCAGATAGATGCCGAGCAGCACGCCGATGATGCCGATGGGGATCAGCGCGGCGGACAATTCCAGGTTGTGCACAGAGAGCTGGCCGAGGAAGAAATACGGGATCAGCTTGGCGGTGTTGACGATGCCGAAGAACACAGCGGTGGTGCCCGAATAGAGCGCGGGCGCCAGGCGCTGGGGCAGCACATAAATCTGGAATGGCGGGCCACCGGTGTGGGAGACGAAGCTGGTAAACCCCGAGAAGCCGCCCCAGAACACGCCCCATGGCGTCGACGGCGGCAGGCCTTCCAGCTTCTTGCGCAGGGGCAGCATGGCGTCGAGCACGAATAGCAGCGTCACGATGCCGACGAAGAGCAGCACCGCCGCGTCGGAAACGAAGGACCACAGGACCCAGCCGATAATGGTGCCGATGGCGGCGCCCGGCAGCATGACCTTGAGGATGTTCCAGGAGAATCCCTTGCGGTAGGCGTAGACCGCGATGCAATCCATGGCCAGCAGCACCGGCAGCATCATGCCGGCGGCTTCGCGGGCGGGCATGACCAAAGTCAGCAGCGGCACCCCCACGACCCCCAGACTGCCGAGCAGGCCGGATTTGGACAGCCCGACGAGCAGAACCGCGATCGAAGCGACCGCGACGAAATAGGGATCGAACATGGGAAAGGACGCCGGGAAAGAGGTGGGCTAGTCAGAGTCCGTCGTCGGCGATTTGTCAACCGGCCGCTGGGGATCGGGCAGGGTATCGGCCGCCATGGCGGCGTTGAGCAGGCCCATCGACTGGCGCACCAGCCCCACATAGGCGTCCTGGTCATTGCGCACGGCAAAACTGTCATGCAGCAGCTTGTTGTCATGCGCCTCGAAGGTCTTGGCCAGCTCCAGCGCCTTGTCGGGCTCGTAACCCAGTTGAGCCAGCACCTTGGCGCCCAGGCTGATGGCGGAGAGGAAGGTTTCGCGCTCGAAGACCTCGACGCCCAGTTCCATCAGTTCATGGGCATGGCCGCGATCGATGGCGCGGGCGGCGATGGTGACGTCGGGGAAATTGCGGCGGATATTGCGGGCGATGGTCAGGATGCGATCACGGCCACCCACGGTGATGACCACGAGTTCAGCGTCCTTGACGCCGGCGGCATGCAGCAGATCGAGCCGTGAGGCGTCGCCGTAGAACACCTTGACGCCGAATTTGCGCACCAGGTCGATCTGGGCCGGATCGTCATCGATCAGGGTCATTTCAAAGCCCTGGGCACGCAACAGGCGGGTGACGATCTGCCCGAACCGGCCATAGCCGAGCACGACGATCTTTTGCTGCTCGTCGATATCGTCGGTCTGGCGTTTGTCGTGGCGAGCATCGAGCTGAGGGGCAACCAGCCGGTCGAAGGCCAGCAGCAGCAGGGGCGTCAGCGCCATGGAGGTGGCGATGGCTACCGACAGCAGATCGTATTCGACGCCTTCGAAGGCGTTCGAGGTCTGGGCGAATTGCAGGATGACGAAGGCGAATTCACCGGCCTGGCTGAGCAGAATGGCCAGCAGCAGCCGATCGGCCAGGTGCATGCGGAACACCGTGGCCAGCCCGAACAGCACCATGAACTTGACGCCCACGAAGCCGGCCACCAGCGCCAACAGGCGCAGCGGCTCGGTGAACATGATCGAGAAGGCAATCGACATGCCTACCGAGATGAAGAACAGGCCGAGCAACAGGCCCTTGAACGGCTCCAGATTGCTTTCCAGCTCGTGGCGATATTCGCTATCGGCCAGCAGCACGCCGCCGATAAAGGCACCGAGCGCCGGCGACAGCCCGACATATTGGGTGAGGAGCGCGGCGCCGATGACCAGCGCCAGTCCCAGAGCGGTGAATGCCTCGCGCACGCCGGTGCGGGCCACATAGCCCAGTAGTGGGCGCACCAGAAAGCGGCCGGCGATGATGGCGGCGATGAAAACGCCGATCAGGGTGAGAGGGGTCAGCCAATCGATCGGGTTATCGAGCGCGTCGACCGCGTCGGTGAGGTCAACGCCCACGCTGGCATTGATGCCTGAGGTCGCCAGGATCGGAATGGCCGCCAGGATGGGAATGACCGCCACATCCTGCACGAGGAGGATCGCGAGGCTGGCTCTTCCGGTATCGGTCTTAGTGATATCGCGCTGCTCGACCGTCTGCATGGCAATGGCCGTGGAGGACATGGCCAGCGCCAGGCCGATGACGATCGCAGCATTCCAATGGATGCCGGCGAAGTGGATGATCACCGCCAGCAGCACCGCAGTCAGCACCAATTGGGTGACGCCCAGGCCGAGCACCTTGTGGCGCATGCGCCAGATTTCGGACGGTTGCAGCTCTAGTCCGATGAGAAACAGCATCATGACGATGCCGAATTCGGAGGCGTGGCGCAGGGTCTCGGTATCGGAAACGAGGCGGAGCCCGTAGGGCCCGATCAAAACGCCGGCGGCGAGATAGCCGAGGACAGTACCCAGGCCCAGGGCCTTGAAGAGAGGCACCAGGGCGACGCTGGCCGCCAGCAGTACGAAGATGGCCAGCAGGAGGTTATTTTCCAGATTATCCTCCCGCCGGCTCTATTTTCGTGGGTCGTCTTAGTTGTCGGTATCGCTCTTGAGCGATTTGAGGCGAGCGAACACGGAGTCCGCATCGAACTCGTCCTGACGCTCGGGGCCGTGATCGGCGCCGGTGCCGAAATCGGGGGCGTTCTCGTCGCTGTGGCCGCGGGCGCCCGAGCGGGACATTGCCTCTTCGGCCGTCATCAGCGTCGTGCCTTCATCCATCTCATCGGGCCCAACGGCGCCCTTGGAGGCGCGCTTGACCTCGAGATCGAGATCGATCTGGCTGCACAGGCCCAGGGTCACTGGGTCCATGGCGGCCAGATTGGCGGCGTTCCAATGGGTGGATTCACGCACCGAGTCGATGGTCGACTTGGTGGTGCCGACCAGACGCATGATCTGAGCGTCCTTGAGTTCGGGATGGTTCCGAACCAGCCACTTGATGGCATTAGGGCGCTCGTTGCGGCGCGAAATCGGGGTATAGCGCGGACCCTTGCGCTTGGCAGCGGCAACGCGAACCTTGGGCTCGAGCAGCGTGAGCCGATATTTCGGGTCCTTCTCGGCCTTTTCGATTTCTTCGCGCGTCAACTGGCCGTTCTGGATCGGGTTCACGCCCATGATGCCGCCGGCGACGTCGCCATCGGCAATGCCTTGCACTTCCAGCGGATGCAGGGTGCAGAACGCGGCGATCTGTTCGAACGACAACGCGGTGTTGTCGACCAGCCAGACGGCGGTCGCCTTGGGCATCAACAAGGGCTGGGACATGGTAAAACTCTCCTGCAGGCGCGGCCGGTCTTCCTCCGGGCCGCTCCGCCTCTTTGCGTACTGCTGAGGGGGAACGCGCTTAATATATGGGTTTGGTCGTTAAACTGCAATGACAATGTCGCTGCAATCATGCGCCAAAAGCCGGGTTGCTCCGGCCATGAGGCGGGTTAAGCTGACGATAGAAGGCAGGAGGCTGGAATGGACGAGGACGCGATCAGGAAGCCCAGGGGCCATGAAGTGGGCATGGTGCTCGACGCGATGTCGGTCGAGGAATTGGAAGAACGCATCGCCTTGCTGGAGGGTGAAATCGCTCGGCTGCAAGCGGCGATTGCAGCCCGCAACAAGACCCGGAACGATGCTGACGCCCTATTCAAGTTTTAGGTCCAGTCAGCCATGGTTTGTGGGGACTTGTTCGGCAGGACTAAGAAATTGCGGTCTGTTAACGTGCAGTTAACAACTTTGGGTTAACTTGAATTCATTCAGATTCTTCTGGATTTTTCAGAGCGATTTCTCCCTCTGTTTGACGCCTCCCTGTTAACTTCGAGAGCGGTTCTTACCGCTCTTTTTTTGTTTTCTGCTTTCTCAAATCCTTGATCTTAAAGCTCTTTTCAGGCTGTTCTGTGGACAGAGGTGACGGGGGAACCTTTTTTGCCTAAACTGCTTGCAGATGCAGGAGGACGCGTGGCGGACATCGGCGACAAAGCACAGGCAATTGCCATCGGTCCGCGCATCGTGGCGTCGGGCGGATTTGATCTGCTGTATCGCGAGGGGATGACGCTAATCGAGGAGGTCGCCTCCTATCTGGATGGCCATGGCCGCGCCGATAGCCGGATCTTGCCGCGTGACGCTTCGTTCCTCTACGCCACCGAATCCATGCGCCTGACCACGCGGCTGATGCAGCTGGCTTCCTGGCTGCTGTTGCAGCGTGCGGTCAACGAAGGCGAAATCACCCCCGAAAATGCCCGCTCCGAAAAGGAGAAGGTCAAGTTTTCCGCCACCCCATCCGAGCGCGGCGGGCCGGGATATGAGCACCTGCCGGAAGTCTTGCGCGAGTTCATCGTCAAGGGCGACCGCCTGTTCGATAAGGTGATGCAGTTCGACACCCTGGAACGCGGCACAATGACGATCGGTGATACGGGCACGGCCAACGGTGTGGTTGACCAATTGGCACGACTGAAGGCGGCTTTCGGGCGCGCCGACTAAGCTACTTCCCATGCGTCCCCTCCCACCGTGGTGTCCCCGGACTTGATCGGGGGATCGTTCTTAGCGCGTGCCAGATTGGCAGAGGCCCGCGGATCAAGTCCGCGGGAAGGGCCGGTGGATGGGCATGCAAGGCTGGCTGAAGTGCAGGGGCGGCCAGATCCGAAAACAGCCACCGATTTTGCATGCCGCCGCCAAAGAGAATGAAACGGAGGCTATTCTGCGCTCCTTTTCGGCGGTGGGGATAACGGGCAACAAAAAACCCGGCACAATGGCCGGGCTTTCCTATTCTTTGATAGGCCGGCTTTAAATGCCGAGGCCCTTGAAGCGTTCCTTGAAGCGCGAAACGCGGCCGCCGCGATCGAGCAGCTGGCCCGTGCCGCCGGTCCAGGCCGGGTGGGTCTTGGGATCGATATCGAGCTGAAGGGTATCGCCTTCCTTGCCGTAGGTCGACTTGGTCTGATACTTGGTGCCGTCGGTCATTACCACGTTGACGAGGTGGTAGTCCGGGTGGATATCGCTCTTCATGATCGCCTCAAATGCAACGGGCGCCAGCAGGCGCCCTGAAAGCCAAACAGGTGTTGGCCGCTTCATAGCGAAAGCGTGACCAATCTGCAAGGGCTGTGGGCGAGCTAATATGTCTCGGGACAAAGCGGTTGCGGCGGGTTTGGGCAGTCCTTATGTAGGCGGAACAGTCGGCAACGCCTGCGCGTGCCGCTTCCTTGTGGATAGCAAACTCTGCCATGACCGATCAGGCCGTTCCGCTGCCAGCCGATGCCAAAGCGCCCGTAACCAGGATTGCGACGCCGCCCAAGCTGCGCCCGCTGACGCGGCTGCTGCCGTTTATCCTGGCCTATCCGTGGCGCCTGGCGCTGACAATCCTGTTCCTGTTGATCTCGACAATCGCCTCGCTGGCCATTCCGGCCATGCTGGGCGGCGTTGTGGACCAGGGCTTTGTCGAGAAGAACCTGCAGAGCGTGGCCAATTACGGCTATCTGATCGTCGGCATCGCGGCGATCATGGGCGTGGCCAGTGGCGCGCGGTTTTATTTCATCTCGGTGCTGGGTGAACGCGTGCTGGCGGATCTGCGCCAGGCGGTGTTCGTGCACCTGCTGGGGCTTGATGCGCGCTATTTCGACACCCATCGAGTGGGGGAGTTGACCAGCCGGCTCAACGGCGACGTCGCGGTGATCCGCGGCGCCGTCGGCTCCAGCGGCTCGCTGGCGCTGCGCTCGCTGGTGACCATCGTGGGCGCCCTGATCATGATGCTGCTGACCAGCCCGGTGCTGACCGTGGCGGTCGTTATCGCTGCGCCGGCGATCCTGCTGCCGCTGGTCACGTTCTCGCGCCGGCTGCGCGGCATGTCGCGCCGCACGCAAGACGCGCTGGCGGACCTGTCCGCCATGGCCACCGAAATGCTGGGGGCGACTCGCACGGTCAAGTCGTTCACCCAGGAAAAGGTGCAGTCGCGCGTCTATAATGAACGCAGCGAGGCGAGCTACCAGGCCGAGGTCAAACGCCTGTTCGCCCGCTCGGCGCTGGTTGCCATGGTGATCTTCCTCGGCACGTCGGCCATCGTGTTCCTCGTCTGGTGGGGCGCCCGTTCGGTGTTCGAGGGCACTGTGACAGCCGGGCAGTTGGCGCAGTTTTTGATCTATGCGCTGATGGCTTCGGGCGCGCTGACCAATGTCAGCGAAGTGCTGGGCACGCTGCAATCGGTCGCCGGCTCGACCGAGCGGCTGGTGGAAATTCTCGACACCGAGCCGCAGATCGAAGTCGCCGCCAATCCGGTGCCGATGCCGGTGCCGCCGTTGGGCACGGTGGCGTTCGAGCATGTCGATTTCACCTATGGGGCCGAGAGCGGCGAACTGGTGCTGAAGCAGCTCAATTTTGCCGTGGCCAAGGGGCAGACGGTGGCGCTGGTGGGCGCTTCGGGCTCGGGCAAGTCGACGACGCTGTCGCTGTTGCAACGGTTTTATGATGTCACGGGCGGCGCCATAAAGGTCGATGGGCTCGATGTCCGCGAGGTGTCGCCGTTCGAACTGCGACAGCGGTTCGCCTATGTGGAGCAGGAGCCGACGATTTTTGCCGGCACCATCGCCGAGAATATCCGCTTCGGCAAACCCGATGCCAGCGATGAAGACGTCGAGGCCGCAGCAAAGGCGGCGCTGGTGCATGATTTCGTCATGGACCTGCCGCTGGGCTATGGGGCCATCGTGGGCGAGCGCGGGGTCATGCTGTCGGGCGGGCAGAAGCAGCGGCTGGCGATTGCACGGGCGATCCTCAAGAACGCCCCGATCCTGCTGCTCGACGAAGCCACTAGTGCGCTCGACGCGCAGAGCGAGCGGCTGGTGCAGACGGCGCTGGAGCATCTGATGCGCGGCCGTACCACGCTGGTCATCGCCCATCGGCTGGCGACCATCCGCGATGCCGATACGATCCTGGTGCTGGATGGCGGACGGATCATCGACCAGGGCACGCATGACCAATTGGTCAGCAAGGGCGGTCGCTATGCGGAACTGGCAAAATTGCAGTTCCGGCATGAGATCGAGGGGTAGTCTGCCTTCTCACCTCTCCCTTTGGGGGAGAGGTCGGCGTGCAGCGCCGGGTGAGGGGGCCTTCCCCACGTATTGCGCCCGGTAAAGGCGCCCTCACCCGACCCAAGAGGGTCGACCTCTCCCCCAAGGGAGAGGTGAGAGACCTCCTCACCCCTCGGTCAGCTTGAACTCGATCCTTCGGTTGCGGCGGTAGGCTTCCTCGGTGTCGCCCGGATCGAGAGGGGTGAACTCGCCGAAGCCGGCGGCGATCAGGCGGTTGGGGGAGACGCCTTTGCTGACCAGATATTTGGCCACCGAGATGGCGCGCGAGGCGGAGAGTTCCCAGTTGGAGGGGAACTGGGCGTTGGAGATGGGGCGCTTGTCGGTGTGGCCGTCGATGCGGAGGACCCAGTTGATATCGGGCGGAATCTCGGTTTCGAGCTGCAGGATGGCATCGGCGAGGGCGTCGAGATCGGCGGTGCCCGAAGGTTGGACGGTGGCCTGGCCGGGGTCGAACAGCACTTCGGACTGGAACACGAAGCGGTCGCCGACGATGCGCACATCGGCGCGGCCTTCGAGAATCTTGCGCAGCCGGCCGAAGAAGTCGGAGCGGTAGCGCGACAGGTCCTGCACGCGCTGGGCCAAAGCCAGGTTCAGGCGCTTGCCGAGATCGGCGATCTGGGTGCGCGATTCCGTATCGCGGGATTCGGAGGCATCGAGGGCCTGTTCCAAGGCGCCGATCTGGGTGCGCAGCGCCGCCAATTGCTGGTTGAGCAGGGCGACCTGGGCATTGGCCTCATCGGACATATCCTGGGCTTGGGACAGCTCGGCATTGAGGCCCGCTATTGTCTCGTCCTTGCCGGCAAGACCGGTGCCGATGCCGGCAAGCTGGCCGGTGAGATCGGTGTTTTCGGCGGCCGTGGTGGCCAGGGTCGCCTGGAGGTTGGCGATTTGCGAATTCAGGTCGTCGGCATTGCCGCGTTCGAGCTGGAGCAGGTCGGTCAGTTCGGCGATCTGGCTGTTGAGGCGCGAAAGTGCGGTGTCCTTGCCCTGGATTTCGGTATTGAGGAAGAACTGTGTCACCATGAAGAGCGACAGCAGGAAGATGATGACGAGCAAAAGGCTCGACAGGGCGTCGACGAAGCCGGGCCAGTAATTGGCCTCGATCCTGCGGCGCGAACGGGCTCCGGGCATGGCCTAATTCCGCCGATCGGTGTCGTCTTGCGCCAGCATGGCCTCGATCAGGTCGCGCAGCTTGCGGTTGGTTTCGCCCTGCTCGACGATGTGGGTGCGCAAGTCGTCCTGCTCGGTGCGGATATGCTTGACCAGCCCATCAATGCCGCGCGCCAGCTCGGCCATGGCGCGAATGGCGTTCTGGGAGGAATTCTGGTTCTGCATGGTATTGCCGAGGCGATCGATCATGGCCTGCATGTCGGCGCCCTGCATGCCCAGGCCATTGGCCTGCATGGCGGTGACGGGGTGGTCGAGCTCGGTCATCGAGGTCATCCAGTCCTCGAGATCGGTGTAGAAGGCGTTCTGCGCCTGGCTGGTCTGCAGGTCCAAAAAGCCCAGCACCAGCGAGCCGGCAAGGCCGAACAGCGAGGATGAGAAGGCGGTGCCCATGCCTTCGAGCGGGGCGGTCAGGCCGTTCTTGAGATTGGCGAACAGCGAGGCGGTGTCGCCGCTGGTGACGTCCAGCGCATTGATGACGCCGGCGACCGAAGTCACGGTCTGCAACAGTCCGTAAAACGTGCCCATGAGGCCAAGGAACACCAGGAGGCCCGTGAGATAGCGCGAGGTATCCTTAGCTTCGTCGAGGCGATTGCCGACCGAATCCAGAATGGAGCGCATCGAGGACGGGGTGATGATCGCCTCGCCGATGCGCTCACGCAGCAGGCCCGCGACGGGCGCCAACAGGATCGGCGGACGCACGGTGGTGGCGCTGCCGTCCTGCAGGGAATTGACCCATTTAACCTCGGGAAACAGCCGGTAAATCTGGCGGAAACTGAGGAAAATGCCGGTGAACAGAGTGAAGAAGATCAGCGAATTGATGAACGGGTTGGCCCAGAAGAAGGTCAGGACCGTGCTCGCCAGGATCGCACCGACCAGACCGACGATGATCAAGAAGATCAATATCTTGATGAGGTAAACCGTGGGGCTGGCAAGATGATAGGGATCGTAGCCTTGCGTCATCGGTGTAGGGCCCTGGTCCATGCTCGGCAAATCAATGCTGGGGAGAGTAGTCAGAGCAGATGGGTGTGACAATCGGAAAGGTTAACGGGCAAGCGCGAGCGCCGCACAGTCTGGTGACCTGCGGGTAGGGGAGACTGCGGCATGCGGCGAGACGTGCCTCATGGTTTTGGTAGTAAGCGAGACAGCGCCTCGCCGCATGCGATGGGGTTTCTGGCCGCTCGAACGTGGCCTCCATTGTTTCAGGAGACGAACGTCGCGCTGGCCCAGGGATTGCGCGACCGCATTCCCCTCCCACCCTGCCATTCGAGCGTAGCTCTCATGGCCTTCTCGCCTCAAATCGATCCACCGGATCGATTTGCCCTTCGGGACGGCTCAAAGCCCCACAGCCGTTCGTCGCGAACCCGCAGCCATTGTGGGGATATCGGAGGTGAGGATACGCCGGATTTTGGGGGTGGGGATAAGGGGGATGAGGGGCAGTAATTCGGGGGCAAGGGATGCTCACACCACACTCGGTCTTCCCGCGGGCTTGACCCGCGGGGCACTGTCAGGTCGCGCCGAATTCGGTGGCTTGGCGAGAGGCCCGCGGGTCAAGCCCGCGGGAAGGGCGGTGGGCGGGATCGGATCGAGACCAGCCATGGCGCGCAGTGGCGTTGGTTTCAACGGGCTCCACTCGTGGGGAGAGTTCCCCCCACCCTGGCCCTCCCCTCAAGGGGGAGGGGACGATGAAGCGGGTGGATTGGCGAGGTGGGCGTGTCAGAGGTTGAGTATGGCTTGATCACCGCGCTCACACACCGCACTCGGTCTTCCCGCGGGCTTGACCCGCGGGGCACTGTCAGGTCGCGCCGAATTGGGTGGGGTGGCGAGAGGCCCGCGGGTCAAGCCCGCGGGAGGACAGTGGGTGGGGAGAGACGAGCCGCTTTAAGCGCCGGCAGTGGCGGGGCGGTAGCCCGCCTGCTCCCGGTCCTACTGAATGGCCTTGAGCTCTTTGAGCAAAGCTGGCTGGATGTATTCGTTGCCGGCGACGATCTGGCCGTTCCAGACGGAGCCGGGGGCGCCGGCGTAGTCGGAGACGAAACCGCCGGCTTCCTTGACCATCAGGAGGCCCGGCGCCACGTCCCAGGGGGACAGGCCCGCTTCCCACAGGCCATCAAAGCGGCCGGAGGCGAGCCAGGCCATGTCGACCGAGATCGAGCCGGAGCGGCGGACGCCGGCGACGGCGGGATTGATATGGGCAAGCTGACGCAGTTGCAGGCCGTCATTGGCGGTGCCCTGGGTCTTGATGCCCGTGGAAATCACCGCGTCGGCCAGGTGCTTGCGGCCGGCGACGCGCAGGCGCTTGCGATCGTTGATCCAGGCGCCGCCGCCCTTTTCGGCGGTGTAGAGTTCGTCCATCACCGGATTGTAGATCACCGAAGCGACGATTTCGTTGGCGCGCTCGAGGGCAATCGCGACGGCGAATAACGGGATCGAGTGCAGGAAATTGGTGGTGCCGTCGAGCGGGTCAATGATCCAGCGATGCTGGCCATCGGTACCGGCGACTTCGCCGCCCTCTTCCATCAGGAACGCATAGGTGGGGCGGGCCTTCTGAAGCTCATCGAAGCAGATCTGTTCGGCGCGCCGATCGGCGTTGGAGACGAAATCGGCAGGGCCCTTGCGCGAGACCTGCAGGTTTTCGACTTCGCCAAAATCCTTGGTGAGCGACTTGCCCGCCTTGATGGCGGCCTGAACCATGACGTGAAGAATTGCCGAGCGTGCCATGGCTTAGTCGGCCCGGCGCATATAGGTGACATCGGTGGTGTCGACGACGATGCGCTCGCCGGTATTGACGAACTGGGGCACCATCACCTTGAGGCCATTGGAGAGCTTGGCGGGCTTGAACGAGTTGGCGGCAGTCTGGCCCTTGACGGCGGGATCGGCCTCGACAACTTCGAGGATGACGTTGGCGGGAAAGCGCACGCCCAGCGGAGTATCTTCGTGCATTTCGACGGTGATCTTCATGCCGTCCTGCAGGAACGCGGCGCGGTCGCCAACAAATTCCTTGAGCAATTCGATCTGCTCGTAGCTGTCCTGATCCATGAACACCAGGCTGTCGCCCTGCTCGTACAAATAGGTGAAATCACGGAATTCGAGATCGACCTGTTCGACGGTTTCGGCCGAACGGAAGCGCTCATTGAGCTTGGTGCCACCCAGAATGGCCTTGAGCTCGACCTGGGCATAGGCGCCGCCCTTGCCGGGCTTGACGTGATCGACCTTGACCGCGACCCACAGACGATCCTGATGCATGATCGCCATGCCGGGGCGGACTTCATTGCCGTTGATTTTAGCCATTGTCTCGTTTTTCGGGTGTGGGTTGGCAGTGCCGCTCGGGAGCATCCGCGATGGCGGCTGGCTCAAAGCGACACGTTTATAGGGGCGTGGGGGGCTTATTGCCCCAGAACGGGCGCCGGTTCAAGGGTTTTGCTTGATGGCGGGCACGGGGGCGTCGGTGGTGCCCGGCGCCGGTGGCGCGGCGGCAGGCGGCGCCTGGCCGGCATCGGTTGGCGCGGGCAGGGTGGTCTGGCCATCGGCGGCCGGGTCGACCGCCGGCTTGGTGGTGGCGTTGGCGTCGGGCAATTCGGAGGGCCAGAAGCGGGCGCGCTCTTCGGCGCGGGCCAGTTCGGGGCCGGGAATGGAGACCAGCAGGCGATCGAGCGCCGGATCGCTCAGGCCCTGGCGGCGGGCGAGGGCACGCCACATGGCGGCATCTTCGAGATTGAGGGTGGTGCCTTCGCCGACCGCGAGCAGCTTGGCATAGCGGTTCTGCGCCACGGGACTGCCGGCTTCGGCGGCGCGCTGATACCAACTGGCGGCGTCGGTGGCGTTCTTGGCGATGCCCTGGCCCATATAGAGCAGGGTGGCGTAATCGATCTGCGCATCGATCAGGCCGGCCTCGGCGGCGAGGCCAATATATTTGGCACCGCCGACCGGGTCGGGAACGGAACCGGCGCCTTCGATCAGCATGGTGCCGTAATCGTATTGGGCTTCGGGGAGCTTGGCGTCGGCGGCTTCCTTGAGCAGCTTGGCGGCTTCGGTCAGGCTGGGGGACGCATAGGTGCCTTCGACGTGGAGCAGCGCCATGTTGTACTTGGCGGGCATATAGCCGGCGTCGGCGGCCTTCTTGAATAGGTCGGCAGCGCGCTGGCGATTGAGCGGCACGCCGGCGCCTTCCTGATAGAGCAAAGCCAATTCGAAACTGGCGAGCATGTCGCCATTATTGCTGGCAAGCTGATACCAGCCGGCCGCGCGGGAGGGATTTTCGGCGACGCCCAGGCCCTTGGCGTAAATCTCGGCAATCAGGGTCTGCGCGGCCGCATCGCCCTGGCCGGCGCGGGGCAGGGCCAATTCGAGCGCGGTCAGGAAATAGCCGCGCTGGAAGGCGCCGAAGGCCTCGTCGATGCGCTGGCGGGGCCCGAAGATTTCGTTACTGATCGCCTCGGCCGGATTGCTGGTGGGGGCGGGCGCATTGTCCTGCGCTGCGGCCATGGACGGGACGAGCATTGAGGCGAGCAGCAGGGCTGGGGCGAAGCGGCGCATCAGGCTTGCTCCATCGCTGTGGCGAACTGGGCGGCCGTCGTGGCAGGCTGGGCGGTCCAGAGGCTGGTGGAGAGCGCCACGAATTCGACAGCGGCGGTTTGAGCCAGTTCCGGGTTGGCGCCGGGATCGCTCAGCACGGCGGGGATTTCGAAGGTTTCGGCCCACCACAAAGCGAGGTCATTGGCGGCTGCGTCGGTCGCGCCTTCGAGCGGGCCGAAGAATACGTAGTCGACGTCCATCTCGCCCATGGTCATGGCATCGTGGCGGGATTGAACATTGCCAGCGCCGACGATGAGGGCGGGTTTGAGCGCCTTGACGGCGGCTTTGACGGCTGCCGCGCCCCCGGAGATATGGACGCCATCGGCGCCGAGGCGCTTGGCGAGGGCGGGGTCTTCCTCGACCAGCACGGCGCAACCGGCACCCTGGCCGACATTGATGATGGCGGTGGCGAGCTTGGCATAGTCAGCCTCGCTGCGATCATCGCGGCGCACCAGGATGGCCGAGACCTGGGCGGCGGCCAGCACGGCCATCAGCGTGGGCGCAAAGGCTTCCGGATCGGCGGACGCAGGGGTGACGATGAACAATTGTGCGGCCATGGGCTTCCGGAGAGTTGACGCAGTGACGCTCTATGCAGCGCCATTTGGGCGACAAAAGGGACGACTGTCTCAATATGGAAAAGCCGGGGCGGGCGCAATGTGGAGTTGGCCAGCAAAAAAAACGCGCCCCGGGCAGGGGCGCGTCGAGTTTGACGTTGGGACGTCTAAGGGGTCAGGCGGCTTGGTCGAGGGCCGGCTCCCACTGGCCAAGGGCGGCCAGCGAATTCATTTTGGCGCGGTGGGTGAAGGCGGCCTGGGCGGCGGGGAAGTTTTCGCGGCGGCCGGCCCAGGTACGCAGGGCGACATTCTGCAGGGCGCGGCCATAGGAGAAGGTCAGCGGCCAGGGCAGGCCCTTGATCTGGTTGATGGCCGAGAGGTGGGCTGTGGCCTCTTCGTCGGTCTGGCCGCCGGACAGGAACGCAATGCCGGGGACGGCGGCGGGCACGTGCTCGCGCAGCACCTCGACGGTGCGCTTGGCGATATCCTGCACGGTCGGGCGGTCGCGCGAATTGATGCCGGGCATGATCATATTGGGCTTGAGCAGCATGCCGCCGAGATCGACGCCGGCGAGGCGCAGTTCCTTGAACACGTTTTCGAGCACTTCGCTGGTGACCTGGGCGCAGCGCTCCATCGAGTGATTGCCTGGATCGCCGTCGCCGACGACTTCGGGCTCGACGACGGGGACGATGCCCGATTCCTGGCAGAGGATGGCGTAGCGGGCCAGCGCATGGGCATTGGCGCGGATATTGTTGCGGGTGGGGGCGACGTCGTTGATGGTGATGACGGCGCGCCATTTGGCAAAGCCGGCGCCTTGGGTGGCATAACGCTGCAGGCGCTGGCGCAGGCCATCGAGGCCTTCGGTGATCTTTTCGCCGGCATCGCCCGGCATGGGGAAGGCGCCGCGGTCGACCTTGATGCCGGGGATGACATCGGCATCGGCCATCATGGCGCGGAACGAGGTGCCATCGGCGGCGGACTGTTCCAAGGTCTCCTCGGTGAGGATGACGCCGGAAATGTAATTTTTCATCGCATCGGTGGAGCGGAACAGCATCTCGCGATAATCGCGACGCAAGTCCAGAGAATTGGGCAGGTTGATCTTGGTGAAGCGCTTGGCGATGGTGCCTTCGGATTCATCGGCAGCAAGGATGCCCTTGCCCGTTTCCATGAGTTTCTGGGCGGTGGCGTTCAACGACATCGGTGGCGTCCTGATCTTGCTGGCGATAGGGCAAGATTAGACTTTCGTTTGGGCGACGGCGATTAGACCTAGGGTTATTAGACGAAGGGTGGAGGGATGAATATGGAACCTTTGGCGGCGAGCTTAGACCTTTGCCTTGTCCAAGACTTCGCTCATTTTCGACCGCCAGTCGTCGCCGGTGGCTTGGAATTTTGCTAAGGTGTTGGGATCAAGACGCAGGGTAACCGCTTCTTTGGGAGCATGGATTCTTGGGCGCCCACGGCCGCGCCGGATTGCCTCGGCCATTTCGGGAAAGGCTTCCGCAAACGACTTGCTTTGAGCCAATTCTTCATCAGTGGCTTCTGGCGCGTCAGGGTCGCTAGCGATCTGGCGCTGGATTTGGGCCTCTTCCTCGTCTGTCAATTCACGCAATTCGCGCATAGGTGGCTCTTTCCTTGCGACTCGCAGGGCGCATAGACACGATTGAAATCGCTTCCGTTCCAAGCACCGCGTGCACCACGGTTATCACAACTTGTCCATCGACTTCGCCGATGGCCTTGCGGCGCCCACTATGGGCGCCAAGGACAACAGCCGAAAGAAAGAACTCAGGGCGAAGCAGGGCAAAATCATAGCCGTGCTTCGCGATGTTCTGGAGGCGCTTGGCTTCGTCGTAGACCAGTTGCACCATTTCCGTACACCAAAAATCTGATCAGATCAATATTCGTGTACGAAAATTTGTAGACGGCCTACTTCTTCAGCGCATCAACCCCTGGCAATGGCTTGCCTTCCATCCACTCCAAAAACGCGCCGCCGGCGGTGGAGACGTAGGTGAAATCGTTCTTGACGCCGGCATGGGCGAGCGCGGAGACGGTGTCGCCCCCGCCGGCGACGGAGGTCAAAAGGCCGGCCTTGGTGCGGTGGGCGACGTGGCGGGCGATTTCGACGGTGCCGGCGTCGAACGGGGTCATTTCGAAGGCGCCCATGGGGCCGTTCCAGACCACCGTATGGGCATCGTCGATGGCGCCCTTGATGCGCTCGATCGAGGAGGGGCCGATATCCAGAATCATGCCTTCGGGATCGATGGCTTCGGCGCTGTAGAGGCGGGTCGGGGAATTGGCCTTGAAGTGCCAGGAGACGACCGCGTCGATCGGCAGGATGATGGCGCAGCCGCTATCGATGGCCTTGTCCATGATGCGCAGGGCGGTTTCGGCGAGGTCCTTTTCGGCCAGCGACTTGCCGACGCCAAAGCCCTGCGCATGCAGGAACGTATTGGCCATGCCGCCGCCGATGACGAGGCCATCAACCTTGGTGACGAGATTTTCCAGCAAATCGATCTTGGAGGAAACCTTGGCGCCGCCCACGATGGCGACGACAGGTTTCCTGGGCTTGCCGAGGCCGGCTTCGAGCGCTTCGAGTTCGGCCTGCATGGCGAGGCCCGCGGCGGCGGGGAGCAAGCGCGCCAGCGCTTCGGTCGAGGCATGGGCGCGGTGGGCGGCTGAGAAGGCGTCGTTGACATAAACGTCGCCGAGGCTGGCCATGGTCTTGGCAAGTTCGATATCGTTGGTCTCTTCGCCGGGATGAAAGCGGGTGTTTTCGAGGATGAAGACGCTGCCGGCGGGGGCGGCGTCGATGGCCTTTTTGGCGCCCGAGACATCGGTCCAGTCGGTGGGAATGAAACCCACGGGATGGCCGGTCAGGTCGGCGACGGTGGAGGCGACGATTTCCAACGAAAATTCGGGATCGACCTTGCCCTTGGGGCGACCAAAATGGCTGAGCAGGATCACCTTGCCGTCGTGGCGCACGATTTCGCGGATGGTGGGGATCAGGCGCTCGATGCGGGTCGCGTCGGTGACCTTGCCATCGGCGACCGGCACGTTGAGGTCGGCGCGCAGCAGCACGCGCTTGCCGGTCAGATCGAGTTCATCAAGGGTTTTGAAGGTCGCGCTCATGCTGGTCCCCGCCGTGCCGAAGTTTGCCGTGCGTAGCAGAGTGGACCCGGAGGGGGAAGAGGCGGCTCGCTTGCTCAGGCTACCATGGTCACCGCATGGGCCAGTTGGCCGATGAAAAACAGCGGAGCGCTGGCCAGCGTGATGGTGGCCAGGGTTCCCAGGTCGTCGGTCAGCACGTGGCGGGCAAAGCCGTCGCTGGGCCAGGCGGCGAGGCCGACGCGGCGACGGATGGCACGATCACGCCAGAGCAGGAAGCCGGTGGCAGCGGCGGGGGGCAGCAGCAATATCAGCGGCTGGCCGATCCAGCCACTGATGACCGCGGTGGGGGGAATGGCGGGCAGGATTTTGCGCATGACGTGAAACATGATTGCCTCCAGACGCTTGCGTGTGGAGTTTTAGCGCGAGTCGGTGACTCTGGGACGACAGGGGTTAGTCGACGCGTTCGAACAGGCCGGGATAGGTCACCACCAGCCGGTCGGCGTCGACTTCGATATCGCGTTCGAAGTCGGCCGACTGATAGCGGAAATGGGTGGCGTCGAGCTGGGTGTAAATTTGCTCGTCGCGTCGGACGGTCATTTCGTCGCCGTCGATCCAGGCCATGGTGAAGCGTTGCGGGGTGCCGATTGTCCACTGGCTGCGCCAGATGGGCAGGGAATTGGTTAGCGGTGTTGGCCAGATGTCGATATCGATGCAGCCCTTGAGGGCCGAGAGTGGCTCGGCGCGGTCGTCGGACCAGTTGCCGGCGCCGTCGGAGAACAGTTCGAGCACCTTGCCGTCGGTGCGTTCGAGTTTGACGGTCCGGACGTGTTCGGTGTCGTCGAGCTTGATGCGGTAGAACAGGCCATAGGTGGGCGTGATGATGGCGCCGCGAATGCGGGTGTCGCGTTCGGTGGAAATGACGTGGCAATGTTCGATGGTGGCGGGGTCGAGGCCGCGCCAGCGGACGGAACGGTCAAGGCTCATGCGGCGTCTGCCCTCGGGGCGCGGTGGATTGGCAAAGACTAGGGGTGCAGGCACAGCGCTGGCAAGCGCTCAGGCAGGTTTGACCGGCTGGCGCAGGATAGTCTTGAGTTTGGCGGGCGCGGTCTTGCGGGGATCGTTGAGATAGATCTCGTGGTGATGTCCGTTGTACACCAGCTTGCGACCGGGCATCTCCACTTCGTGCAAGTGTTCCAGGGCGGGGCCTTCCTCGTCATAGCTGCCCAGATGCATGATCTGGAGGCCGCGGCCCTCGGCAAAGCTCTCGAGGCGCAGGCTGGCTGGCGCGTCGCCCAGTTTTTCAGCGGATTTTTCGACTGCGGTGTCATACATGGCGCGGGTGATGAAATCGGGCACCATGATCATCATGGTCCAGCGCCAGTTCGCCTTGTTGCTGACGACAAAATCATTGGGTTCATCCGCCCACCAGAGGCCTTCCAGCGGTGGCACGAAATAGTCCTGCCCCAAGTCTTTGGAGGCGAACTTCATGGCGTAGCTCGCCGCATAGAGCCATTCAACGGCTGTGCGATAGCTGGCGGCCGTGTTCGGATCGCCTTGGCCGTCGATCATGACGAAGGTCATATCGGGCACGTCGACAAAAACGAAGTCGCGGGTGCCGGGCTGGTAGAGGTGTTTCAGCTCTGCCTTGAAATCGATCTTGTCCATGCCGGTCCCTCCTGATGGTCATAAACCAAATTGGTAGGCCAAAAGCTGCCGGCAGAAAAAAGCCCCGCCGCAGAGCGACGGGGCCGATTGTGCAGCAAAGCCGCCAGCTTAGAGCGTCTTGCCCAGCGCCACGGCGGTGTCGGCCATGCGGTTGGAGAAGCCCCATTCATTGTCGTACCAGGACAGGACCGCGACGAAATTGCCGTCCATGACCTTGGTCTGATCGAAGGCGACGGTCGAGGAATGGCTGTCGTGGTTGAAGTCGATCGATACGTTGGGGTGCAGCGTATAGCCGAGGATGCCCTTGAGGGCGCCGTCGGCGTAGCCCTTGACGATCTCGTTGATCTCGTCGGCCGTGGTGTTGCGCTTGGCGATGAACTTGAAATCCACCAGCGACACATTGGGGGTCGGCACGCGGATCGAGATGCCGTCGAGCTTGCCCTTGAGGTCGGGCAGGACCAGGCCAATGGCCTTGGCGGCGCCGGTCGAGGTGGGGATCTGGCTCAGGGCGGCCGCGCGGCCGCGATAGAGGTCCTTATGCATGGTGTCGAGGGTCGGCTGGTCACCCGTATAGGAATGGATGGTGGTCATCATTCCCTTTTCGATGCCGACGGTCTCGTTCAGCACATAGGCGAGCGGGGCCAGGCAGTTGGTGGTGCACGAGGCGTTCGAGACGATGATGTGCTCGTGCGTCAGCTTCTGGTGGTTGATGCCATAGACCACGGTCAGGTCGGAGCCTTCGCCCGGAGCCGAGATCAGCACGCGCTTGGCGCCGGCCTTGAGGTGCATCGCGGCCTTGTCGCGGGCGGTGAAGATGCCGGTGCATTCCAGAGCGATATCGACGCCCATGGCGGCGTGCGGCAGCTCTTCGGGATTGCGAACAGCGGTCACTTTGATGGGGCCACGGCCGACGTCGATGGTATCGCCATCGACGACGACGTCGCCCTTGAAGCGGCCATGCACGCTGTCGAAGCGGAACAGGTGGGCATTGGTCTCGACTGGGCCGAGATCATTGATGGCGACCACTTCGATATCGGTGCGACCCGACTCGATGATGGCGCGGAGGACATTGCGGCCGATGCGGCCGAAGCCGTTGATGGCGACGCGAACTGCCATGGAAAAGTTCCTTAGAGTAGTGTGGCGGGGGGAGCCGAGGGCTTCTTACAACTGTGCGGTGGCGGCTTCAACAATGGCTTGAGGCGTAATGCCAAAGTAGGGGTACAGGTCTTCGATTTTCCCCGAAGCGCCGAACGAGTGCATGCCGACAAAGCGGCCCTTGTCACCCAGGAGCTTATCCCAGCTCATCGAAATGCCGGCTTCGATGGCAACGCGGGCCTTGGCCTTGCCGATGATTTCGGTGCGGTAGGCGTCGGACTGCTTGGCGAACAGTTCCATGGAGGGCACGGAGACGATACGGGCCGAAATGCCCTTTTCCTGGAACAGCGGCAGGGCGTCGACCGCAATGGCGACTTCGGAGCCGGTGGCGAAGATCACCACGTCCGCATCGAGGTCGCCCATCAGGTTATAGGCGCCCTTGGCCGACTTGTTTTCCATGGTGTATTCGGTGCGGACCGTCGGCAGGTTCTGGCGGCTGAGGGCCAGGATCGACGGCGCCGTGGTGCTTTCCATGGCGAGCTGCCAGCATTCGGCGGTTTCCACCGCGTCGCAGGGGCGGAAGACCAGCAGGTTCGGAATGGCGCGCAGCGCCGACATGTGCTCGACCGGCTGATGGGTCGGGCCGTCTTCGCCGAGGCCGATGGAATCGTGGGTCATCACATAGATGACGCGCTGGCCCATCAGCGCCGAGAGGCGAATGGCGGGGCGGGCATAATCGGTGAAGCACATGAAGGTGCCGCCGTAGGGGATCAGCCCGCCATGCAGCGCGATGCCGTTCATGGTAGCGGCCATGCCCTGTTCGCGAATGCCGTACATCATGTAGCGGCCGGCGCGGTTGGCGGCGGTGAAGGGCACCATTTCGACGGTATTGGTCAGGTTGGAGTGGGTCAGGTCGGCCGAGCCGCCCTGCACTTCGGGCACCACCTTGTTGATGACGTCGAGCGCCATCTGGCTGGCCTTGCGCGAGGCCACCTTGGGCTTGTCGGCGGTCAGCTTGCGCTTATGCGCGTCCATGGCTTCGAGGAAGCCGACCGGCAGTTCGCCATTGGTGCGGCGCTCGAACTCGGCCTTGTTGGCGGAGGCGGCAAGGCGCGACTGCCATTCGCCACGCACGTTCTGGCTGCGAGTGCCGGCGGCGCGCCACGTGGAGAGAATCTCGGACGGGATTTCAAAGGCCGGGTAGGTAATGCCCAGATTGGCCTTGGCGGCGGCCAGTTCCTCGGCGCCGAGCGCAGCGCCATGGACCTTCTCGGTACCCTGCTTCTTGGGAGCGCCAAAACCGATAATGGTCTTGGCGGCGATCAGGGTCGGCTTGTCCGACTTCTTACTGTCGAGCAGCGCCTTTTCGATGGCGGCCTGGTCGTGGCCATCAATGGCGATGGTGTTCCAGCCCGAAGCCTTGAAGCGGGCGATCTGGTCGGTGCTGTCGGAATTGGAGACGGCGCCGTCGATGGTGATCGAATTGTTGTCCCAGATCAGGGTCAGCTTGTTGAGCTTGAGGTGGCCCGCAAGCGCGATGGCTTCCTGGGAAATGCCTTCCATCAGGCAACCGTCACCGGCGAGGCACCAGGTGTGGTGATCGACGATGTCATTGCCGAATTCGGCGGCGAGCTTGGCTTCGGCGACGGCCATGCCGACGGCATTGCCGACGCCCTGGCCGAGGGGACCGGTCGTCGTTTCGATACCCTGGGCGAAATGATATTCGGGGTGGCCGGCGGTCTTGGAGCCGAGCTGGCGGAAGTTCTTGATCTGCTCGATGGTCATGTCCTCGTAGCCGAGGAGATAGAGCGAGGAGTAGAGCAGCATCGAGCCGTGGCCGGCCGAGAGGACGAAGCGGTCGCGGTCAGCCCATTTGCTGTCGGCGGGATCGAACTTCATCACCTTGGTGAACAGGACGGTGGCGATATCGGCGCAGCCCATCGGCAGGCCCGGGTGGCCGGAATTGGCTTTTTCGACCGCATCCATGGATAGGGACCGGATCGCATTGGCCAAATCGTTCTGCTGGGCTGTGTTCGTCATCTGCCGTTCCGCTTTCTCATGTCGCATAAAACTGTGGAGAAGCGGCCCCGCGAGCCCGCTTCCAGAGGCGGTTCGAGGCATAACAGGTTCCGATTGCCTGTCAATGACGGTGGGGTCGGACGTTGCATCGGTGGGCCCCTGGGGCTAACTGATACGGGTGACCGACTGAGGTCGAGGTGCGGCGGACCATGAGCGAGAGCGGACAGCACGACAGCGTGGAGGCGGCCAATGGCCGGTTCGATCAGGCCATGGCGCGGCTCGATGCCAGCGTCAAGAACCTCAACGGTCGGATACGGCAGCTCAACCGCATGGAAGTGGATACCCAGCGGCTGGTGACCGAGCGCGCGCGGCTGGCGACCGAGTTGGACAAAGCGGCGGCGCGGGCCAAGCGGCTCGATGACAGCGCTCATGACGTGTCGCGCCGCCTGGTCGTGGCGATGGAAACCGTTCGCGAAGTCTTGGCAAAGTAGGAGGTGGGTCGATATTCAGGTGATACCGGCCTGCAAATGTCGGACTTCTGCGCTTCCGGTGCTCACGTACTCGGAGTACGCTCCGCTCCGGTTCTCGAAGTCCGCCATTTTCGCCTCGGTCTGACCTGAATCTCAACCCACCTCAGGATTTTTCCCGATGCCCGAAGTCAATGTCGAGATCAATGGCCGCAAGTATCGCATGGCCTGCGAAGAGGGCCAGCAAAAGCACCTGATCGGGCTGGCGGCACGGTTCAACGCGCAGGTCGAGGGGCTCAAGGGTGCGGTCGGCGAGATTGGCGATAACCGGCTGACGGTGATGGCCGGGATTGCCGTGGTCGACGAGCTGGCCGAGGCCGAGCGCAAGATCAAGGAATTGCAGACCGAAGTGACGGTGCTGACGCGGGCAGGACAGGAAGTGTCGGCTGAGATCGAAGCGCTGGAAGAGCGCTTTGCCGCCAAGCTGGATGAAGCCGCGCGCAAACTCGAATCGGTGGCGTCGGCGCTGGATGATACGGGCCTGGTGCCCTAGGGGCCGTTCTTCTGAACAATGCAATTGCCGCCAATCGCCAGCAAGGCATCGCAGAGCAGTTGCGCCTCCTTGCGCGTCGGGCGGCCGACCATGGCGGAATAGCGGGTGCGGGGGCCGAAGTTGGAATTGCGCACTGAAATCAGCATCAGTTTTTCGGGTCCGAGCACGGCGGCATAGCTGTCCTGGGCGCGGGTGAAGCGGCGCAGCACCAGATCGCGGCCGAAGTTTTGCGCGATCAGGATGCCCCAGGGCTGCCAAGCCGCCGGATCGGGCAGGAATTGCGGCATCGGGGTGGCCTTGGCCATCTCGACGCAGGCGGCAATGAAAGACCGTTCGGGCCGCAAGGCGTAGTCAATCGCCTCGGGCGCAGCGCCGAGCCAGTAGTCGATCGGGCGGCCGGTTATGATCGACACATAGTCGCGGGTTTCGAACGGAACGCCACTACCGGCCGTGACGACGCGGGTTATGCGGCCCTCCCCGGCATTATAGGCTGCGGCAGCCAGGCCCAGATTGCCGTATTTGACCTCGAGTTCGCGCAGATATTCGGCCGATTTCGCCAAGGCCGGCGCGGGATCGAAGGCATTGTCCAGGCGGCGCAGCTTTGCCGTGCCGGCCATGAACTGGGCAATGCCCTGCGCGCCGGCGGGGCTGATGGCGGCGGGATCGAAGCGGCTTTCCTGCCAGATCAGGCGGGCAAAGAAGGCTTCGGGTAGCTCGTAACGCTTGGCGAAGGTGGCGATGGCTTCGCAGACGTCCACCACATAGACCGCCGGGCGGATGCAAATTTTGAGGCCGTCAAGAGTGCTGCAGGAAGGGGATTGGGCATCCTCGGCCGTGGCGGCCGGAGCGCTCAGAATGAGCGCCAGAATGATCAGCCCCAAGTGGATCAATGTCCGCACAGTACACCTTTAACAGCGGCTGTAGACTATTGCGACTGGCCGAGCGGGGCAAGACAAGGCTATGGCAAGGTTTGCCAAAGCCTGCTATTCGTGGGGCAAAGGAGATTTACCATGGCCACGATGAATGTATCGCTCCCCGATCCAATGAAGGAATGGGTTGAGGCACAGGTGCGCGACGGGAAGTACGGAAATTCCAGCGATTACGTACGCGATCTGATCCGGCACGATCAGGAGCGGGCGGCCGCCATTGCCGAATTCGACCGGCTGATTGAAGAAGGCTTTGCCAGTGGCATCAGTGAACTAACGGCCGAGCAGATTTTTGAAGAAGCCCGGCAACGCTACTTGGCTGGAGAAGCCGACAGCGATGCGGCTTAAGTTTTCGCAAGCCGCGAGGCGCGATCTCTCATCAATCTTTATCCAGAGCGCAAGGAAATTTGGTCTGCAGCAAGCCGAGACTTATCGCGACGGATTGCTGGCTTCTTTGGCATTTATCGCTGAACGCCCACTTGCAGTGCCGGAGTATCAAAACGCCAGGAGAAGCGTGCGTGTGCATCGATATCAATCACACGTGGTGATATTTGAGGCCCGTGAGGACGGAGTTTTGATTGTTCGTGTCGTTCACGGATTGCGCGATATCAACAGACTGCTCTAACTTCCCCCTTTGCACTCCGCGCGTGAACGCACTATATCTATGCGTGCTGCCCGGCGCGTGCGGATACCTATATCCCCGGGGCCTTAACGATCCTTAGGGAGCTGTCCCTGACTGGGCTCCTGGGCTCAGACATACGGCGCCCACCTACGTAAAGTAGGTTCCCGGGATCGTGTATCCCACGGCCAGGGCGGCACCTATTTTCCGGCGGACGGACCAACGGCGCGGCATGGCTGACGACACAATCGAAAATGCCAAGGCGGCGCTGCGGCTGAAGGCTCTAGCGGCGCGCGCGGCCCTGCCGCAGGGCACCCGCACCGAGGCAGCGCAAGCCGTCGCCGAACACTTCTTCAACAATATCGAACTGGCATCGGGCGCCGTCGTGGCCGCCTATTGGCGCATTCGCGACGAGTTGGATTGCCAGCCCATCCTGGTGCGGCTGATGGACAGTTTCCAGCCTGTGGTGCTGCCTGTGGTGCTGGGGCCCGAAGAAGCGCTGGAAATGCGCGTCTGGGAGCAGGGCGCAGCACTTTATCCCTCGGGATTCGGTACTCTGGCGCCGGCGGAACTGGCGCCGCAGGCGGAGCCGGACGTGGTGCTGATGCCGCTGTTGGGGTTCGACCGGTTGGGCACGCGACTGGGTTATGGCGGCGGCTATTATGATCGCACCCTGGCGCAACTGACCAAGAGACCGCGCCTTATCGGGCTGGCTTTCGCCGCCCAGGAACTCGATGCCATCCCGCGCGAGGCGCATGACATTCCGCTCGATGTCGTGGTGACCGAGACCGGCGTGCGCCATTTCGGATCGTCGCAATGAAATTACTGTTTTTGGGCGACGTCGTCGGCCGCGCCGGCCGCGATGCGGTTGCCGAACGCCTGCCCGGCATCATTGCCACCTATGGCTTCGATTTCGTGGTGGTCAATGGCGAGAATGCCAGCCACGGCAATGGGCTGACCGAGCCGCATTTTAGCGGCATTCGCGATGCCGGCGCCGATATCGTGACGCTGGGCGACCATGCTTTCGACCGGCGCGAGACGTTGACTTATATCGAGCGTGAAACCACTTTGGTGCGCCCCATCAATATGGCCCCCGGCACGCCGGGACGCGGGGCGATGTTTATCGAGGGCCGCAATGGCCATCGGGTGCTGGTGGTCAACGCACTGGGCCGGGTGTTCATGGGGCCGGCCGACGATCCGTTCCGCGCCGTCGAGGCGGCGGTGGCGGCGTGCCCGCTGGGCGAGCAAGCCGATGCGATCATCGTGGATTTCCACACCGAGGCAACCTCGGAAATCCAGGCCATGGGGCATTTTCTGGATGGCCGGGTGTCACTGGTGGTGGGCACGCATACCCATATTCCAACCTCGGATCACCGCATTCTCAAGGGCGGCACGGCGCTGATGGCCGATGCCGGCATGTGCGGCGATTATGATTCGGTCATCGGGGTTGAGGCCGACGAGCCGCTAAACCGGTTTTTGACCGGCATCATGGGTGGCCGGTTCTCGCCGGCCGAGGGCGAGGCGACGCTGTCGGGCGTGGCGGTCGAGACCGATCCGCGTACCGGGCTGGCGATCAAGGTGATGCCGGTGCGGATCGGCGGGGTTCTGGCGCAGGCGCTGCCGGAGTTCTAGGGTTGGTTGGCGGCATCTGTTGCTGCCTCAGCTTCAATCCCCCATTGCCCGTCAATGCCGCCCCACCCACTGTCCTTCCCGCGGGCTTGACCCGCGGGCCACCCTCAACACGGCACAAGTGGCCAGAGGCCCGCGGGTCAAGCCCGCGGGAAGATCGGTGGGTGGCGCTATGTTGTGCCCCAAAAGCTGCTCCTGCTGGGTGGGAGGCTACGCCTGCTTGCCCGGCCAGAAGAACAGCCAGAGCGATGCAATAACAGCCAGAATAATGGCAATAACCGGCGCAATCAGCATGATTGCGGCCACCGCGATATTGGCGCCCACCAGGTAAAGCCAGGAATAGCCGAGGTCGCGCAGGCGTTTCACCTGTAGCGTCAGCGTGGGCCAGGCGGTCAGCACATAGGCCAGCATCTGCGCCTCGGTCTGGGCCATGGTCAGATCTTCAGCGGTCCATGGCTGGCCCGCATTGGTCGGGCCGACCATGTTCTGGACCAGGATACGGCCGACCAGATAGGTCACCAGCACCAGGAAAAAGAAGGCGAGCGCGAATTCCTGCCGGTTCAGCCGGCCGCGCCACGAGAAAAAGCACCAAAGCAAGGGTTGCACACACAGTCTCCAATAGCGGCGCATGGTGCATATCACGCGGCGCGCGCCAAGGGGGCTTGGCAGATGTGGTTATCGATTGCGCGTGCGGCGGAGGCGACGTGCAAGCTTCACAATTGGCTTTCGTGCCCCTATAAGCCAAGCAAAATCTCGATAAGCATAGATGGGGACCAGAATGGCAGGCCATTCACACGCCAAGAATATCATGCACCGCAAGGGCAAGAGCGACGCGGTTCGCTCCAAGGTCTTTTCCAAGCTGGCGCGCGAAATCACCGTCGCTGCCAAGCTGGGCATGCCCGACCCGGCGTTCAATTCCCGCCTGCGCCTGGCGGTCAACAATGCCCGTGCCCTGTCGATGCCGCGTGACAATATCGAACGCGCCATCAAGAAGGCCATCGGCAATGACGGCGATAACTACGAAGAAATCCGCTACGAGGGCTATGGGCCGGGCGGCGTCGCCATCATCGTCGAAACGCTGACCGACAACCGCAACCGCACCGCGTCCAACGTGCGCTCAACCTTCTCCAAGAATGGTGGCGCCATGGGCGAAACCAATTCGGTCGGCTTCATGTTCGACAAGATCGGGGAGATCGAATACCCGATCAAGGCCGGCTCGGCCGACAAGATCATGGAAGCCGCCATCGAGGCTGGTGCCGATGACGTCGAGAGCGATGAGGACGGCCACTGGATCTACACCTCCTTCGAGGCGATGATCGAAGTGTCGGCGGCGCTCGAAAAGGTGCTGGGGGAAGCCGAATCGATCAAGGCAATCTGGAAGCCGCAGACCAATACGCCGATCGATGCGGAAAAGGGTGCCGTCCTGATGAAGCTGATCAACCTGCTTGAAGAAGATGACGACGTGCAGAACGTCTATTCCAACTTCGAGATGAGCGACGAGGACATGGCCAAGCTCGAAGCCTGATCGCCGTTCTCGGCCGCCTTTGCGAGCCTCTGAAAAGTCCGTATCATCCTGGCGTCAAACAGGAGGGCGGACATGCTCAAGCTTGGAATGACGATTGGCCTGCTGCTGGTTGGGACGACGACGGCTTTTGCGCAGGGTGATGTGGCGGCCGGCGAAGCGCTGTTCGGGCAGCGCTGCCAAGTGTGTCACCTTATCGGCGAGGGCGCGACCAACAAGCTGGGGCCGCAGCTCAACGGCATCGTGGGCGCACCGGTCGCCCGCCTGCCGGGCTATTCCTATTCGCCCACGTTGATCAGGGCCAATGAGGCGGGCAGGATCTGGACGGTGACGGATTTGCGTCGCTACATGTTCCTGCCCAAAAAGCAGTTCCCCGGCACCAGCATGACTTTTGGTGGACAACGCGATCCGGTGCAGTTGAGCGATCTGGTGGCGTATCTGCAGTCCTTCGCCGCCGATGGGACGCGGATCGCGCCTTAGCTGGCCTTGCTGAGCGCGATATCGGGATAGTCGGTGGCGTGCACGATGGTGACGCGGTTGCGGCCGGCTTCCTTGGCGTTGTAGAGGCGCTGATCGGCGATCCGGAACAGATCCGAGAAGCTGGCGCCGCCCTCAAAGACCGCCCCCCCAATGCTCACCGACAGCTGCCGCGCCCGGCCATCGGGTGAAAATATCGCCAGATTGACCGAGCGCCTTATGCGTTCGGCGCTGATCTCGGCGCCATGGTGGTCGACGCCAGGCAGGTAGACGCCGAATTCCTCCCCGCCCATGCGCCCCACCAGTTCGCCGGCCTGCAAGGTCGAGCGGATGGCGCGGGCGATGATGGTCAGGGCCTCGTCGCCGGCATCGTGGCCGAACAGGTCGTTGATGGCCTTGAAATTGTCGGCGTCGATCATCAGCAGGGTGCCGCTGGGCGGCGGATCGGTGCGACCGAGCAGCGTCGTGACCTTGGCGGTGAAGGCGCCCCGGTTGAGGCAGGACGTCAGGCTATCGGTGCGGGCGACCAGTCCCAGGCGCAGATTGCTCATGGCGAGCCCCCGCAGCCGCATGCTCATATAGAAGAACAATGGCACGCCCAGCAGCACCGGCAGGACCGTCGCGCTCAGGATCGAGCGCCACTGGGCCCGCGCGCCGAGGTCGTCGAACATCACGGTATTGAAGGCGACCGAGACCAGTACGCAGCCCAGGGTTCCGAACAGGGTCCACCGGGCGACGCTCGACCAGCCATGCAAGCCTTTGCGGGATCTGGAAGGGGCCATGGAAAATCTCTCTGCATAAGCAATGATCCAATGTCCGGGCGCTGAGGAGAGCGCCCGGATCAAAAATGGTATGGTGTTCGTCGGTTCAGGCCGCTTGCCGTTTCCAAACGGGCGCTGCAATCAGGCGGCCTGCATCAGGTCGACGCAATCACGGCGGTGGCTCTTGGCCTGGTAGAGGCGCTGATCGGCAAGGCGGTAAAGGTCGTTGAAATCGGCACGTCGGGCAAAAGTGGCGCCGCCGATGCTGACCGACAGGGGCCAGGGCGTGCCATGCGGCGAAAACTGCGCGGTGGCGACCGCATGGCGAATGCGTTCGGCCACCTGGTCGGCGGTTTGCGGATCGGCGCCAGTGAGGTAGACGCCGAACTCTTCGCCACCCATGCGCCCCACCAGATCGGCGACGCCCACGCTGTCGCGGATCGCGTTGGCCATCAGCTTGAGCGCAATATCGCCCTGTTGATGGCCGAACCGGTCATTGACCTGCTTGAAAGCGTCGGCATCGATGATCAGCAGGGCCCCGCCATCGCGGGTCGAGGCGACCGCGCGCCGCGTCAGATCGGCCAGCACCCGCGTCGTGAAGGCGCCGCGGTTGAGGCAGGCGGTCAGCCAGTCGGTGCTAGCGAGCAGTTCGAGCTGCCGGTTGGCGTGGCGCAATTGTTCGTGCCGCAGCGTCAGGTAAAACAGCATCGGCCCGCCCAGAACCAGCGGCATGAGCACGGCGACCATCAGGCCCGGCACGTTGAGGCCGGCGGAAAACACTTCCATGAAAATATTGGTCAGTATGATCGAAACCGCGATGGAGGCGGCCAGGGTTAATCCGGCGTTCCGCCAGATGCGGTTCCAGGCCCGCGGCGGCAGTGTGGCGCTTGCGCTCATCGGTTTACTTTCATGCATTCCCGTGCCGAACACTATGGACGGGTCTTGAAGAAGGTATTGGCAAGACGGCTGCAATTTTATCGATCACCGGTTTTCCACCGCGCCTGTTGCCGTTTTGTTCACTTTGGGGTTGGTAGAGTGATCGCGCCTCTTTAAAGGTGGGTCATGAGCAAAGCTGTGCGAATCATCGGTATCGATCCCGGCCTGCGCCGATGCGGCTGGGGCGTCATCGAATCGGAAGGTAACAGGCTCGTGTTCGTGGCCTGCGGGACGCTGACCCCACCGACGGACGGCGCACTGGCCGACCGGCTTGCCGTGCTGTTCGCGGGCGTCAACGAGCTGCTTGACCGGTTCGCTCCCGACGAGGCGGCGGTCGAGGAAACCTTCGTCAATGCGGGGCCGCGCTCGGCGCTGATCCTGGGGCAGGCGCGGGGCGTGGTGTTGATGACGCCGGCGGCGCGCGGCGTGCCGGTGGCCGAATATGCGGCGAACCTGGTCAAGAAATCCGTGGTCGGCACCGGCCACGCGCAAAAGGGACAGGTCGGGCTGATGGTCAAGACCTTGATGCCGGCGGCCGATTTCAAGGGTGAGGACGCGGCGGATGCGCTGGCGATCGCCATTTGCCACGCCCATCACCGGGTGGCGGCGCAACGCTTGAAGGCAATCGCATGATCGGCAAGCTCAAGGGCATGGTCGACAGTTTCGCCGATGACAGCGTGCTGATCGATTGCGGCGGGGTCTGCTATGAAACCTTCTGCTCGTCGCGCACGCTGCAGGCCCTGCCGCGTGTCGGCGAGGCTGCGGTGGTGTTCATTGAAACCATCGTGCGCGAGGACATGATCCGGCTCTACGGATTTTCCAGCGAGGCGGAAAAAGCCTGGTTCAACCTGCTGATGACCGTGCAGGGGGTAGGCGCGCGCGTGGCGCTGGCGATCCTTTCGGCGCTGTCGCCCTCGGAAATCTCCAGTGCCATTGCCTTGCAGGACAAGGCGATGATGGGCCGCGCCAGCGGCGTCGGGCCCAAGCTGGCCATCCGGCTGGTGACCGAACTCAAGGGCAAGGTGCCCTCCACGGGCGTGATCGATGCTGGTGTACTCGGCCTGCAATCCGCATTGGGCGAAGGCCTGGCATCGAGTGCCATCACCGACGCCGTCTCCGCCCTCACCAATCTCGGCTACTCCAGCGCCCAGGCCTCGGCGGCCTTGGCGCGGATTGTGGCGCGCGAGGGCGATGATACGCCAACCGAGAAGTTGATCCGGTTAGGGCTGCGGGAGTTGAGTAGCTAGCGATGGTAAAAGAGTATTTTTTGGCGGTACTCTATCGAATTTTGCTGTGTTGGGTCTGCTTGGCAGCTTTGGCGCTCTTTATATCCATCGTAGACGTTATCGCCCTCAATCTGGCGTTCAGTGGCACGATCAATATCGATGCTTCTATTGTTATTTATTCTTCTTATTTTCTAGCAATGTTATTAGCGGCGATAATTATTCCTATAATCTGGGCAATAGTGGATGCGGTATGCTGTGTATTATGCGGAACCGATCGCGTCGGTCCGCGATATGTGGTTGCGTTTTTACTCGGGTTGATGGGCGGGGTCACGATGTACCTCGGCCTCACCGAGCAATATCCGGCGCTGTTTCTCACGTCGTGGCTTTACGTGCCCGTTATGGGGTATTTGTGGGAATGGTACGCTGATGGGCTGGTTGGCACCGAGCGATTTTCGGCAGGCGGGGGCGTTACCTACGTGGCGTATGGGATTGCGTATTTAGTTTGCGTAAGCGGTGCTTTTGCGCCTGTTCTGGCCACGTACGTTGATAGGCGAAGGATCAAATCTTCACTATGAACAGGATGCTCTTTTTATGACAAACATAGTCGAACACCTTAAGACGCTAAACCTTCCAAAGGTACAGCCGCCGACAATTCCTGCGCTTGTTGTGGAAGCAGCGGGGCGTCTCGGGCTGACGTTGACGCTGACCTGTCCGTCGGTCCCAGAGCAATACGAGGTTCGTAGGCTCGGCGCTCCCTCCGGTTATATCAGGGCTCGCCATGGTGGAATGTCGGTGAACTATCCCGATGCCGGTGGCGAAGACCTCTACAATGGGTCGGTTGACGGCTTCGGCGGGTTCACTAATCACGAGCGGGAAGCAAAGTTGCTTTTTGCCTTGGCGCTAATTGCTGCGCGGATGCTCCAGGAATGAGCCTGACCTCCCCCGCTGCCGGTCGCGATGATCTGCTGGATGTGTCCCTGCGCCCGACAGGGTTTTCCGAGTTCGTCGGGCAGGCGGCGGCGCGGGCTAATCTGGAAGTGTTCATCGAGGCGGCCAAACGGCGCGGGACGGCGTTGGACCATGTGCTGTTCGTTGGGCCGCCGGGCCTGGGCAAGACCACCTTGGCGCAGATCATTTCGCGCGAATTGGGCGTGGGGTTTCGGGCGACTTCGGGCCCGGTGATCGCCAAGGCGGGGGATTTGGCGGCGCTGCTGACCAATCTGGAAGACCGCGATGTGCTGTTTATCGACGAAATACACCGGCTCAGTCCGGCGATCGAGGAAATTCTCTATCCGGCAATGGAGGACTATCAGCTCGACCTGATCATCGGCGAGGGCCCGGCCGCGCGCTCGGTGCGGATCGATCTGGCAAAATTCACCCTGGTGGGGGCAACGACTCGCGCCGGGCTGCTGACCACGCCGCTCCGGGATCGCTTCGGCATTCCGGTGCGGCTCAATTTCTATACGCCCGAAGAACTAGTGCTGATCGTGCAGCGCGGGGCGCGGCTGTTGGGCATGCCGATGGCGCCCGATGGGGCGATGGAGATCGCGCGGCGTTCGCGCGGTACGCCGCGAATTGCGGGGCGGTTGCTGCGGCGGGTGACGGATTTTGCGTTGGTTGACGGTTCGGGTGAGATCACCCGCGCCATCGCCGACAAGGCGCTGTTGCGGTTGGATGTGGATGCGCGGGGGCTCGACCAGCTCGACCGGCGCTATCTGGCCACCATTGCCGAGTTCTACAATGGCGGCCCGGTAGGCATCGAAACCATCGCGGCGGCGCTGAGCGAGCCGCGTGATGCGATCGAGGAAATCGTCGAGCCGTATCTGCTGCAACAGGGTTTCATCCAGCGCACCTCGCGCGGTCGCATGCTGACGGGGGCGGCGTTCCAGCATCTGGGCATGGGCGTGCCGCCAGGTTTTGTGGGCATCCAGGCCAGCCTGTTCGAGGAGCCAGAGGCGGAATGAGCCGGCATATGATCAGTTTCCCCATCGATGGGCAGCGGTTCAACTATCGCGTCGCCGCGGTGATCATCATCGATGGTCACGTGCTGATCTGCGACGAGGACGATGATGGCTATGCCATGCTGCCGGGCGGGCGGGTTGAGTTGGGCGAGCCAAGCGCCCTGTCGCTCAAGCGCGAGATCGCCGAGGAAACGGGGCTGATCGGAGAAGTCGGTCCCTTGCTGATGACCTCGGAGAGTTTCTACCGGCGTGAAGGCGAGGATTTCCACGAACTGGGATTTTTTTATTCCGCCAAGCTGCCAGATATGGCGCGGCCCGACGGCACGAGCCCCTGGCTGATCACGCATGACGAAGGCCACGAGCACAGGTTCCACTGGATCGCACTCGATGGACCGGGGCTTGAGCCGATGAACCTGTTGCCGCGCTGGCTGCCCGAGGCGCTGCGCGACCTGGGTCAGGGCCTGCGCCATGTTCTGCACGACGAGCGCCAGGGGTGACTGAGCCCGATCGCACCATGCTGGCCTTCAGCCTGCGGCCGGACCGCCGGTTCCAGATGCGCGCCGTGGCGATCATCCGGCGCGACGGTTATTTGCTGATCCATCGCGGCACGCATGAGACGTTCTGGTCGCTGCCTGGCGGTCGCCTCGAATTCGGCGAGACCGCTGCCGAAACGCTGGAACGCGAGATTGTGGAGGAACTCGGCTGTACCTCAAAGATCAGCGCGCTGCGTTATCTCGTCGAGAACTTCTTCACCTATAACGGCGAGGCCTGTCACGAGATCGGTTGGTATTACGAAGCCGAACTGAGTAGCGCTTTCCCGTTCGTTACCGACGATATCTGCCATCGTGCCACGGACGGGGCGTTCTGCCTCGAATTCCGTTGGGTGAAGTGCGATGTCGAGAGCTTCGGCGTCTATCCGCTTCTGCCGCCCATGCTCCCGAGCCAGCTTCTGGATCCCAGCCCCGGCTTCCGGCATATCGTGGAGCGGCAATCGTGACCCATCGCTTCCCGGTCCGCATCTATTATGAAGACACCGATTTTTCGGGCAATGTCTATCACGCCGCCTATCTCAAGTTTTTCGAGCGTGGGCGCACGGAATTTCTGCGCGATCTGGGCATCCATCATTTCGAACTGGCCAAGGACGGCATCGCCTTCGCGGTCCGCTCGATGGCGATCGATTTCGATGGCGCGGCCCATATCGATGATCTGTTGAGCGTTATCACGCGCGTCGAAGCCATGACGGGTGCGCGGCTGACGCTGATGCAGAGCATCGAGCGCGACGGGGTGATCCTCACGCGGGCCAAGGTGGTGGTCGTTGCCATCAAGACCACTGGCGGGGTGGCGCGGCTGCCCAGGGCGCTGCTGGACCGGCTTGCGGCAGACGGCCGAACCACTGCATCGTGACCAGACGTTGACCGTTGGTCAGGATCGCAAATGAACATTCTCTACGTCATGGCCGCGACGGCCGAATATGGCCCCTATTTGAGTGACCGGATCAAGCCGCTGCTCTGCGGCGTCGGGCCGGTGGAAGCGGCGGTTGCGGTGACGCATGCCCTGGCTGTCGCCGAGGCCGCCGGTAACCTGCCCGACCTCGTGGTGTCCCTGGGATCGGCCGGATCGCGCAGGCTTGAACAAGGCGAGATCTTCCAGGCGACGACCGTGAGCTATCGCGACATGGATGCGTCGCCGATCGGTTTTGCCAAAGGCGAGACGCCGTTTCTCGACCTGCCCATAATCCTGCCCGTTGGGCCGCTTGTACCCGGCCTGCGGCAAGCCAGCCTCTCCACCGGCGCCGATATTGTATCGGGGGCGGCCTACGAGGCTATCGACGCCGACATGGTGGATATGGAAACTTTTGCCGTGTTGCGGGCCTGCCAGCGCTTCGTCGTGCCGCTGGTGGCGGTCCGCGGGATTTCGGATGGGGCGAGCGACCTCAGCCATATTGGCGACTGGACGGCCTATCTGCATGTCATTGATGAGCGGCTGGCGGGGGTGGTGGATACGATAGAAGCGTGGGCCGCCGCAGGTGGGCTGGCGGCCTAGCTTTCGCGGGAGCAAGTGCCGGAAGATGCGGGCTGGCGGCGGGGCAGAAGCAAAAAGGGGCCGCGTGCGACCCCTGATTGGCTACATGGCGCCAGCGGGCATCACCTGGCCACGGATTTCTCCATCGGGGAACTTGGCGGTGTGGACGTTGAAATACCACATGCCGGCCTGCAATTGCTTGGCCTGCTCATCGGTCAGCGTCGCCGTGCCCTTGATCGGACTGGCCAGCGAGCCCTGAATGGGAACCGACGGTTTGGCCGTCGCCCCGACTTCGGCCGGGCCATGGAAGTGGGCAGCGGTGGCGTCCCCGGTCAGCCCCTCATAGGTGGCAGTCCAGGCAAATGCCTTGCTGTCGGTGTCGAATGTCGCTTCGACCATGCCGGTGCCGGCAGAGTCGGTGGGCGGCACTTCGGACGGGCCGTTCAGTTCGGCCGTCATGTTGATGACTTCGGCATAGGCCGGGGCGGCGGCAAAGAGCGTGCCGGCGGCCAGCAGCGCGGCCATGGATGCGATACGGATGGTCATGAAATCCTCCTCGTTGCGCGCAATCTGTGTTGCACGATACCGAACGGAGCGGCCGAGGCGCGGTTCCGTCACGAATTGATGCGTTCCGGGCCCCAGCTGTGTTCCGCTTGCATGGCGCACATGCCGGCGCTCACGTTGCCGTCAGGGGACAGGCTTTGTTAACCAATCCTTGACCATAATTGCGGCAAAGGGACTGTCCTATGGTGCCGGGCTCCGCAAAGGCCGGGAAGCCATGGCATTTCTCTTAAATTTGACAAATTCCGACCCCATGGGCTGTGCCTGAAGGTCGGGCTCTGTAAGCCGGCCGAAAGGATCACTCCATGGACGCAGCGACAGCGGTGGGAGCGGCAGCTCCGCACATCGATTTTTCGATCTGGGGGCTATTTTGGGCCGCCGACTGGATCGTCAAACTGGTGATGCTGGGCCTGCTTGGCGCATCGATCTGGTGCTGGGCCATCATCATCGACAAATCCCTCTATTATCGCCGCGCCGCCGGCGAGATGAACCGCTTCGAGCGCGTGTTCTGGTCGGGGCAGTCGCTGGAAGAGCTCTATCAGCAGCAATCCGAGAAGGCGACCGGCGGGCTGGGCGCGGTCTTCGTGGCCGCGATGAAGGAATGGAAGCGCAGCCACGAGCAGAATGCGTCCTCGTTCGTAGGCATGCAGCAGCGCCTCGACAAGGTGCTGGACGTGGCGATTGCCCGCGAAAGCGAGACGCTGGAAAAACGCCTGGGCTTTCTGGCCACCGTGGGTTCGGCTGGCCCGTTCATCGGGCTGTTCGGCACGGTGTGGGGCATCATGAATGCCTTTACGGCTATTGCGGCATCGTCCTCCACCAATCTGGCGGTGGTTGCTGCGCCGATTGCCGAGGCGCTGTTCGCCACGGCCATCGGTCTCGTTGCAGCCATTCCGGCGGTTATCGCCTATAACAAATTGTCGTCCGATGCCGGCAAGATGATCGGGCGGCTCGAAGGCTTTGCCGACGAGTTCTCGACCATCCTCAGCCGCCAACTCGAAGCCCGGGGCAAGTAGCCATGGGAATGGGTGGAGCAGGCGGTGGTGGCGGAGGCGGACGGCGCGGGAGCCGGCGCAGCCGTCGCAAAGGCAGCGGCGGGGTGATGAGCGAGATCAACGTGACGCCGCTGGTCGACGTCATGCTGGTGTTGCTGATCGTGTTCATGGTGGCGGCGCCGATGATGACGGCCGGCGTGCCGATCGACCTGCCCAAGTCCGCGGCAGCCGAGCTCAACAGCCAGACGCAGCCGGTCACGGTAGCGGTGACGCCCGAAGGCGCGATTTTCGTCGGGGAAGATCCGGTGTCGGAGGCTGACCTGATCGCCACGGTCACGGCCAAGGCGACCAATGGTACCGAGGACCGGATATTCCTGCGCGGTGATACCTCGGCCAACTACGGTTCGGTGATGAAGGTCATGGGCCTGTTGTCGGCCGCCGGGTTCACCAAGATTGGCCTGATCACCGAGAAAGCCCCAGGGACGCCATAGATGCGCACCGGGATCGTCGTATCGGCTGTAGCTCACATCGTCCTGTTGACCATTGGCCTGGTCAATCTGGGGCAGGCGGAGCCGTTGGAGCCGGTGACGGAATCCATCGCGGTCGACCTCGTGCCGATTTCGGACTTTTCCAATATTCGCGTCGGTTCGCTGGATAGCCAGGTGGTCGATACCCCGACCCCTTCGGCGGTCGAAACCAACAAGCCGGCCGAGCTGGCGCAACCCACGGGCAATACCGAGCAGAACCAGGAACAGCCCAAGCCGGCCGATATTCCGACCCCGGCCCCGGTGGTCAATACCGCGCCGACGCCGGCTACACGGCCAGAGCCGACGCCTGAACCAACCCCCGAGCCGGACCCGGTGCCCGAACCCGCGCCAGAGCCTGAGCCGGTTCCAGAGCCCGCACCGGTGCCTGAGCCTGCTCCCGTTCCTGAACCGGCCCCAGTCCCGGAGCCAGCTCCCGAGCCTGCTCCGGCTCCCGAACCCGCACCGGTTCCCGAACCAACTCCGGCGCCAGTTCCAGAGCCTACCCCGACGCCGGAGCCGACCCCAGAGCCGACGCCAGTGCCCGATCCGACGCCGCCCAAGCCGGCGGCGCCGGCCCCGCAGGCGCGCCCGGCCAATCTGGCGCAGAAGCGGGCCGAATTCGCCGCCAAGCAGGCGGCAGCGGCCCAGGCCGTCGCCGACGCCAAGAAGGAAGAAGAGCGCAAGAAGAAAGAGGCCGCCGCCAAGGAGGCAGCGCGTGTCGCTACCGCCGAACAGGCCAAGCGCGAACAGGCCGCGACCGCGACGCTGGACGCTTCGCTGGCCGATGACATTTCGGCCATCATCAACAAGGATACTTCAACCGGCGCGACGACCGGGCAGGGCGGCTCGCCCACCCTGGGCGATGCGAGCGGTACATCGGCGACCCTGAGCCAATCGGAAATCGCGGGCCTGCAGGCCAAGATCAAGCAGTTCTGGAATTTGCTGCCGAGCGAGACCGAAAGCGGGCTGACCGTCACCCTGCGGGTGAACCTTAACCAGGACGGCAGCGTTGCGGGTACACCGCAGGTGATCGCTGCCGATCCGTCGCCCACCGGGGCGTCGATGGGGCGGGCGGCGCAGCGGGCGGTGTTGCAGGCGGCGCCCTTCAGTTTGTCGGCCGATTCCTATAACGAGTGGCGCGAGATCGAAATCACGCTGCGTCCCTGATTTTGACACACGATCTGGACAGAAGTCCGGGTCGTTGAGATGGAGAAGACGATTATGACCCTTCTGACCCGGCGCAATGCGCTCAAGCTTGGCCTCGCGGGCGGGGTGGCGCTGGCTGCCAGCCCATCGGCAATGGCGGCGCTGCAGATCGTGGTGGAGGGCGCCAATTTCCAGCCGCTGCCGATCGCCATTCCCAATTTCGCTTCGGCAGACCCCAGCTTTGGCGCCGAGATCGCCGATATCGTGCGCAACAACCTGCGCCGGTCGGGCCTGTTCCTGCCGCTCGATCCGGCCTCGCTGCCGGTGCAGGTCGGGGATGTCAACAATACGCCCGATTTCAACACCTGGCGCACCGCCAATGTGGATGCGCTGGTGATGGGCGCGGTCGAGCGTGGCGGACAGATTTCATCGTCGGTGCGCGTCTGGGATACCCAGCAGGCCGCCCAGGTGGTGGGCAAGAGCTACAATACCGATCCCAATTCCAGCCGCCGCGTCGCCCACATCATCTCGGACGCGATCTATGAGTCGCTGGCCGGTGGCACCGGCTATTTCGATACCCGCGTGGTCTATGTCGCCGAAAGCGGCCCCAAGGCCAATCGCGTCAAGCGGCTGGCCATCATGGACCAGGATGGCGCCAACAATCAGTTCCTGACCGAGGGCAATACGCTGGCGCTGACGCCGCGCTTTTCACCCAATAACGACCTCGTCACCTATATGAATTTCGAGGACGGCAATCCGCAGGTCTATATCCTGCAACTCTCGACCGGCAAGCAGCAGCGCCTGGGCTCGTTCGGGGCGATGACGTTTGCGCCGCGCTTTTCGCCCGATGGCGGACGCATCGCCTTCTCGGTGGAGAATGCCGGAGCGACCAATATCTATTCGGTGGCCGTGGGCGGCGGGCAGCCCACCCAACTCACGAGCGGGCAAGCGATCGATACCGGCCCATCTTATTCGCCCAATGGCAGCAACATCATTTTCGAGAGCGATCGTGGCGGCTCGCCGCAGATTTACATGATGGGTGCGGGCGGTGGCAATGCGCAGCGCATCAGCTATGGCCAGGGCAGTTATTCGACGCCGGTCTATTCGCCCAAGGGCGATCTGATCGCCTTTACCCGCCAGTCGGGCGGGCAGTTCAATATCGGCATCATGGCGCCCGACGGGTCGGGCGAGCGCATGCTCTATACCAGCTTCCACGCCGAGGGCCCGACCTGGGCGCCGAACGGGCGCGTCATCATGTTCTTCCAGGACCCGGGCGGCAATGACGGCCCCAAGCTGATGAGCGTCGATATCTGGGGCCGCAATGTGCAGACCATCCCCACCGACAGCTATGCGTCGGACCCGGCCTGGTCGCCGCTACGCGCGTAAGCGGTATTAGTGTTCGCCCTCCCTTGGTGGGAGGGCAGGTTACTCACCCATGGCGTGGGCGCGCTCGATGGCTTCCTGTTCCTTGCTTTTGGCGGGCCCGGCCTGCTTTTTGGCCCCGCGTAGCAACAGGATCAGCGGGATGGACGCGCCGCTGAGCACGGCCATCAGCCAGAAATCGTCGAGATAGGCCAGGATCGCCGATTGCTGCTGCACCAGCCCATCGATCATGGCGGTGAATTGCGTGTTGCCGCCGAGCAATTGCGGGAACTGGTCGCGCACGGCGGGGGAGGTCGCGGTGATGCGCCCCGCCAGTTCGGCGTGGTTGACCTGGAGCATATTGGCCAGCACGGCCGTCACCAGCGAAATGCCGATGCCCTGGCCCATATTGCGGACCAGGCTGAACATCGCCGTGGCATCGGCGCGGAAGGCCGGCGCGATGGTGGCGAAGGCCATGGTGGAGAGAGGCACGAAGATGAAGCCCATGCCAAAACCCTGGATCGCGCCGGTGATGACGATGGGGCTGGCATCCATCTGCAGGTTGAAGCCGGTCATGGCATAGAGCGAATAGGTCATCAGCACGGCGCCGAACACCATCATGATGCGCGCATCGACCTTGCCGCTGAGCCGGCCGACAATGACCATGGACAGCATGGTGGCAACGCCGCGTGGGGCCATCAGGATGCCGGTGAAAATCACCGGATAGCCCATCAGGTTTTGCAGCAGCGGCGGCAGCAGCGCCAGGCCAGAGAACAGCGTGATGCCCACCATCAGCATGAACAGCGTCGCCAGCGTGAAGTTGAAATCCTTGAAGATGCGCAGGTCGACAAAGGGCGATTCCGCCGTGACCGAATGCACCACGAACACCCAGATGCCCGAGATTACGAGGCCAAGCTCGATCCAGGTTTCAGGCGAGGAGAACCAGTCATTGCCCGAGCCGCGGTCGAGCATCAGTTGTAGCGCGCCGACGCCGAGGGCCAGCATGAAGAAGCCGAAGAAGTCGAAGCGGCGGATCTTGATTTCGGTCGTGGGCATGTAGAGCGTCAACATGATCACACACAGCACGCCCACCGGCACGTTGACCAAGAACACCCAGCGCCAATCGAAGCTTTCGGTCAGGTAGCCGCCCAGTGTTGGGCCGACGATCGGCGCCACCATGATGCCCATGCCGTAGATCGCCATGGCCTGCCCGATCCGCTCGCGCGGGTTGATGTTGAGCAGGACCGTCTGTGCCAAAGGCGCGATCATGGCGCCGCACAGCCCTTGCAGCACGCGGAAAATCACCATTTCGGGCAGGCTGGTAGAAATGCCGCACAGCGCTGAGGCCACGGTGAAGCCGATCACGGCAAACAGGAACAACCGGCGTTGACCAAGCCGGTCGCCCATCCAGCCGGTCAGCGGCGTCGCGATCGCCGCGGCCACGATATAGGAGGTCAGCACCCAGTTGATTTCGTCCTGGGCCGCGCCGAGTGACGCCGCCATGTGGGGCAGGGCCACATTGGCAATGGTGGTATCGAGCACCTGCATGATGGTGCCGAGCATGAGCGCGACAGTCAGCAGGCCCTTGTGCTTGACCACCACTGCGGGGGCTGAATAGGCGGGAGTCTGGGCCATGGCACACCTGACAGGCGGCAGGCCAGGCTCGCTTTGCGCCGGGACACTTGAAGGCCGCCCGGCCAGCGAGCGGTCGTCGCTCTCTAGCAATTAGTAAGCGTGCTTATAATGTTTGTGCGTATGATGAGTCAAGCGGCTGGAAGGCACCCGGCTTCACGATGAGGCCGGGTGCGGCAGTCGTTCAGCTATGCTTGATGGGGTTGGACTTGCGCCATTCCTCGTATTCGGCGCGGGCGTCATCGTGGAGGGGATAATACATTTGCAAGGGCGCGCCCTGCATCAGTTTCATGCGGGAGAAATCTTCCCAGTCATGATGCTGGGTGGCCTGCTCGATCATCTTCTCGGCCAGCGCCACCGGCACGCAGACGGCGCCGTCGTCATCAGCGACGATGATGTCACCGGGGATCACCGTGACGCCGCCGCAGGCGATCGGCACGTTGACGGCGAAGGGCATAAGACCGGTCTGGGTGTGGAAGTTCGGGGTGACGCCGGTCAGCCACAGCGGCACGTCGAGCTTTTGCACATTGACGAAGTCGCGGATGGCCCCATCGACAACCATGCCGGCGCCGCCGCGTCCCTGGAAATAGGTCATCATCATGTCGCCGAAGACGCCGGCGGTGATGTCGCCACGCGCATCGACGACCACCACGTCGCCCTTTTCCACCTGGTACAGCACGTGTCGGTGCAACTGCTTTTCGACGCTGGCATATTCGCCTTCGCCGTAGAGGTCTTCGCGCTTAGGCATGAATTGCAGCGTCAGGGCCGGGCCGGCGATGGACTTGCCCTTGTTGAAGCTCACCGGGCCGGTGATGTGGCAATTGCGGATGCCCATATGGGCGAGCGTGGCGCTGGCGCTGGCGGCGCCAACGGCCTGGACCCGGGCAATAAGATCGGCAGAAGGGCGGGTAATCTTGGCAATTTCGGTCATTTTGGGTTCCTAATAGTCGTCTCTACCAATTGGTCACCGAGCCGTCGGTGCGGCGCAGATGGGGGGCTTCCCAGAATTTGAAGCTTTGTTTTTTCACCAGCTCCTCGTTGACCTCGACGCCGAGGCCGGGCAATTCGCTGACCTCGTAGACGGCGCCGTTGAGGACGGGCTGGGTGGTGAAAATGTCGGCATTGTCGAAGCCGTGATATTTTTCGCCGGGCGAGGCGCGGGTTTCGAGCCAGGAGAAGTTGGCAACCGCGGCGCCGAAATGCACGGTCGCGGCGGTGCAGATCGGCCCCAACGGATTGTGCGGCATCACATCGACATAATGCGCCTCGCTCCAGCCGGCGATTTTCATTGCCTCGGTCAGGCCGCCGGCATTGCAGACATCGATGCGATTGAACTGGTGAATGTCGCGCTCGATGTAGGGCAGGAACTGCCATTTTGAGGCGAATTCCTCGCCGATGGCGAAGGGAATGTCGGTCATGCGACGCAGGGCTTCGTAGGCCTCGGGCGTTTCGTCGCGGATGGGTTCTTCGAGGAAATCCAGCGTGCCCGAGGGCATTTTCTGGCAGAAGCTGGCTGCCTCGGCCACAGAGAGGCGATGGTGATAATCGATGCCGAGGACCACGGTGTCGCCCAGTTCCTCGCGCGCCTTGACGCACCATTTGGCGGTTTCGCCGATGGATTGGCGCGGCTCGTAGACGCCACGGCTTTCATGGGCGGCCGGGTTGAGGCGCATGGCGTCCCAGCCCATGGCGATCAGCTCCTTGGCCTGTTCGATCATCTCGGGACCGCAAGGGCCGCGCGTAGTGGCGAAGGTCGGGATGACGTTGCGCTGCTTGCCGCCCAGCAATTGATAGACCGGCACGCCGAGCGCCTTGCCCTTGATGTCGTGCAGGGCGATGTCGATGGCGGAAATCGCGGCGGTCAGCACGCGCCCGCCTTCGAAATACTGGCTGCGATACATTTCCTGCCAGATGGCGCCGATGGCCATGGGATCGCGGCCAATCAGGAATTCGCGATAATGCTCAATGGCGCCGACCACGGCCTTTTCGCGGCCGGAAAGGCCGCTTTCGCCCCAGCCAAAAATGCCTTCGTCGGTCTCGACCTTGACGATGAGCTGGTTCCGGGTGCCCACCCAGGTGGGGTAGGGGATGATGGCAGTGATTTTCATAGAGTGGTCTCGTGCGTGGGAAAGGCCCCCTCACCCGACCCTGCGGGTCGACCTCTCCCCCCAGGGAGATGTGAAGTGGGCGCGGTGCTTTCTACACCTCTCCCTTCGGGGGAGAGGTCGCCGCGAAGCGGCGGGTGAGGGGGCCTTTGGTCGATAACCACGATCTCCTAGGCCGCCTGCAATGCCATGGTGGTGGCGCCATCGAACAGATGCATGCGGTCCTGGTCGAATTCGATCCACACCATCTCGTCGGGTGCGATCATGACGCTGGGGTCGAGGCTGATATTAACGACGGCGCCGTTGATGAAGACCTGCGCGAAGGTCACGTCGCCGGTGGGCTCGACGGTATAGACCTTGCCGGGCACCGAGCCGGGCACCGCAGACTTGTGCAGCTTGAGCGTTGAGTGGCGCGCGCCGAGGACGATGTCCTTGGTGGTCGAGCCGGCGGCCTTGCGCACATTGGCGGGCGATAGCGGCAGCTCCCAGCCCTCGGGGCTGTGAAGCGCATTGCCCGACACTTCGAGCGGGATCAGGCTCATGGCCGGACTGCCCACGAAGCTGGCGACGAAGGTGTTGACCGGGTGGGCGAAGACATTGGCGGGGGTGTCGTATTGCTGGAGGAACCCGCCATTCATCACCGCCATCTTGTCGGCCATGGTGACGGCTTCGAGCTGGTCGTGGGTAACATAGACGATGGTGGCATTGAGATCCTGGTGGAAGCGCTTGATCTCGCTTCGCATCTGCACGCGCAGCTTGGCATCGAGGTTGGACAGCGGCTCGTCCATCAGGAACACCGCAGGATCGCGCACTAGCGCGCGACCGAGGGCGACGCGCTGCTGCTGGCCGCCCGAGAGTTCGCGCGGCTTGCGCTCGAGCAGGTGGGTGATGTCGAGCAGCTTCGCCGCGTCCTGCACCTTGCGGTCGATCTCCGCCTTGGGCAGCTTGCGCATCTGCAGGGGGAAGGCGAGGTTTTTATAGACGGACTTGTTGGGGTAGAGCGCGTAGTTCTGGAACACCATGGCAATGTCGCGATCCTTGGGATCGAGATCGTTGACCACGCGGTTGCCGATGGAAATGTCGCCACCACTCATGGGCAGGAGGCCCGCGATCAGGTTGAGCGTCGTAGTCTTGCCGCAACCCGACGGGCCGACGAGCGCGACGAATTCGCCATCGTTGACGGTGAAGCTGACGTCGTTGACGGCATACATGCTGCCGTAATTCTTCATGACGTGCTCGAGAATAACCCCAGCCATCTTCGCTCCTAATGTTTGACGGCGCCTTCGGTGAGGGCACGCACGAAGTATTTTTGCAGGACCAGGAACAGCACCACGACCGGCACGCTCATGATGAAGGTGGCCGCCATCAGACCCGGCCAGTCCGTCGCATTCTCCGAAAAGAAGCGCTGGATGCCGACCGGCAGGGTCATCTGCGACTGCTTGGTGAGGAAGGTGTAGGCGTAGATATATTCGTTCCACGCCCCGATGAAGCTGTAAATCGAGGTGGCGATGATGCCCGGCGTCGACAGCGGCATGACGACAAAGATGAACGCCTGGAACCGCGTGGCCCCGTCAATGCGAGCCGCCTGTTCGAGCTGGATCGGGATGTTGTCGTAAAAGCCCTTGAGCAGCCAGATCGCCAGCGGCAGCCCAAAGGTGAGGTAGGTCAGGATAAGGGAGCCGTGGGTGTTCACGAGGCCCAGCGCCTTCATCAGGATGAAGAGCGGCACGAGGAACACCACGGCCGGGAACATGTTGCGCAGCAACACCGCGAAGAACAGGAAATTGCGCCCGGGGAAGCGGAAGCGCGAGAACGCGTATGCCGCCGGCACCGCCACGACGACCGCCAGGATCGTCGTGATGGTGGAAACCCAGAGCGAGTTCCAGAAATAGTGCAGGAAGTCCTGCCCGATGCGGCCCGACGGATCGAGCAGCCGCGTATAGTTGTCCAGTGTCGGCTCGGCCGGCCACCACTGGGGCGGATACTGCATCGCTGCAAAACCGGTCTTGAGCGAAGTGATGATCATCCAGACCATCGGCATCACGGTGAAGCCCAGCAGTAGCACGAGGAACAGCCGCCCAGACCAGCGCCACCAGTCAACGCTGCGCCGCCGCACGGCGCTTTCGGTGATTGCGGTCATGCGCCGGCCCTCTTGTCGTCGCCGCGGGTGAGGGCGCGGACATAGAAATAGCCCAGCACCATCATGATCAGGAACAGCAGCACCGCATATGCAGCGCCGACCCCCCAGTTCTGGCGGAGGAACGCCAGCTCATAGATGTGGGTGATCCAGATCTGCGTCGAGCCCACCGGCCCGCCGCCCGTCATGATGAAGGGGATGATGAACGAGTTGAAATTCTGCACCACCAGCAGCAGCACCGTCACTGTCGAGACGCCTTGCAATTGCGGCATGGTCACGTGCCAGAATCGCTGCCAGGCCGACGCACCATCCACCTGCGCCGCCCGCAACAGCGATTCGGGCACGGTCTGCAGGCCCGCCATCAGCATGATCATGGCGAAGGAGAACTCCTTCCACACATTGACGACGATCAGCGCGTAGAGCGAGGTGGTGGAGTTATCGATGAAATTGACTGGTCCCTTGGTCAGCCCCATCGCGTTGAGCAGTGCACCGATGGCGCCGAAATCGGAGTGGTATAGCCATTTCCACACATAGGAGGCGGCCACTGCGCTCACCACCCACGGGATCAGCAGGAGGCCGCGCAACAGTGCCCGGCCGATGAATGCCCGGTGCAGCGCCAGCGCGGCGCCAAGGCCCAGGAGGAATGAGAACAGCGTCGACAGCACGGTCCAGATGATCGTCTGCCAGGTGACCTTCCAGAAGATCGCGCTGGTCAGCACGGTGCTGTAATTGTCCAGCCCGGTGAAGGTCTTGTCGGCCAGCGACAGGCTCGCGGGGGTTTTGTAGAAGCTCAGCTCGATCGTGTAATAGACCGGATAAGCGATCACGATCAGCATGACCAGCAGTGCTGGCGCAACATAGAGATAGTCGAAGCGGCTGGTGTACATGCGCTGGCCGAGGCTGGGCTTCCTGGGCGCGGGGCCAGGAACATCCCGGAAGATCGCTTGTCCCTGTACGCTGCTCACAGTGGCACCACCTTTGGCTATGAATAGACAGGCCGGCGACGGGTGGCCGCCGGCCCGAGGTTACCGAGGGGCAGATCAGATGCCGCCGCCGCCGCCAGCGATGATGGTTTCAATCTTCTTGGCTGCGTCTTCCGTCGCCTGGTCGACCGTCATGTTGCCGGTCAACGCGTTCTGCAGCATGTCCGGAATGACGATGTTCATGATTTCCGGCGATTCCGGCAGGACCGGGAACGGGATGCCGTTGGGCAGCATCGAGGTGGTTACGTCGAGGAACTTGATAGTATCCAGGCGCTGCTTCATCGAGGTGGTCAGGAAGCCATTGATATTGCCGGGGTTGGAGCCGACCCAGGCGAGCCTGGTCGACCATTCCGGGCTATCCCACATGCAGATCAGCGCCCTGACGGCCTGCTCATCCACCTTGCCGCCATCGACGAATTCCGGCTTCACCACGTGGATGTTGGAGCCGCCGAACACGACAGCACGCTTGCCGTCGGGACCCGTCGGCATCAGGCCATAGCGCATGTTTTCGACCACGGCGTCCGCCGTTGCCTTGTCGGCGCCAGTCGCCTTGCTGGCGAGGTCCAGCATCTTGGCGTATTCGGCGGGGTGGGCGATCATCATGCCGAGCTGGCCGGCGATGAACGGCGCCTGGTTTTCGGCCTGGGTATTGGTGAGGGCCGAAACCGGCACCGACTTGTCGACGGCGTACATCTGGTACGCGGCCTGCAGGGCGGCCTTGGAGCCGGCATTGTTGATCTCGACCGTCTTGTAGGTCGGGTCTGCGGTGGCTTCGTCGAGCGAGCCGCCACCATAGGCCCAAAGCTGCGGCATGAAGCGGAACGGGGTGTTGCCGGCGTTCTGCTTGGCCACGAGGCCATAACCGGAAATGCCCAGCTTGTCGTGGATCTGCTTGGAATAGGCGACCACGTCATCCCAGGTCTTGGGCGCCACTTCGGGGTCGAGCCCGGCATCCTTGAACACCTTGGCATTCCAGATGAAGGCCATGGTCTCGTTATTGGTCGGCAGGCCATAGAGCGTATTGTCGTAGGTCACCGACTTGAGCGCGCCGGGCCAGAAGTCGGCGGCGGTGAAGCCATAGTCTTCCGGCTTGACCGGGTTCAAATAGCCCTTGGCGGCGAATTCGACGCCCCCGAGAATCTGCAGGCGGATGACCATCGGGGCCGAGTTGCCGAGCAGCGCGGTGCGGAACTTGTCGAGCAGTTCGTTATAGGTGATCGACTGCACGTCGGTCTTGATGTTGGGATAGGCGGCGTGGAACGCGTCCCAGAACGCCTTGTCCTGGTCGTGCGCGATCTGCGGATCGGCCTCGAACGGGCCGGTATACCAGTAACTCACATTGCCGGCATAATCGTTGGGCACGACCGCGCCGCAATCCTTGGCGGCGTCGAAGTCCTTGGTGCCGGCGATCGACTTCACATATTCCGGCGACCATTTGCTCAGATCGACGGCCTGGGCGTAAACGCTGGTCGAGATCAGGGATGTGGTTGCCATTGCGGCCAGCGCAAACTTGGCGATGTGCCGACGGGCCGGCGAGCCAGACCGCTGCACGCGGCCTTCCGAATTCGTCATCGATAGTCCTCCTCACATTCGGAAGACCGTCCGACCCCCTCGGTCGCACCGGGCCTTCCCCGCAGCATGCGCTGCGCCTCCTCAGTCGCAAGATCGTTTCGATGCCTTGCGCGGGGCCGGGCTTGCTACCCATGTTTCCCATACAAGACCGTTGCAGACTGCAAACTATGTGTCAAGTTCGAACGGATCGTACATTATTTGTGGCATTTTACGTGCAAACTGGCTTGGCTTGCCGCAAAAAGCCGCCTAAACAGGAATTATGAGCGAGAACGATGTCATCCTCACAGCGCCCGAACCGGCCCTCGACCAGCCGGGCAAGGTCTATGAGGCGATCCGCGAGGACATCATTTCGGGCCGGCTGGAACCCAGTGCCCGGCTTAAGGTGGCGGACCTTGCGGCGTCCTATGGCACGTCCACCAACCCCGTTCGCGAGGCGCTGCAGCAGTTGCGCGGCGAGGGATTCGTGGTGATGGAAGCCAATCGGGGCGCGCGGGTGGTGGCCATCGACGAGGCCTTCGTACGCGATATCATCGAGATCGAGGTGCTGATCGAGCCGGCGCTGACCCGGTGGTTCGTGTCCATCGTCACCGACGCCGATATTGCCGAACTCGAAGCCGCGCAGGCGGAGATCGAGGCACTCAATTTTTCCGATCCGCAGCGTCACGGCCAGCTCGATACGCGCTTCCACCAGTTGATCTACGATCGCCATTACAACCGCCATGCCGCCGACCTGTGGTGGAAGCATCGCGAGATTTTGCGCGCCATCAGCAGGCGCTTTCCCACCTCGCTAAGCCGCCGCGTGGCGGTGTTGGGCGAGCATCGCGAACTGATCGCCTGCATCAGGCGGCAGGATGCCGAAGGGGCCGCCGCGATCGTGGCGCGCCATGTCGAAGGATCGGGGCGTCACATCATCGAACAGATGGGCGTCGCCAAAAGAAACGGGCCTCGCAAGCGCCCGGCATAGCATTTTTCTGAGGAGGAATTTGATGACCGCCACATTGGGACACGCCGAGACGATCCAGAACAATATCCGCATGAGCTCGAGCCCGAGCGAACTGCGGATCACCGACCTTAGGGTCGCCGAGATTGTCGGCGCGCCATTCACCTCCGCGCTCATCAAGATCTATACCAACCAGGGCATTGTGGGCCTGGGCGAAGTGCGCGACGGCGCCAGCGCCACTTATGCGCTGATGCTCAAGAGCCGGCTATTGGGCGAAAATCCCTGCGATGTCGATCGCCTGTTCCGTCGCATCAAGCAGTTCGGCGGCCATGGCCGGCAGGGCGGTGGTGTCTCGGCCATCGAGATTGCGCTGTGGGACCTCGTCGGCAAGGCTTATGGGGTGCCGATCTACCAGATGCTGGGCGGCAAATTCCGCGACAAGGTGCGCATCTATTGCGATACCGACGCCGAAAAGCCGAGCGGCACCGAGACCGGCAAGCGCCTCAAGGAGCGCATGGACCGCGGCTTCACCTTCCTCAAGATGGACCTGGGCCTGATGCAGATCGCCGATGTTCCTGGCGCCGTGGTGGCGCCGGCCGGCACGCTGGAAGGCTACAAGATCCATCCCAGCCGCGGCTCGGCCAAGACTGCAGACGACCGGCGCGCCCGCAATGCCGTTTATGACACCCACAACGTGCGCCATCCGTTCAGCGGCCTGCATTTCACCGACAAGGGTCTCGACCTTCTGGAGCAGTACATTGCCGAGGTCCGCGACGTGATCGGCATGGATATTCCGCTCGCCATCGACCATGTCGGCCATATCTCGCTGCAGAACGGCATTCGGCTGGCCAAGCGGATCGAAAAGTATGTGCCGGCCTGGCTCGAGGACGTGATCCCGTGGCAGTACACCGACCAGTACCGCCAGCTGCAGGAAGCCACCACCGTGCCGATCTGCACCGGCGAGGACATCTACCTCAAGGAGGGTTTCGAGCCGCTGCTCAAGTCGGGCATTTCGGTCATCCATCCGGATTTGCTGACCTCGGGCGGCATCCTCGAGACCAAGAAAATCGGCGACGCGGCGCAGGAGCATGGCATCGCCATGGCCATCCACATGGCCGAGAGCCCGATTGCCGCGATGGCGGCGGCCCATGTGGCGGTCGCGACCGAGAATTTCATGGCGCTGGAATATCACTCCGCCGACGTGGACTGGTGGGATGATATCGTCACCGGCCTGCCCAAGCCGCTGGTCAAGAACGGCTTCATCGAGGTGACGGACAAGCCGGGTCTCGGCATCGACGATGTGGTCGACGAGGTCATCAGCCAACATCTGCAGGACGGCGTCAAAGGCATCTGGCTGCCGACCGACCAGTGGGATGACGAATATTCGTGGGACCGTACTTGGAGCTGAGGGCGTCCTTCACCTCTCCCTTTGGGGGAGAGGTCGACCCGAAGGGGCGGGTGAGGGGGCCTTCCCCGCGCATCGCACCCAGTAAAGGCCACCTCGCCCGGCGCGGCGCGCCGACCTCTCCCCCCAACGGAGAGGTGAAAGAAAGAAAGTCATGATTTACGAATTACGCGTCTACGAGTGCCTGCCCGGCCGGTTGCCGGCGCTGCTCCAGCGCTTCAACGACCACACGCTGGCCATTTGGGAGCGGCATGGCATTCGCCAGGCCGGGTTCTTCACCACCGTGGTGGGCGAAAGCAACCAGCGCCTCACCTACTTTCTCGCTTGGGAATCGCTGGCCGAGCGCGAGAAGAAATGGACGGCTTTCATCACCGATCCGGCGTGGCTCAAGGCCCGCGACGAGTCGGAGCGCGACGGCCAGATCGTCGCCAATGTCACCAATCAACTGCTGGCGCCGACCGCCTTCTCGTCGGTGAAATAAGAGGACACCATGAAGATTACCGATCTGCGCTGTGCCGTTATCGGCCGGCATCCCATCGTGCGCATCGTCACCGACGAGGGAATTTATGGCCTGGGGGAGGTCGAATACACCAAGTCCTATCTCAAGCCGTGGGTGCTGCACTTCCGTGACGCGCTGATCGGCGAGGACCCGACCGATGTGGAGCGGGTGATGCTCAAGATCCGGCAGCGCGGCAGCTTCAAGCCCTATGGGGCGGCGGTCAGCGCCATCGAACACGCGCTGTGGGACATTGCCGGCAAGGCGGCGAACGTGCCGGTTTACAAGCTGCTGGGCGGCAAGGTGCGCGATCAGGTGCGGGTCTATAATGGCTCGATCCGCCAGAAGCGCACCGGCGACCGGCCGGAGGACTATGCGGCCGACGTCAAATGGATGATGGAGCAGCCGCAGAACTTCTTCATGGTCAAGCAGGGCATCAGCTTCCATTCCAACATGAAGGACAGCATCGACGATTTCCATTATGGCCCGCGCCAGACCAAGGCCGGCTATCATGGCGCCATGGACCAGGGGCAGATTTCCGAGCATGGCTTCAACCACATGCTCGATTGCGTCCAGGCCATGAAGGAAGTGCTGGGCGACAAGGTTTCGCTGGCGCTCGATTGTGGCCCGGGCTGGTTCCTGCCCGACGCCATCCGCTTCGCCAATGCGGTGGAAAAACACAACCTGATGTGGCTCGAGGACATGCTGACCGGCGACTATGTGCCCTGGGTCAATCCGCAGGCTTATCGCGAGTTGACGCTGTCGACCACGACACCGATCCACACAGGCGAGCAGATCTACCTGCGCCACAACTTCAAGGAACTGATCGAAACGCAGGCGGTGCGCGTCATCGGACCCGATCCCGCGGATATCGGCGGCATTGCCGAGCTGAAATGGGTGGCCGAGCACGCCTATATGCACTCGATCATGATGGCGCCGCACGGCACCGCCAATGGGCTATTGGGCTTGGGCGCGCTGATCAATGTGTGCGCCACGCTGCCGGCCAACTATATCGCCTTCGAATATCCCAGCGCCTCCGACCCGTGGTGGAACGACATCGTCATCGGCCTGCCCAAGCAGGTGGTCAAGAACTCGATGGTGGATCTGCTTGAGGCGCCCGGACTGGGCCTCGATATCGATGCGGAAGGCGCCAAGAAATACCTTAAGGAAGAGGATGCGGGCTTCTTCGATCGCTAGAGCCCGGCGTCAGGTCACCACTTGTGAGAGCGGAGCGGTCCGCTCTCAAGGTCCTGCTGGGTCAGCAGGGCACGGAACTCGCCTTCAGGGGTGGGCCGGCTGAAATAGTAGCCCTGGGCTTCCGAGCAGCCAGCCTCGGTGATGATGTCGAGCTGGGCCTGGGTCTCGACGCCTTCGGCCGTGGTCTGCATTTTCAGATTGCGGCCAAGCGTGGCGATGGACTGCACGATGGCCAGGCTGTCGGGCCGGTTTTCGAGGTCACGCACGAAGCTCTGGTCGATCTTGAGCTTGTCGAACGGGAAGCGCTGCAGATAGCTCAGCGACGAATAGCCGGTGCCGAAGTCATCGAGCGCGATGGTCAGGCCCAGGGCACGCAAGCGGCGCAGCGCTTCAAGATTGGCGGCATTGTTGCGCAGCAGCACGGATTCGGTGATTTCCAGCTCGAGCCGTTGCGGAGCGATCCCGCTGTCGGCCAGTGCGGCCTGGACCATGTCGAAGAGTCCAGCCTTGCGGAACTGGACTGGCGACAGGTTGACCGAGACCCGGATATGTTCGGGCCAGGCCAAGGCGTCGCGGCAGGCCTGAAGCAGGGCCCATTCGCCCAGCAGGTCGATAACCCCGGTCTCCTCGGCAAGCGGGATGAAGTCCGCGGGCGAGATGAGGCCGTGCTCGGGATGGCGCCAGCGCATCAGCGCCTCGCCTGATACGATCCGCCGGGTCTTGAGGCTGATCAGGGGTTGGTAGAAAAGCTCGAACTGGCCCAGCCTGATGCCGCTGCGCAGGTCGGCCTCGAGCAGGTGCCGGCTGCGCAGCACCTGTTCCATGCGCGTGGTGAAGAAGCTACAGGTGCCCGTGCCATCGGCCTTGGCGGAATAGAGCGCCAGGTCGGCGTTCTTCATCAACTGATCGGAATCGCTGCCGTCGGCCGGGGCTACCGCGATGCCAATGCTGGTGCTGACGACAATCTCGTGGTCCTCAATGTGATAGGGCCGCCCGACCGTATCGATCAGGCGCTCGGACAGCTCGAGGGTGCTGTCGAGGGACGTGTCGCCACAATAGTGCAGCACGGCAAATTCATCGCCACCCAGCCGCGCGACGATATCGCGGGGCGGCAAGGTGTACCGCAGGCGCTCGGCGACCTGGCGCAACAGGGCATCGCCCACCGGATGGCCCAGCGTATCGTTGACCTCCTTGAACCGGTCAAGATCGAGAAAGAGGACCGCAAAGGGCTGTGCCCGTTCACCCAGGCCGCGCACCGCCTGGGTGATGCTTTCCCAGAACAATAGCCGGTTGGGCATGCCGGTGAGGGCGTCATGGTGGGCCATGTGGACGACGCGGTTTTGCGCGCGGTGGCGTTCGGTAACGTCCTCGAACGTGCAAACCCAGCCGCCTTCGGCCATGGAATCGCGCGTGATCAGCAGCACCATGCCATTGGGCAGGTGGTGGGCGCGCTCATTGAGCACGGCGATATCGTCATTGTCGTCGTCGGCGCGGGTAAACTCATGGGTGGCGTCGGACAGCAGTTCCGGCGCGATCAGGTCGACGATGGGGGTGCCGGGCGCGGCTTGGACTTCGTCCAGCCCGAAAATGGCGAGGAAGCGGGGATTGCAGACAATGATGCGGTATTGCGTGTCGAGCAGGACGAGACCCAGCGACATGGCATCGAGGGCGGTGTCGAACCGGGCATTCTGCAGCGCCAGGCTTTGCTCCTTCTGCTGCAGCACCTCCTGGGCGCGACCCAGAAGGTTATTGTGCAGCAGCAGCAGGACTGCCAGCGCAAAGCCGCAGGCGATCATGCCGATGGCGACCCAGGTAAAAGCCCATTGCAGGCCGAATAGGGCTTCCCGGTCCGCTGCGATGCGCGCCACGTTCCATACATTGGCATCGGTGGAAAGGCGCGCCAGCTTGGGATAGATCGGCTCGAGGATGTTCAGGATGCGCGCAGGCGTACCGGGCTCGGCAAGATCGTCGAGCAGGGGCCTTGTGTCAGTAAGGGCCTGTTCGAGGTCGTTCAGGATCTGGCCCATGCGCGGATCGGAGAGCGAAAAAGCCTCGACATCCCTGGTTCGCAGCGTCTTGAGCCGGTTGCCAACGATATCGAAGCGCAGCTTGACCTCGGCGGCGTTGGAATGGCCGCCCTCCAGGCCGAAGGCGCTGACGCGCTGTTCGAGGCGGGCAAACTCGCTGGGCGCCTGAGCCACGATCCAGGTGACATTGCCCAGGCCCACCCCTTCGAGTGCGGCCTGGCGCTGGAAAACCAGGGCCGAGATATAGATGGCCGAGGCGATGAAGCCCAGGATCACGACGGTCAGTGCTATGCGTAGGAAGCGCAAGGTTGAAGAGTTCATTCCGTGGTTGGGGCCGCCGCCGATCGGGGCCTACTGGACGGTGAGTTCCTTGACCTGCCAGACGGCGCGACCGTAATAGGGCTGGCCCTGCAAGGTCGGATTGCTGTCGAACGGATAGATCACGAAAAACGGACCCTGGTCGTCGACCGGCATATAGGCGCCATTGCGCTTGACCGCGAGGATGGCGCCGAATTCGGCGAAATCGGCGGTGGGGATATCGACGCTGTAATCGTTGAGGGCGGTGACGGTGGTGGTGTCGCCCTTGGCATTGGCCTTCTCGAGCAGCAGCGCCAGGGGAACGCCCTCGAAATCCACTACGCCTTCGTTCCAGGGCGTCTTGGTCTTGATCGAGACCAGGCCCATGGCTTCAAGCTGGGTGCGATCGAACGTAACGGAGCCGGACGCGCCCGTAATGGTCACGGCCGGCACATCCTGTGCCAGGACAGGGGTGGCAAAGGCGGCGAGGATGGCAAACACGATGGTGGTGAGAGAACGCAAAGCGGGCATGGGAGGTCTCCTTTTACGTCCATTCTGGACCTGGTGCTTTCATAACTCGTTAAGCCCCACAGCATCATGAAAGCAGGCTTAACAAGCCGTGATCGTCAAGTGTGCATTTTTCGGCGGGTAGCCGTACTACTGCTTACGATCGGAAATGGAGACACCCGCTAGCCGGTGCCCGTCAAGTCTTGGGGGCGGTGGGGCTCGAGGTCAATGAGATCGCCGGATAATCACGACGTGGTTCGCGATGGCGGCCTGCGTCCAAGGCAAAGCGCGATCTTGATTATCGCTGAGCTTCTCCCTCGGGTCCGCCGAGGCTCTCAAAGAATGCGAGGAAGCCGGCAGGCGCATCCTCGGCAAAGGCCAGGGTCAGGTTGGCCGCAGATTCTTCCTGGAAGGAGATGGTGCGCGCGGCCATCGTCGCCTCGTAGCGCGAGAAGGCCAGGTCAATATCGTGCGGATGGGCGAGAATGGCTGCGGCGAGGTCCGCCGCATCGGCCATGGCAAGGTTCACGCCTTCCCCGGCAAACGGCGACATCACATGCGCCGCGTCACCGATCAGGGTAGCGCCATGAGCGTGGGGCCAGAACTCGCCCGTGGGCAGTGCATAAATCGGGCGCGTAATCGGAGCGCCGTCACTCCTGGACAGTACGGTTCGATAGTCGCCGGCCCAATCGGGGAAGAATTCCACCAGCTCGGCATTGGTAAACTGTCGGCGGACCATGTCTTCGGGCAGGTTCAGGGCAGCGTAGAAACACAGCTCATTGTCGGGTTCGCGGTGGGCGAGCAGGCCTCGACCATGGGAGAGCGCGAACATCAGGCCATCGCCGACGATCCTCTTGGCCTCGGGATAATTGCTGTCGGCATCGAGATAGCGCAGCTCGACAAAGGTCATGCCGGTGTAGAGCGGCTTCTGTGCGGTCAGCAGCGGCCGCACCCGCGACCAGGCGCCGTCGGCACCAATGACAGCATCGGACGTCAAGACGGCGCCATCTGTCAGGACGATTTCGAAGCCATTATCGGTGCGGTCGATGGACTTGACCTTGCTGTTCCAGCGGATGACGCCCTCTGGCAGCGCCTCGACGACCAGACGACGCAGAGCGCCCCGGTCGATTTCCGGTCGCAGGCCATTGCCGGCGTCCTGGAAAAGTACCTTGCCGGTCCTGTCGCGCAGCAGCATGGCGTCGCCGCCCTGCAGGACAAGCCGCATGGCCTGCTCGTAGAGCCCTGCGGCCTCCAGGGCAGGCTTGCCGGTTCCTTCGTTGAGATTGAGCATGCCACCTTGGTGGCGTTCATCGAGCGAAATGTCGGCCTCAAGGACCGTGACTGTTACGCCGTTCTTGCCCAGGATGTAGGCGAGGAGCGGACCGGCGACGCCGGCGCCTATGATCGTGATCATGCAAAATAATCCTTTGCGGGCCGGGTGACTTTCAACCAGCGCCATGTTACATAGGGTCCTATACAGATATATAGGATATGATGCAAGTGACGCATTCGCGCAAGTGGACACTGAACAGTCGCCCGGGGCATCTGGTCATGCGGCTGGCTCGCGTGATGGGGCGATACGCCGAGGCGCGAATCCAGCCGCTGGGTACCGGTATCGCCGGCTACCCGGTGCTGAACCTGCTGAGCGCGGCTGGCGAGATGACCCAGAAGCAACTGACTGAGCGCCTGAAGGTCGAGCAGTCCAGCATGGCGCAGCTGCTTGGCCGACTGGAGCGAGACGGCTTCGTGGTTCGCCGCAAGGATCCCGATGACGGGCGGAGCAGCCTCGTCGGTCTCACCCCCAAAGCGATCGACGCGCTGCCGCAGATCAATCGCCACATGCAGGAAGGGAACGACGTGGCGGTCGCCGGCATGACCGACGCCGAGATCGAAACCGCCATCGGCCTGTTGAAAAGGATGCTCGACAATTTTGAAGGCGAAGCCAATCGCGCCATCTAGGTCGCCACATGCGCCTATCGCGCAATAAAGAGGGCGCAAGGAAATGTTGAAGAACTCGGCTTGATGGGCGATAAGCCCAATCCTGCGGGTCGATGCCGACTCCTCTCAAGATATCTGGATTTTTTCGCCTGCCGTGGAGGACCGCGGCATATAGGAGAGCCGTTTTGGACATGAAAACCATCACCGTGGGCTACGGAGATGTGACCAAGGTGCAGATTGGCCCTGGCCTTCCGCTCGCTTTTCTCGGCGGGCCCTGTGCCATCGAAAGCCGCGACCATGCGTTCAAGATGGCGGAGGCCATCGCCGAAATTACCCAGCGCGTCGGCGTGCCGTGGATCTACAAGTCCTGTTACGATAAGGATTGCCGCTCGTCCCCCGATAGCTTTCATGGCCTGGGCATGGACGAAGGCCTGCAAATTCTCGCCGACGTCCGCAAGGAATTCGGCGTCCCGGTCGTGTCCGATTTCTCCGATCCGTCATGGGGCCCTGCCACCGGCGAAGTGTGTGATCTGGTGCAAATCCCGGCCTATCTATGCCGCCAGACCTCGATCCTGCGCGCCGCCGCGCTGACCGGTCGCCCGGTGCATATCAAGAAGGGCCAGTTCATGAGCCCGTGGAACATGAAGAATTCAGTGCGCAAGCTGGAATCCTTCGGCTGCCACGATATCATGCTGGCCGATCGCGGCACGTTCCTGGGCTACAACATGCTGGTCAATGACATGACCAGCTTCCCCATCATGGCACGCACCGGCTACCCGGTGTGCTTCGATGCGACCCATTCCATCCAGATGCCGACCTCCATGGGCGACATTTCGGGCGGCCAGCGCGAGTTCATTCCCTACCTGGTTCGCGCTGCGGTGGCCTGCGGCATCAATGCGCTGTTCATGGAAACCCATGACGATCCCGACAATGCCCTGTCGGACGCCAATACCGTTCTCGACATCAAGTATCTCGAAAACGTCTTGCGGCAGGCCAAGATCATGCATCAGGCGCGCCTGGATATTCTCGCCGAATTCGGCGAGGACAATATCCACCCGAACGGCTGAAACTTCGCACACGGACCCAAGGCAGGAGCAGACGATGCAGGACAGCCCGCGCAATCTTCGAGTCAAGGACGTCGCACTGCCACTGGATCGCTGTCCGGTTCTGGCGCCCAATGCCTTCTTCAAGACCGCGCTCGAAGCCATGGGTCGCAGCCGGCTCGGCATCGTCTGCGTGGTGGACGCAGATGGCATGCTGCGCGGCATTGTCACCGATGGGGATATTCGCCGCCAGTTGCTCAAGATGCAGAAGCCGTTTTCGGCCTTTTTCGGCGATGACGTCATCGAGCATGCCATCCCGCACCCCACGACAGTCGGGCCAGACATGCCGCTGCTCGATGCAGTCAACCTGATGGAAGAAAAACAGGTCTGGGATTTGCCGGTCGTCGATGCCGACGGCAAGCTGGTTGGCCTGCTGCATCTTCATCCCATTGTGAAGCTGCTGGTCAGCCAGCAAGATTGAACCGGGCGTCGCCCTGACGCTCCCGCGCGACCAATTGCGACTTGTACGCCTCAGGTCAAATTGCTAGGCACACCCATCTTAACCATCTCGGTCACAGGATATTTCCATGTCGTATCAATTGGCCTTGGAGCGGCGCAAAGCTCTCAAGAGCAAGCTGCGCAATCGCGAGCGCGTGTTCGGCGGCTGGGTGTCCTATCCCGATCCGGGGATTACCGAGACGTTTGCGAAGGCGGGTTTTGATTTCATCGCCATCGACATGGAGCACACCACCATCTCGCTGGCCGAAGCCCGACAGATCATAACCTCGTGCCATGCTGAGGGCGTCACCTGCCTGCCGCGCCCGGTGTCGCACAATAACGATATCGTCAAGCCGCTCCTCGAAGCCGGCGCCGATGGCATGATCATCCAGATGGTCGAAACGGCCGAGGAGGTCCGCCGCCTCATCGACATCACCAAGTTCCCCCCGAACGGCAAGCGCAGCTATGGCGTCAATCGGGCCCATGGCTATGGCTTCGATTTCGATGCTTACATCACCGACTGGAACGACAGCTCGTCGCTGATCCTGCAGGTGGAGTCGATCAAGGGCGTCGAGAATATCGACTCGCTGCTGGCCTTCGACGAAGTCGACGGCGTCATGGTCGGGCCCTACGATATTTCCGGCTCGCTCGGCGTTCCCGGCCAGACCAATCACCCGCTGGTCCGCGAGGCCGCGCGCAAGGTGGTCGAGGCCTGTGCCCGCGCCGGCAAGAGTGTGTGCACGCAGATCGCCAATGTCACGCCCGAGGCAGTCGAAGACGCCTTCGCCCAGGGCTACACCTACGTCATCCTGGGTTCGGACCTGTTCGTGCTGACCAATTGGGCGCGCCAGACCGGCGCAGTCGTCAATCAGTTCCGGAAGGCCTGACCCATGAACGCGTTTACTTCCGAGCTGTTCAGCGTCGAGGGCCGGGTTGCCGGGGTCACCGGCGGTGGCGGGCATTTGTGCGGTGAGATGGCCCGTGGCCTGGGCAAGGCTGGGGCCAAGGTCGTGGTCATGGATTTGCGGCTGGAAAAGGCCGAGGCCGTCGCCCAGCAGATAAAGGACGCGGGCGGACAGGCCGTCGGCGTCGAGCTCGACGCGACCAAGAAGGACAGCTTCAAGGCGGCGCTCGATCAGGCCGTCGCGGCGTTCGGCCCGCTCGACATTTTCGTCAATGGGGCCGGGATCAACAGCTCCACGCCGTTTTTCCAGATGGAACTGTCCGAGTGGAATGCGGTGATGGATTCCCAGATCACCAGCACGTTCCTGGGCTGTCAGGTCATTGGCGAGCACATGGTCGGCAAGGGCCGTGGCTCGATCATCAATATCTCGTCGGCTTCGGCCGGCCCGCCGCTGTCCAAGGCCTTTCCCTATTCGGTCGCCAAGGCCGGCATCAAGAACCTGACGCAGAACCTGGGCCGCGAATGGGCGCTGCAGGGCGTGCGCGTCAATGCCATCCGCCCGGGGTTCTTCCCCACCGACTGGAACCGCAAGAACTTCATCACCCCCGAGCGCGAGGCCGCGATCCTGGGACACACCCCGATGAAGCGTTATGGCGAAGTCGCCGAACTGATCGGCGCGCTGATCTGGCTCGCTTCGGATGCGTCGGGCTTCGTGACCGGGGCCGAGATTGCCGTCGACGGCGGCTACTCCGCCATGACCATCTAGGCCGCCCATGTCCAGAACAGTCATCATCACCGGCGGCAGCAAGGGCATTGGCCGCTCGTTGACCGAAGGCTTCGTCGCGGCCGGCTACAAGGTCGTGGTCGGCGCGCGCAACGATAGCGGCATTTCACAAGTCGATCCGGAAAACATCCGCTTCGTGCCCTGCGATGTGCAGAACGAGGCTGATCATCGCCGGCTGCTCGACGCAGCGATGGCATGGACCGGCCAGCTCGATGTCTACATCAACAATGCCGGCTTTTCCGCCTGGCGGCCGATCGGCGACATCGACGGCGAGTTCTTCGATGACATGATGGCGGTCAACCTGAAGGGGGCGTTCTTCGGCTGCAAGATTGCGTCCAAAGGGCTGCGTAAGGGCGGCGTCATCATCAATATCTCCAGCCTTGCCGGCAAGCGCGGCACGGCCAACAATTCGATGTATGTCGCCACCAAGTTCGGCATGAACGGCATGACCCAGGCGCTGGCCAAGGAACTGGGCCCGCGTGGCATTCGGGTCAACGCGCTATGCCCGGTGCTGGTGCGGACGCCCGGCCTGATGGACGCGCTGGCCGTCGAAGGCTCGCCAGCCAAGGGCGATCCCGAAGCGTTCCTGACCGGTTTTGCCGCGCGCGATGCGGCACTGGGCTTTCTGCCCGAAGGCGAGGACGTGGCGGCCATGGCCGTGTTCCTCGCGTCCGAACAGGCCCGTGCCATCAGTGGCCAGTGCATTAATGTCGACTGCGGCGTGCTGCCAGGGTGACCCAAGTGACCAAGATCGTTGCCGTTATTCCTTCGCACCTCGCCTCGGTTCGTTTCCCGAACAAAATCCTGTTCCCGTTCGCCGGCATGCCGATGATCGAACATGTGCGGCGCCGGGCGCTGTTGGCGAAGGGCCTGCACAGTGTTGCGGTGGCCACCTGCGATATCGAGATTGCCGATGCCGTGCGCGCCGGCGGCGGCGATGTGATCATGACCGCCGATACCCATAGCAACGGCACGACGCGCGTGGCGGAAGCCGTGGCTTCGCTCGATTGCACCCATGTGCTGCTGTTGCAGGGCGATGAGCCTTTGCTCCTGCCGCGCCATGTCGAGGCGATGATTGCCGCCATCAATGCCAATCCCGACAACGACGCCTGGAACGCCACTGCGCCGATCAGCGAGCCCGAAGAACTGGACCGCCACTCCTTCGTCAAATACGCGATCAATGCCCAAGGCAGGGTGATCTACGGGTTCCGCCGCTCGCCCTCGACTGCCGCGTTTGAGGACCAGCAGCGCTATATCCGCAAGGTGCTGGGTATCATCGCCTATCGTCGCGATTTCCTGCTCGAGATCGCCGCCGCCCCGCAGTCGCTGGTCGAGCGCTACGAGTCGATCGAGCAGATGCGCATCGTGGAAGCCGGCTATTCGCTGCTCTCCGTGCCGGTCGAGGAAAGCCTGCCGTCGGTCAATGAACCGCACGAGGCCGATATCGTGCTGGAGCATATTCGCGATGACCCGGAGCAGGCTCAATTGCTCGCGCGGATTCTGCTGTGAGCCTTCGGACCTTGGTTGCCGGCCCTGAACTTGCCGGCATCAAGCTGCTCTGCTGCGACATCGATGGCGTGCTCACCGATGGCAGCCTCTATTATGATGCCAGCGGTCATGCGCTGGTGCGCTTCCACGTTCTGGACGGGACTGGATTGAAGCTGGCCATGCACCATGGCATCAAGACCTGCTTCATCAGCCAGAGCCGTACGCCCATCATTATCGAGCGCGCCCGTGTGCTTGGCATCGATTACTGCCGGGTCGGCGTCGAAGACAAGTTGACGCCTGTGCAGGCAATCGCCGCCGAGCTGGGCATCGGCATGCACCAAGTCTGCCACATTGCTGACGACATCAACGACCTGACCTTGCTCAAGGCCGTCGGCGTGCCCGTAACGGTGCCGGCCGGCGTCGCTGCCGTCAAAGCGGTGTGCATCTTCGTTACCGCAACACCAGGCGGGCAAGGCGCCGTGCGCGAACTGTGCGACGCCCTGATCGCCTCGCAACCGGGCTCTTGAAGCCGCGAGCTTTTGCAGGGAAGGGCCTCGGCGGTCCCCAGCTGAACCTGGCGGCTCGTCCGGACCGGGTGCCGAAACACCCGGTCTGCCCCGCTCCGCTCAAGCCACAGTGACCTCGTTCTGCGGGAACATGGCCTTGCGCGATTCCGCGTCGAGGTCGGCTTTGAACTGATGTTTGATGCGCAGGGCGATGACCCCCGCCATGGCCGGGCGCGCGGCGATGCGATCGACGAAACCCTTGAGGCTGGGATAGTCGGTCAGTCCTTTGTCACCGAGGATGAAGCCGGCCGAATTGGCCCAACCCCATAGGCGGCGGTCAGCGCATGACCGCATAGTTGGCCGGGACCCACTCGTATGCGTCGCCCTGCTTGCGGACGTGACCGAGGCCGGGGAAGGGCAGGTGGGCGCCGGCGATCAGGGAGCCGTGCGCGGCGACATCGGCGAATTCCCTGCCTCGCTCGGACGCCGCTTGGCTGGCGTCGCTATCGAAGGCGATGGTGACCTCGGGATGGGCAAACTGGATGGCTTCGACGTGAACCACATCGCCCCAGATCAGGAGGCTCTGTCCTTCGCTCTCGACCAGAAAGCCGCTGTGGCCGGCGGTGTGGCCGGGCAGGGCGAGCGAATGCACGCCCGGCGCGAATTCGGTGGGGGCATCGAAAGTTTCCAACCGCCTGGCGTCCACATAGGGCTGGAACGAAGCGATGGCGCCCTGGAAAAAGCCTTTCTGCGCATCGGGAGCGGCATCCAGATTGGCCTGGCTCAGCCAGTAATCGGCATCGGCCTTGGCGGCGTGGACGATTGCATTGGGGAAGGCGGCTTTGCCGTCCGCCACGAGGCCGCCGATGTGATCGGGATGCATATGAGTGACCAGCACCTCATCGATCTGGTCGGGCCGATAGCCGGACGCCTCCAGATTGGCCAGCAGCTTCCCCAGCGTCGGCCCAAACAGGGCGCCGGCGCCGCTATCGACCAGGATCAACTTGTCGCCGGTATTGATCAGGAATGCATTGTCGGAGGTTTCGAGCGGGGCGGTCTCGAAGGATGCGGCCAGATCGGCTTTGACCGCTTCGGGGGTGATATTGGTCAGCAGTTGATCGACGGGGAGATCGACCGTGCCATCGGAAAGCGCGGTCACCTCGTAGGCGCCGACCATGATGCGATAGTAGCCGGGCGCGGATGTTGTCTGTAGCGGGGCGGCGGCAAAGCTCGGGATCGCGGTAAGGGTGAGGCCGGCGAGCAGTGCAGCGAGAGAAAGGCGGGTCGTTTGGATGGTCATGTTCAGGTCTCCTGGAGCCGCCAATGGGGCGGCTCGGCGTGCCCGGCAATCTCGTTATTTGCGTGCTTTTGAACAATCATCTAAAAGGCAAAAGTATTTTGCGAGAAACGCAAAGGAAAGTCTGTGCTGGAAACTCTGGTGGCGTTTGTGGCTGTGGCCGAAGCGGGCAGCTTTTCCAGTGTTGCCAAAGCGCAGGGCGTCGCCGTCTCGTCGATCACGCGCCGCGTCGAGTTGCTGGAGGCGGAGCTGCAGGCCAGGCTCTTCAATCGCAGTTCCCGGCGTCTGACCCTGACCGATGCGGGACAGCAGTTCTTGCCGCGTGCGCAGCACATTCTGGCGGAAATGGCAGAGGCTCGAGATGGGCTGGCTGCGCTCGAAGGCGAGCCGCGCGGGGTCTTGACCGTGACCGCGCCGGCCATGTTCGGACGGCAACACCTGACGCCGGCGGTCATCAGCTTTCTGGCGCACTATCCGTCGCTAGAGGTGGAGTTGCACACTGGCGACGAGATCATCGACCTGTCCGAGCGCCGGGTCGACGTGGCGATCCGGCTCGGCGTGTTGCCTGATAGCGATCTGGTGGCTACCGCGATCGCGCCAGTGCGTCGCCTGCTGTGCGCCAGCCCGGATTATCTGGCGCGGGCAGGGCGCCTGGAACAGGTCGCGGACCTGCTCGATCATCCATGCCTGACCGTGGCTTCGCTGCGCAATCCCACAGGATGGTGGACCTTTGCGGGGGTCAATCGCGAGCAGGCAATGGCTGTGCGGGGGCCCTTCCGTTCGGACGATACCGGTGCGCTGATGCAGGCCGCGATAGCGGGGCTGGGCATCGTGCATCTGGCTTCCTGGCTGGTGAGCGAGGATATCGTTGCCGGCCGGCTGGTGGAGGTGTTGCCCCACGCAATCCAGCCGGCCCGGCTGACCGCATCGGTGCATGCGATCCACATGCCGGGCCGATCCCATACCGCCAAGGTCAAGCTGTTCGTGTCCCACTTGCGCAAGACGTTCGGCACGCCGCCCTACTGGGAACGGGCCATGGCGGGGAGCCGCAACGGGACTTGAGGCACTGGCTAGGCTGGCTTCCATGCCGCGGCATTCCGGATCACGAAGTCTTCGAACGAGCCTGGAACGCGGCCGGTGCTTTCAAAGACGTGCTGGGTCGTCCTGTCCTCGGCGCCGAGGGAAATCGCGGTATCCATCGCGGCCAGGGTGGGGGCGAAGGCTGCCGGCACGCCGCCCGCGACAAACCAGTCCGTCATCTCGCTTGCCGTCAGGCGACGATGGTGGATATCGCGGCCCACGGCCCTGGCGATGAGCCGGGCGACCTCGTCATAGGATAAAGTGGCGGGACCGGTCAGGATCAAATCGCCATTGGCAAACTCGGGATTGGCCAGCGCTTCGACGGCGACGGCGGCAATGTCCTCGGCATCGATAAAGCCAACGCGGCCATTCTGGGTGGCCGAATAAATCGCGTCCTCGGCCAGGATGGTCGGACGGTGCTGCTGCTCGGAGAAATTCTGCATGAACCAGGTGGGGCGCAGCACCACCCATGACGGTACGTTCTGGCGAAGCCAGCCATGCACCGCGCCCATTACCGGACCGTTTTCCTCCAGCGAAGAGGCACTGAGCAGCACAAAGCGAGTGACGCCCTTGTCCAGGGCACGTTCGAGAAAGGGCTGCATGACGGGCAACGGCTCCATCACGCCGGTCGGCGCCACGAGATAGATGGCGCTCACGCCTTCAAGAGCGGCATCGTGGGTTTGGGGCAGTGACCAGTCGAAGTGGACCGTGGACGGGCCGGTCGCCGAGCGCGAGGCGACGCGGTACGCAATGCCGCGTTCGGCCAACCGTGCGGCAATCCGGCGCCCTGTCTTGCCGCTACCGCCGGTAACGAGGATCAAGCTCATGATTGCTGAGCTTCCCGGGTCGCGTGAGCCGCTTCACCCGTCGCCTGCTGCAGGATCAATGGATTCCAGTAATCGAGGTAGCGCACGATATGGCCATCCTTGACGGTGATGACCGAAATATAGCGCTGATTGTAGGGCAGGCGCGTCTTGGCGCTGCGGCCGATACAGGTGAATTCGAGGATGAAGACACCGGGCTCGAGGCTTTTGTGCACCACCAGATCGTGGAACCCGTCGATCTCGATCATGCCTTCAAGGCTCGCCAGATGCGCGCCGAGGGCAACGCGTCCCTCGAGCCGTGGGGCGGGGCCGGCCGTGAGGTATGGAAATTCCATAACGCCGTCCTCGGCCATCATCGAGAGGAATGTCGTCGCGTCGCGGGCGAGACTGTCGCCCAGAGCGGTCCGGAGCAGACCGGCGAAGTTCGCCATGGTGTCTGGACTTGTGGTGGTGTTCATCGGATAACCCTTTTGGATGGAACGATTGTGTTCCGTCCTCATATAGAGCCGTTTGGATGATACGCAAGCGTTCCGACGAAATAATTGGCCAGCGACCGCGACGGGCACCCAGCGGGGCTGCGATCATGCAGCCCGCTGTCACCGATGCCCTGACGCGGGCGCTGTTCGAGGAATGGGCTGACTACGGCTACGTGGGGATCAGCCTTGAGCGCGTTGCGCAGCGGGCGGGAGTGGGTAAAGCCGCCCTCTATCGACGCTGGCCTTCCAAGCTCGCCATGGTCGCCGAGCGGCTGGAAGACGTCGGGATCGAACTGGCGCCCATTGTCGATACCGGCACGCTCGAAGGCGACGTCGCGGCGATGCTCTATCAGCTCCGCCGCGTCCTGCGGCATCGGCTGGTGCGCCGTATCCTGCCGGATTTGCATGCCGAAATGCAGCGCAATCCGGCATTGGCGGGAGGCGTCAGGAGCCGGGTGCAGATCGAGCGCCGCCAGCGGGCAGCATCGATCCTGGAGCGGGCCATCGCGCGGGGCGAACTCCCGGCGGATGCGGATGCCGACCTGTTCAACGATGCCGCAGGCGGCATGCTGTATTGGCGCATGATCATCACTCGCGAACGGGCTGACCGGCACTATGTCGAGGCCTTGGCGGGCTTCGTTGTCGCCGGGCTTCGAAAGACCTGAATGGCCACTTGGCCGGACGGGAAAGCCGCCGGTGCCGATTGGGCCGTCCACACGCCACAGGAGCGGCTTACCTGGGCGCCGGTCCGGTACTTTGACGCCAACGAACCATGCAATTGACGACATGCTGTTCGGGCGGTGCGGTCGGTGGGCGCTCGATAAGCTCGATCAAGGCGTCGCTGATCACCCCATGGGGCGGCATGACGGTGGTGATCGAGTGGCAATCCCAGTTGGAGAGCGACACGCCGTCATGGCCCACGATTGCCAGGTCGTCGCCAATCTTGAGACCGAGCAGGGTGGCGGCATCCTGGGCACCGATGGCCATCAGGTCGTTGGCGCATACCAGCACGTCGGGGCGTAGCCGGCGCAGCAGCAGCACGGCTTCCTTATAGCCGGACTCGTAGGAATAATCGCCGTGCTCGACGATTTCGAAGGCCATGCCGTGCCGTTCCAAGGCGTCGGCGAACCAGCGCATGCGCTGCTTGTCGATATGGCTGGAGGCGCGGCCCGACAGATAGACGAAATGCCGGCGGCCCTGACCGACCAGATGGTCGACGATTTGCGCCGTGGCTGCGGACGCGTCGAGCCGGACGTCGAACAGGTCGCGGCCCTCCAACGGTTCGGACGAGGCGACGATCAGCGTGGCCGAGCGGAAAATATCGAGTGCGTCATCGACCGAAACCGCGTCGGAATAGAGCACGACGTGATCGACCTGATAGGTCGAGGCGATGCGCATCAAATGGCCGCGATCCTCGTGATTGGCGCAGCACAGCAGCAGCGGCATCAGCTCGCGCTCCTGCAGGCGGTGGATCAGCAGGTCCAGCCCTTCGGCCTCGGCCGGATTGGCGACGGTGTTGACCACCAGCGCCACCAGTCGCGAGCGGCTGTTGTTGAGCGAGCGGGCCATGGCGTTGGGGCGGAAGCCGTGTTCGGCGGCGAGCGCCAGCACGCGCTCGCGGGTTTCAGGCTTGATGGCCGGATCGTTGGAGAAAGCGCGGGAAATCGTCGCGGAGGACACGCCGGCAAGCTTGGCCAGTTCTACCGATGTGAGGCCCTTGCGGCGAATCATAAGCGTTCCCTGACGGCCCCTGGATCAGGCCGCGCCAGTTTCTATCGCAATTGCCTCGCCGTCGCGAGCGGCGGATGCCTTGATGGCGTCCCATAGCCGCGCGAACCGCAGGCCATTGGCAACCGTGGATGGGTTGGCCATCTTGCCATCGCGCACCGCCTGGAACGTGTGCATCGGGGTATCGCGAATTTCGCTTTCCTCGCGCGGTTCGGCGACGCCCTCGACGCTGACTTCGCGCCACTTGCCCCAGGCATCGATGCGGATAATGGCCTTGGTATAAAAGAAGGTTATGGCGGACTCGCAGCCCGGAGGGCCATCGCCGGCAGCATTGAAGGTGACGAGCGCGCCATTGCTGAGGCGAGCGGCGACGGCGCAGACCAGATCGACCTTGAGGCCGCGATTGTTGGTGAAGGCGGAGAGGCGCGCGAACTCACTGTCAGCCAGCACGCAGACGGTGTTCATCATGTGGGCGCCGGTATCGAACATGAAGCCGCCGCCGGAAATGGCCGGGTTCTGCTTCCACTGGCCGGCATAGTTCTTGGCCCAGCCTTCCCAGATCGAGGCATTGACGCTCACGAGGTCGCCGAAATCGCCGCGGCGGGCACGGTCCTTGGTGTCATGGACGAGGGGGGAGAGGCCGCCCTGAAAGGCGATGACCACGGTCTTGCCGGTGCGCTTTTCGGCCTCGACCAGCGCCAGGGCTTCATCGACGGTGGTGACCATCGGCTTTTCCAGCAGCAGGTCATAGCCGGCTTCGATCACCGCCAGCGCATTGGCGCCGTGGAAGACGTGGGGGGTGGACACATAGACGGCGTCCATCTTGCCGGCTTGGGCTTTGAGCATGGCCTCGGCATCGGGATATTCGAGCGGGCGGGGCCCGCCAGCCGCCTCCACGACATCGCCAAAGCGTTGACGCGACAGGATGCTCACCTCCGCCGTGGCGACGATCTCGACATCGCTCATCGCCGCCCAGCCGCGCGCATAATCGGCCGCCTTGAGGCCGGCCCCGATGACACCCAAACGCAAAACCATGTTGCCAATCCTCCCATTTGCGGACACGTGTACATCACCCGACAAAGCCTCGTAAACGACAAAATGACCGAAAAATGCGAACGAGCCACAAAATGGAAGAGACGTTCGATTTTCTCTTGCCGTCGAAATGTAAGCGTGTACATTGTTGGAGTGTCAGACAGACGCCAGCAGCAAAACGGGCTGCACAGGGAGGAAACATGAATAGATTGATCGCAGGTGGCCTTGCGGCCATCGCCATGAGCTTGCTTGCCGGCACGGCCAACGCCGAAACCCTGCGCGTCGCGCTGCATGGCCAGGCTGGTATCGATGCCTTTACCCCCACGGCCGCGCGGATCGAAAAGGAACTCGGCGTCACCGTCGAGATCGTCGAGTATCCAGCGCCCGACAAGGATTACATGACCAAGCTCCTGACCGAGCTGGCCGCCGGCAACGCGCCGGACCTGTTCTCGATCCCGAGCGCAGCCGATGTCGCCGACATGGTGGCTGCCGGCTATCTGGCGCCGGTCGGCGCGGAACTCGCGGCCTGGCCGGGGTATAAGGACTTTGTCGACGTGGCCAAGCAGCTTGCTGTCAGCCCGGATGGCGAGACCTATGTGATGCCCTATATCCTGGGTATCCAGCAGATTTACTTCCGTCGCGACCTGCTTGAAAAGGCCGGTATTTCCACCGAGCAGCCCAAGAACTGGGCGGACCTGCTCGACCGCGCCAAGGAAATCAAGGCCAAGACCGGCGCGTATGGCCTGCTGTTTCCGGCTGGCACGAGCTGGGGCGGCGGCGCCTTCGACGAAGGCTTTTCCCACCTGATTATCGGCTCCTCGACGCCTCAATTGGTCACCGACGACGGCAAGTTCGACCTGACCAGCCAGGGCGTCAAAGACGTCTTCCAGTTCTACAAGGACCTGATCGACAACGATCTGATGCCGGTCGATCCGCTGCTGGGGCCTGAGCCCTGGGTGATCCCGAAGTATGAAATGTTCCCCAAGGGCGAACTGGCTGCGACCACCTGCGGCTCCTGGTGCTACATTTTCGATTGGGGCCGCGAGAGCAAGAACCCGATCCCCGACGTGACCACCGTCGTCGGCACCTGGGCCGATCCTGGCCAGGAGAGCGGTGAATTCGTTCTGGCCGGCCTCGGCGCCGCCTGGGCCGTCAATGCCAAGACCGCCAATCTCGATATGGCCAAGAAAGCGCTGCTCGAGACGGGCTCGGTCGACAACCAGATCGAAACGGCTGCTCGTATCGGCAATATTCCGTCGAGCAATGCGGTGCAGGCCGATCCGCGCTTCCAGGCGTTGACGGAACTGGTTCCGATCCAGGCTGCGGCGAACCACGGCACCTATCTCAAGCAGGCGACGGGCATGTCCGCCGTGTCCGAAGGCGTGGCTCGCGCCACCGAAGCGCTGCTGCGCAAGGAAACCGATGCCGCCGGCGCCCAGGCGATCCTGGTCGATTACGTCAAGCAGACGCTCGGCGACGACGCGGTGAAATAGGCATCGGCTCTCCTCCCCCCGATGCCCCGAGACGCGGCCACTGGCCGCGTCTCTCCTCAAAAGCGTGGCGCCTTGTGGCGTCGCTATCCCTCAACCCCGACATAGCGACAGGCGGCAAGAGATGGCCTTTGACGCGTTTCAGAAGCGTAGAGAGCGGCAGCTCCTAAAGCTGCTATTGCCCGCGCTGATCCCCCTCGCTCTCCTGATCATCTATCCGGCGCTCTATTCGGTCTATTTGAGCATGACCAATGAGGCGCTGACCGGCCTTGCTGCCGCAAAACCCCGCTTTGTCGGCGCCGCCAATTACTTCCGCCTGTTCTCCGACGCGCGGTTCTGGAACTCGCTGTTCGTCACCTTCGTGTTCGTCGTCGGCTCGGCCATTATCGGCCAGTTCGTCATCGGCTTCATTTCGGCGCTGGCACTGCGGCGCAAGATCGTCGGCGGCTCGGTGTTCGGCGCCGCTATCCTGTTGCCCAATGCCGCGCCCGAAGTGGTGGCCGGCTTCATGTGGATTTCCATGCTGGCGGGCGGCGATCACGCCACGCTGAGCAAGATCCTGATTTCGCTGGGCCTGCCCTGGGCTGACTGGCTGCAGACCTTCCCGCTGTTCATGGTCACCATGGTCAATACCTGGCGTGGCATCGGCACCTCCATGATCCTGCTGACGGCCGGGTTGAGCGCCGTGCCCAGCGAAGTCTATGAGGCAGCGCGCATGGACGGTGCCAATCCGCGCCAGATGTTCATGCGCATCACCCTGCCGCTGATGGCGCCGACGATTTTTCTCTACATGCTGATTTCGACGGTTTCGACCATTTCGGTGTTCGGGCTGGTCTATGCGCTGACCCGCGGCGGTCCCGGCGGCAAAACCGAGGTGATCAGCGTCTACATCTACAACCAGTCCTTCACCAACTTCCAGCTCGGCTATGGCGCGGCCGGGGCGGTGGTGGCGCTGGTCGTGTCGCTGGCCCTGGGCATCGCCTATGTCCGATCCTTGAAGGTGGAAGTCTGATGGCCGGCGTCAATTCCCCGCGCCAAGGCGCCTATACGGCCCTGGCCTACGTCACGCTGATCGTCATCTCGATCTTTTGCCTGCTGCCGTTCGTGTGGATGGCGCTGGCTTCGGTGGACAGCAACGCGCAGCTGTTTCTCAAATGGCCCGATAGCTGGACCTTCGACAATTACATCCGGGTGTTTGCCGATGAAAACGGCTTCCGCTGGTTCGCCAATTCGCTGTTCACCGTGCTAACTGCCACGATCATCGTGGTGATCATTTCGGGGCTCGGCGGCTATGCGCTGTCGCGATCCAAGGCCTGGTGGAAGCAGCCCTTTCTTTACGGCATCCTCCTGATCCGGGTCTTGCCGTCCACGGCGCTGCTGGTGCCGCTCTACAAGATCCTGCTGACCGCAAATAACGGCATGGGCGCGCTGGTCCGTCCGCTGGCCGGCGAGCACTACCGCTCGGTGATGCAGATCTTCGGCTTCATCGACGGCTATCTGGGGCTGATCATCGTGCTGGCCACCGGGCAGTTGCCGCTGGCGCTGTGGATCATGAAGGTGTTTTTCGACGGCGTGCCGAAGGACTACGAGGAGGCCGCGATCCTCGATGGTGCGACGCTGGTGCAGCGTATTCGCCGCGTGCTGATCCCGCTGGCGCTGCCGGGGTTGGCGGCGGCGGGGCTGTTCGCCTTCATGTCGGCCTGGGGCGATTTCCTGCTGCCGCTGATCCTGCTGTCGTCGCCCGAATTGCAGACGCTGCCGATCGGGCTGTTCCGGGCGTTCCTGCGCGTCAACGAAATCGACTATGGCCTGCTCGCGGCCATTGCCACCATTTATCTCATCCCGGCCGTCATCGCCTTCAGTTTCGCGCGGCGGTTCCTGGTCCAGACTTTTTCCGGCGGCGTCAAAGGTTAAGCCATGACCACTCCCATGATTCAGCTCTCCGGCGTGCGTAAAAGTTTCGGCGCAGTCGGGGTTATCCAAGGCGTCGATATCGAGGTCGAAGACGGTGAGTTTTCCGTCTTCGTTGGCCCCAGCGGCTGCGGCAAGTCGACCTTGCTGCGCATGATCGCAGGGCTCGAATCCATCGATGGCGGCGATCTGATCCTCAACGGCCAGCGCATCAACGACGTGCCGCCCGACCAGCGTGGCATTGCCATGGTGTTCCAGTCCTACGCGCTGTATCCGCATATGACGGTGGCGCAGAATATCGGCTTCTCGCTGGATCTCAAGAAAGTACCCAAGGCCGAAATCGCCAAGGAGGTCGGCCGGGTTTCGGAATTGCTGCAGCTTTCGGATCTGCTCGGTCGCCGCCCGGCAGAACTATCGGGCGGTCAGCGCCAGCGCGTCGCTATCGGTCGCGCCATCATCAAGCGGCCGCGCGTCATCCTGTTCGATGAGCCGCTGTCCAATCTCGACGCGGCGCTGCGCGTGCAGATGCGCGCGGAGTTGCAGAAGCTGCATCAGGAATTGCGCCCCACCATCGTCTATGTGACCCACGATCAGGTCGAGGCCATGACCATGGCGACGCGGATCGTGGTGCTGAACAAGGGCAAGGTCGAGCAGTGGGATACGCCGATCGAGCTCTATAACCACCCGGTCAACACCTTCGTCGCCGGCTTCATCGGCTCGCCACGGATGAACCTCGTCGCCGGCACCATTGTCGCCAATGGCGCAACGCAGAGCTTCAAGGCTAATGCCGGCTGGACGGTCAGCATGGATGGTCGCTCACTGGGCGGCGTCGTGGGGCAACAAGTGACGCTCGGGGTGCGGCCGGAAGACATCCGCCCGGTCACCAGCGCCGGCGAGGCCGATTTCGAGGCCAGCATCGCCATTGTCGAGCGCCTTGGCGCCGAGACCTACCTCAATGTTCGCAATGGCGACGACACCTTGCTGGTGCGCGCCCAGGGCGATCTCGCCATGAAGTCAGGCGAGTCGGTGCAGCTCGCCATGAACCACACAGCCTTTCACCTGTTCGATCAGTCCAACAACGCTATCGTGGCCTGATCCACCCGCTATTTACGGAGACTAAACGTGACTATTCGCCTGACCATGTGGAACGAAGGCCGCCACGAAAAGAACGATGCGCCGGTTGCCAAGATTTATCCTGACGGGATGGATGGCGCTCTGGCCGCGGGCCTGACCGATCGCGACTTCACCATCGAGCGCCGCACCATTGATGACGCCGAGCAGGGCCTGACCCAGGAATTACTCGACCGCACCGACGTTCTGACCTGGTGGGGCCATGTCGCCCATGACGAGGTCGAGGACAAATATATCGACCGCGTGCAGCAGCGGGTGCTGGCCGGCATGGGCTTGGTGGTTCTCCACTCCGGCCACCACTCCAAGATGTTCCGCCGCATGATGGGCACCAATTGCAACCTGAGCTGGCGCGAACTGCCCGAGGGCGATCTGGAGCGCGTGTGGGTGACCAATCCGGCCCATCCGATCGCCGATGGCATTCCGCCATTCTTCGAGATTCCGCAGTCGGAAATGTATGGCGAGCCCTTCGATGTTCCGGCCGCCGACGAGATCGTCTTCATGAGCTGGTACAAAGGCGGCGAAGTGTTTCGCAGCGGCCTGACCTTCTATCGCGGGCTCGGGCGTATCTTCTACTTCTCGCCCGGACACGAAACCTTCCCGATCTACCACAATCCGCTGGTGCAAAAAGTCATCGGCAACGGCATTGAATGGGCCATGCGCCCGCATACGGGCGCGCGCAAACTGGACAACTGGCACCGCAAGGAACCAATCCACCGCTAGTCTCCCCGGGGTGCGGCCGTGCGTCCGCACCCCGGTAGATTCTGAGCCCGCGGTGGCGCAAAGCTGCGCCCCACTTAACCTTAACGTGACCACACCAGCACCTGTGGCTAATCTGCACCATCTCGAAAAAGCCCGGATTCCCGCCACATTCCAGCCGTGAAGGGCAACAATTAACTATACTGGCAAACCCGGTCTTAAGATTAAGCGCGGTAAATGGCGTCCTTAAGATTATCGCCTTTCAGGAGCTTCCCCGTGCACATCAACGCACCCATCAAGACCGCATTGCGCGCTGCCGCCATGCTGCTTTTCGTCGTCGCGATCGCGGCCTGTTCGCGTTCGCCCAATAGCAATGCTGGCCTGACCGGTGTCGGCAATCTCGGGCCCGGTGGCGGCGCTCCGGGCAGCCAGCAGGAATTCCTGGTGTCGGTCGGCGATCGCGTGTTCTTTGAGACCGACTCGTCCTCGCTGACCTCGACCGCTACCGCGACCCTCGACAAGCAGGCTAGCTGGCTCAACCAGTATGCCAACTACCGCATCATGATCGAAGGCCATGCCGACGAACGCGGCACCCGTGAATACAATATCGCGCTGGGCGCTCGCCGCGCCTCGATCGTCGTGAACTACCTGGTGTCGCGTGGCGTCAATGCCCAGCGCATCACGTCCAAGTCGTTCGGCAAGGAACGTCCGGTGGCGATCTGCAACGACATCTCGTGCTGGAGCCAGAACCGCCGCGCGGTCACTGTCGTGCAATAAAAATCCGGCTTTCCCCGCAAGGGGAAAGCCCAACCCATCCAGTGCAAACTGGAGGCAAGAGCGCCGGGTGCCCTTAATTGGCCCCGGCGCTTTCTTTTGACCAAATTTCGACTTTATTGCGTGGCCGCTACAGACCATGCTGTCGCCTCCCCCCTGGCGACCCTTTGGAGGCCTTCCGTTGACCGCTCACCCCTTTCGATCCCGAGGACGAACGCTGGCGCTTGCGTCAGTGCTGATGCTCGGCGCCGCCGCCCCCTCGCTGGCGTTCGGCGTTTCGCCCTTGCCCCCCGCTGATATCGGCGGCGTGGTGATGAGCGATGCTCAGCCGGCGCGCATTCATGTAGCGCAGAGCCAGGAGGCGGCCCAGTTGTCGGTGCGCATCCAGCAGCTCGAAGAGCAAATGCGGGTGCTCAACGGGCAGATCGACGGGCTGACGTTCCAGCTCACCCAGATGCAGACCCTGGTTGAACGCATGAGCCAGGACAATGAGCAGCGCCTGACCGCGCTGGAAGGCGGCGCGCCGGGAAAACCCCAGGCGGCAACCCAAACTGATGGCGCCAAGCCGTCCGAGGCGTTGCCGCAGGACCCCAATGCCGTGCCGATGACTGACATTCCCCAGCAGGGCATCAAGCCGCTGCCGGGCGAAGAAGAAATCGATCCGAGCTTCACCGATGGCAGCACGCCGGCGGACACGCTGGGCAATTCCGGCGATCCGCTGGTGGGCACCGGCAATGGCGATCAGGCCATTCCGCTGGGCACCGGCGCCGCCGTGCCGGTGGGCGAGGCTCCGCCGCTCGATCTGAGCTTTGATCCCAAGGCACCCGCCGCCAATACGGGCGATGCCGATGCCGACGCGCAGTTCAATGCCGGCTACGAGGCGATGACGCGCGGCGACTACGCCTTCGCCGAAACGCAGTTCACGCAGTTCCTCGATCTTTATCCCGACAATGCCAAGGCCACCGACGCATCCAACTGGCTGGGCGAAGCACTGATCCAGCGCGCCGCCTATGACCAGGCGGCCGAAGTGCTGCTCAATGCCTTCCAGAAGGCGCCGGACAATCCGCGCGCCCCGGACCTGCTGCTCAAGCTGGGCGTGTCGCTGTCGGGCGCCAAGGAGCGCGAAACGGCGTGTCGCACCTTCGCCGAAATCGACAAGCGCTACACCAACCTGACGCCTGCCTTCCTGACGCGCCTCACCGCGGAAAAGACCAAGGCCGAATGTCCGCCGGCGTAAGGCTCGATGACGCAACGGCGCTGGAGGCGATCTTCGCTTCCGTCGCCGACCTGCCCGCCATCGGGCTGGCGGTGTCGGGCGGTGCCGACAGCCTGGCGCTGATGGTTTTGACCCAGCGCTGGGCCAGTGGCCGCGCACGGTCGCCGCGCCTGCAGGTCTATTCGGTTGACCATGGCCTGAGGCCGGAGGCGGCCGAGGAAGTTGCCATGGTGTTGTCCGTGGCCCAAAGCCTTGGCATCCCGGCAACGGGCCTGCGTTGGAGTGATGCGAAGCCCCGGACAGGTGTTCAGGAGGCGGCGCGTATTGCGCGCTACCGGTTGATGGGCGCCGCGATGGTGGCCGACGATGTGCCGGTGCTGCTGACGGCTCATCACCGCCAGGATCAGGCTGAGACCGTGCTGATGCGGCTGGCTCATGGCAGCGGCGTCGAGGGGCTCCGGGGCATGGCAAGCATGACCACGGTCGAGGGCGTGCGTGTGCACCGGCCTTTGCTCGATCTCGACCCCGTGGCGTTGCAAACGGTAGTCGCCGAAGCCGGGCTGACGCCGGCCCAAGACCCCTCCAATACCGATCCGCATTATGAGCGAGTGCGCTGGCGCAATGCCATGCCGGCCCTGGCCGAGCTGGGGCTGGACGCGCCGACGCTGGCGCGCTTCGCCCAGCGCATGGGCGAAGCCGATGCGGCGATCGCCCAGATGGCCGATGGCTATTTCGAGGCTCTGGTGACGCTCGACGGCTTTGGCGCCGCGCGGATCGGCCATGCCGATTATGCCGCCCTGAGCCCGGCCATCGGGGTGCGCCTGTTGGCCCGGGTGCTGAACATCGTCGGTGGCCGACAGAAGCCGCGGGCGCTGGGTCTGGTCGAACGGCTGCAAAACACGCTGGCGACTGGCGACCTCGCCAAGGCCGCGACGGCGCACGGCTGCGTGGTGCGCACCAGCGGCGGGGCGATCCTGGTAGCTCGCGAGCCGGGCAGGGCGCTGCCGCCCGACGCGATGCTATTGCCGCATTCCGAACTGGTGTGGGACCAGCGCTTCCTCATCGTCAACGGCTCGGGCGAGGCGGGGCTGACCGCCAGCGTCGCCGATTACCTGCCGCGCCACCGGCTGGAGGAATTTTTGGGCTTCAAGGTTACGGCGCCCGCCGAGGCCATCCGCACGGCGCCCATCGTGCGCGATGAGGCCGGCGGAGTCTTGTCGCTGGGCGGCTGGTCGTTTGATGAGCGGATCAAGGTGACGCTGCTGATCGATTGAGGGGCGTCGTTGCTCCAATCCATCGGCTCCGGTCCTTTCCTCCTCCTTGGGGGGAGGACCGAGGGAGGGGGTCGCTTTGTGGCTATTTGAACGACCCACCCCAACCCTCAAGGGGAGAGCCTCCGCGCTGATCAAGGTCTGACGGATCGCTGATCACGGTCTGGCGGATCGAAGCAGGGATAGCGCCCATCCCATCCAGCTCACCCCACCCCACCCACTGGCCTTCCCGCGGGCTTGACCCGCGGGCCACTCTCCACCCCACCGCATTCAGTGCCTGCGACGAGAGGCCCGCGGGTCAAGCCCGCGGGAAGATCGAGTGCTTGGTGAGAGTGGGTGGTGAGGGCCTGTATTGTATGGCGGTGGAGTGTGTGGTGAGAGGTGAGAGTGTGCGCTGAGTGTGTGAGGAGCGTGGGTAAACCCCATGCTTACCCCCCTCTGCCAAGACCCCGCTCTCGTTCCCCCTCCACCCTCTCCCTATGGGGAACCATCCCCTCCCCAATGCGTATTAACCCATTCGCGACAAAATGACTGGACGCCACGCCCAAAGGGCCGCAGGGCTTGCCCTTGTAACGCCCCAATGGGGGACATACATTCGGCACACCAAAACCGGCGATTTGCGCCGACCCTCCCGGGACAGGATTGATGAACGGAAATTTCCGCAACTTCGCCATCTGGCTGGTGATACTTTTTATGCTGATGGGCCTGTTCCAGGTCTTCCAGTCTTCGACCCACACTGCTTCCGTCTCCGACAAGAGCTATAGCCAGTTCGTCACCGACGTGAATGCGGGCAAGGTCACCAGCGTCGTCATCACCAATGACGTCGTCACCGGCACGATGACCGACAGTTCGCGCTTCGAAACCACGCTCCCGGCCGGCGCCGATATCATCACGCGCCTCGAAGACAAGGGCGTCTCGATCACCGCGCGCGAGCCGGAATCGAGCCCGTTCTGGTCGATCCTGCTGTCGTCCTGGCTGCCCTTCATCGTCATCATCGGCGTTTGGTTCTTCTTCATACGCCAGATGCAGGGCGGTGGCCGTGGCGGCGCGATGGGCTTTGGCAAGTCGCGCGCCAAGCTGCTCACCGAAACCCATGGCAAGGTGACGTTCGAGGACGTTGCCGGCGTGGACGAGGCCAAGCAGGACCTTGAGGAAATCGTCGAATTCCTGCGCGATCCGGGCAAGTTCCAGCGCCTGGGTGGCCGTATTCCGCGCGGCGTGCTGCTTGTCGGCCCTCCGGGTACCGGTAAGACGCTGCTGGCCCGGTCGGTTGCCGGCGAAGCCAATGTGCCGTTCTTCACTATTTCGGGTTCGGACTTCGTTGAAATGTTCGTCGGTGTCGGCGCGTCCCGCGTCCGCGACATGTTCGAGCAAGCCAAGAAGAATGCGCCCTGCATTATCTTCATCGACGAAATCGACGCCGTCGGTCGCCAGCGTGGCGCCGGTCTCGGTGGCGGTAACGACGAGCGTGAACAGACCCTCAACCAGCTCCTCGTGGAGATGGACGGGTTCGAGGCCAATGAAGGCATCATCCTGATCGCCGCGACCAACCGTCCCGACGTTCTCGATCCGGCTTTGCTGCGTCCGGGTCGCTTCGACCGTCAGGTCGTGGTGCCAAACCCCGACGTATCGGGCCGCGAAAAGGTGCTCAAGGTTCACGTCCGCAAGGTGCCGCTGGCTCCCGATGTGGATCTCAAGACCCTGGCTCGTGGTACTCCGGGTTTCTCGGGCGCCGACCTGATGAACCTCGTCAACGAAGCGGCATTGCTCGCGGCGCGGCGCAACAAGCGCTTCGTCACTCATGCCGAGTTCGAAGACGCCAAGGACAAGATCATGATGGGCGCCGAGCGCCGCACCATGGCCATGTCGCAGGACGAAAAGAAGCTGACCGCCTATCACGAAGCTGGCCATGCCATCATCGCGCTCAAGGTTGCCGGTATCGATCCGATCCACAAGGCGACCATCATTCCGCGTGGCCGTGCCCTCGGCATGGTGATGACCCTGCCCGAAAGCGACAGCTATTCGTTCAGCCGTGAGAAGGCGCTTGCCCGTCTCACCATGCTGTTCGGTGGGCGCGAAGCCGAGATGATCAAGTTCGGCCCTGAAAAGGTGACGAGCGGGGCTTCGGGCGATATCCAGATGGCGACCTCTCTCGCCCGCTCGATGGTGATGGAATGGGGCATGAGCGAAAAGCTCGGTCGCGTCCGTTACAAGTCGAGCGAGCAGGAAGTGTTCATCGGTCACTCGATGACCCAGTCCAACAATATGTCGGACGACACCGCAAAGCTCATCGACCAGGAAGTGCGCAAGCTGATCGAGGATGGCGAGGCTTCGGCCAAGGAAATCCTCACCACCTACCACGACCAGTGGGAGGCCATTGCGCAGGCCCTGCTCGAATACGAGACACTGACCGGCGACGAATTGCGCGCCCTGATGGAGGGCCACCAGCCGATCCGTCCGGATGATAGTGGCCCGACCACCAAGGCCACGGGCGTGCCCTCGGCCGGCAAATCGGGCAAGAAGCGCCCCGATGCGCCGCCGGAAGGCGGTCTTGAGCCGCAGCCGGGCAGCTAATCAGTCTGGTCTAGTTTTAGGGGCCGCCTCCGGGCGGCCCTTTTCCTTTTTGGAAAACTCCGCTATTCCGCCCAAAAGTGGTATTATCGGACGCGTGGACAGACGCGCTTAATATTGCGCGCACGGCAGGGAAGAGACAGTACATGGCCAGGAAGTATTTCGGCACGGACGGGATTCGCGGGCTGGCCAACGGCTCCAAGCTCACTCCCGAACTGGCGCTCAAGATCGGCATGGCGGCGGGCCAGACTTTCGTGCGCGGCGATCACCGCAACCGCGTGGTGATCGGCAAGGATACGCGCCGCTCCGGCTATATGCTCGAAACCGCCCTGACCGCCGGCTTTACCGCCGTGGGCATGGATGTCTACCAGCTCGGCCCGATGCCCACGCCCGCCGTCGCCATGCTGACGCGTTCGCTGCGCGCCGATCTGGGCGTGATGATCTCGGCCTCGCACAATCCCTATGACGACAACGGCATCAAGCTGTTCCGGCCGGATGGCTACAAGCTCAGCGATGAGCTGGAAGAAGAAATCGAGGCCATGATCGATAGCGACATGACCCAGTTCCTCGCTCATGGCCGCGACATCGGCCGCGCCCATCGCGACGAGGATGCCAGCACCCGCTATATCGAATATGCCAAGCGCACGCTGCCACGCAATATCGATCTGGCGGGCCTGCGCGTGGTGCTCGATTGCGCCCATGGCGCGGCCTACAAGGTGGCCCCGGTGGCGCTATGGGAATTGGGCGCCGAGGTCTTCACCATCGGCGACAAGCCCGATGGCTTCAACATCAATGAAAAGGTCGGCTCGACCGCCCCCGAGGCCGTGGCCGCCAAGGTCAAGGAAGTGCGCGCCGATATCGGTATTGCGCTGGATGGCGACGCCGACCGCGTGATCATCATCGACGAAAAGGGCAATGTGGTGGATGGCGACCAGTTCATGGCGGTAATCGCCCAGAGCTGGCTGGAGCGCGAAATGCTGATGGGCGGCGGGATCGTCGCTACCGTCATGTCCAATCTGGGCCTCGAGCGTTATCTCGGCTCGATCGGGCTGACGCTGGAGCGCACCCAGGTGGGTGATCGCTATGTGCTCGAAGCCATGCGCTCCAAGGGCTTCAATGTGGGCGGCGAGCAGTCCGGCCACATCATCCTCTCCGATTTCACCACGACAGGCGATGGCCTCGTGGCGGCGCTGCAATTGCTGGCAGTGCTCAAGCAGCAGGACCGCGAGATTTCCGAGATCTGCGCGCGCTTCGACAAGGTGCCGCAACTCTTGCGCAGCGTGAAGTTCAAGTCCGGCAAGCCGCTGCAGCACAAGCAGGTGATCCAGGCCATTGCGGATGGTCAGGCCATGCTGGGCCTTGGCGGGCGGCTGGTGATCCGCGAAAGCGGCACCGAGCCGGTGATCCGCGTCATGGGCGAGGCCGATGATGCGGCCCTGGTGCTGACCGTCGTCGGCCAGATCGAAGCGGCGATCCGGGACGTCGCCTGAGCCTCATCTATTAAGGTTGTTTTAACGGCTTCCAGCAACGTCGCGGGCCGCTAAGTATATGTGCACGCACCTATTTAGCATCCCATTAGGGTTAAAGCTTTAGGTTAAGTGAGCTTTAAGGAAATTGCCCGATATTGGGGCCAATCGACTGGTGTCGTGGCAACCCAAAGGACGAATTTCCATGCGCAAGCTTTCCGCTGCGATTCTGGTGGCAGGAGCCACTCTGGTGGGCGGGCCGGCAATTGCCGCCGACTTCCCCGAATATCCCCCGATCATCGATGTTCCCGATGTCGACTACGGCGTGCAGGGCTCGTTCTACCTGCGCGGCAGCGCGGCAGGCAATGCGCTATGGGCCAAGGAAGTCCAGCATCCCACCGCGACACCCAATGTCTTTGCCATCGATGGCAATGGCTACGGCTACTCGGTCGGCGCCGGCTTTGGCTATGAGACTGGCACCGGATTGCGCGTTGACGCGACCATCGACTATCTCGGTAACGAGGACCTGCAGGCCACCGTTCCGGCCGGAACCATCGGGGTTGAACCCGGCGTGCACAAGCTGTCGCTGCGCTCCACCGTGGCTCTCGCCAACGTCTATTACGATTTCGGCTTCGGCAATGGCGGTTATGGCGCCAGCGGCGGTGCCTTCGGCTATGTCGGCGCCGGTGCCGGCGTTGCGCTCAACGACTTCATCACCACGGGCCCCGGTCCTGCCGATACGCGCGATACCAATCTGAGCTTCGCCGCTGCCGGCATGGTCGGCGTCGGCTATGACTTCGGTGCGGTTGTGGCCGATATCGGCTACCGGGCGCTCTATATCAATTCGATCGACAACAACGCCGCGTCGGCCCCCTACAGCATTGCCAATAACTGGGTCCACGAACTGCGCACCTCGGTGCGTTACCGCTTCAACTGATCCCATTGCGGCAAGGGCGGGGGCCACGCTGCCCGAGCCGACGTGAATGACTTGATCGGCGCGCCACCATCGTGTGACGCGCCGATTTTGTTTTTGCCGGCTGGACAATTGCGCCTCGACAATGGTGATGTGCGCCCGCAAGGGAGAAACGCATGAAGGTCTTGATAATCGGCGCCGCGGGCATGGTCGGGCGCAAGCTGACGACGGCGCTGCTGCAGGCGGGTACGATCGGCAACCAGTCGATCACGGGCATGATCCTGGCCGATGTGATCGCGCCGACGAAGCCGGATACAGCGATCCCCACACAGACCATCGCAGCAGACCTGTCTTCCCCCGGCATTGCCGAGCATCTGCTTGCCGACCGCCCCGACGTGATTTTCCACTTGGCCGCGATCGTGTCGGGCGAGGCGGAAGCCGATTTCGAAAAGGGCTATCGCATCAACCTCGATGGCACCCGCCTGCTGTTCGAGGCGATCCGCCACGCGGGCGCCGTGGAAAAATACTGCCCGCGCGTGGTGTTCACCTCGTCCATCGCGGTGTTCGGACAGCCATTCCCCGCCGTCATTTCCGATACCCAGCACCATACCCCGCTGACCAGCTATGGCACCCAGAAGGCGATCTGCGAACTGTTGCTGGCCGATTATTCGCGGCGCGGTTTCCTCGACGGCGTCGGCATTCGCCTGCCCACCATCGTGGTGCGGCCCGGCAAGCCCAACAAGGCGGCCTCGGGCTTTTTCTCGGGCATTCTGCGCGAGCCCCTCAACGGGCAAGAGGCAGTGCTGCCGGTCGCCGATAGTGTGCGCCACTGGTTCGCCAGCCCGCGCGCCGCCGTCGGCTTCCTGATCCATGCCGCAACGCTCGATACCGCCCAGCTTGGCGCCCAGCGCAATCTCTCCATGCCGGGCATCAGCGCCACCGTGGCCGAGGAAATCGCCGCGCTCGAACGTGCCGCCGGCCCCAAGGCCGTCGCGCTGATCCGCCGCGAACCCGATCCCACCATCGTCAAAATCGTCGATGGCTGGGCGCAGGATTTCGACCCGCAGCGCGCCATCGCCCTCGGCTTCACGGCCGACGCGGACCTCGATGCGCTGCTGGCCGTCTATATCGATGAGGAACTGGGCGGCAAGGTCGGCTAGGTCCGGGACAGGTTTGCCATGAGCGCCGATCAAGCACATCCCGCGTCGGGCGGAATCGAGGTCGCGCGTGTCGCCCTCAAGGTCGATATTGTGGTGATCGGCGCGGGGCAGGCGGGCCTGTCCTCGGCCTATCATCTGCAACGGCTGGGCCTCCTGCCGGCGCGCGGTTTCGTGGTGCTCGATCAATCGCCACAGGCCGGCGGCGCCTGGCAGTTCCGCTGGCCGTCGCTGACGCTGAGCACCGTCAACCGCATCCACGACCTGCCCGGCATGCGGTTTGCCGACGCCGTCAATACCGAGGCGCAGGTGCAGGCTTCGGTCGCGGTACCCGATTATTTCGCCGCCTACGAGGAGAATTCTCACCTGCCGGTGTTCCGGCCGGTCAAGGTCAGCACGGTGGTGAACCGTGGTGAACGATTGCGGGTGGAGACCGATGCGGGCAATTTCTCGGCGCGCGGCGTGATCAATGCCACCGGCACATGGGAAACCCCGTTCATTCCCGATTATCTCGGTGCCGGCTCGTTCAGGGGCCGCCAGCTTCACACCCGCGATTATCGGCAGGCGGCCGATTTCGCCGGCCAGCGCGTGCTGATCGTCGGTGGCGGCATTTCGGCGATCCAACTGCTTGACGAGATTTCGCGCGTGGCCAAAACCACCTGGGTGACGCGCCGCGAGCCGGAGTTCCGCGAGGGCGAGTTCAGTCCCGAGGACGGCCGCGCCGCCGTGGCGCTGGTCGAGGAGCGGGTGCGCCGCGGCGCGCCGCCCCATTCGGTGGTTTCGGTCACCGGCCTGCGGATGACGCCCGCCATCGCGGCGATGCGCGAGCGCGGCGTGCTCAAGCGGTTGCCGATGTTCAGCGACATCACCGAGACCGGAGTGAAATGGGCCGATGGCGCCACGCAGGATTTTGACATGATCCTGTGGTGCACCGGCTTCCGCAGCGCGCTCGATCATCTGGCGCCGCTACATTTGCGCGAGCCCGGCGGCGGCATCAAGATGACCGGCCGGCTGGCAACCCAGGTGGTCAACGATCCGCGCCTGCATCTGGTCGGTTACGGCCCCTCTGCCTCCACCATCGGCGCCAACCGCGCCGGGGAGGCGGCGGCGCGAGAGTTGATGAGCTATCTGGGGCTACTGCCCTAGCCGGGCGATCTCAAGATGTTGCAATCAGCGCCGCGGCCGGCAGGCGCTCGCGTTTGAGCCATTGTCCCGCCGGCACCAGTCCCGTGCGCCAGGCGGTGATCAGCCGGCGGTCGTCGGCAAGGCCATAATGCGCGCCGATTTCCGCCGCCGCATCGGCATCGTCGGCCAGCACCGACATTGGCCAGGTCTGGAAGCCGCGCGCCGATAGCTCCAATTGCCGACGATAGAGCGCGCGGCCGGTATCGATCGGGTTTTCCTCGATCGGGCGATGAAACAGCAGGATAGCCGTGGCGCTCATGGTGCGGCGATGCTCAGAAATCAGGCTGCCGATCACGCCGGTCCGGTCGAGCAGGCCGAATAGCGGATCGCGCAGCACATGACCGGCGCCGAACGCCTCGAAGCCTGACATGCCCAAAGCGGGCGCCGATAGCCCATCGATGCCGAAGCGTGGATCGTCGGGCGATAGCCGCATCCAATACAGCAGTTCATTGCGATAGGCGGCGTTGCGATAGAAGGCGAGGCTGGTCCGCTCGTTGAGCGCCGAGATGAGATTGATTTCCTCGGGCGCGTCGACGCGAGTGATATCCTCGTGCCGCTCGGACCAGGCGACCAGCGCCCGGGCGTTTTCCCACGACGCCCGCGCAAACCCCTTCCGCCAGGTCACGCGATGCGGCATCTGCACCACCAGCGGATCGCCTTCTGCGCCGGTGGTGAGTTCGATGCGAACGGCCGCCCGCAGGTTGGAATAGCTGACGCTGCCAAAGCCGATGCCATGCTCGGCCAGCACGATGGCGCTGGCCTCTAGCGTCGCGCCCAGCGACACTCGCAGATCGCGCCCGGTCACGTCGCCGACGGCGAGCTGGCGCGTCGTGTCGGTCAACAGCCAGAGCGCGCCGTCGTCCGCCAGCTTCCAGCGGGTCGGCTGGGTATTGTGCACGCTGGGCGCCTGGTTGGCGGCGGCCGCCAGTTGCAAGAGGTCGGCTTGGCTGAGCCGGCTCATATCAGCGCTTTGCGGAACAGATGATTGCGGTGCAGCGGCTTGGCGTTCAGGTGTTCCATCAGCCGGTTGCTACCCGCGTTCTCATCCCAGATCCAGGTGATGCCGAGCTGGCGATACCCCGCGGCGCGCATGATGGGCAGCAGGATGACCATCATGGCGCTCATCACCCCTTTGGCGTGCAGGTCCTCGCGCACCGAGGCATAGACCACCAGGGCCCGCCTTCGCTTCAGGCGGCTGACGAGGAAATGCCAGGGCGTGGACCACGAAATCCGCGATTTTGTCGCGCGGATGAACGGGTTCAGATCGGGGATTACCAGCGCGATCGCCGCCGGTTCGCCCTTATGGTGGATCACCGAGGTGATGCGCGGATCGATAATCCACTTGAGTTCCTTGGCCTGGAACTCGAATTCTTCCGCCGTCAGAGGCACGAACATCGGATTCTGGCCGAAACCGCTATTGAGCAGCTTGCGGGCATCCTCCAGTCGTTGCGGAATGGTGGCGCGGGTGACCTGGGCGAATTGCCAATCGGGCGAGTTCAGGATGTCCTGCTGCTTGGGACCCAATATGGTGGCCGGATCGAATGCGTCCAGATCGACCTCGAAGGTGCGCATCGGGAAATAGGCTTCGTAGCCGTTTTCGGCCAGCAGCCGCGCAATGTGCGGCGGGCTATAGACCTGATCGACATAGGGCACGCCGTCGAAGCCGTCGGTGGTCACGCCGATCTGCTGCATTGCCGTCAGGTTGAAATTGCCCGCGATGGTATCAAAGCCGCGTTGATGGCCCCAGTTCTCGGCGGCGCCGAGCAGGGTCCTGGCCGCCTCCGCGTCGTCGGCGCAGTCGAAATAGGCGAAGTAGGCCGTTTTGGTTTTGTAGAGTGCGTTGGACGCCGCATGCACATGCGCGCCGATGCGGCCGAGAATTTTGCCATCCCGATGCACGGTGAAAAGCGCGAAGTCAGCGGCATTGGCGAAGAGCGGATTGACCCCGGCAGCGTAGAACCGCCGCAGGTCCGACCGCATCGGCGACACATAGGGCGTGCCCTCGCCATAGACCGCGAATGGCGCTTCAAAGAATGCGTCGAAATCGCCTTCACGCAGTTCCATGGGCGGCCTTTCGGGTCGAGACCAGCATAGCCATGGCCTGCACCAGCGCCAGTTCGGTGTCGATCGCCGAATTGCGGCCCACCGACGGGATGGTGGCGGCTGCCAGGATCAGCGGCGTAGCCGAGAGCGCAATCAGGTGGGTCGCATCGTATGTCGTCAACAAGCTGTCGAGCTGCTGGCGCGTATCGTCGAGGAAGACGGGTAGGTCTTTGCGGCTAAGCACTGGTTTGCTGGCGAAGGCGATGCGCAGGGCCGCCGTGTCGAAATCGGTCAGTTCATCATCGTCGAGCACGCGCGAGCCTTGCAGCGGCGAGCCCTCCGCGACGCTGGCGATAAAGCGGCGGACATCACTGGTATCGGCGGTCACCAGGGCCTTGAGCACGTCGTCGCGGCGCGACTCGGCGAACGCGCGGGCGGCCTCGTTGAGCACCAGTGCCAGCATGCCGGTGCACAGCGCCATGGCGGAGACCTGGATCAGAAACCCCCAATCCATCTGCGACATGCTGGTCGCGGCCGCGCCGATGACCAGCGCCAGAACGGCGGTGCCCACGAAGGCCATGCCGGCTTCCTGCCGCCCCGTCGTCGCGCCGCTGGGGCCGATGGCCATCCAGCAGAAAAACAGGATGGCGATGCCCGAAGCCCGGATGGGCACGAACTGCTCGAACACGCCGTAATCGCTGGCGAGGAAGACCACCAGCACCGGCAAGGCAAAGCGAACGCGGGCGATGACGCGCTTTTCCTGCTCGGTCAGGCCGTCGCTGCCGATCCAGGCGAGCAGGTAGACCGCCGCGAAGCTGGCGAGCTGGAAGACCAGCAGGAAATAGACCGGGAAGCCCAGGGGGCTGAAAATCGCAAAGACCGAAAACACGACGCCACCTGCCAATGCCGCATATTTGAGGATTTGCGGGGCATGGCGGCGCTGCAGGCCTTCGATGACCAGTAGTGCGGCCAGCGGAATCCAGGCGGCGCAGAGATAGTTCAAAACCTCGAAAATGCCCTTATGCAGGTTCCAGAACAGCAGCCGCGTTGCCAGCAGGGCGGCAACGAGACCGAGCGCGAAGATGAACCGGGCGCTCAGTCCGTCCGGCGTCGAACGCGCGCGGATCACCGCGATAGCGGCCAGCGTGCCGGCCAAAGCCGTACCCGAGACGACGCTATCGGCGATAAGCGAGTGCTGGATGGTCATGCCGCATTCACCAGCTTGGCGATCTGCCGGCGCGCGATCGGCGTAATGATGGCCGACAGCAGGCCCGGCAGCGGGCGCTCGACCTTGCCCTCATAGGGGTTGAAGAACCAGCCGCGGCAATCGGTTTTGGTGGTCTGCCCGAGGATGATGGCGATGGTCTCGTAGGCCATCAGCATACCCGTCGTGATCACCATCGGCGCGAAGGACATCCGCTTGCGCTTGCCCGCCGCCATTTCGCCGGCCAGTTCCATGTCGATATATTTTCGCGCCGAGGAATGCACCATGACGTGCTCGATCTCGGCCATGAACGCCGCGCTGCGCTGGTCGGTCGTCAGCGCGTTCCAAGCCGTGTCGATGGTCGGATAACCCAGCCGCTCCTCTGGCATCGGATCGCGCGGCCGCGTGACGTAAACCGAGGGCAACGACGAGGCGTAGGCGTCGATCACCGTTTTTCCCGCCGCCCGCGCCGTCCGATACAGCAGCAGGCTGGCCGCCAGATCGTCCGTGCCGTTGATGGTCACGGCCCCCGCCGCGACGCTCCCCGCCACATGCTCGGGCCAATCGTCCTTGTAGACCACGGTCTCGATGTCCGGATTGATGGTCCTGACGATCTCCGCGGTGGCCTCGGCCTTATGCCGGCCCACCGTGGTCATGAAGGCAAACACCTGCCGGTTCATGTTGCCGATTTCGAACGTATCGATATCGGCCAGGATCAGCTTGCCCACGCCGGCCCGTGCCAGCGCCAGCACGGCCGCCCCGCCCATGCCGCCGGTGCCGCAGACGAACACCGTGGCATTGCGCAGTTTGTCCTGCCCCACCGCGTCGACAAAGCCCAGGTTGCGGTTGGTGAACTCGGCATAGGAAAAGCTCATGCCCTGCTCCTCGGACGCAGACGGCCAAATTCGCGCGTCGCATCGAGCCACTGGATCACCGGCAAAATCGCCCGCTGGATCAGCGCCATGATCGAGGCGACAGCGACCAGCCCCAGCGCGCCTTTTGGCACCATATCGGTCAGGTAGCGCCGCGCCGCCGGCAGGTCGAGCTTGCCGATCTGGATCACGTCATCGCCGCGATTGTAATCGAGATGGCGCTGGCAGAACGTGTTGAACACGTCCTTGCGGTGCTTCTGGGCGACCTCAAAACTTTTCTTCAGATTGTCCGAGCCGCCCGTATAGGCATTGCGGATGATGAACTGCTGCTCGTCGAACTCCGCCTCCGGACCCACACCGAACACATAGCGATGCGCCCGCAGGATCTGCCGCGCCAGCACGAGGTGGCGGAACTTGCGCGGCCCGCCTCCGGCCGGGTCGGGATAAACCTCGGAAAACGTCTCCGTCACCATGCCCACCACCGCGGGCACCTGCGTGACATTGGAAATCCAGATCGGCCGTCCCTGATTGCGGATAAACAGCAGGAAGCAGGTGAGCCCATACAGCACCCAGGATAGCCCCTTGCTGCGCTGGTCGGGATCGACCATCACCAGCCCTAGATGCAGCAATTCCACCGGGCGTCCATCCAGCTCCAGCGGGATCACCGGCAGCGCGTTGAAGGCGATCGGCGCGCCGCTCTTGCTGTCGGTCACCAGCGTGATGAACGTGCTTTCCAGACGGCTCTTGTCGCCCGAAAAGATGCCGTATTCGAGGTCCTTGTCGGCCAGCGTGCGCGAGGCGATCTGGCGCAGCTTGCCCACCAACCCCGCCAAAGCCTCGGGCTTCATCCACAGTCCGGGGCGCTCGATGATGCGCATGCGCCGGCTCTGGCCGACGGGCAGGCTCAGATCGAGATAGTGTCGTTCCATGCTGCCGGATCGCCATTTTTGAAGCGCTCGCAGATGGATAGCAGATTGGAGGCCCGGCGCAATTCCGCTATGCAATTCCATCGGCTTTTGGCGGTTGAATGTGACCGCGCAAGCCGCTACCACGCCAGCATTGATCCTCCCCAAGGCCGAGTTTTCCGGCCTCCGAGTCCCGCCATGTCCTCATTATCGGAGCCGTCGCGCCGTTTCGCCATCGGAGGGCGGAGCTGGCCTGTGCAGGGCGCGGCACTGCTCGCCCTGTCGGTCATCTTGATCGCCATCCTGGAACTGGCGGGATTGCCTGCGGCGCTGTTCCTCGGCCCAATGGTGGCGGGCATCGTCATCGCGTCGGCCGACGGGACGGTGCGGGTGCCGCCCAACCTGTTCGTGCTGTCGCAAGGGGTGATCGGTTGCCTGATGGTGCGGGCACTGCCCGCCTCGGTGATCGGCGAGATCGCCAAGGACTGGCCGATTTTTGCCATCGGGGTGCTCGCTGTCATCGTCGCCGCCAACGCCATCGGCCTGGTGCTGACGCGGCTGCGCGTGCTGCCCGGCACCACGGCGATCTGGGGCGCTTCGCCCGGCGCCGCGACCGCCATGATCATCATGGCCGAGGCCCATGGCGCCGATTTCCGTCTCGTGGCGCTGATGCAATATATCCGGGTGGTCTGTGTCGCCATTGCGGCGTCGCTCGTCGCGCGCATCTGGGCCAATGGCGGGGGCAGCGGGCCGCCGCCGCCGCCCGTCGAGTGGTTTCCGGTCATCGTCTGGGTGCCGCTGATGCAGACCCTGGCGCTGGCCTTTATCGGCGCCATTCTGGGCAAGCTGCTGCGGCTGCCGGCGGGCGCCATGCTGCTGCCCATGATCGTCGGCGTGGTGCTGCAAAATACCGGCATGATCCAGATCGAACTGCCGCAACGGCTGCTGGCCATCAGCTATGCCGTCGCCGGCTGGTCGATCGGGCTGCGGTTCACGCGCGATATTCTTGGCCACGCCGCGCGCGTTTTCCCGCAAATCCTCGCCTCGACACTGCTGCTGATCGCCATCTGCGGCTTGTTCGCGGTCCTGCTGGTGATGTTCGCCGGCGTCGATCCGCTCACGGCCTATCTGGCGACCAGTCCCGGCGGCGCCGACTCTGTGGCCATCATCGCCGCATCGAGCAAGGTCGACGTGCCCTTCGTCATCGCCATGCAGACGGCGCGCTTTCTCGTCGTGCTGATGACCGGGCCGAGCCTGGCGCGGTTGATCGTCCGGCTCGTCGGCGTCTCGGACGCGCCGCCACCCAAGGTCATGGATATGACGCCGGCGCGAGATCCGCTCGATACCTGAGCACGCCTAGTCGGGCCGTGTGGTGCGCCGATGCTCGCGCGGCGTCTGGCCGAAGGCGCCGCGAAAGGTGCGGGTGAAGTTGGAGCCATTTTCATAGCCCACCCGCCCCATGATTTCGGCAATGGGCAGGCCGGTATCGCGCAGGAGCGACGAAGCGACCCGCAGCCGCAGGCCAATCACATATTGGCGCAGGCTCTGCCCCGTCAGAGCGCGGAACCGTTGATTGACCTGGGTTCGGTTGCTGCCGCACCAGCGCGCCACGTCGTCCAGCGTGAATTCGGTATTGAACCGCTCGTGCACGAACAGCAGCGCCTGATCCAGCCGATCATTCGAAGCCAGCGGCGCTAATTGCTGCACCTGCGGATTGGCAACGCGCAGTTGGAACAGCAGCTCGATCAGCCAGGAGCGGGTGCGGCAAGGCCAATGCGCGTCGATTTGCGCCGCGCCCTCGGCCCCCACCCGGCCCAGCGCGTCGCCGACACGGTGATGCAGCGTGGCCGACAACAGCAGCGGTCGCCCGAGTGCTTCCGGTTCGAGAAAACGTCGCAGCAGATAGGCGTCCTGTTCGGCGGTGCCGTCAAATACCGGCGTGGCGCGCAACAGCTCGGGCGTGAACAGGCTGTTGATGACGCCGGGTTCGAAGAACAGCGCTTCAAGCACAAGGCTCTGGCGGCGGATGATGGACGGGCGGAGGATGTCATCGAGCAGGATCACGGCGGGCGCCGCGACCATGACCGGGCCAGTGGGACCCTCGAGCAGCCCGGTGCCCTGCGCAATATGGATCAGGCCGTAATGGCCGGTAAACGCTCGCGCCGGATCGTATTGTCCCAGTGCAACGGGCAGTCGGTAGCCGGCGAAAAACTGCCGGCCGACAAAGATCGATGGGGCTGCGGCTGGCGTCATGGCGGAGCGGTTTCCATTCCGCACGATATCTAGTCCATCCCGGCATGGTTGCGAAGGGCGCTTCGCGCGAGTGTCTGCCGGCGGCAAGCATGCCGTGCAGGAGGACAGCATGGATTTTCGACCCGCTCTTTTTTCGCTGCTGACGATCGTCGCTACGACCGTGATGCTCAGCGCGCCGGCCCTGGCCGCCGACGTCAAGGTGGTTGCTTTCACCAGTGACGACGGCGTCGCTCTGTCGGGCCTTTGGTATGGGGACGGCGACAATGTCGTCATCCTGTCCCATCAATACGATCTGGACCAGTCGGCCTGGGCCGATGTCGCCAAGACCCTGGCCGATCAGGGATATGGGGTGCTGACCTATAATTTCCGCGGCTACAAGCCATCGGAAGGGGTGCAGGATATCGGCGCCATCGGGCACGATCTGGATGCGGCGATTGCCTTTGCCAAGGCCGGCGGCGCGGCCAATCTGGTGCTGGTCGGCGCCAGCATGGGCGGCATTGTCACCGTGCCGGCTGCGGTTGCGGCCAAGCCCCTGGGCTATGTCACCCTGTCGGCGCCGCTGGGGTTTGCGGGCCTTGCCGCGGACGATGCGTCGCTATCGACCTCCACCGCCGCCAAGTTGTTTATCAATACCGAAAACGACACCTATATTGCCGATACGCGGCACATGTTCGAAGTTGCCGCTGAACCCAAAGCTCTGGAAATCTATCCGGGCGGCGAACACGCCATGTCGATGTTCCCGGCGGCTCACGGCACCGAAGCCAAGGCGCGCATCGTCAAGTTCATCAATGAGGTGATGCCGCTCTAGGCTGGCTATCGCTCAGCAAAGCTGAATCGCCATTCAAAAAGCAAACGGCCCCGCCCATTGCTGGACGGGGCCGAAGCGGCGCTGTGACGGCGCCTAGAAAACGGCGAGGTATTTCAGCAGCGAAATGATGCCGATGACGATCACCACAATCTGCAGGATTTGGCGAACACGCGCTTCGACCGGCAGGCGCTGGACCAGCCACAGGATGAGCACGACGACGAGGAAGGTAATGAGAATGCTGATGAGGACAGACGTGCCCATTGCGGGTCTCCATGGTGACGCTACGAGCACACAACGTGGCCGCACGGGGTTCGTTGCCTTCGCCCGGATAAATCATGCGCCAAGCGCAAACGTTGCCGTCGCCTGCCCGTCCTTGACGGTGGCGTTGCTTGTTTGTCGGGAGGCACGTCCCCATCGAACGCCGCAGCGGGCTCGCTACGGGTTAACCCTGGATGCCATTTTTGCGCAGCGCATCGAGTGCCGCCTGCGGGCCTGAGCGGCGCTGCCGCAGCACATCGATGACATGCACAGTGTGCTCCTGCACCGATTGCCAATAGCGCACCTGGTCTTCGGCCAGCGTCTTGTCCTGCTCGGCCTTGGCGATTTCGGCATCGATCAGCCCTACCCGGTCGAGATAGGTGGCAGCGTCCTGTTCGGCGCTTCTGAGGTGCTGCTGAACTTGCCGTTGCGCCCGTTCCACCAGATCTGGAAGCTCGACGGTTTTCTTGGCGGTCATCGCCTGCAGGTGAATACCGCTATCGGCATGGTCGTCCGACCCGTTTTCGGTGTCGCCACCGTTGGTCGGCACGGGCTTGCGCGATCCGTTGCTTTTCGGCACACTTTGAATATCAGGCATTTTTCGGCATCCTTTCGCGTAAAGGCCAATTGCTTGCTAGGGGCAGGCGCAAAGAGCAAGTTGTCCCATAACAAGACTCGAGAATGCCGCAGTTAACGAATTGTTTCGAATCATTTTTTCTGGAAAAAAGAGCTAGCTTCTTTTTCGTCAAGTGATGACTGCAATGTTTCCTCAGGTTAGTTTCTGACGGTGTGCCCTAATGCGGCGGGTTTGAGGCAGCGGCATCGGAGTGGCGCGCTAAGCGGCGTCGTTCGTCAGGCCGGCGTTGGCTGAACAGGTCATGAAGAAATGGATCAGCCGGGGTTAAGGCCCTTCAAGGCAGTTGTTATATTGGGCGGGCGATGGTTTACGTGCAACCGAGGCGCCCCATTCACATTATGGAGACTTCCGTGACACTCAAATCGCTTTATCTCCTTCCCCTTCTTGTCCGGGCCCCCGTTGCGGCGTTTGCCCAGGCGGCCCCGGTTCCCTCCAGCGTGACCTTTGCGGTGGCGGCAACCATGCCGACGCTTAAGGATTCCTCGCGCAAGGACACTTTCGCGGTCACCTTGGGCGATGCCCAGGTGAAATCGCAGATCCAGTTGACCTGCTCGGCCGGCCACACCTCGATGCTGATCATGCGCGAAGACAAGGCCTGCGCCGTCGCCGGCAATGGCTCGATCGTCAATCCGGCCAACCAGGCGCTGCTGCCGCGCACGCAATATTCCGGCGGCTATGTGGTCAAGAGCGATGGTTCGACCGATGGCTCGACCCTCTCCATCAATTATCTGGCGCTCGGCAAGGTGGCGCCTTCGACCGCCGCATTCTCGGGCTCCATGAACCTCAAGCCGGAAGTCACCTCGACCGGCGCTGCGGCTCTCGCCAATACCGTTCTGGCCAAGATCAATAGCGGTGGCGATAGCAAGCTGATCGACCAGCGCGTCGATACCGTCGACCTGTCGCGCCTCTTCGTGCCGTCAGCTGGCCTGCCGTCGGACAAGGGCTGCACCTGGTCGGGCAATATGGTGTTCGCCTACCAGACCGAAAGCTGGTTCCTGGACCTGACGGCCAATTGCGACGACAAGGAATATGTCCTCAAGGGCAATATGCCGTTGACCGCTTCGCCCGGCGTGGACCAGCAGCGCCAGTATGACCTGACGCTGACCCTGCCGTCCGCCGAGGCCACCAGCGATGACGCATTGTTCGCCTCGGCCGATGCCAATGGCGACCTGTTCAGCGCCGCCGATGGCATTTCGGCGCAGATCATCATGAAGGAAAGCAAGTACGTCACCATCGACATCGACGGCGTGCCCACCGAGACCCCGTCGCAGGTTGACGCGTCGGGCACCTTCACGGGCACCAATGTCCCGGTCGAAACCGTCCGCTCGCTGGCGACCCTGTTTGGCCTCCTGTCGTCGAACCTGTTCGGCGCCTGATCCAGCTTTCGAGTGAACGAAGGCGGTCCGTAAGGGCCGCCTTTTTTTGTCAGCAAGAAATCCAGCATGCTGGCTGGATTTGACGGTTATCGGCCCGATTTTGTCCAACAGGAAATCCAGCATGCTGGTGGATTGACACCATCCCGTTGGCTGCGGTAACGTTCCCATGGCATCGCGAAACGGGTCATTCAGAATCCGTGGTTTGAAGGCCGATGCAGGGATGAGGCAATGAGTTCGAGCCGCAATCGTCGGCCCACCATTATCGATGTCGCAGAACGCGCGGGCGTATCCAAGAGCACCGCAGCGCGGGCGCTTGCCGGCTCGTCCAATATTACCGAAGAGACCCGCGAGCGGGTGTTGAAGGCTGCCACGACAGTGGGTTACGAGCGCAATCACCTTGCGGTGGGCATGCGCTCGGGCCGCTCGGGGCTGCTGGGCCTGGTCATTCCCGATATCACCAACCCGTTCTGGGCCGATGTCGCGCGCGGTGCGCAGGACAAGGCGGCCGAGAGCGGCGGGTCGCTGCTGGTATTCTCGTCGGACTGGGATGTGGTCAAGGAAGCCGCACATCTGGGGGCCTTGAGGCGTGCTCGCGTGGATGGCGCCATCATCAATCCCGTAGCCGATAGTTTTGACGATCTCGATCGTTTCGGGCTGCCCTTCGTGCTGATCGGCTCCAGCGCCGAGCGCTTTGCCGAGACATCAAGCGTCGGCTCCGACATTGCCCAGGCCGTCCGGCTGGGCATGGATCATCTTGTTTCCAAAGGACATTATGCTCCGAGCCTGATCTTGGGGCCCAAGAACCGTTTGGCGCGAGCGCGGTTTCTGCGCTCCGTGCATGAGCATTGCGTCGCCCGCGATATCGATCCAGCGATCCTGGCCGTCGAGGATGGCGAGTATACGGTCGAGGGTGGGCGGATCGCCATGCGGCGCCTGCTCGAACGGGCGCATGTGGGTCATGTCTGCGTCTTCGCCGCCAACGACATGATGGCCATGGGCGCCATGATGGCGGTACGCGAAGCCGGACTGCGCTGCCCCGAAGACGTGTCCATCATCGGCTTTGACGGCATTCCATCGGGCGAGTTTACCTGGCCCGGTCTCACCACGATCGCCAAGCCGGGCCGCGGCCTGGGCGAGCGGGCGGTCGAGGGTCTCTTCAACGAAATCGAACACCGACCGGAACACCGGCGGATCTATTTGCCGTGCCGGCTGATCGAGCGGGGTTCCCTCGCCGACCTGTCCACGGCAACCCCGCAGCGCGCTGTCGCGGGGGCAGGGAGGGTCTGACCATGGTTGCACAGAGCAAGAAAAGCACTTTGACGACCGTGCGCGGGAACGTTCCCAAGTCCGGCGCGGCTTTGCCGAAGGCTGGCCAAGCCGCTGGATTCATTCATGGTTTTCGCCAGTGGTGGCCCTATTACGCGATGATGACGCCGGGGATAATCTTTTTCCTGATCTGGCATTACGTGCCGATCTGGGAAGCCAAGATGGCCTTCGAACAGGTCCGCATCATTCCCCCTAACATTTGGGTGGGATTGAAGAATTTTCAGGCGCTGTTCTCGTCGCCGGTGTTTTACCAGGTGCTTGCGAACACCCTCATCATCTCGGGCATGAAGATCATCTTCGTCTTCCCCGTCCCCATCATGGTGGCGCTCCTCCTCAACGAAGTCCGCAGTGGCCCCTTGCGGCAGACCATCCAGTCCGCAATCTATCTGCCGCATTTCCTGAGTTGGGTGGTGATTGCCGGCGTCTTCGTCGCGTTCCTATCGCCCACCGACGGCGCAGCCGGGCAGATCGCGCGCGGCATGGGCCTGCAGCCGATCAACTATTTGACCAATACCGGCACCATCCGCTGGGTCTTGGTGTTCACCGAAATCTGGCGTTCCGCCGGCTGGGATAGCCTGCTCTATCTCGCCGCAATCATCTCGATCGATACCCAACTCTACGATGCCGCCGAAATGGATGGCGCCAATCGCTGGCAGAAAATCTGGCACGTCACCCTCCCTGGGATCGTTCCCACCATCGCCACGCTGTTCATCCTCAACATGGGCATGTTCCTCTCCGCCGACCTCAACCAGGTCATCAACCTGCAAAACGACGTCAACGCCTCGACCATCGATATCATCGACACCTACGTTTATCGCATAGGTTTGACGACCGGGGAGTACTCTCTCGCCACGGCGGCCGGCCTGTTCAAGGCGGTAATCGGCATGGTCCTGGTGCTGGTCTCGCATTTGATCAGCAAACGCCTGACCGGCAAGGGAGTGTGGTGATGTTCGGAAATTCCCGTCGTACCCCGCTCGAACGCGCCGAGTCGGCGATCATCATTTCGAGCCTGTTCCTGCTGGTCGTGTTCAGTCTGCAGCCGCTGTTGAACCTGCTGGCCCTGTCGCTGTCCGACCCTGCCAAGGTGGCCGGGTTCTCGGGCCTCTCGATCATCCCCGATGGCTTTTCGCCCGATGTCTGGCTGTTGCTGTTGCAGCACCCCAATGTGCAGCGCGGCATTTTCAACTCGATCTGGATGACCGGCGCCAGCGTGCTGATCGGCACTCTGGGAACTGCGCTGATGGCTTGGGGCATGTCGCGCCCCAAGCTGCCGGGGCGGCGCATCATCTTCGTTCTGGTGCTGGTCACCATCGTCTTCGAGCCCGGCATCATCCCGGACTATTTCCTGATGAAGCATATGGGGCTGCTCAACAATCCATGGTCGGTGATCCTCTATAAGGCGATCAACGCCTGGTACCTGATCATCCTGATCCGCTTCTTCGAGGAAATCCCGGAGGAACTGCTGGAAGCAGCCGAACTCGACGGCGCCAATCCGTTCCAGACCTTCTGGATGGTGGTGCTGCCGCTGGCGCGGCCGGCGCTGGCGACCATCGCGCTGTTCTATCTCGTGTTCCACTGGAACGAGTTTTTCCGCGCCATGATCTACCTCAACGACCAGACAAAATGGCCGCTGCAGGTCGTGTTGCGTCAGTTCGTCATCGGCGGCGACAAGGTCGCCATCGTGGGGGCTGAAAACGCCAACAACAATATCGGCATCGCCCAGATCAACATCCGCGCCCTCAAGGCCGGCATGATCCTGATCACCATCGTGCCGATCCTCGCCATCTACCCGCTCATCCTCAAATTCTTCACCAAGGGCACCATGTCAGGAGCGCTCAAGGGATGACGGCCAACCAATGCAGCAAGCATAAACAGGAGGAACAATAATCATGCTTCGCAGAACTCTCATGCTCTCTACCGCCGCACTGGCGCTTGTCGGCGCGCTGGCCGTCCCTGCCTTTGCCCAGTCGGTGCCGATCCGCATCGTCAGCAAGGACCTGCTGACCACCAACCCCGAAGACGTCAAGGAAATCGAGGCGATTGAGGCTGGGCTCAAGGCCGCCGGCACTGACGTCGACCTGCAGATCATGGACCTGCCCGGTTCGGGCTATGCCGATGCGCTGAGCGTGCAACTGCTGTCGGGGGACATTCCCGACATCATCTATTTCCAGGGCGGCGACCAGAAAATGGCCGAACAGGGGATTTTGGAAGACCTCAATCCCTGGATCGAGAAATATCCGAACCTGAAGGCCGCCCTATGGCCGCACAATGTGGAACGGCTGAAGAACTATCCATACCTGCTCTACATCTATCCGCCGCGTGCACCGCAGCCGGTGATCCGGCAGGATTGGCTGGACAAGCTCGGCATGGCGCCGCCGACCACAGTGGAAGAATATGAAGCCCTGTTCAAGGCGATCCATGATGGCGATCTGGATGGCGACGGCACGCCCGGCAATACGCTGGGTCTGACCGGCTATGGCAATACCGCCGAACTCGATTCCATCTTCAACCAGGCCTTTGGCGTGACCGCCACCTGGATGAAGGATGCCTCGGGCGCCTGGGTCAATTCGCGCGTCACCGATGCCGAGAAGGCCAAGCTCGAATATTATGCGCGCCTGGGCAGTGAGGGCCTGTTCGACAAGGAATATGTCACCAACACGTTCGACGTGAAGGAAGACAAATTCTACACCGGCAAGGCTGGCGTGATCTTCGGCTCGTCGCCCGAAGTGATCGACATCTATGGCGGCAAGATGAACCAGGCCCATCCGGGTGAGAACATCACGCTGGCGCTGCTGCCACTGCCGAAGGGCCCCGGCGGGCAGGGATTGGCAGCCGTCGATGTCAGCAAGGAATCCCGTGGTTTTGCGGTGTCCTCGGTGTCCGAACACAAGGAAGAGGCCGTCAAGGTGCTCGACTTCATGGCGTCCAAGGCGGGCCAGGATATCGACCGCATGGGCTTCGAGGGCGAGCAATATACCAAGGATGCGAGCGGCGCGGTGACCTTCACCGACAAGATATCGACCTGGTATGCGCGCTTCTTCAACGCCGCCAACTGGACGGCCCCGACCCAGCAGCTCAGCCCGACCGCGCAGGCCGCGCTCGACACCATCAAGGCGGGCTTTGTGGCCGATAATGCCTTTGTTTGGCCTTCCGACTACGCGGCCGACGTGGACGCCACCGAGCAGGTCTATCGCTCGTGGGTGGCCAAGTTCATCACCGGCGAAGCCACGACGGACCAGTGGGACCAGTTCGTCTCCGAATACAATTCGGCCGGCGGCACCAAGCTGGCCGAATATGCACGCACGGTTCTGAAGTAATCCGCGCGTGACCTGAACGATCCCCATCCCGGCCCTCCCTTCGGGGTGGGGGTCACCTTCGCTAGAGTTGAAAGACAGCCAAATGCCAAACTCCCTTCGCGGCCGGGTCCGCGCCATGCTGCACGGAATAGCTCTCGGCGATGCACTCGGCGCGCCGGTGGAAAAGCTGTCGGCAGCCGATATAAGGGCGCGTTATGGCCGGGTGACGTCGCTGAATACGGCGTGGCACAAGATGAACCTCGACGCAGCGGCGCGGAACGGGCGGGTGCGCGGCAATGGTATCGTCACTGACGATACGCTGATGACGCTGGCGCTGATGGACATTTATGGCGATGTGGGCCGGCATCTGGACGCCTGGGACATGGCCGACGGCATGGTGCGCCAGATCGCCTGGACGCCCCGCTATGTGCCTGAATTGCAACGCGAGACGATGCTAATCGAGCGGCTGTTCTATCCGGAAAAATGGATTTTCCAGCGTCACCAATTGAGCGCGTGTGACCCGCGGCAGGGCGGCGTGGGCAATATGGTGAACTGTGGGGCGGCGATGTATATCGCGCCGATCGGCGTGGTGAATGCCGCCGATCCGAAGGCGGCCTATGACGAGGCGATTGCCTTTGCGGCCGGGCATCAGGAGAGTTTTGGGCTGGAGGCTGCCGGGGTGGTGGCGGCCGCGGTGGCGGCGGCTTTCGAGCCGGGCACGACCATCGAGGCCATCATCGAGACGGTGCTGGGGCTGGCCAAGGACGGCACGCGAGCGGCTATCGCCGATATCGTCGGCGTGGCGCGCCAATTGCGCGGGACCGGCGCCAGCCACGAGGCGGTGTGCGATGCGTTCCATGCGGCTATCGCGCCCTATTCGCCAATGGGCGACGACGTCAATCATGTGGCCGAAAAGGCCGGGCGGCTGACGGATGCCTATCGGCCCTCGCGGCTCAATGCGATCGAAGAATTGCCGCTGGCGCTGGGATTTTGCCTGCTCAATGGCGGGGACTTCCGCCTGTCCATCGAAGACGGGATCAATTCGGGGCGTGACACCGACTCCATCGGCGTGATGGCAGGAGCGATCCTGGGGGCGATGCATGGGGAAAGCGTCATCGATACCGAGGACCGGGCGCTGCTGGACAGCGCCAACAAGTTCGACCTGACGGCCTCCGCCGATGCCTTCACCGACACTGTCAAAACCATTCTCGATGCCGACCGCCAAGCTGCCGCAGTGCGCGACGAGGCCCGTTCGGCTCTGGCTGTTTCCTGATTTTTTAGACGAAAGACCGCTCATGCTCTCCGAAGTTCAAATCCTCGAAAAAATCTATGCCGGCTTTATCGGCAAGGCCATCGGCGTGCGCCTGGGCGCCCCAGTGGAGCCCACCATCTGGAGCTATGAGCGCATCCAGAAGACCTATGGCGAGGTGACGCAGTATCTGCGTGATTTCAAGAATTTCGCGGCTGACGACGATACCAATGGGCCGGTTTATTTCATCCGGGCGCTGCGGGACTATGGGCTGAATGCGACCGCCGCCGATGTGGGCAGAACCTGGCTCAACTACGCGGCTGAAGAGCATGGCATGTATTGGTGGGGCGGGTTCGGGGTCTCCACCGAACACACTGCCTATCGCAATCTGCGGGCCGGCATCCCGGCGCCGCAGTCCGGCTCGATTGCGCAGAATGGCGCAGCAGTGGCCGAACAGATCGGCGGGCAGATTTTCATCGATAGCTGGGGCTGGGTGAACCCGGGCAATCCGGCCAAGGCGGCGCAGATGTCGGCGATGGCGGCGAGCGTTGCCCATGATGGCGACGGGCTCAACGGCGCGCGGTTCTGCGCGGCGGCGATTGCGGCAGCGTTCGAGGCCGGCAGCATCGACGAGATCGTGGCGGCGGGGCTGGGCACGATCGAGGCGGGCTCGACCTATGCGCGGGTGGCGCAGGCGGTGATCGACTTCTTCAAGGCCAATCCGGATGACTGGCGCGCCTGCCGCGACATGCTGACGGCGGAGTGGGGCTATGACCGCTATCCGGGCGTCTGCCACATCATCCCCAATGCCGGCGTGACGGTGATGGCGATCCTCTACGGCAAGGGCGACCTGCCGCGCACCGTCGAGATTGCCACGATGGCGGGCTGGGACACCGACTGCAACGCGGGCAATGCCGGAGCGATCGTGGGGACATTCCAGGGGCTGCAGCCGGGTTGGGACAAGTATCGCAAGCCGATCAACGACTTTTTGGTGGCGTCGGGCATCGTGGGTTCGATCAATATCGTCGATATCCCGAGTTTTGCGCGGGAGCTGACGGTGCTGGCGCTGCAGCTCGCCGGGCGTGATGTTCCGGCGCTGTGGCTGGAAGATATGACGCGGCGCGGGGTGCGGTTCGATTTCGACCTGCCGGGTTCGACACATGGCTTCCGCACCGAGGGCTTCAACCAGATTTCGCTCAAGGGCGGCACGGAGCGTCATACCGAGGACTCGCGCGGGTCGCTGGAAATCCAGCTCGACCGGCTGGAGCGAGGGCAGGGCGGCCGGGTGTTCTGGAAGCCGTTCTATCGTCGCAGCGATTTCGACGATGAGCGCTATCGGCCGATGTTCACGCCGCTGGTGGATGGCGGCCAGAAGGTCAGCTTCAAGCTGTGGCTCGACCCATGGAATGGCGATGGCAATCTGCGGATTGCCCCCTATGTGCGCCGCACGATGAGCGGGGCCATCGAGGAGACGGGCGCCTGGGACGTGCCATCCAGCGAAGGCTGGCAGCATTATGAGTTTGTCGTGCCGAAAGGTGACGAGGCGATCGACGAGATCGGCATTTCGATCGAGTACTTCGGCCGCCTCAAGTATCTCGGCCGACTCTTCCTCGCCGATTTTACGATCGGCGGCGCGGGCAGGACTGCCCTCCTGCCCGCGACAGAAATCCAGGAATGGGGCGCCATTTCGCGCTTCACCTATAATCGTGGCCACTGGACCAAGCAGAATGACCGTATCCACGGGCATACGGCCGGGGACGCGGACATGTGGACCGGGCATTATTACGCTCGGGATTTAACATTGACGGCGGATGTGCAGCGGCTGTCGGGCGTGTCGCAACTGGTGACGGCGCGGGTGCAGGGGACCGGACGGTTCTATGCGGCCGGGTTCGATGGCGACGAGGTGGTGATCCTCAAGGAGGATTTTGGGTCCACCGTGCTGGCCAGCGCCCCGTTCGCAGTGGAGACGGGCAAGAGCTACGAGTTCAAGTTTGCGCTCGAGGGCGAGCGGCTGGTGTTCTCGGTGGATGGCAAAGTGCTGCTGGAGACGACGGATGCGTCCTACGCCTATGGCATGAGCGGCATCCGGCTGGCGTCGGCGGGGCGGATCAGTGTTGGACGGATCGAGATCGTCGAGACGGCGTAGGCAACGAAAGGCCCACCACCGGACGCTGTGCGTCGACCTCTCCCCGAAGGGGCGAGGTGAGAACAGGAAGGACAGAAGATGTCTGAAATCGAGCTCAGGAATGTCGGCAAGAACTACGGCAATGTCAGTGTGCTGGACGATATCTCGCTGGAGATGGGGGACGGCGAATTCGTCGTCCTCGTCGGGCCGTCGGGCTGCGGTAAGTCAACGCTATTGCGGATGATCGCCGGGCTCGAGGACATCAGCTCCGGGCAGATCACCATTGGCGGCAAGGTGGTCAACAACATGCCGGCCAAGGAACGCGACCTGGCCATGGTGTTCCAGAATTATGCGCTCTATCCGCATATGAAGGTTGCCGACAATATGAGCTTCGCGCTCAAGCTGGCGGGCGTTGCCAGGGCGGAGATCAAAAAGCGCGTCGATGAGGCGGCGGAAATTCTGGGGCTGGAAAAGCTGCTCGACCGGTTGCCGCGCGAACTTTCGGGCGGTCAGCGGCAGCGCGTGGCGATGGGGCGGGCCATCGTGCGCAATCCGCGGGCGTTCCTGTTCGACGAGCCGCTGAGTAATCTGGATGCCAAGCTACGCGTCAAGATGCGCGGTGAAATCAAGCGGCTGCATCAGCGGCTGGGCAAGACGATGATCTACGTCACCCACGACCAGACCGAGGCCATGACCATGGCCGACAAGATCGTGGTGCTGAATGGCGGCAATATCGAGCAAGCCGGCGCGCCGCTGGAGCTGTACAATAATCCGGTCAACCTGTTCGTCGCCAGCTTCATTGGCTCGCCGGAGATCAACCTGTTCAATGTCGGGTATGACGGCGGCTCGGACGCGACGCTGGCGGGTGGGCAGACGCTGCCGCTCGGAGCGCCGCTGGAGGTGACCGCGGGAACCGGCATCGTCTATGGCATCAGGCCGCAGCACATTACGCTGGCGCAAACCGGCGTTCCGGCCACTGTCCTTGTGGTCGAGCCCACCGGGGATGCGCAAGAAGTGCTGGCGCGGATTGGCGAGCAGGACGTGTCCATCGTGGTGCGCGACCACAAACTGCTGAGCCCGGACGAGCTTATTCATCTGCATATCGATCCGGCCAAGGTGATGCTGTTTGAAAAGACGGCCGGCACGCGGTTGCGCTGATGCATGGCGAGGCAAAGCACTACGATCCTGCCGCCAAGGGGCCACTGAGCGGCATCCGGGTGCTTGATCTGTCGCGGTTGATGGCGGGCAATATGCTGAGCCTGCAATTGGCGGATTTCGGCGCGGATGTGATCAAGGTGGAGAGCCCCGACGGCGATCCGCTGCGCGACTGGAAGGATGATGGGCACTCGCTGTTCTGGAAAACCTATGGCCGCAACAAGCGCTCGGTGGCGCTGAACCTGCGGCACGCTGCGGCCATGGAGGCGCTGTGGGCGATGATCGATGGGGCCGATGTGTTCATCGAGAATTTCCGGCCGGGGACGCTGGAGACGATGGGGTTGGCGCCCGAGGCGTTGCTGGCGCGCAATCCCGACCTGATCGTGGTGCGGATTTCGGGGTTCGGGCAGACCGGGCCTTATGCGCAATTGCCGGGGTTCGGCACCATCATCGAGGGCATGAGCGGCTTTGCGGATCGCACGGGTTTCCCGGATCGCGAGCCGGTACTGCCGCCGCTGGCGTTGGCGGATATGATAGCGGGGGTTTATGGCGCCTCTGCCACCACGATGGCGCTGTTTGCCCGGCAGGCGGGGACGGTGCGTGGGCAGGTGATCGACCTGTCGCTGCTGGAGCCGATGTTTTCCATTCTGGGACCGGAAGCGGCAATCCATCAGGTGACCGGCAAGATCAAGCAGCGCGCCGGCAGCGCCTCCAATACTGCCTCGCCGCGCAATGTCTATCGCTGCGCGGATGGGAAATATCTGGCGCTGTCGGGCTCGACGCCGGCGGTGGCGCGGCGGATTTTCGAGACGATCGGGCGAGCCGACATGAATGACGATCCGCGCTTTGCGACCAATTCGGACCGGGTGAAAAACCGCGCTCTGGTGGACGAAGCGATCGGCGCGTGGTTTGCGACCCGCAAAAGCGCCGAGGCGCTGGCCATCATGCGCGAGGCAGGGGCCACGGCGGGGCCGATCTACAACATTGCCGATGCCATGGCAGACGCGCATTTCGATGAGCGTGAAATCATCGTCGATGTGGATGATGCGCAATTCGGCACGTTGCCGATGCACAATATCGTGCCGCGACTGTCGGCGACGCCCGGTGTGTGGCGGTTGCCGGCACCGGAGATCGGACAGCATACGCATGAGGTTCTGGCCGAAGCCGGGCTGGACGAAGCGGCGATTGCTGCGGCGGTGACGGCATGATGCGCTCGCTGCTCTATGTGCCTGCCAGTTCCGAGCGCTTCATCGCCAAGGCGCATGAGCGCGGCGCCGATGCGATCATTTTGGACCTGGAAGACTCCGTGTTGCCAGCGGACAAGCTGAGCGCTCGCGCGGCGCTGGCTGAGGCGGTGCCGGGGGTGGGCCGCAATGGTGCCAAGGTGTTCGTGCGCATCAATGCGGATGCCGATCTGATGTTTGCCGATGCCGAGGCGGCATGCCGGGCGGGGGCTTTTGGGCTCTATGTGCCCAAGGCGCGGGAGGCGAGGACTTTTGCCGACCTAGCGACGTTCCTGCGCACGATCGAAGCGCCGCTGCGGCGGGCCGAGATGGGGTTCGTGGCGCTGATCGAAGACCCGGGCGCGGTGCTGGATGCGCGCCTGATCGCGCGGGCGCCGCGCGTTATGGGGTTGAGTGCGGGTGGCGAAGACCTGGCGCTGGCTTTGGGCGCCGAGCCGGTGCCGGAAGTGCTACGACTGCCCAAGCTGTTGATCCATTACGCGGCCAAAGCGGAGGGCCTGCTGTCGTTCGGGATGCTGCGCTCGACTGCCGATTACGCCGACCACGAGGCGATCACTGAGGCGGCACGCGAGGCGCGAATGCACGGGTTCGATGGGGCGACTTGCGTGCATCCGGCGGTGGTAGCGTTACTCAATGATGGGTTTTCGCCGAGTGCGGTGCAACTGGATTGGGCCGAAAGAGTCGTGCAGGCGGCGCGGACGAATGCGGGAAGCTTCGTCATCGATGGCCGGATGGTCGATGCGCCGGTGGTGGCTCGGGCAAGGCGGATCCTCGGAGTCGAATAGGACAACCACATCCACCGGCCTGTCCCGCGGACTTGATCCGCGGGTCGCTCGCCGCCTGTGCCGGACTGAGAGCGGCCCGCGGGTCAAGGCCGCGGGAAGGACCGGTGGGTGGGAGAGATTGTGCGAGAGCCCGGCATATCTCAAAATGGGTGGCCGCTCGCATCAGCGGTCAAGTTTGCGCGAGCGCGGCAATCGCAAGGGTGTGGACGGCTGGTTTGGCTGGCGGAGTTTCTTTTGGAGCGGTAGAGACTTGGGCGAACCGGGGTTGCGGTAGACCCTGGAATAGGAGCAAGGGACAGACCATGGGTGAGCGGATCAAACTGACGTCGGGCGACGGCTTCGTATTCAACGCCTATAGGGCGGCGCCCGCTGGCACGCCCAAGGGCGCCGTGGTGGTGATCCATGAAGTGTGGGGGCTCAACAATTTCGTGCGTACCGAAGTGGAGCGCTATGCTGCCGCCGGCTACCTGACCATCGCGCCGGCGCTGATGGATCGGGTCGAACTGGGCTACGAGAGTGAAGACTACGGTCCGACCGGCTTCGCGCGCATCGGCGAGCTGATGAAGAGCTTCAACCAGGCTACGGCGTTGCCGGATGTCGAAGCGGCGGTAAAGGCTGTGGCCGGCGCGGGCAAGGTGGGCATTACGGGCTATTGTTTTGGCGGCGCGACCTCGTGGCGCGCGGCGCATGCCGGCCTCGGGCTGTCGGCGGCCTCGGGCTATTATGGTGGCGGGCTGCTCAATTATATCGACCTGGCGCCAAAGGTGCCGACCGAGATGCACTATGCCGAGGCCGATCATGGCATTCCGCTGGAGCAAGTCGAGGCCTTGCGCCAGCGCTATCCGGACATGGGGATTTATCTCTATCCTGGCGACCATGGCTTCTGCAATTTCGACCGGGCCGAGAAGTATAATGCGGCCAGCGCCAAGCTGGCGAACGAGCGGACACTGGCCTTTTTCGCCAAGCATCTGGCGTAAGCAGCAGTGATGCTTGAGGCGCAATTTGCGCTGATGCTTGAGGAGCATCGCCACAGTCTTGCCGCGCCGCTATCGGTGCGCAAGGTACTGCTGGTGGCGGTGTTGCTCGACCATTTCGCCGATCGGGTGTTTGCGCAGTTTCGCGATGCGCCGGAACGAGTGTTTGGCGCGCCGGATGTGCTGGCGTGGCGGGCTGAGCTGGCGGCGCGGTCGGCGGCGGTGGGACTGGTGGGCGAACTGGCCTCGGGCCGGCATGACGGCGCCATGCTGCGCGTCGACGCGATCACGGTGCCAATCGCCGATTATCCGGCGCTCGCCGTTGAGGACTATATGGTCAGCCTCTATAACCAGAACAGTGTGCAGCGGGTGCTCATCGTCCGGCGCGATGGCAGTACGGTGCTGGCGCATGAGGTTCTGGCCTCTGCCCTAGACTATTGGGGCGAGGCCGACTGGTACGCTTAGGCGGCGGAGCGTTCCATTTGCGCGATGCCGCGTTGCAGGGCATCGAGGCAGAGCGGATCAATGGATATGCCCAGCCCTTCGGTCATAATCTCGAAGGCTTTGGACACCGGCAGCGGTCCGCGATAGGGGCGGTCGGCGGTGAGGGCGTCAAAAATATCGGCGGTGGTGACGATGCGGGTTTCGAGGCCGAGTTCGGTTTCGCCAAGGCCGCGCGGATAGCCCTTGCCGTCGAGGCGCTCGTGGTGGGCGCCAGCGATCACGGCCAGGTCCTGGAAGGCGGCGATACGTGAGAGGATGGTTTCGCCCAAGGCGGGGTGTTGCTTGATGGCGGCCCATTCGTCGTCATCGAGTTTGCCGGGCTTGTCGAGCACACTGTTGGAGACGCCGAGCTTGCCGATATCGTGCAGCAGGGCGGCGCGTTTGAGCCATCGGCGGCGCTGGGGAGTGAAGCCCAGTTCCTCGGCGATCATATCGGCGAACAGGGCGACGCGGTCGCTGTGACCGCCGGTGAACGGGCTTTTGGCATCGATGACCTGGGCAAAGCCCGCGGCTATATCGTCGAGATAATCCTCGTCGACATGGCGGGTCAGGGCTGCGGGTTCCAGCGCAATCACGGCTTCGGACAGTGTGTCGGAACTCAGCATGGCCCAGAAGCCGGGCTGGTCATCAACCAAGCCAAAAGCCATGACGAGGGCGGGGTCGAACCAGCTGCCGGCCCGAAGCTGCACTTCGGCGAGGGCGGCGGCGGGGCCGGCCTGGGTGTGGAACACGTCGGCCACCTGCGCCAGCAGCGCGATGCGGGCATAAAGGGAAATGGTTTCCCCGATCAGGCCAACCGGCTGGCCCTTGCCGTTCCAGTGTTCATCAAGATCGAGAATGCCGCGCTGGACGGGTTCGGAAAAGCGCATCTGGCGGGCAATGTCGGCGCCGCGATGGCACCGGGTTTCGATCAGTTCGCGGGAGATTTCGCCGCCGTTGCGGGCAATATTGATGATTGCCTGAAATCGTTCGGCCAGACCGGAGCGCGTGCCCGTATTGGCGATAACGAAGCGCAGGATTTGCGGCAGGCTGTCATTGACGCTCTTGTAGCCGCGTTTGAAATCGAGATCGTCGGTCAGGTAGAGCTTGCAGATGCGCGCGGCATTGGAGCTACAGCCGATATCCTTGAGCAGGAGTGTATAATAAAGGTCGGACAGCTCCTCGGGGGAGAGCTGCAATTGCATGCCCAGATGCATGCCGATCCAGCAGGAGCGCAGGGAATGTCCCGGCGGCTGGCCTTCGGTGATATCGAGGGCGAAGCTGAGCGCGCCGACGACTTCGGACAGATGGATGGTCTGTGAATTGTCGGGGAGCGTCACGGCCAACTCTTCGCGTTCGGCACGGCGGCAGGCCGGTGCCATCAGGAAGAGTTAGTTCTACGCAAAAATACCTAAGGAGCGGTTCGTCAGACTGGTAAAGAAAAGGGCGGCAAAAGCCGCCCGTTCTCAATAGGTGGCGCGACCGCCGGAGAGGTCAAAGACCGAGCCGGTGGTGAAGGAATTTTCGGCGGTGGCGAGCCAGCAGATCATCGAGGCGGCTTCGCTGAGTTCGAGCATGCGGCCGCGGGGGATTTTGCCCAGGATCATTTGCAGGAAGGCCGGGTCCTGGCTCAAGGCCATGGTGGTCTTGGCGACGGCGGGGGTCACGGCATTGACGGCGATATCGTATTTGGCCAGCTCCTTGCCTAGCGATTTGGTCAGCGCGATGACGCCGGCCTTGGTCGAGGAATAGGCCGAGGCATTGGGATTGCCTTCCTTGCCGGCGACCGAGCTGAGATTGACGATGCGGCCATAGCCGGCGGCGATCATGTGGGGGACCACGGCGCGGCAGACGAAGAAGGTGCCGACGAGGCCGATGTGGACGACGTCCATGAAATCCTTGGTCGGATATTCCCATAGCGGGGCATTGGGGCCGACGATGGCGGCATTGTTGATCAGGATATCGATCTTGCCGAAGCGGGCCAGCACGGCGGCGACGGCGGCATCGACCGAGACCATGTCGCCGATATCGGCGCGCAGGGCGATGAGCTTGCTATCCTCGCCATATTTGGCGTTCAGCTCGGCCAGCAGTTTTTCGTCGCGATCCCAGATGGCGACGGAGCCGCCATTGGCGAGGATGAGTTCGGCAACCGTCAGGCCGATGCCCTGACCGCCCCCGGTGATGATGGCGGTGCGGCCGGCGAAATCATAGGTGTTCATGGCAAATGTCCGGATTGAAAGAGAAGGGCGCCGGCGAGGCCGGCGCCCAGGTTCGGCAGAACGGCGTTAGAAGTTGAAGTCGTCGATGTTCTCGGGGGTGAAGGTGGTCAGCTCGGCTTGGGTATTCATCGCGTTTTTATCGGCGATGGTAATGGTGCCCAGGTTCGGAACCTCAAAGGTGCCGCCGACTTCGTTCTTGATGGTGCCGCCGACGACGCCGACCGCGAAGTGCGCTGCCAGCCAGCCTTCATTGTAGGGCGACCAGAGCTGGAAGGCGGAGACGGTGCCGTCTTTGATGAAATCGCGCATTTCACTGGGCAGGCCCAGACCCGTGACGTGCACAGTCTTGGCGAGGTTGCGCGACTGGATGACCTGCGCAGCGGCGGCGATACCCACGGTGGTGGGCGCAATCACGCCAACCAGATTTGGGTAGTTCGACAGCAGGGCTTCCATTTCGGTGGTCGACTTTTCGGGCTGGTCATCGCCATAGACGGTGGCGACCAGGTGCATGTCCTTATACTTGGCGTCGTTCTTGAGCGTGTCGTTCATCGCCGCGATCCAGGTGTTCTGGTCGGGGGCTTCGGTGGTGGCCGAGAGGATGGCGATATCGCCCTTGTAGCCGATCATCGAGCCCATCAGCTCGACCTGGTTGGGGCCGGTCTTGGTGAAATCGACCGGCAGGATGGTGGCGTCGCGGTGGCTTTCATTGCCGACGAGATCGCCGTTCACGGTCAGCACGAGAATGCCCTTGGCCTTGGCAGTATCGAGCACCTGATTGAGCGCATCGGGGCTGTTGGGGGCGATGGCGATGACGTTCACGCCGCGCTGGATTTGCGCTTCGATGAAGGGGATCTGCGAGGTGGCTTCGGCGGTGGCCGGGGCGACGAATTCGAATTCGCAGCCGAGCGACTTGCAGGCATCCTCGAAGCCGCCGGTGATGCTGTCGAAATAGGGATTGCCGGTGTTCTTGCCGATATAGACGATCTTGATGGGGTCGGCGGCATAGGCGGTGGTGACCATGGCCATGCTGAGAGCAAGCCCGGTGAGTAGCGTTTTCTTGAGCACTTCTGTTCCTCCTCAGTGTGCCGGTTTTTCCCCGGCGGAATAGCCCGTCACCGCTGGGTGCGGGAATAGATGAAATTGGTGGCGATGATGGAGACGATCAGCAGCACGCCCTGAACGACGAGCTGGACGGACGGCGGGACATTGGCGACGGTCATGCCGGTGGAGACGATGACCAAGAGCCAGGCGGCAAGGAAAGTGCCCAGAATGGTGCCCCGCCCGCCGAAAATGTAGGTGCCGCCGAGCATGGCCATCAGCACCATCTGGAGCTCGCCGCCGAGGCCCAGATCGTAGCGGACCGAGCCGAGGCGCGAGGCGGTCATCAGGCCGGCGGCGGCGCTGACGAGACCCATCAAGAGGAACAGGCTCATCTTGATGCGCTGGCTGCGAATGCCGGCATGGCGCGCGGCGACTTCATTGGTGCCGATCTGGTAAATCTGGCGGCCGAAGATGGTCATGGACAGGACCACGCCCAAAATGATCGAGGCGATGATGAAGATCAGCACGGTCAGCGGAATGCCGGCGATCAGCACGGTATTGATGCCGATGAACCAATCGGGCACGCGGATGGATTTGTCGCCGGCAATGACCTGGGCGAGGCCGCGATAGAGCGTCAGCGTGCCGATGGTGACGATGATGGATGGGATTTGCAGGCGAATGACCATGAAGCCGTTGATGGCGCCCATGACGAGGCCGGCGAACAGGCCGATGGCTATGGCCAGTGGCATGGGGATGCCGGCCTGTTGGGCGAAGGCGAAGAGGCAGGCCGAGAGCGCCATATTGGCGGCGGGGGAGAGGTCGATCTCGCCGGCGATGATGATCATGGTCAGCACCAGCGCGACGATGGCAAATTCGGCCGAAAGCGTGAAGCTGCGCAGGATATAGCCGACATCGAGGAAGTAGGGCGAGAGGAGGCTCGCGCCGAACAGGGCCGCGATCAGCAGCACCAGCGTCATGGTTTCGGGGCGGATGACGATGACCTGCCAGCGGGGGCGGGCGGGGGGCAGGTCGCGCGTTGCTGGGGTGTGGATGGCGCTCATGCGCGGGCCCTCGTCAGGCTCTTTATGCCCTGCTGGCGAACTGTGCGGTCGATGAGCAGGGCGATCAGGATGACGGCGCCGTAGATGGCGCTTTGGGTGGTGCCGGGAATGCCGAGCAGGGGCAAAGCGGCGGCGACGCAGCCGAGCAGGAGGACGCCGAGAATGGTGCCGAGCACCGTGCCGACGCCGCCATTGATGGAGACGCCGCCGATGACCACTGCTGCGATCACCTGAAACTCGAAGCCCGAGCCGGTATTGGACGGATTCACGAAACCCCAGCGGCTGGCATAGAGAATGCCGGCGAGGCCGGAGAGTGCGCCGGAAATCGAGAACACCAGCAGCGTGACGCGGGTGACGGCGACGCCGCGCAGGGGGGCGGCGACCGGGTTGGAGCCGAGGGCGAAAATCTGCCGACCGACGCGGGTGTGCATGACGAAAATGTAGGTCAGCAGCGCCACGCCGAAGCTGATGAAGATGATCCACGGAATGCCGAAAATCGGCGATGTCTGCGACATGGATTTGAGCGCGGTGGGGACGTATTGGCGGTCGATCTGCTTGGCGTTGGAGACGATGTAGGTCAGGCCGCGATAGAGATTGAGCGTGCCTAGGGTGACGATGATCGCTGGCAAGCGGAACAGCGTGACCAAGAAGCCATTGATCAGGCCGAGCAGCGCGCCGGTGCCGATCGAGACCAGAAAGCCGATGGGCCACCAGATTTCGGGGTGAAACTTGAACATCATGCCGGTGACCATGGCCGAAAAACCGAGCATGGAGCCGATGGACAGATCGACATGGCGGGCGACGATAACCAGCATCTGACCCATGGCGCCGATCAGGATCAGCGGGATCAGCAGCAGGACGATGCGCAGGCTATCCAGCGTCAGAAATTGCGGTTTCTGCGTGCCGACGGCGAGGCAGAAGAGGATGATCATCACGAGGATGCCGGCTTCGCGCCTGAGCAGGATATTGCGGAGGGCGGTCATGCGGCCACTCCGGCGCGGGCGGTGCGGGGCACGGCTGCACTCATGATGGTTTCCTGGGTGGCCTCGGCACGGGCAATGTCGGCGGTGAGCCGGCCCTCGGACATGACGAGGATGCGGTCGCACAGCGCCAAGAGTTCGGGCAATTCGGACGAGATCAGGAGGATGGCGCGGCCGGAGGCGGCAAGGTCGCCGATCATGTCGTAGAACTCGGCCTTGACGCCGATATCGATGCCGCGGGTCGGCTCGTCGAGGATGAGGACGCTAGGATTGGTGAGCAGCCAGCGCGCGAGGATGGCCTTTTGCTGGTTGCCGCCGGAGAGTTCGCCGATGGGCTGGCGCAAGGAGGCGAGTTTTATGCTCAGCTTGCGTACGGATTCTTGCGCCAAGGCCTTCTCGACGGCGCGGCGGATGAAGCCGGTGGGGGCTATCTGCTTGGGGACGGCGGCGGAGATGTTTTCCTCGACCGACAGGGTGCGGAAAATGCCGGCGGCGGCACGGTCTTCGGGGACGAAGGCGAGGCCGAGATCGATGGCCTGCGCTGGCTCGGTGATGCTGACGCGCTTGCCGGCGACGGTGACGGTGCCGCTGGTGGCCGGGGCGACGCCGAAAATGGCGCGAGCCACATCGGTGCGGCCGGCGCCAACGAGGCCTCCAAGGCCGACGATTTCGCCTTTGCGGACTTCGAAGCTGATGTCGTGGAACACGCCCGGCAGCGTCAGGCCTTCGACCTTGAGCGCGATATCGCCAATTTCAGCGCGGGCCTTGTGGCGGAATTCCTTGAGCGGTCGGCCGATCATCAGGCGGATGATGTCGGCATCGGTCAGGTTGCCGATGGTGTCGGTGGCGATCTTGTTGCCGTCGCGGAAAATGGTGACGCGGTCACAGAGGGCGCGGACTTCTTCGAGCCGATGCGAGATGAAGATGATGGTGCGGCCTTCATCGCGTAGGCGGCGGGCGATGCCGAACAGGGTCTCGACTTCCTTGGGCGTTAGCGGCGCGGTGGGTTCGTCCATGATGATGAGGCGGCTGTCGGACGCCAAAGCCCGGGCGATTTCGACCATTTGCTGATCGGCGATGGAGAGGCCACGCATCGGCTTGGTGACGTCGATACGTACGCCGAGCAGGTCCATCAGTTCGCGGGCATCGCGCGTCATCTGGCTCCACGGCACTCTGGCGAACCAGCCGCCATCGCCGCGACCGAGTACGAGATTTTCGGCGACCGACAGATCGGGGAAGGAAATCGGCTCCTGATGGATCAGGGTGATGCCGAGCTTTTGGGCGACGATCGGGTTGAGAATATCGACCGTCTCGCCATTCATCGTGATCGTGCCGCGCGAGGGGCGATGCACGCCGGCCAAGATTTTGGCGAAGGTGGATTTGCCGGCGCCGTTCTCGCCCAGCAGCGCATGGATTTCGCCGCGCTGCAGGTCGAGGTCGACATCGCGCAGCACATCGATGGCAGCGAAGTGCTTGGAGATACCGCGGGCGCTGATCAGGGGCATGGTGTCTGTCATGGAGCGGGCACCGGGGCCTCGGCCTCAAGCAGGCCCTGCGTTTTGAGGTCGGACCAGAATGCGGCCGGGATTGATACTGAGAGCGCCGCCACGTTCTGGCGGACTTCCTCGGGGCCGGAAGCGCCGGGGATGATCGAAACAACCGCAGGGTGCGCGAGGGGGAATTGCAGGGCGGCGACCGGCAGGCGCACATTGTGCGTCGCACAGACGGCCTCGATAGCCTGAACCTTCTGCTGCACGTCGGGCGAGGCCGCGCCATAGGCGTACATGGCTCCGGCGCCGGAGCCGGTGACCAGGATGCCGGAGGCGAAGGGTGCGCCGATGATGACGCCGACGTTCCGCTCGAGGCAAAGCTGCATATCGGTATGCAGGATGGTCTGGTTGAGCAGGGTATAGGGCATGGCGACGATGGCGAAGTCGACGTCGATTTCGCTGAGCTTGCGGCCGAGATCGCCGGGGATATTGTTGCCCAGGCCAATCGACTTGATATCGCCGTTGGCCTTGAGCTCGGCCAGCGCCTTCATGCCGCCGCCGGTCAACTGCTTCATGTAGAAATCGACCTGATCGGGTGTATGAAACATCGTGTCGATGTCGTGGATGGTCAGGGAATCGACGGTGTTGAGCGCGAGGCGCTGCAGCAGCTGCTCGTAGGAGCGCATGATGCCGTCATAGGTATAGTCGAACACCACATCGAAGGGCAGGCCGCCGGTCCACGGCGCCGTGCTGAAATTGGCCGGATCGGCAGGGCGCGTCAGGATGCGGCCGACCTTGGTATTGATGGTGAATTCGGCCCGCAGCTTGGTGCGCAGGAACCCGCCTAAGCGATGCTCGGACAGGCCGCGGCCATACCAGGCGGCGGTGTCATAGGCGCGCACGCCAATGTCCCAGGCGGCGTCAAGAGTGGCATCGGACTGCGCCTCGGTGAGCTTTTTGTAGAGCTCGCCGAGATGGGCCGCGCCAAAGCCGAACACCGGCAATTCGAGCGCAGTGCGGCCGATGCGGCGACGGTCCGATAGTGACAACGGCATTGCTTGAACCTCCTCCGGACGACCGATCACAGCTCTGCGGCCGCCTTGATCGAGGCGAAACTTGTCAGACAAAAATAAGTTTGACAAGTTCTAAAGTTGTGCCATTTCTGGCGGCGAGTTCAACTTGACGCTAGCGGGCGTGGGACGACACCGATGCCGAATTTCCCTATCATCGATACGCACCTGCACATCTGGGATCACAGCCGGCTGGCCTATGCGGGCTTCGTGGGCGATCCGCTCTTCGGCCGCGATTATCATGTCGAGGATTATGCCGACGCGCTGGGCGATGTTGAGGTCGAGGCCATGGTGTTCCTTGAATGTTATGCGGACTTCACCCCGGTGGGCGGGCAATATCTGGAAGAAGTCGCCTTTGTCGAAGAAGAGGCGCTGCGCGATCCGCGGCTGAAGGCGATCGTGCCGATGGCGCCGCTGGAATGGGGCGCGCGGGTCGAGCCGATGCTGCAGCAGATGGCCAGCGCGCATCCCAGCGTGCGGGGCATTCGCCGCATCGTCGAATTCGATGCCGATCCGCGAGCGCTGACCTTGAGCGCCAATTTCATCGAGGGCGTGAACCTGCTCGAGAAGTTCGGGTTTCACTTCGAGATCAACGTCAATCACACGCAGATGGATATCGTGCGCGAGTTCGTGCACCGCGTGCCCAACGTAAAACTGATCCTAGATCACTGCGGCAAACCGGGGATTGCGGAGGGGGCGATCGCGCAGTATCGCGAGGATGTTGCGGAGCTAGCGCAGCATCCGAACCTGTGGATCAAGCTGTCGGACTTGCCGGTGGAGGCCGACAAGAAGAACTGGATGGAAGCGGATTTGCGGCCGTTCATCGCGGCGACGCTGGAGAGCTTTGGGGTGGAGCGGACTATTTATGGTGGCGATTATCCAGTGTGCCTGCAAGCGACGACGCTGCCTCGCTGGGTGGAGGTGCTCGATAATGCCTTCGCGAGTCTGGGGCTGAGCGAGGCCGATACCCGAAAGATCTATCGCGACAATGCCAATTGTTTTTATCGACTCGGGCTTTAGGGCGCAGCATGGCCAAACCCATCGCACAGGTCTTTGAAGACGGTCCGGTCCTGGGGAGCGATGGCTTGGCCGACGAGACCGGCCAGGATTTTGGCGGCGTGACTCTGGAGCGCAAGTCGCTGGCCGAGCAAGTCGCCAATCGCATCATGGCGATGATCAAGAGCGGCAATCTGAAATCGGGGGATAAGCTGCCCACCGAGGCGCAGATGGGCATCGCCTTCGGCATTTCGCGGCCGCCTTTGCGCGAGGCGCTGAAGGCGCTGACGCTGATGGGCGTGCTGGTGAGCCGGCAGGGCGGGCGCTACACCGTCACCGATTTGACGCCGAGCCGGCTGGTCGCGCCGTTCAATACTATTCTGTCGGTCGCTGAATATGACGTGCACAAGCAGTTCGAGGCCCGCACGGTGGTCGATCTGGAACTGGTGCGGCTGTGTGCGCTACGCGCGATGCCGGAGCTGCGGCAGCGCATTCATAAGCTGGCCGTCGATGGCAAGGCGTTTCAGCACGATCCGGTGGCGTTCCGACTGCTGGATATCGAGTTCCACCAGGCCATCAATGGCGGCGCGGCCAACGAGCTGTTATCGGCGCTGGCGCAGGTGCTCTACGACATGGGGCTGGATGTGCGGCGGACGGCGAGCGAAGTGCCCGGGGTGATTTCGCATAGTGTCAGCCAGCATATCGCGGTGGCCGATGCGCTGGTCGCGGGTGATGCCGACGCGGCAGTGGCCGCCTATCGGGCGCATCTCGAACATGTCCGCGACACCACTATTCAATCCATGGAAGCCGGCAAACTTCAGTAGGGTCAAAATGTCAGAACGTATCGCCTTTCGCATGAACCTCAATCCCGGCCAGACCGCCGAATACGAAAAGCGCCATGACGAGATTTTCCCCGAGCTGTCCAAGGCGCTTAAGGATGCGGGCGTGTCGGATTATTCGATCTGGCTTGATCCTGAGAGCAACCACCTGTTCGGCATCCTGACCCGCACCGACGATCACACCATGGATCGCCTCCCCGAGACGGAAATCATGAAGCGCTGGTGGAAGCACATGGCCGATGTGATGGAGACCGACGCGAACAATGTGCCCACGCAGGTGGGGCTGAAGCGCGTGTTCCTGCTGCCATGAGCGCGGCGTTCCGCATCAAGGATCTGCGGGTCTATACGATCAAGCCGACGGCCAAGGCGGGGACCTATTTCAAGCCCGGCCTGTCCAATCACTGGCTGGTGGACTCGCTGATTTCCAACCCGATGTCGGGTTATCCGGCGTATCGCGAGAAGCGGTCGAGCTGGGGTATTGGGGTGCTGGGCGCGCTCGTGGTGGAGATCGAGACCGAGGACGGCACGGTCGGCGTGGCGACCGGCAGCGGCGGCGCGCCGGCGGCGTGGTTGATCAAGCATCACTTTGCCCGCTTCGTGGTGGGCCAGGATGCGCGCAACCTCAATCTGATCTGGGACCAGCTTTATCGCGCCACACTGCCCTATGGGCGCAAGGGGCTGCCGATCATGGCGATCAGCGCTGTCGACTTGGCGCTGTGGGATCTGGTGGGCAAGGTTCGGAGCGAGCCGGTGTATAATCTCATCGGCGGGCTCAGCCGCGACGAGATCACCTTTTACTGCACGGGCCCGGCGCCGGATGCGATCAAGGCGCTCGGTTTCTGGGGTGCCAAGGTGCCATTGCCGCATAGCCATTTCGATGGCGAAGATGGGCTGCGGGCCAATGTGGCATTCCTGGCGGCGCATCGCGCGACGGTCGGGCCGGATTATCCGCTGATGGTCGATTGCTACATGTCGCTGACGGTGGACTATGCCATCCGGCTGGCGGAGGTGTGCAAACACCTCAATATCCATTGGTGGGAAGAGGTGCTGTCGCCCGAGGATATCGAGGGGTTCCGCGCCATCAAGCACGCGCACCCCACCATCAAATGGACGACCGGCGAGCACGAATACACCCGCTACGGCTTCCGGCGGCTGATCGAGGAGCGCACGCTCGATATCGTGCAGCCGGACGTGATGTGGGTCGGCGGGATGACCGAGCTGCTCAAGATCGCAGCGCATGCCTCGGCCTACGACATCCCTGTCGTGCCGCATGGCAGCGGGCCCTATTCCTATCAGTTCATCGCCAGCCAGCCGGGCCCGGCCTTCTGCGAATATGTCGCCGCCAGCCCCGATGGGCGCACCATCATGCCGGTGTTTGGCGACCTGTTCGAAGGCGAGCCGATTCCGCAGAACGGCAAGCTGAAATTGTCGGAAGCGCCCGGTTTCGGTATGGTTCTCGCCGATCGCGACGTGCTGGACGCCGTCGTCTAGCACGTCCCATTAGTCTTTGGTCTGAGACGCCACAGGTGCCTTGACACCCAGCCTCCTCGCGGTTTAGCGTTCTATATATGGTACGAGTGTTCCAAATATGGAACATCAGGAGGCGTACTTATGGATGACCTGCTGTCTCAGCCTGTACTCGAGGCACGGCACATTGCGCGGCATTTCGGTGCCGTCATTGCGCTGGCCGATGCCTCGCTAACCTTGAATAAAAACGAAGTGCTGGGGCTGGTCGGCGACAATGGCGCGGGCAAGTCGACGCTGCTGAAAATCCTGTCCGGCATCATCAGCGCCAGCAGTGGCGAGGTGCTCGTCGATGGCACGCCGATCCAATTGCGCCGCGCGCAGGACGCCATGGATGCGGGGATCGAGACGGTCTACCAAGACCTGGCGCTGGTCGACACGATGACCGCCTACCAGAACGTCTATCTGGGGCGCGAAGAGATTTCCAAAAACCCGGTGGCGCGGTTCTTCAACCTGGTCGACGACCGGCAGATGCGGCAACGGGCGCGCGAAGTGCTCGATAGCCTGCAGGTCAAGATTCCCTCGATCAATGTCACGGTCAAAGGCATGTCGGGCGGCCAGCGCCAGTGCCTCGCCATTGCCCGCGCGCTGCTCTGGGGCCGCCGCATCGTCATCCTCGACGAGCCGACTGCGGCGCTGGGGGTGCGCGAAACCGGCCAGGTGCTCGATGTGATCCGCGAACTGCGCAAGCAGGATGTCAGCGTGATCATCGTCAGCCACAATATGCAGCAATTGATGTCCGTTGCCGACCGCATCACCGTGATGCGGCTGGGCCGCTCGATTGCCACGCGCACCGTCAAGGATACGCAAGTGTCCGAAATCGTCGGCCTGATCACCGGAGCCATTCCGGGCGATCACCAGCAGGAGGCCGAGACAGCTCTTCCCGCCTAGAACCGGATAACCGGCAGCGCGGGACTTTACGGACTTATCGCACCCTTGAGGAGGAACCCATGCTGCGTCGGTCTCTGCGCGTCATCGCCATGATGATGCTTACACTCGTGCTTGCCGCCGCCGGCTTTGCCGGAACGGTCTCGGCCCAGGATAAATTCAAACTCGGCATGGCCGTTGGCGGCAATACCTGCTGCGAATGGATGAAGGCACAGGGCGATGTTGCCCGCGCGCTGGCCGAAAAGAATGGCTGGGATTATGTCGAACTTTCCAACAACAACGATCCAGCAACGGCACTGAAGAATGCACAAATCTTTGTGCAGGAAGGCGTCAATGCCGTCATCCAGTTCAATGGTCAGCCGACCGCCAACCCGGCGATCGCGGCCGTCCTGAAGGCCGCCAATATCCCGGTCGTCACCTATGATATCGCCGATCCCGGCATGTATTTCGTCGGCATCGACAACCTTGCGGCCGGCATCGCTGGTGGCAAGCAGCTCGGCGAGCTGATCAAGGCCAAGTGGGACTGCAATCCCGACCTGGTGATTTCGGCGGAAGGGGCTTCGGCAGGCATCGTCAACGAATGGCGCACCGGTGGCATGCGCACCGGCCTCAAGGAAGTGTGCCCGGATATTCCGGACGCCAAGTATGTGTCGTTCGAAAGCCAGGGCGACGCTGCTGTCGGCCTGCCGGCTGCCCGCGATCTGCTGGCGGCTCACCCAGATGCCAAGACCATGGCCGTAGTCGGTCTCAATGACGGCGGCGTGCTGTCGCTGATCAATGCCGCCGAACAGCTTGGCCGCGCCGATGGCGTGATCGGCTGGGGCCAGGACGGCGCCTTCATCACCGGCGACAATGTCAATCCGCACCTGGCGGGCTCGGTGTTCTACTTCCTCGAAGGCTATGCCGTTTACGCCATCAAGGACGTGATCGGGCCGATTGCGGCTGGCACCGTTCCTGCGCTCAAGGCCGATGCCGGCGATCCGGCATCCAAGGTGCAGCCATGCCCGGTTTCGGCCGAACAGGCAAAATCGGTGCCCGATATGGCGGCCCGCGTCACGCAACTGCTCGCGGCCCCGACCGGGACCACCGAGTACGAACTGTTCTGCCCGAACAAGTAATCGAGTAACCAGATGTCCCTCGATCAAACCATGCCAGCCTCTCCGCCAGCCATGACGCTGCAGGTGCGGTTCCACGGTTGGGGCACCGGGCTCATGCTCATCGTCGCGTGGCTGCTGCTCATCGCAGCCACCGGCATATACCGCGCAGATTTCATCTCGCATCAGACGCTGCTCGCGGTGGCTTTCACCATGTCGATTGTCGGCGTGCTGTCGATCGGGCAGGGGCTGGTGGCCATCTCCGGCGGCTTCATCGATCTTAGCCAGCCGGCGGGGATGATCACCGCGAGCCTTGTGGCGGTGCGGTTGTCCGAAGCCGGGATGCCGCTTTGGGTGGTGATCATCGGGGCCATCCTGACTGGGATGGCATGGGGTGCGTTCAACGCCTGCATCATCGTTTTCGCCAAGCTCAATCCGGTGATCGTGACGCTGGCGACCAATTTTATCGGCCTTGCGGCTTTGTTCCTGGTGTTCCAGCTCGCCGAAGTGCCTCAGCGCAGCGAGATTTATGCGTTTGGCCGCGCCAGCTTTCTGGGACTGCCGGCGATCTGGTGGCCGATGGTGGCGCTGGTGCTGGTGGTCGGCTTCATGCTGCCCCGTACGCGCTATGGTCGGCGCGCCACGGCGGTCGGCGGCAATCGCATGGCGGCACGGGCGCGCGGCATTTCGCTCAAGGCGACACGCTTTGCCATCTTCACGGCGGCCGGTGGTTTTGTCGGCTTCGCGGCCGTGCTGTTCGCAGCGACCAGCGGCCCGTTCAATCCGGGCTCGGGCAGCGCCATGCAGCTCAATATCATTGCCGGGGTGATCCTGGCGGGGATTTCGCTGGCGGGTGGGCGCGGCAATTTCTGGATGCTGCTGCTCAGCGTCGGGTTCCTGTCCACCATTCCAACCTCGCTGGTGTTCTTCGGGCTGTCCTCGGACACGCAGTCGATCTTCCAGGGCCTGATCCTGATTATCGCCGTCGCCATCGATGGAATGCGGGCGCGAAGGGGCACTCCATGACCGATCTTGCCGCCAAGCGTGACACCTATGTCATTCCCCACCATCCGGTGCGCGAGCTGCTGACCGGATCGGTGGCCAGCATCGCGCTGACCTTTATCGTTGTACTCGCGGTGGGGCTGATCTGGGTCGGCCCGAAATTCCTTAGTTTTGGCAATATTTCGATCATGGGCTCGTTCCTGATCGTGCCGCTGATCGTGGGCGCCTTTGCCGGCTTTGCGCTGCTATCGGGCGTGGTGGATTTGTCCATCGGCTCGATGGTGGGGTTTTCATCGGCGCTGTTCGCGCTGTTCCTGACTTTGGGTTGGGACCCTTGGGCCGCTGCCCCGGTGACGCTGATTGCCTGCCTAGGATTTGGCGGGATCAATGCCATTGCCATTGTGGGCTTTGGTGCCGAAGCCATCGCGGCGACATTGGGCATGCTGGTGGCGCTGCGCGGCATCACCTGGGTGCTGCTCGGACCACAGGGCTCGATCTTCTCGTTCAATCCGGGGCTGTTTGCGCTGGTCAACCAATCGGTGTTCGGACTGCCGTTGTTCTTCCTGCTCGCCGTCGTGTTAACGCTGCTTACATCGTTACTGGTGGCAAAGAGCCGCCTTGGCCGCCACGTGCAGGCGGTGGGTGGCGATGACCGGGCGGCGGCGCGGGCCGGTATTTCGGTGAAGCGGGTGCGGGTGATTGCGCTGTTGTTGAGCGCTTTCGGCGGCGGGCTTGGCGGCATCGTCTTTGCCGGCCAGTTGGGTAGCGCCGCGCGCGCCACCGGCGTGGGTCTCGAGTTCCAGGTTTATGCGGCGCTGATGATCGGCGGCTATTCGATCCTGAGGGGCGGTGTCGGCAATCCCATCGGCGGGGCGCTGGGCCTTTTGGCGGTGGCCGGGGTGTCCAACATTCTCGATCTGCGGGCGATCAGTCCCTACTACGTCAACATCATTGTCGGCCTGCTGCTGCTGGCGGCCGTTCTGCTCGACCGCTTCCGTGGCGGCGACGCTTACGAATAATTTTCAATCCAAAGCTCGCTTCGAAAGGCGCATTGCCGTGAAAATCACCGATATTCGCATCAAGACGTTCCGCACCTATGCCGATCGCTGGGACGTGGGCCATGCGCTGCCCGTGCCCAAGGCCGATCTGATGCAGACCATCCTGGCCATCGAAACCGATGCCGGCGTCACCGGCTATTATCTGGGTGGCGGCTCGCACGGCGATGCCGAAGGGCTCAATATCGTCGATCAGCAGATGATCCGGGGTCGTATTTTGCCGCTGCTCAAGGGGCAGGACCCGCTCGACCGCGAAATGGTGTGGAAGTGGTTGTGGGTCAACAATACGCCCGAGAATGTCGCCAGCGTCATCGACAATGCGCTGTGGGATCTGGCGGGCCGCGCCTTCAATACCCCGGTCTATAAGCTGATGGGCGGCGCCGGGCGCGAAAAGGTCAAGGCCTATGCCTCGACCTATCCCAATATCGGCAAGCCGCACGTCTATGCCGAGCACGCGCTGGCCTGCAAGACTGAGGGCTATCAGGCCTACAAAATCCATCCACATTACTTCTGGAATCCCGAAACCGGCCAGCCGACGCCCGGTCGCCCGAGCAATATCAAGGCCGATATCGAGACCTGCCATCTGGTGCGCGAAGCTGTAGGCCCGGACTATGTGCTGATGTTCGATCCCTGGGGGACGTATATGAGCATGGAGGAGGCCATCCAGGTCGGGCGCGAGCTGGAGAAGCTCAACTTCTATTGGTACGAGCATCCGATGCCCGAATACCGCACTGAGAGCTATGTGAGGCTATCGCGCGAACTCTCGATCCCGATCCTGTCGCCCGAAATCATCGCGGGTGGCGTGTTTTCGCGCGCCGAGTGGATTTTGCGCGGGGCCGGTGACATGAGCCGCATCGACGTGGTGCGCGGCGGCATTACCGGGGCGCGCAAGACGGCCATCGTCGCTGAGGCCTATGGCCTGCGCTGCGAAATGCACATGGCGGGCTGGGGCAATCTGCAGGTGATCGGCGCGACTTCCGAGGACACGTCGGAATATTATGAGAAGGGCCTGTTGGCGCCCGGCGTCGATTATGACGCGCCGCATCCATACCTCAAGAACACCTGCGACAAGATCGATGCCGAAGGCTACGTGCACATGCCCACCGGCCCCGGCATGGGCTATGAAATCGAGTGGGACTATATCGACGACAACCTGATCGATCCCTTGGCCCTGGAAAAGAAGTTCTGGTAGCGGGGAAGATCAGTCGCAATGTCGAGCATCAAGCGATCAGTGCAAGTGATGGACCTTTTGGCGCGCAAGAGCCCTTTGGGCGTGCGCGCCATAGCGACCCAACTGGCTTTGCCACTGGGGTCGGTGCATCGCTTGCTGCTCGACCTCGAGGAGGAGGGCATTGCCGAACGGACCGCCGATGGCGAGTGGGAGCTGTCGTTCCGGCTGCTGGAAATCACCGGCAGCCAGCTCGAACGGATCGAACTGCCGCGGCTGGCCCGGCCCCATGCCGAAAAGATCGCGCAGGCGACGGGCGAGACCGTCAACCTCAATGCGCTGAGCGGGCGCAACGGCGTGTGCATCGACAAGGTGCGCGGCAATGAGGGCATGCAACTCGATATGCGGATCGGCTCGCGCGGGCCGATGCATTGCGGGGGGGCCGGCAAGGTCATGCTGGCCTATATGGCGCCTTCGGAGCAGGCCAAGGTGTTCGAGCTGCCGCTGGTGGCGCTGACGGCCAAGACCATTACCGATCTCGATGTGCTCAAGGCCGAACTCGTGCGGATCAAGGCGCGCGGCTATTCGATCGACGACCAGGAGGTGGTGATCGGGGTCTATTGCGTCTCGGTGCCGATACTCGATCGTAATGGCCATCCCGCCGGCTCGATGAGCATTACCGGTCCATCGGTCAAGGCGCCGGGCGAGGCCATCATACCCAAGGTGGCGCTGCTGAACGAGGCCTGCGGCGCGGTCAGTCGGCGCATCGGTTATCTGGGCGATTGGCCGCTGCTGGCCCAGCCGGTTGTGGCTTAGGGGGAAACGATGCGGCATGCATGGGTGATGAAGCTCAAGCCCGGTAACGAGGCGATCTACAAACAGAAGCACGACGAAATCTGGCCCGAAATGCTCGACCTGATGGCGCGCAGCGGCACCCGCAACTTCTCCATCTATCGCTATGGCATCCTGCTGTTCGCCTATCACGAACTCGACCAGCCTCCCGTGCCCGACGCCCCGATCGATCCCATCGTGTGGAAGTGGTGGGAGATGATGGTGCCCTACATGGAGACCAATGCCGACTTCTCGCCCTGGCAGGAGCCGCTCGAGGAAATGTTTCACGCCGACTGACGATCCAATTTTCAGAGAGTTTTGATGTCCCTTCCCATGCTGCACGGCGTCGTCCCCATCCTCGTTACTCCGTTTTTCGAGGATGGTCGGATCGACGAAGAGAGTCTGGCCAATCTGGTCGAGTTCAACATCGCGGCCGGCGTGCATGGGCTGGGCGTGGCGCTCGGCAGCGAGATCTTCAAGTTCAACGAAGCCGAGCGCGAGCAGGTGACACGCTGCGTCATCGGCGCGGCGGCCAAGCGGGTGCCCATGGTCATCAATAGCGGCGCCGCGGGCACGGACCTGGCGGTATTCTATTCCAAGGCCGCCGAAGCTGCCGGCGCCGATGCGCTGATGGTCATCCCGCCCTCGTTCATGCCGGTCAGCGCCGAGGAGATTTTCGACTATTACACCGCGATCGACCGCAATGTGGGCATCCCGATCATCCTGCAGGACGTGCCGCAGGGGCCGGTGCCGCCGGGGCTGGCGCTGCGCATCGCCGACGCCTGTCGCAATGTGCAATATATCAAGGTTGAAACGCTGCCGGTGACCAGCAAGGTGGCTGCCATGGCGACGGTCGCGGGCGAGCGGCTGACCATATTCGGCGGCGCGGGTGGCAGCTATTTCATCGAAGAATTGCGACGCGGCGCGCTGGGCACCATGCCGTTCTGCAGCCAGCCGGCCGATTTCGTGGCTGTGTGGGATGCATTCCAGGCCGGCGACGAAGTCGCGGCGCGAGACCATTTCGACCGAACCATCATGGCGATCAACCGACTGGGCAACCAGGGCGGCGATATCTTCTACTTCATGCACAAGGAGTTACTGGTCCGCCGCGGTGTCATTCGCACCCCAATAGTCCGCAGTCCGACCACCTTCATCGATGCCGTGACGGCCCGCGAGATCGAGGAGTTACTATCCCAGATCGTGCCCACCAAAGTGCCGTTCGGCCAGTTCGCGGCGTAGCGATGGACCCGTTCCAACAGCGGCAGCTCGGCCGCACGGGGGTGACGCTGCCGCAGATCGGCTTTGGCGGTGCGCCGCTGGGCAATCTGTTTGCAGCGGTCAGCGACGCCGATGCGGTTACAACGATGGAGGCCGCCTGGGCCGAGGGCGTACGCTATTACGATACCTCGCCCTGGTATGGCCGCGGCCTCAGCGAACGCCGCATGGGCAATTTCCTGCTCAACCAGCCACGGTCGCAGTTCCGGCTGTCCACCAAGGTGGGGCGCATCTTCACCGCGCCAGCCGATCCGGAAGCCTTTGCCAAGACGCAACGCTCCTGGCCTGAGGGGCTCAAGTTTCAGCATCACTACGACTATTCCTATGACGGGGTGATGCGCTCCTATGAGGATAGCCTGCAGCGGCTGGGCCTTAATCGGATCGATATGCTGCTGATCCATGATCTCGATCTGGCCAATATGGGGTCCGAGGCACTGCTGGCGGCGCATCTGAGCCAATTGGCGGCCGGCGGGATGCGGGCGCTAGAGGAGCTGAAAGGCGATGGCCTGATCGGCGCCATCGGGGCAGGGGTGAACCGGCTCGGCACCATTCCACGCTTTCTCAACCTGCTCGACCTCGATTTCTTCCTCGTGGCGCTGCCCTACACGCTGGCCGAGCAGCCGGTGCTGGACGAGGAATTTCCGCTATGCGAGCAGCGTGGTGTTGGGCTGGTCGTCGGCGGCGTGTTCGCCTCGGGTATTCTGGCAACCGGCGCGGTGCCCGGCGCCAAGTACAATTATCACGAGCCATCTCCGGCGGAGGCCGAGCATGTGAGGCGCATAGAGACGGTGTGCGCACGATACGCAGTGCCCCTGGCCGCGGCGGCGCTGCAATTTCCGCTTCACCACCCTCTTGTCGCGTCGGTGATTCCAGGCGCGCTGCATCCGTCCCAGGTCGGCCGCAACATTGAATCCATGCGCCATCCAATTCCGGCCGCGCTTTGGGCCGAACTGAAACAGGAGGGGCTGTTACGCGCAGACGCCCCAACACCGTAGGGTCTTGGGCGAGTTATCCACACGGCCCCGTGCGGCGAATCTGGAAAAAGTCAGTTTTGTCATTTTGTAGGCTTTACAGGTTCGGCGGGTGTCCCTATAACCCGGCTCATCGCTGGAGACCGCGGCGCCGCAAGGCCCGCAGCGACCGGCAAGCTTCTGAAGTTGCTAAGAAATTGGTGCTGATGAGGTGGGAAGTTCGAAGTGATTTGAGCTTTCCGGTTTTGAGTTTTAACGGTGTTGAAACTTGAAATTGGGTGTTGACAGACTTCGGTGTGTCGCTTACATCCAGCCACGTTGACGACGTTGAGCTTCTGGCTCCCACTGTT